>NZ_JBCARA010000027.1:0-3694 GCF_038419725.1 Roseateles sp. PN1 | reverse complement strand
GTGCAATGAATTCCTCCGCCTCCAGCGGCAATGGCGTCGATGTTGAGTTGAACCACTTCGCGACCGTGGAAGTGCTCTCGTAAAGCTGAGCGGCAATTGGCGTCCGCGCGCTCGTCCCCGAACTGAGGTGCAATCACGGCACCATTGCAGACATAAAAGTTGATGTAACCGGCCGCAAACTCGGGTGATTCGAGCGTGGGGCGGACGCGTCCCGGGCCTTTGAGAACGACCACCTTGAGGCGGCGGCCGCGTGCATCGCTGGCTTGGCGAAGGATTCTCAGATGCTCTTGGGTCACCGCATGGTCGTAGGAGTTTGGGTCATCGTCCAAGCCGGCGATAACAACACCGGGCGTGGCGAACCGGGCGTAAAAATCGGTGTGACCGTCTGTGATGTCCTTGCCGGCAATGCCGGGCAGCCAGATGATCTTCTGTAGTCCAAGCAGGCGCTTGAGTTCGGTCTCGCAAGCTGCTTTACTGAGGCCAGGGTTGCGGTTGCGGTTGAGAACGCAGCTTTCGGTGATGATGGCCGTGCCCTGACCGTCGACTTCAATGCCACCGCCCTCTAAAACCAACTGCGTACTGAGGCGCGGTACCCCTGCTTGTTCACACACGAATTCGGCCACTTCGGCATCTCGGTCATGCGCTTGCTTGCCGCCCCAGCCATTGAAATTGAAGTCCACGCCGGCAAGCTCACCGGCCGTGTTCTTCACAAACACCGGGCCGGTGTCGCGCATCCATAGATCGTCCACCGGCTGGACGAAGAGCTTGATCTTGTTGCCGCAAAGGCGTGCAGCGAGGTCATGGTCCTCTTCGCGAACCAACATATGAACCGGCTCAAACGCTGAGATAGTGCGGGCGATGCCGGCCAAATGCTCGCGCACGGGCCGAAGAAGACGACGACCCCAGACCTCTTCGCTGGGCCCGAAAGACATCCAAGTGGCGGTGTGCGGCTCAGCTTCATCGGGCATATGCCAGCCCGCAGCGGCGGTACCTTGGGCAGGCAAACTGCCGAGAGAGGCCAAGCTCATCGCTTGCAGCAGGCGGCGGCGAGTCAGATAGGGATTCATAGGGGACTCCTGGCTGAGTTTGCAGTCTAAACGGGCTCTTGTTGGGTGGTGCAATGGATGCCACCTCCGCCAGCTGCGATCGCGTCGACGTCAATCTGCACAATTTGGTGATTAGGCAATTGGGCCGCCATGGTGGCGCGAGCAGCCCGGTCGGCCGCTGCATCGCCGAATTCGGGCAAGAACAGTGCTTTCTCGGTCAGCAGGAAGTTGACATAGCCGGCCGCAAAGTTTTGGCTCGCAAACGCGGGGCGGACTTGATTTGGCGACTCCAGCGTCACGACTTCAAGTGGCCTGCCTTGAGCATCCCGGGCAGTGCGCAGAAGCTCCAGATGACGGCGGGTCACCGCGTAGTCGAAGGAACTGCTGTCGCGCTCCAATGCGGCCGCCACCACGCCGGGCTTGATGAAGCGGGCATAGAAGTCGGTATGGCCGTCGGTGATGTCCTTGCCGGCAATGCCTGGTAGCCAGATGATCTTCTCCAGACCCAAGACGCGTTTGAGTTCGAGCTCGGCTTGCGCCTTGCTCACGCCGGGATTGCGATTGGCGTTGAGCACACAGCTCTCGGTGATGATGGCGCTGCCTTGGCCATCGACCTCAATGGCGCCCCCTTCCAGCACCAGGCTGCTGCGCAGCAGTGGCACACCTGCCATGTCGGCCATGCGAGCGGCGACAGTGCCATCACGGGCATGGCTCTGCTTGCCGCCCCAGCCATTGAAGTTGAAGTTCACGGCCGCACGTTCACCACGACCGTTTTTCACAAACAAGCAGCCGGTATCTCGGATCCATAAATCGTCGATTTCATGAGTCACCAACTGCACGCCGGGGCCACAAAGCCGCTGCGCTTGGCTGATGTCATCAGGGCTGACCAACATCTTCACCGGCGCAAAGGCGCTGATGGCATTGGCAATGCGGGCCAGGGCTTGCTGCACCGGCTGGCGCAATGCCGCAGGCCAAACGGCCTCGCGTGCAGCAAACGCCATCCAAACGGCGCGATGCGGTCCAGCTTCATCGGGCATGCGCCAAACGTCGGTGTTGGGTGTCGGGCTAGGCTGCGGTTTGGGAGCAGGAGCGGGTTCCATGCTTTGTGGTTCTGCGCCGCCGCCACAAGCAGTCAAAAGGCCATTCACCAAGCCGAGGCCACCAATGCCCAAGAGGGCTCGTCTCGTCGTCATAAATTCAGGGTTTTTACTAGGGTGGCGAATTCTGACGGCTTCAACCCATCTGCAATACTGATTTTTATTGGCCTCACTGATCGATTCTGCTCATATCAATCTCAGTTCGACTGGGAGTAACGCAGCAAGCTGTCGAACACGCCGCGCACCAGTGGCAGGCGTGATTCCCCGGCGGTGCGGGAGATCCACACGGTGCCCAAAGGCAGCGTCGGATAGGGCGCCACTCTCACAAGCCGCCCGCTGCGCAGCGCATCGTCGGCCAGCAAGCTCGACAACAAGGCCAGCCCACGGCCGCGCAGGGCTGCATCCAATACCAGGCGGGTGTCATCGTAGATAGCCACCTTGCGTAGCGCGCTGAAATGCTCGCGGATGAAGGGCCCGACGCGGTCACTGGTGAGGTCGCCCTCATGGCACAGCAGACCCGTTTGCTGTGCGTGTTGCTCGGGGCGAGCCGCGGGCAGGCGTTGGGCCAATTCGGGTGTGCAGACGGCGACTAATTCGTCGCTGAGTAGGGGCACTTCGAAGACGCCTTGCTGTCTAAGTGGTTCTCGCGTTATGGCAATGTCCACGTCCATCTCGTCGATACAGCGGGCCGTCTCGTCGATCGAGATGATGGGGCACAGCAGGGGGTGCTCTTGCAGCAGGCGCTCCACGCGTGCTTGCAGCCAACCTTGCGCAACCGGGGCCGGGCACACCAGGGTGACCAGGTTCTCATCCATATAGGTCTCGATACGCGCTAGGCCGCCGCGGATCTGTTCGAGTGACTTGGTGGCGCTGTCCAGCAGTAGGCGCCCCGCCACCGTGAGCTCTACGCCGCGACCCTTGCGTCGGAAAAGCGGCTGCCCGACCTGTTCTTCCAACTGCGAAATCTGGTGGCTGATGGCTGATTGCGAGACGCACAACTCGTCCGCCGCACGCGAATAGTTGCCCAGGCGAGCCGCTGCCTCAAAGCCGAGCAGAAACTTGAAGGAAGGCAGTCTGGTGTTTGACATATGAGTGGAGTTGATCAATTAACCCAATAAATGTCGCTTTTCTATACATGAAATTCAAATCACAGTAACCCCTATTCCGAAACGCCAACAAGAGGGATACCTTGAACTCGAACGAATTCGACTGCCGAAGCGCTGGTCTGCGCATGCCCGCCGAATGGGAGCCGATGGCCGCCACCTGGCTGGGCTGGCCGGTACTCAGCAACCGCGAGGAACTGTGGGGTGAGCATTACGATGCCGTTTGCCGCGCCTTTGGCCTGCTGGCCCGCACTGTCGCTAGCTATCAGCGTTGCATCGTGGCAGCCCATGCGCCACTGGCTGCCCGGGCGCGTGAGATGTGCGGTCCGCAAGTCAGCGTGGTGCCGATGGCGGTGGAGGACAACTGGCTGCGCGACTGCGGACCGATCTTTCTGGTCGACGAAAACCAAGTCACGCAAAAGGCGGTCGGCTTTCGCTTCAATGCCTG
>NZ_JBCARA010000026.1:0-5641 GCF_038419725.1 Roseateles sp. PN1 | reverse complement strand
GTTTTGCTTAATATTAGCCTGACGATGACCTACTTTCACACGGGAATCCGCACTATCATCGGCGCTGAGGCATTTCACTGTCCTGTTCGGGATGGGAAGGAGTGGGACCGCCTCGCTATGGTCATCAGGCTTAACTGGTTGATCTGCTGTTCAATCGCTTGAACAACCGATCCAATTTGTAGAGTCGTATTATGACACCGTTTGAGGGTTTGTCATACTACTCGAATCAGCTTTTTTGATTGCGCTAACACCGACTTCTTTGAAGAACGGTATAACTTGTATTGACTACTCAATAATCCTTGAACACGTTCATTTCTGAACTGTCAAAGTTATAGGGTCAAGCCTCACGGGCAATTAGTACTGGTTAGCTTAACGCATTACTGCGCTTCCACACCCAGCCTATCAACGTCCTGGTCTCGAACGACCCTTCAGGGGGCTCTAGGCCCCGGCAAGACTCATCTTGAGACGAGTTTCCCGCTTAGATGCTTTCAGCGGTTATCTCTTCCGCACTTAGCTACTCGGCGATGCCACTGGCGTGACAACCGATACACCAGAGGTGCGTCCACTCCGGTCCTCTCGTACTAGGAGCAGGCTCTCTCAATCTTGCAGCGCCCACGGAAGATAGGGACCAAACTGTCTCACGACGTTTTAAACCCAGCTCACGTACCTCTTTAAATGGCGAACAGCCATACCCTTGGGACCGGCTACAGCCCCAGGATGAGATGAGCCGACATCGAGGTGCCAAACACCGCCGTCGATATGAACTCTTGGGCGGTATCAGCCTGTTATCCCCAGAGTACCTTTTATCCGTTGAGCGATGGCCCTTCCATACAGAACCACCGGATCACTTTGTCCTACTTTCGTACCTGCTCGACTTGTCAGTCTCGCAGTCAAGCACGCTTATGCCAATGCACTATCAACACGATTTCCGACCGTATTTAGCGTACCTTCGAACTCCTCCGTTACACTTTGGGAGGAGACCGCCCCAGTCAAACTGCCCACCATACACTGTCCCCAATCCCGATAAGGGACCAAGGTTAGAACCTCAAACACACCAGGGTGGTATTTCAACGTTGGCTCCATGAGAACTAGCGTCCTCACTTCAAAGCCTCCCACCTATCCTACACAGATCTGTTCAAAGTCCAATGTAAAGCTACAGTAAAGGTTCATGGGGTCTTTCCGTCTTTCCGCGGGGAGATTGCATCATCACAAACATTTCAACTTCGCTGAGTCTCTGGAGGAGACAGTGTGGCCATCATTACTCCATTCGTGCAGGTCGGAACTTACCCGACAAGGAATTTCGCTACCTTAGGACCGTTATAGTTACGGCCGCCGTTTACTGGGACTTCAGTCAAGAGCTTGCACCCCATCATTTAATCTTCCAGCACCGGGCAGGAGTCACACCCTATACGTCGACTTTCGTCTTTGCAGAGTGCTGTGTTTTTAATAAACAGTTGCAGCCACCGATTCTCTGCGACCCCATTCGGCTCCGGGAGTAAATCCCTTCACCTAATAGAGGCACACCTTCTTCCGAAGTTACGGTGTCAATTTGCCGAGTTCCTTCTCCAGAGTTCTCTCAAGCGCCTTAGAATACTCATCTCGCGCACCAGTGTCGGTTTGCGGTACGGTCAATCTGTAACTGAAGCTTAGTGGCTTTTCTTGGAAGCAGGGTATCACTCACTTCGTCTGCAAGCAGACTCGTTATCACGCCTCATCTTAGCCCCCCGGATTTGCCTAAGGGGCATGACTACACGCTTGAACCAACACTTCCAACCGTTGGCTGAGCTAACCTTCTCCGTCCCCACATCGCATTACAGATCGGTACAGGAATATTTACCTGTTTCCCATCAGCTACGCATCTCTGCCTCGCCTTAGGGGCCGACTCACCCTACGCCGATGAACGTTGCGTAGGAAACCTTGCGCTTTCGGCGAGGGGGCTTTTCACCCCCTTTAACGCTACTCATGTCAGCATTCGCACTTCTGATACCTCCAGCAGGCTTCACAACCCACCTTCACAGGCTTACAGAACGCTCTCCTACCACGTGCAATAAATTGCACATCCGCAGCTTCGGTAACTGGCTTAGCCCCGTTACATCTTCCGCGCAGGACGACTCGATCAGTGAGCTATTACGCTTTCTTTAAATGATGGCTGCTTCTAAGCCAACATCCTGACTGTTTTAGCCTTCCCACTTCGTTTCCCACTTAGCCAATTTTGGGGACCTTAGCTGGCGGTCTGGGTTGTTTCCCTCTTGAGTCCGGACGTTAGCACCCGGTGCTCTGTCTCCCAAGCTGTACTCATCGGTATTCGGAGTTTGCAATGGTTTGGTAAGTCGCCATGACCCCCTAGCCATAACAGTGCTCTACCCCCGATGGTAATACTTGAGGCACTACCTAAATAGTTTTCGGAGAGAACCAGCTATTTCCAAGTTTGTTTAGCCTTTCACCCCTATCCACAGCTCATCCGCTAATTTTGCAACATTAGTCGGTTCGGACCTCCAGCACCTGTTACGGTACCTTCATCCTGGCCATGGATAGATCACTTGGTTTCGGGTCTACACCCAGCGACTAATTCGCCCTATTCGGACTCGATTTCTCTACGGCTTCCCTATTCGGTTAACCTCGCCACTGAATGTAAGTCGCTGACCCATTATACAAAAGGTACGCAGTCACCTTGCGGCTCCTACTTTTTGTATGCATACGGTTTCAGGATCTATTTCACTCCCCTCCCGGGGTTCTTTTCGCCTTTCCCTCACGGTACTAGTTCACTATCGGTCGATTACGAGTATTTAGCCTTGGAGGATGGTCCCCCCATATTCAGACAGGATTACACGTGTCCCGCCCTACTTGTCTTACGCTTAGTTCCACACCGCAGCATTTCTCATACGGGGCTATCACCCGCTATGGCCGGACTTTCCATTCCGTTCTGATATACACGATGCTAAAACGTAAAGGCTATTCCAATTTCGCTCGCCACTACTTTCGGAATCTCGGTTGATGTCTTTTCCTCGAGCTACTGAGATGTTTCAGTTCACCCGGTTCGCCACAATGACCTATGTATTCAGTCAGAGTTACCGCTCGCGCGGTGGGTTTCCCCATTCAGAAATCTCCGGATCAAAGCTAATTTGCCAGCTCCCCGAAGCTTATCGCAGGCTATCACGTCTTTCGTCGCCTGTAATCGCCTAGGCATCCACCATATGCACTTAGTCACTTGACCCTATAACTTTGACAGCGCTGACTGCACTGTCGGTCAAGAACTCGTACAGACCCGTTTCATCGGTCCATACGTTATTGAGTATTTACGCGTTACGCCGTTCTTCATATCTAAACAATTTCTTGCTCAGTTGAAGTCTTGTGTTTGACGCAATCAAAATGTTGCCGACGGCACGGTGTCTAGTCCCCTTTACGAAGAAACTAAACTTTCCGTCGACAACGCTGATTCGACTCTACAAATTGTTAAAGAACAATGCCAATAAAAACTGGCAAACCACAACATCTTCTACAGACGCTCTGGTTTGCCAACTTCGAGTAAATACGTGGTGGAGGATGACGGGATCGAACCGACGACCCCCTGCTTGCAAAGCAGGTGCTCTCCCAGCTGAGCTAATCCCCCGGGAATTAAATTCCGTGGTGGGTCTGGCTGGATTCGAACCAGCGACCCCCGCCTTATCAAGACGGTGCTCTAACCAACTGAGCTACAGACCCACGCGTTCTTCTCGCGTGCTCCTGAGCTCAGACGCTTACCTTAGAGGCCAGCTCGGCAGGCTCACGCTTTTTGTATTTACTCTTGCAGTTGTTACTACAGCCGATAAGTGTGGGCGCTTCAATCTGAGTGCATGTGGATCTCGCTCATGCTGAATTACAAGTAACTCAACCGTGGCTCGACCATTTCTAGAAAGGAGGTGATCCAGCCGCACCTTCCGATACGGCTACCTTGTTACGACTTCACCCCAGTCACGAACCCTGCCGTGGTAATCGCCCTCCTTGCGGTTAGGCTAACTACTTCTGGCAGAACCCGCTCCCATGGTGTGACGGGCGGTGTGTACAAGACCCGGGAACGTATTCACCGCGGCAAGCTGATCCGCGATTACTAGCGATTCCGACTTCACGCAGTCGAGTTGCAGACTACGATCCGGACTACGACCGGTTTTCTGGGATTAGCTCCCCCTCGCGGGTTGGCAGCCCTCTGTACCGGCCATTGTATGACGTGTGTAGCCCTACCCATAAGGGCCATGATGACCTGACGTCATCCCCACCTTCCTCCGGTTTGTCACCGGCAGTCTCATTAGAGTGCCCTTTCGTAGCAACTAATGACAAGGGTTGCGCTCGTTGCGGGACTTAACCCAACATCTCACGACACGAGCTGACGACGGCCATGCAGCACCTGTGTTCAGATTCTCTTTCGAGCACTCCCACATCTCTGCGGGATCTCTGACATGTCAAGGGTAGGTAAGGTTTTTCGCGTTGCATCGAATTAAACCACATCATCCACCGCTTGTGCGGGTCCCCGTCAATTCCTTTGAGTTTCAACCTTGCGGCCGTACTCCCCAGGCGGTCAACTTCACGCGTTAGCTTCGTTACTGAGAAGAAACCCTCCCAACAACCAGTTGACATCGTTTAGGGCGTGGACTACCAGGGTATCTAATCCTGTTTGCTCCCCACGCTTTCGTGCATGAGCGTCAGTACAGGTCCAGGGGATTGCCTTCGCCATCGGTGTTCCTCCGCATATCTACGCATTTCACTGCTACACGCGGAATTCCATCCCCCTCTACCGTACTCTAGCTATGCAGTCACAAAGGCAGTTCCCAGGTTGAGCCCGGGGATTTCACCTCTGTCTTGCATAACCGCCTGCGCACGCTTTACGCCCAGTAATTCCGATTAACGCTTGCACCCTACGTATTACCGCGGCTGCTGGCACGTAGTTAGCCGGTGCTTATTCTTCAGGTACCGTCATTAGGTCTCTGTATTAGAGAAACCCGTTTCTTCCCTGACAAAAGCGGTTTACAACCCGAAGGCCTTCTTCCCGCACGCGGCATGGCTGGATCAGACTTGCGTCCATTGTCCAAAATTCCCCACTGCTGCCTCCCGTAGGAGTCTGGGCCGTGTCTCAGTCCCAGTGTGGCTGGTCGTCCTCTCAGACCAGCTACAGATCGTCGCCTTGGTGGGCTTTTACCCCGCCAACTAGCTAATCTGATATCGGCCGCTCCAATTGCGCGAGGTCTTGCGATCCCCCGCTTTCACCCTCAGGTCTCATGCGGTATTAGCCACTCTTTCGAGTAGTTATCCCCCACAACTGGGCACGTTCCGATATATTACTCACCCGTTCGCCACTCGTCAGCTTAACCTGTTACCGTTCGACTTGCATGTGTAAGGCATGCCGCCAGCGTTCAATCTGAGCCAGGATCAAACTCTACAGTTCGATCTTGCTTTTTACTCAACGGAATCGACTAAAACCATTTGCATGATTCCAATCTTAATTTCCGTGAGCGTTTAAAGTCTAAGAGACTTGGCTGCAGTCACCTGCAACCAGCACTCATCTTCAAACGCCCACGCTTATCGGCTGTGAATTATTAAAGAGCTCAAGCAACTCCGGCCTCAGCCTTCGTTAACTTGTTCGCTACCGACTTGACGTCAGCAGCACAGA
>NZ_JBCARA010000025.1:0-7377 GCF_038419725.1 Roseateles sp. PN1 | reverse complement strand
CGGCAATGAGACTGCAACGGCGATCGACGCCTAGCCCTGAGCGCGACGAAAAAGTGTGGAGAACAAAACAGAATGTCCTTGCCGAATCTCGGAAAGGGGTGTGACTGTGAGTTCCATTTCTTGAGCTATCAGGCCAGCCAACCGAGCTAGCTCAGCCTGAACATGCCCATGGACATCATTTTGGTGATTAACAGCGAGACCATTCAACCACTTCGTCCGTTGCGTCTCCATACAGATCCGATTGGGAGCGTCTGTGCCACGCGAACAAATGGACCAGAGGAAGTAACCGGACCCCAGTCGGCTGAGTTCGAAAATGACTGCCTCACCAGCATTCCATGAGCCTGCCCGTCCTAGACGCTGAACCTTTTTCTTAACCTGGGAGAAGTTGTCTACAGCATTGCTGACCTTTGGCAGATCGAAATCCAAGTGGTACTTAGCTTCAAGCTCCGTGTGGTCTTGCGTGAAGTAAATGTCAACCTTTCGGCGGGAACTTTTCTTCAACTCACGCCGGGCCTCTGATTGCGTGCCGCGAAGACTTGCAGCCAGTGCCGTGCATACCAAACCCTCGTGTTTGATTTCCGGCACCAGTTCGATTGCGTTACCAACGATCTGTTGCAGGAGCGGATGTTGAAAGGCTTGCTGTATTGCTAAGGTGTGAGGCATCGAAAGTCCGTTGAATTGGCGACCAATGTTAGCGCCGCCTCGGAACTGAGCCCCTCCGCCGACAATGGAGTGAGCCACGTTTGTCGACAAGATCGACCGTATCTACGAAGCATTGCTAGCAACGCTGAGCGCTGTCTGTACAGTGTTTTAACTGTCTTCCTTGTCGGCATCAATGACGAGCGCGAAAGGGAACTTTTCACGAGGACCTGACGGCCTCTGTTGCCTATCGACACAGCTAGCAAACGCTGCTTGCCATCAAAGATGGCCCTTGTGTTCTGTGACAATGAACCGGTCACTACAAGTCAGGTTTGCGATGTTCGAAAATAGGTTGCTGTGTGAGGTCTGCCAAAACAAGGCGGCGATAGCGTTTGTCGGATTCCGTCCAAACGCGCAATCAACGGTATCGCGTTGGCAATTCGCCTGCGCCGATGAGGCGTCCATTGATGAAACCGAGTCCTTCTCGATAGACGCCTTCTTTCACAGCCCGGAGGCGACCCTTGATCGGCTAGCCCATTTGCACACCTCTGGCCGCATTGATTGGGCTGCGTTCATGGACATGATTGTTCGCGCTCGCGATGCGATTCGAAGTCAGGCCGGTACGAACGGATCAATTTGTTGACTGACTTTGCATGTTCAAGCGATTGATCACATCTCTCGCCTTTGTCGTTACCTGACGCGCTTCGAGATGGGCGTAACGCATCGTCGTCTTGATGTCGGTGTGTCCAAGGATTTCCCGCACTTCATACACACTCATTCCGTTTTGGACAAGCCTTGAGGCATGCGTGTGCCGAAGTGTGTGGATTCGGCAATCTTGCAGGCCAGCTTTGCGCAGTGCTTTCCGAATGGCTTGGCTGACATAGCCGCGTGGCCCCCCCTTGCGATTCGAGAACACGAATTGCCCGGCTCGGACTGATGCCCGCCGGTTCAGAATTTCGTTGACTCGGTCGGTCATGTACAGAATGGCTTCGTTCTGCACCTTTGGCCGCCACAGCTTGATCGAACGTTCGACCAAGTCAATACGGGTCCATTCAATATTTGCGATTTCGCCATATCTGGCGCCGGTGTCCAACAGCAGGACAACAAGATCAAAGGCATCTTGCATACAGCGCTTCAGCTCGGCGTCACGATCCTCAAACGGGCGAAGGCCCGTGCCTTCTCGCATCGGGTCAAGGCAGGCAAGAAACCGACGCTCTTCATCCTCCGACAGATACCGCAGTGGGGTCTTTGGAAGCTTGATCTGTGGAAACTCCAGCTCACTGACGCGGAAGCCCAGCTTCCGTGCGTACTTCCATGCACAGCGAACCAGATTCAAGTTGTGCTTGATCGTTTGAGGGCTTGACCCTTCTGCTGCGCGATCGCGCTTGAACCGTTCGAGGTCATGCGACGTCAGGTCGCTGATGTCCCTGTGGACTGGCAGCAATCGCTGAAGGACCTTTGCGCTGTAGAGCAGGCTCTTGTGGTTCGGCGTCCCTAGCTTGGAGTCGCAAAACTGCTCCATGGCCTGACGCACGGTCATTCGTTCTCGATGACCCAGAAATTGCTGACCATGTAATTTGGCCTTCCAGTCGATCTCCATTTGCTCCGCGACTTTTTTAGTTGTTGTGCGGGATGAGCGAATGTAAGTCGTCCCATTCAATTGAAATTGGATGTACCAATTGGGACTGTTGCTGCGCTTGACGATGGCCATGTTGGGTCCAGTTTGTCGTGAGAATCACGACAACCTTCGCCTGTTTGAGGGGTACTGACAACCGTCTAGCCGCTTCAACTCGTCCTGCCCTTTTCCGAAATCTCCAACGTTTTTCACCAACTACCAGGGGCAAGGGGTTTCGTCATCTTTTGCCGGAAAAACTCCACGTTCAACACCCCGAATGAGAGTCTTCGCCCGCTTCATATGACTACTCACGGTGATCGAAAGAATTCGCTTTCGATGGCGTTCATCGTCCGGGTCATCCTGCCCCTTCAAGCGACTCAGGTTTACCTTGCATAGCTCGCCAATGCGCCACTGTGGAAGGCCCTTGTGCTCGATCACTGAAGCCTTGTAGACGTTGATCACCTTCCGAATCGCTCGAACGTCTGGCTTTCGAACCATTTGAAGGTCTGACCAATCTTCATGCTTCGGTCGGCCAGGCCTGCCTGCGTGCCTTGCATCCAACAGTTTCTGAAAGTCGGCCAGCAACGCTGTCCTAGGAGCAAGTAAATGGAAGAAGACAACCATCCCGTCTTCTTCGGGGTACTGCGTGTTGAAGTGGTTGAAGTTGGCGGCATCAGTGATGACTTCAACGGTGAATGGCTGCACCCGTTCAAACAGCGGTTTGAGTTCCCTCCACCAGCCGCTAAACGACAGCTCAGCTACGTCTCCGAACACGCGCTCCACCTTCTCAGACCAGCGAGTTCGATCCGACAAGCGCAGCAGGTCGTACCAGCAGCGGTACTCGTCAAGTGGTTCCATCCTCAGATGTTAACGGGTAAAACATATGTTTTGCACATAGGTTTGTTAACACTCGCGTCTCCTGAAATGATTCGTTCATCGATTCCGAAACCGGATCGATAGCAAGGACTCCTTGCTTTCATTGACTTATCTATAGGACCAACGCATATGAACTTCTTCAACGCCATTTCCACCCTCGGGTCATTTGAATCCAAACGCCCGGGCAATTCCCGCTCTGCAAATCCGATTGAACACGCACGAGAGTTGTTCATTGCAGGCGTTCAAAAGCAATTGAATATGGTCGGGGTAAATAAGATTCAGCAACCGGGCAGCTGGATTGCCCGCGTTGATGAGGGTTTCATGGTCAGTCTTCGCTATCGGCGCTTCTTGATGAAATTGGATGGTCAAAACGCCTGGCTGCGCGTTGATTCGATTGAGACCGTCAAGAAGATTCTGACCAACGCTAAGGAAGCAGCAAGCAAGGGCGAGCTCGACCAGTTGTTCAGCCAAATCGACGAGAAACCAGAACAGTCTTTCGACTGATGTATCCATGCGGCATCAGAAAAAACTGATGCCGCACCTGTGTTTCAAGCGAGTTTCAGCCGAGTGATCCGAAAGCAAATCTATGAGTGAAGATCAAACGTCATCCAGTCAAAATCGCCGTTCTATCAACGTCTTGAAGCAAGGCGACACCGTTAAAGTGTTTGAATCTCCACCTGAGCTGATGTTTGATCCTGTCCCCCGAGAGATCAAACTTTCAGCGACATCAATGCGCTCGCCTGAAAGCACTCCAAATCGGCGCAGTAAGAAAGGTGTACCGAGTAACACGCCTTACCTCATACTGGGTTTTGATACTGAGTTCAAAACCCCCGACTACTTGGTCGATCGCGACGAGGTCTCTGAAGGGAAAGCCAAGTACAAGGTATTGTCATATCAGTTTCATGCAAAAACATCGTCCGGGCGGGAATGGCAAGGGATATGCTGCCCGAGGGAGGATGAGCGGATGACGCTCGGGGAGTTCATCGTATTTGCCTTGGGTCTTGGCGCTCAGGATAGTGGTTTGACCGACCTGCCAACTGACATATATTTGGTTGGTCATTTCACTCGTGCCGATGTCCCCGCATTCGCTGATTTTCAGGAATTGATCCCGGTACTATCCAACGTGAGAAATACCTTTATTAACATCGGAGCGGCTACGAAGCTTGTTATCGAGGATTCTGAAAAGCGCACTGTATCAACGCTCAACATCTTCTTGCGCGATACGCTGCTTCTGACGCCTCAATCCTCACGAAGCCTAAAAGGCATCGGTGAACTCGTGGGTCACCCGAAGCTTGTCCTTGATCAGGATCCAAATATTCATCGGCAAATGATTCGAAACATGGACAAGGTTCGTAGCGACCACTGGAGCATTTTCAGGGCGTATGCACTGAATGATGCAACGATTTGCGTGAAGTACATCGAAAGCGTCATTCAGCAGTATCAAGAAGTTACGGGAGCGACAAAAATTCCAGTCACTTTGACGTCGATTGGAATTGAATTGCTGATGAACACCTGGCGAGACAAACTCAATCTTGATCCGCTTCAAGTGGTTGGAAAGGAGTCTGTAAAAAAGCGCTATTTCGACAAACGCCTGGGCTATTTCAAAGAGAAAACGACTACGGTTGATATCGAGCAAATTTCGTGGCATCTTGATTTCGTCACAGAGAGCTACCACGGAGGCCGAAATGAACAGTTCTGGTTTGGCCCGGGCTTTGAAGATAATTGGACCGACTTCGACTTGTCCAGTGCTTATCCAACGGCCATGTCATTGATCGGCATGCCGCAATGGACCGGGATACATGAAGAACTTGACCCCTATAAGTTCACAGCCACTACTTTAGGGTTTGCCAATGTTGATTTTGAGTTTCCGCAGAATACGCGTTTCCCAACCATGCCAGTTCGAACCGATCATGGCCTAGTGTTTCCCTTGAAAGGGACGAGCTACTGCTCTTCGCCTGAACTTGTTGTGGCCTTGAAGCTGGGGGCAAAGATCAAAATCAATCGAGGGGTGATCGTTCCAACTGATGGCTCCGTGCGAGTCTTTGGAGAGTTCATCAAAGAATGTCTCAAGCGAAGGAAAGAGGCTGGATCGAAGACATTGAAGGGACTCTTCTGGAAAGAGATTAGCAACTCGACTTACGGAAAAACCGCCCAAGGACTGCGATCAAAGCGCGTATTTGATATGCGCGACCAGTTAACAAAAGAACTGCCGCCTAGCCCCATCACTAATCCATTTTTTGCGTCCTACATCACATCGTTCACCAGGGCCATCTTGGGAGAAATCATTAACAATCTTGCCCCCGACACATGTGTATTCAGTTGTACAACGGATGGATTCCTGACGAACGCAAGCGACGCTGAGGTAGCAATTGCTCAACAAGGGAGTCTTTGTAAGCTCTTTGCCGAAACACGTGAGAACCTTACGGGAGGCGCTGCCGTTCTGGAGAAAAAGCACGAGATTCGATTACCACTAGGTTGGCGAACCCGAGGACAAGCCACACTGGTTCCCGGCATCATTCCTGGAAAGGATGACAGCTATACCGTTGTTCTGGCCAAAGGAGGTATTTTCACACCGCCGGAACTCGACTCCATCACAGATCAAAACGATGAGATCGTGATGATGTTCTACGCTCGAACTCCTGAAAAGATGATTCGAGTGGAAAGCATGACCGGTGTTCGGGACATGGTCAACCATAACGCTGACCTTGTAGGAAAAGTATTCAGCAAACGGCTGAATATGGAATTTGACTGGAAGCGCAAGCCTCGTGGGGCAGATATGTCTTCAACTTCAAGCGGTAGCTTTCCAAGTCATCTTATGTTCAGCACCCAACCTTGGCAGACTATAGATAATTTCGACGAAGTTCGTGAGGCTTGGGATGACTATATAAAAGACGGTCTCATGTGCTTGAAAGATATACATCAATTCCAAGCATTCGCACAGCATGTGGAGGTGCGGTCTTGCATGACGATTGAGCAGTCAAAATACATGGGGAAACGGGTCAATTCTGACTTGAAGCGATTGCGACAGATGCTTTGTTCAGCTTGGCACCATGGTGAAGCCGGCTTGTCAAAGTCTGATAGTGAATACACAGCCAGAGAATTCTCTGAATTGTTGAGTTCGCTCGGAATCCCTTGCAAGAAAACGGATGTGGAAAACGGAAGGAACAAGCCTTTTCGACCGAATTATTGTCCACCGACCGACCAAGTTCTGGAGCGGCTAAAGGCATTGCAGTCCGTTTTCCCGGGGATCGACGTTGATTTGTTTGTTGTCACAAATCGATCGGATCAGGCGGTAACATTAAATTGGCTGGATGGATAGATTTTGCCAATTTCCATATTACTGAAGAGTCTATTCAACTCTTCATGTCAATGTTTAGCGCTTTCGACTTGGCTCTTTTGATGCTCGACGGCGACAGTTGTACCAGTAGGTCAGTGCCCCCTTTGGTGTGAGCGTTGCCCCTTCTACAAAGGCTGCGACGATCACCTCTTTTGACTCATTCTTGATCAGATCAAAAATCGTGCGAGCGGCATCGGCTTTCGATTTACCACTGTCGATAAGAGCCTTTCCATCAACGATGGCAGAACGCACAGATGGTTTTTCGAGACTGACGGCGATTTCCAAAGAGTCAGTCGATTCGTTTGGTGCTGAATCGGGCAGAGCATTGTTTTTGGACACGGTATTTTCTCCATAGTAGGTGGCAGAGTTGTGCAGCGCTCGGAGGCGAAAGACTCTCCAGACCTGGAATGTCTTCAAAATTGGCAAGCATCAATTCGGTAAACTGTTGACAGGACAGGCCCCAACCGTACTGCTCAACGAGCATCGAAATTAGCTCGTTCTGTTCGGCCATCGATAGGGTCTGCAATCAATTTCTCCTTGAGTCGCACAAGCCAACCATCCCGTGTAACGACTGTTAAGACAACGACTAAATATCTTGGAAGGCTGCTCGATCTACGGAAATACCAGGCGTGCATTTAATTCATGCAATTTGGTTTTTTTTAAGTAGATTAGCCGCCGCTCAATTCATATTTTGGGAGAAATTTAATGAACAAGAAGTTTGAAATTGGTGATGTCATTTCACTCAATTCAGAAACAAAAACGATGACCGTAACGGGATACAGCAACAGTCCAGAGTCCATGGTGCAATGTGAATGGTTTGACCACCTGGGCACCAGGCATCAGGGCAACTTTCACGAAGCAACCGTGTACAAGCGAATGGGATAACCATGACCGGTCAAACAAGTTGACC
>NZ_JBCARA010000024.1:0-17245 GCF_038419725.1 Roseateles sp. PN1 | reverse complement strand
GTTGCGATTGCAGCCGTCAGCGTGGTCTTGCCATGGTCAACGTGACCGATGGTGCCGACGTTGACGTGCGGCTTGGTGCGCTCAAATTTACTCTTTGCCATTGCTATTGCTCCAAAAAGAACATGTCGCCAGTCTGAGGGTTTAGCGTTTCCGTGCACTCTTGATTTCCCGCCGACTGGCAAACGGGAAGAGCCTCACGAAGACGATTCAAATGAAGTGAGTGAAGCAAGGCGATAAACCTCAGCCCAACTCAGGAGGAGGGACCAGATCTACTACGCAGGCCCAACCCCAGCTCAATCAGTGGGGTCGGAGCCGCTGCGCGGATCCAACCCCAAGACTTTACTTACCGCGAGCGGTAATGATGGCTTCAGCCACGTTCTTAGGAGCTTCGCTGTAGTGCTTGAACTCCATGGTGTACGTAGCGCGGCCTTGCGTTGCGGAACGCAGGGTCGTCGAGTAGCCGAACATTTCCGACAACGGGACTTCGGCCTTGATGACCTTGCCGCCGCCGACCATGTCGTCCATACCTTGAACCATACCGCGACGGCTGGACAGGTCGCCCATCACGTTACCGGCGTAGTCTTCAGGCGTTTCAACTTCCACGGCCATCATCGGCTCCAGGATCACCGGCGAAGCCTTACGGCAGCCTTCCTTGAAGCCCATCGAAGCGGCCATCTTGAAGGCGTTTTCGTTCGAGTCAACTTCGTGGTACGAACCGAAGGTCAGTGTGACCTTGACGTCAACCACGGGGAAGCCTGCCAGCACGCCGTTAGGCAGGCTGTCGATGACGCCCTTCTCAACCGCGGGGATGAATTCGCGAGGAACCACACCGCCCTTGATGGCGTCGACGAACTCGAAGCCCTTGCCCGGCTCTTGCGGCTCAACCGTCAGAACCACGTGGCCGTACTGACCCTTACCACCGGACTGGCGAACGAACTTGCCTTCGACGTCGGTTGCGGTCTTGCGGATGGTTTCGCGGTAAGCCACTTGCGGCTTGCCCACGTTGGCTTCCACGCCGAACTCACGCTTCATGCGGTCGACAATAATTTCCAGGTGCAACTCGCCCATGCCGGAAATGATGGTCTGGCCCGATTCTTCGTCGGTACGCAGGCGGAAAGAAGGATCTTCCTTAGCCAGACGGCCCAGGGCGATACCCATCTTTTCCTGGTCAGCCTTGGTCTTGGGTTCCACAGCCTGCGAAATCACAGGCTCAGGGAACACCATCTTTTCCAAGGTGATGATCGACTCGGGATCGCACAGGGTTTCGCCTGTGGTCACGTCCTTCAAGCCCACGCATGCAGCGATGTCGCCGGCCAGAATTTCCGAGATTTCTTCGCGCTGGTTGGCGTGCATCTGCAAGATACGGCCGATACGCTCTTTCTTGCCACGAATCGGGTTGTAAACCGAGTCGCCCGACTTCAGCACGCCGGAGTAAACGCGCACGAAAGTCAGCTGACCGACGTAGGGGTCGGTCATCAGCTTGAAAGCCAGAGCCGAGAACTTGGCCGAGTCGGAGGCGTCACGCGTCACCGGCAGGTCATCTTCGTCGGTGCCAGGCACGGGAGGAACGTCGATCGGCGAAGGCATGAAGTCCAGGACGCCGTCCAGCATGCGCTGCACGCCCTTGTTCTTGAACGCGGTACCGCAGAACATCGGCTGGATTTCGGCAGCCAGAGTACGCGTACGGATGCCCTGCATGATTTCAGCTTCGCTGAGCTCACCGGTTTCCAGGTACTTGTTCATCATGTCTTCGTTGGCTTCGGCGGCAGCCTCAACCAAGTTGTCACGCCACTTTTGAGCTTCTGCCAGCAACTCAGCAGGGATCTCGCGGTAGTCGAACTTCATGCCCTGGGAAGCTTCGTCCCAGTAGATCGCCTTCATGACGATCAGGTCGATCACGCCCTTGAAGTTTTCTTCGGCGCCGATCGGCAGCACGACGGGAACCGGGTTCGCCTTCAGGCGAGCCTTCATCTGGTCAACGACTTTGTAGAAGTTGGCGCCAGTGCGGTCCATCTTGTTGACAAAGGCCAGACGCGGCACTTTGTACTTGTTGGCTTGACGCCAGACGGTTTCCGACTGCGGCTGCACGCCACCCACGGCGCAATAGACCATGCAGGCGCCGTCCAGCACGCGCATGGAACGCTCCACCTCAATGGTGAAGTCCACGTGGCCGGGGGTGTCAATGATGTTGATGCGATGCTCAAGGCGGCTCGCGTCCATGCCCTTCCAGAAGCAGGTCGTTGCTGCGGAAGTAATGGTGATGCCGCGCTCTTGCTCCTGCTCCATCCAGTCCATGGTGGCGGCGCCATCATGCACTTCACCGATTTTGTGGTTCACACCGGTGTAGAAGAGGATCCGCTCGGTCGTCGTGGTTTTGCCAGCGTCGATGTGCGCCGAGATACCGATATTGCGGTAGCGCTCGATGGGGGTCTTGCGTGCCATGATGTCACTCCAAAAAGGCAGGAGCCGCCAACGGGTCAGTAATAACCCGAGGCGGCTGAATCGAACTAGTTTAGAAGCGGAAGTGCGAGAAGGCCTTGTTGGCTTCTGCCATGCGGTGAACTTCGTCACGCTTCTTCATGGCGCCGCCGCGGCCTTCTGCGGCCTCGAGCAACTCATTGGCCAAACGCTGCGACATGGACTTTTCACCACGCTTGCGGGCCGATTCTTTCAGCCAACGCATGGCCAAAGCCATACGGCGGACAGGACGAACTTCCACGGGAACTTGGTAGTTCGCACCGCCAACGCGGCGTGACTTCACTTCGACCATTGGCTTGACGTTGTTCAAGGCGACCAGGAACACTTCCAGGGGGTCCTTGCCAACCTTCTTTTCGACTTGTTCCAGGGCACCGTAGATGATGCGCTCTGCAACAGCCTTCTTGCCCGATTCCATGATGACGTTCATGAACTTGGACAGATCGACATTACCGAACTTAGGATCAGGCAGGATGTCCCGCTTGGGTACTTCGCGACGACGTGGCATGGGATTCTTCCTCTTGCTTCAGTTGGTAGGGACCAAAGATCCGTACCGCTGGATATCCACCAAGAGCCAGGGCTCTGTTTGGGGCTACCCACTTACTCGGTTGCTGCCGGGGCGTTCGCCTCAGACACAAACCGCTAAATATCTTGCGCGAGCATAGTGCTTGCGCGTGACAACTCTTACTTGTTCTTCGGACGCTTCGCGCCGTACTTGGAACGCGACTGCTTGCGGTCTTTCACGCCTTGCAAGTCCAGCGAACCGCGCACGATGTGGTAACGCACACCAGGCAAGTCCTTCACCCGGCCGCCGCGAACCAGCACAACGCTGTGTTCTTGCAGATTGTGGCCTTCGCCGCCGATGTAGGAAATGACTTCGAAACCGTTCGTCAGACGAACCTTGGCAACCTTACGCAGGGCCGAGTTAGGCTTCTTAGGAGTGGTGGTGTACACGCGAGTGCACACGCCACGACGCTGGGGGCAACCCTGCATCGCTGGCGATTTGGATTTCGTGACCTCGGTCTCACGACCGTGGCGCACGAGTTGATTGATGGTTGGCATAAGTAACTTGTTCCCGTTTGAAGTCACACGCTTCGGCGGCGAGGCTCAGGATGAGCTGACCTAAAAATCTTGTCTCAAGGCTTGAGAGGCTGGCCGGAGTGAAATCCGGTCTAACTGGTGAAGGCACGAATGCCCGCCAGATCAAAATTCGTGACCGCGCGCGAAATGCGCAGCAAGGCCCACCGAAGAGCCTGTGATTGTAGACCAGATCACTGAAAAGGCACAAGCGGTGCGGCGATTCGCCCTTCTGACATGGGCTGCTGCAGGTATTCTTGTCGGCTTTTCCGCAATTTTCCGTAATTTTCGGCGGCTTTTCGCCGCCACCAAGCCCATGCCCAACACGCCAACTGCGCCCTGCCCTTCCACATCACCCCCGCCTACTGTGGTGATCGACACCCAAGTCGTGATGGACTGGCTGGTCTTTAACGATGCGCGCGTGCAGTTGCTGGTCGCCGAAGTGAGCAGCGGGCGCCTGCGCTGGCTGGGGCAGCCCGCCATGCGGGATGAGATCTTGCACGTCTTGGGCCGCGGTGTGGCGGCCAGCTACGCCCCCGATCCGGCGCAAGTGAGCGCCAGCTTTGGCCAGTATTGCAGCATGGCAAGCCAAGTGCCGCCACGTGCCGTGCGCCTGATTTGCCGTGATCCGGATGACCAGATGTTCATCGATCTGGCGGTTGAAGCCAAGGCGCGCTGGCTGATTTCGCGCGACCGGGCGGTTTTGGCGCTGGCCAAACGGGCGCGCGCCTTCGGGGTGGAAATCCTCACGCCGGAACGCTGGGCCGAGCAGCACCTAAAAGCCACCCTTTCGCCAAAGCCATAAAAAAGGCCACCCGAAGGTGGCCTTTTGCTTTCCAGCACTACCGAAGCTTATTCGGCTGCGCCTTCTTGTCCAGCATCCACGCTGGCCATTTGTGCGGAAGCCAATTCCTCGGCTTCTTGCTGAGCAATGGCGCGGCGCTCGGCGTCGTCCATCTTCTCTTTGGCGTAGCGGGCGCGGTGGAAGGCCATGCCGGTACCAGCAGGGATCAAACGACCCACGATGACGTTTTCCTTCAGGCCGCGCAGTTCGTCGCGCTTGCCCATGATGGCAGCCTCGGTCAGCACGCGGGTGGTTTCCTGGAAGGAAGCCGCAGAGATGAAGGAATCGGTCGACAGCGAAGCCTTGGTGATACCCATCAGCACGTCCGAGTGGGTGGCAATCATCTTGCCTTCCTTACGCAGACGGTCGTTGGTGTCCAGCAGCTCCGAGCGTTCCACTTGCTCGTTGATGATGTAGGACGAATCGCCAGAGTTGGTGATTTGCACGCGGCGCAGCATCTGGCGAACGATCACCTCGATGTGCTTGTCGTTGATCTTCACGCCCTGCAAGCGATACACGTCCTGAACTTCGTCGACGATGTAGCGAGCCAGCTCTTCGATACCCAGCAGGCGCAGGATGTCCTGCGGATCGGCAGAGCCGTCCACAATCAATTCGCCGCGGTTGACCACTTGGCCTTCGTGCACCAAGATGTTCTTTTCCTTGGGCACCAGCTCTTCGTGCTTCTTGCCGTCCGGGTCGGTGATTTCCAGGCGAATCTTGCCCTTGGTCTCCTTACCGAATGACACCGTACCGGTTTGCTCGGCCAGGATGCCGACATCCTTGGGCGAACGGGCTTCGAACAACTCAGCCACGCGCGGCAGACCGCCGGTAATGTCTCGAGTCTTCTGGCCTTCCATCGGGATACGTGCCAGCACTTCGCCGGGAGCCAGTTCCTGGCCATCGCGCACCTGAATCAGCGAGCCCACGGGGAAGCCGATGGTCACCGAGTGGTCGGTGCCAGGGATCTTCACCTCATTGCCGTTCACATCCAGCAGCTTGATCTGCGGACGGATGATCTTGGCGGCGCCACGGCGCTTCGGATCGATCACCACCAGGGTCGACAAGCCGGTCACTTCGTCGACCTGCTTGGCCACGGTGACGCCCTCTTCCACGTTCTCGAACTTCGCCGTACCGGCGAATTCGGTAATGATGGGGCGGGTCAGCGGATCCCAATTGGCCAAGATGGTGCCAGCCTTGATGGCCTGGTCCGGCTTGATGCTCAGGATGGCGCCGTACGGCACCTTGTGACGCTCACGCTCACGGCCGTGCGGGTCGGCAATGATGATTTCGCCGGAACGGCTAATCACCACCAACTCGCCCTTGCCATTGGTCACGTAACGCATGGTGGCGTTGAAGCCGATCAAGCCTTCCGACTTGGCATCGACGCTCGAAGCCACTGCCGCACGCGAAGCCGCACCACCGATGTGGAAGGTACGCATGGTCAGCTGTGTACCTGGCTCACCGATCGACTGCGCAGCGATCACGCCGACAGCTTCACCGGTGTTGACCAGACCACCGCGGCCCAGATCGCGACCGTAGCAATGGGCGCACAGGCCGAAGCGAGTGGCGCAAGTCAGCGGCGTACGAACCTTGACCTCGTCCACGCCGGCAGCTTCCAGCATGTCCAGGACGTCTTCGTCCAGCATGGTCTTGGGAGGCAGCAGCACGGCTTGCGTCTCGGGGTGCAGCACCTCGATGGCAGTGACACGGCCCAGCACGCGGTCGCGCAGGGATTCGATCACTTCACCGCCTTCAACCAGGGCACGCATGGCCAGGCCGTTGTCGGTACCGCAATCGTCCTCGATCACCACCAAGTCTTGCGTCACGTCCACCAGACGACGAGTCAGGTAACCCGAGTTCGCTGTCTTCAAAGCCGTATCCGCCAGACCCTTACGAGCACCGTGGGTGGAAATGAAGTACTGCAGAACGTTCAGGCCTTCGCGGAAGTTGGCCGTAATAGGCGTCTCAATGATGGAGCCGTCAGGCTTGGCCATCAAACCGCGCATACCGGACAGCTGGCGAATCTGGGCCGCGGAACCGCGGGCGCCGGAGTCGGCCATCATGTAGATGGAGTTGAAGGACTCCTGATCCACTTCCTTGCCGTGACGGTCGGTCGTCTTCTGCTTGGACAGCTGGCTCATCATGACCTTGCCGACTTCGTCGCCGGTCTTGCCCCAGATGTCCACCACCTTGTTATAGCGCTCGCCGGCTGTCACCAGACCGGAGATGTACTGCTGCTCGATTTCCTTGACTTCTTGCTCGGCGCGAGCGATCAGAACAGGCTTCTCGGGCGGCACCAACATGTCGTCAATCGCGATCGAGATACCGGCGCGCGTGGCCAGACGGAAACCGCTTTGCAGCAGCTTGTCGGCCAACACCACGGTTTCCTTCAGACCGCACTTGCGGAAGGAGGTATTGATCAGGCGCGAGATTTCTTTCTTCTTCAGCGCCTTGTCAATGTTCGCGAACGGCAAGCCCTTGGGCAGGATTTCGCTCAGCAGTGCGCGGCCCACCGTCGTGCTGGTCAGCTTGACTTCAGGGATCCACTCGCCCGGCTCAGCACCCTTGGTGTAATGCACCATGCGCACATTGACGCGGGCGGTGATTTCCACGGCGCCGTTTTCCAACGCACGGATCAGCTCGGAGATGTCCGAGAAGACCATGCCCTCACCCTTGCCGTTGATGCGTTCGCGGGTCGCGTAGTACAGACCCAGCACCACGTCTTGCGACGGCACGATCGACGGTTCGCCGGAGGCCGGGAACAGCACGTTGTTAGAGGCCAGCATCAGCGTGCGGGCTTCCATCTGTGCTTCGATCGACAGCGGGATGTGAACGGCCATCTGGTCACCGTCGAAGTCGGCGTTGAAGGCCGAGCAAACGAGTGGGTGCAACTGAATCGCCTTGCCTTCAATCAGCACGGGCTCGAAAGCCTGAATACCCAGGCGGTGCAGCGTAGGCGCACGGTTCAGCAGAACCGGATGCTCCTTGATGACCTCTTCCAGGATGTCCCAGACCACGGGGGTGCCGGATTCGACTTCCTTCTTGGCGGCCTTGATCGTCGTCGCGATGCCCATGGCTTCGAGGCGCGAGAAGATGAAAGGCTTGAACAGCTCCAGGGCCATCAGCTTGGGCAGGCCGCACTGATGCAATTTGAGCGTTGGGCCCACGGTAATCACCGAACGACCGGAATAGTCGACGCGCTTACCCAGCAAGTTCTGACGGAAACGACCCGACTTACCCTTGATCATGTCGGCCAGCGACTTGAGGGCACGCTTGTTCGCACCGGTCATGGCCTTGCCGCGACGACCGTTGTCCAGCAGCGAGTCCACGGCTTCTTGCAACATGCGCTTTTCGTTGCGCACGATGATCTCAGGAGCCTTCAACTCCAGCAGACGAGCCAGACGGTTGTTACGGTTGATGACGCGACGATACAGATCGTTCAGGTCGGAGGTCGCGAAGCGGCCGCCGTCCAACGGCACCAGCGGACGCAGGTCCGGCGGCAGCACGGGCAGCACTTCCAGCACCATCCAGTTCGGCTTGATGCCCGAACGCTTGAAGGCTTCCATGACCTTGAGGCGCTTGGAGTTCTTCTTGACCTTGAGCTCGGAGCCGGTCATGTCGTTGCGCAGACGATCGATCTCGATGTCGAGATCCATGTCTTCCAGCAACTTCTTGACGCCTTCGGCACCCATCAGCGCAATGAACTCGTCACCGAATTCCAGGCGCTTCGCGTCGTAGTCGTCCTCGGTCATGATCGAGAACTTCTTCAGCGGGGTCATGCCTGGATCGACGACCACATACGCTTCAAAGTACAGCACGCGTTCGATGTCGCGCAGCGTCATGTCCAGCACCAGGCCCAGACGCGAAGGCAGCGACTTCAGGAACCAGATGTGGGCGCAAGGCGCGGCCAGGTCGATGTGACCCATGCGGTCACGGCGAACCTTGGTCTGTGTGACTTCAACGCCGCACTTCTCGCAGATCACGCCGCGATGCTTCAGGCGCTTGTACTTGCCGCACAAGCACTCGTAGTCCTTAATGGGGCCGAAGATCTTGGCGCAGAACAGACCGTCACGCTCGGGCTTGAACGTGCGGTAGTTGATGGTCTCGGGCTTCTTCACTTCGCCGAATGACCACGAGCGAATCTTCTCGGGCGATGCCAGCCCGATCTTGATCGCGTCGAAGTGTTCATCCGGTGTGAACTGCTTGAACAGGTCCAGTAAGCCTTTCATGGCTTCTCCTAATTTGTGGTTGGGTGCGAAGAACGTCTAGCTTGTTGGGGACAGAGCAGCCGTGCGCCTGCGGCGCGTCGGCGGGTCTGTCCCGCAAGGCTGTTAGTTCCTCTCCAACTCGATATCAATACCCAGCGACCGGATTTCCTTGACCAGCACGTTGAACGATTCCGGCATGCCGGCTTCGATGGTGTGCTCACCCTTGACGATGGATTCGTACACCTTGGTACGGCCATTCACGTCATCGGACTTGACGGTCAGCATTTCCTGCAGGATGTAGGAGGCGCCATAAGCTTCCAGCGCCCACACTTCCATCTCACCGAAACGCTGGCCACCGAACTGAGCCTTACCACCCAGCGGCTGCTGGGTGACCAAGCTGTAGGGGCCGGTCGAACGGGCGTGCATCTTGTCGTCCACCAAGTGGTGCAGCTTCAGCACGTGCATATAGCCCACCGTGGTCGGGCGCTCGAAGCGCTCGCCGCTGCGGCCATCCGACAGATAAGCCTGGGTGCGCGAAGCGGTCAGGCCCTTCTTGGCGGCGATGTCGTCCGGGTAAGCCAGCTTCAGCATGGCGCGGATTTCGTCTTCCTTGGCACCATCGAACACCGGGGTCGCGAAAGGCACGCCGTTGCGCAGGTTGTGGGCCATTTCGACGATTTCGTCGTCGCTCAGGTCTTCCAGATGCTCGGTCTTGCCGCCGTGCTGGTTGTACAGCTCGTCGAAGAACTTGCGCAGTTCGGCCACGCGAGCGTGTTCCTGCAGCATGTCGCCGATGCGCTGGCCAATGCCCTTACCGGCCCAGCCCAAGTGAACTTCCAGCACCTGACCCACGTTCATCCGCGAAGGCACGCCCAGCGGGTTCAACACGATGTCAGCAGGTGTGCCGTCGGCCATATAAGGCATGTCTTCGATCGGAGCGATCTTGGACACCACGCCCTTGTTACCGTGACGGCCGGCCATCTTGTCACCAGGCTGCAGGCGACGCTTGACGGCCAGGTAGACCTTGACCATCTTCAGCACGCCAGCAGGCAGCTCATCACCTTGCGTCAACTTCTTGCGCTTTTCTTCAAAAGCCAGGTCGAAGCTGTGGCGAGTCTGTTCCAGCGAGTTCTTGATCGATTCCAGCTGGTTGGCGACTTCGTCCTCGGCGGGACGGATGTCGAACCAGTGGAACTTCTCGACGCCGGCCAGATAGGCCTTGTCAATGACCGTGCCCTTGGCGATCTTCTGCGGGCCGCCGTTGGCCACTCGGCCGTTCAGCAGCTTCTCGATACGGTCAAAGGCGTCAGCCTCAACAATACGCAGCTGGTCGTTCAGGTCCAGGCGGAAACGCTTCAGCTCATCGTCAATGATCTGCTGAGCGCGCTTGTCACGCTGGATGCCTTCACGGGTGAAGACTTGCACGTCGATGACGGTGCCCGAGGTGCCTTGGTCGACACGCAGGGACGTGTCTTTCACGTCGGAAGCCTTCTCGCCGAAGATGGCGCGCAGCAGCTTCTCTTCCGGCGTCAGCGTGGTCTCGCCCTTAGGCGTGACCTTGCCAACCAGCACGTCGCCAGGATTGACTTCAGCACCGACGTAGACGATGCCCGACTCGTCCAGGCGAGCCAATTGCTGCTCGGACAGGTTGGGGATGTCGCGGGTGATTTCTTCGCTGCCCAGCTTAGTGTCACGCGCGTTGACCACCAGTTCCTCGATGTGGATCGAGGTGTAACGGTCTTCAGCAATGACACGCTCCGAGATCAGGATCGAGTCCTCGAAGTTGTAACCGTTCCAGGGCATGAAGGCGACCAGCATGTTCTGGCCCAGCGCCAACTCACCGATGTCGGTGGATGCACCGTCAGCAATGATGTCCTCAGCAGCCACCTTGTCACCACGGCGCACGATGGGGCGCTGATGGATGTTGGTGTTCTGGTTCGAACGCTGATACTTGATCAGGTTGTAGATGTCGACGCCGACTTCACCAGCCACGGTTTCTTCGTCACGCACGCGAATCACGATACGGTTCGTGTCCACGTAGTCAACGATACCGCCGCGGCGAGCCGCCACGACCGTGCCCGAGTCCTTAGCCGCCACGCGCTCAACGCCGGTACCGACCATGGCCTTTTCAGGACGCAGGATTGGCACAGCCTGACGCTGCATGTTGGCGCCCATCAATGCGCGGTTCGCATCGTCGTGCTCCAGGAAGGGCACCAGCGATGCTGCAACCGACACGATCTGCGTAGGCGCCACGTCCATGTACTGGATGCGCTCGGGCGAGGTCAGCACCGATTCGCCGTTTTCACGGGCCGACACCAGCTCGTCGATCAGCTCGCCGTCCTTGCTCAGCGAAGCATTCGCCTGCGCAATGACGTACTTGCCTTCTTCGATGGCCGACAGGTAGTCGATCTGGGTCGTCACCTTGCCGTCGACAACGCGACGGTAAGGCGTTTCCAGGAAGCCGTACTCGTTCAGCTGTGCGTACAGAGCCAAGGAGTTGATCAGACCAATGTTCGGGCCTTCAGGCGTTTCGATTGGGCAGACACGACCATAGTGGGTGGGGTGCACGTCACGGACTTCAAAGCCAGCGCGCTCGCGGGTCAAACCACCCGGGCCAAGGGCGGAAACACGACGCTTGTGCGTGATTTCCGACAGCGGGTTGGTCTGGTCCATGAACTGCGACAGCTGCGATGCACCGAAGAACTCCTTCAGGGCCGCAGAGATCGGCTTGGAGTTGATCAGGTCATGCGGCATCAGGGCTTCGGTCTCGGCCTGGCCCAGACGCTCCTTAACGGCCTTCTCGATACGAGCCAGACCCGAGCGGTACTGGTTCTCAGCCAGTTCGCCCACGCAACGCACGCGACGATTGCCCAAATGGTCAATGTCATCGACTTCGCCGCGGCCATTGCGCAGCTCGACCAAGATCTTGACGACGTCCAGGACGTCCTCGTTCGACAAGGTCATGGCGCCTTCGGGCGTGTCGCGGCCCGCACGGGCATTGAACTTCATCCGGCCGACGCGCGACAGATCGTAGGTGTCTGCGCTGTAGAACAGGCGGTTGAACAGGGCCTCGACGGCATCTTCCGTCGGCGGCTCGCCGGGGCGCATCATGCGATAGATGGCCACGCGCGCAGCCAGCTGGTCGCTGGTTTCGTCAGCGCCCAGGGTCTGGCTGATGTAAGCACCTTCATCCAGCTCGTTGGTGAACAAGCACTGGATGTCTTTGATGCCAGCCTGGCGCAGCTTCTTCAGCAGCGCGTCGGTCAGCTCTTCGTTGGCCTTGGCAATGATTTCGCCGGTGTCGCCGTCGACCATGTTCTTGGCCAAGACGCGGCCGAGCAGGAAGTCTTCCGGCACGGTGACGTGCTGGGTGCCCGACTGCTCCATCTGACGCACATGACGCGCGGTGATGCGCTTGTCTTTTTCGACGATGACGGTGCCGCTCTTGTCGGTCAGGTCAAAGCGAGCGACTTCACCCTTCAGGCGGTCTGCCACGAATTCCATCTGCGCACCCGCGTCCATCAGACGGAAGTTGTCGAAGACGAAGAAGTGGGCCAGGATCTGCTCGGGGTTCAGGCCGATGGCCTTGAGCAGAATGGTGACGGGCATCTTGCGACGACGGTCAACGCGGAAGAACAAGATGTCCTTGGCGTCAAACTCGAAGTCCAACCAGGAACCGCGGTAAGGAATGATGCGGGCCGAGAACAGCAGCTTGCCGGACGAGTGGGTCTTGCCCTTGTCGTGTTCAAAGAACACGCCGGGCGAACGGTGCAACTGGGAGACGATGACACGCTCGGTGCCATTGACAATGAAGGAACCGTAGTCGGTCATCAGGGGCACTTCGCCCATGTAGACCTCTTGTTCCTTGATCTCCTTGACGGTCTTCGCCTGGGGCGATTCACGGTCGTAAATGATCATTTGCAGGCGCGCGCGCACGGCGGCTGCATAAGTCAAGCCACGTTGTTGGCACTCGCGAGTGTCAAACGGGGGCTTGGCAATGTTGTACTCGAGGAACTTCATTTCCACGAAACCGTTGTGCGAAACAATCGGGAACGCGGACAAGAATGCTGCCTGCAGGCCTTCGGCCTTGCGCTTTGCAGCGGGTACATCCTTTTGCAAGAAGGCGACATATGCCTCCTTCTGCATGGTCAACAGATAGGGAACGTTGAGAACGCTCTCACGCTTGCCGAAACTCTTGCGAATTCGCTTGCGCTCGGTATAGCTATAGGGGGTTGCTTGCGCCATAAACACTCCGTGTCGAGAGCCCGTCCCTGGCCGTGGAACAGGCTTCGTCGGCGACTGGCTTTCCGAACCCACTCCAGGACGGAGGGCTCGACGCTTGGTGATTGGCCACTACCAATCGCTGGCGGACAACCCAGGCATTGCACCTGGGTCCGACCAAACCGGCTCTCTGCAGTCGGATCAGAGAACACTTGAAAGAACCGCGCATGATACACCGCGCGAGGCTTTCAACTATCCTCGAACTAATTTGACCTTCAAACGCTAAAAGGGGAGACCCGAAGGTCACCCCTTTATCAGTCATTCGCCACCGTTGTTGGCTACCCTCTTTTTCAACTACCTCGTCAGGCGCGCTGAAACTTCTGAGCAACCCGGTCGCATGACCCAGCCGGCAAGTGCTGGCGGCCGGAACCGCCCTGCACCTGCTGTCAAAATTACTTGACGTCGACCTTGGCGCCGGCTTCTTCCAGCTTCTTCTTGGCGGCGTCGGCGTCAGCCTTGGACACGCCTTCCTTGACAGCCTTAGGAGCGGCGTCAACCAGGTCCTTAGCTTCCTTCAGGCCCAGGCCGGTGATTTCGCGGACAGCCTTAATGACGGACACCTTGTTGGCGCCGACGTCAGCCAGGATGACGTTGAACTCGGTCTGCTCTTCAGCAGCGGCTGCACCAGCAGCAGCGCCACCAGCTGCAGGAGCAGCCATAGCAGCGGCGGACACGCCGAACTTCTCTTCGATGGCCTTGACCAGGTCGTTGAGTTCCAGAACGGTCATTGCGTCCAGGGCGGTGATGAATGCGTCTTTATCGAATGCCATTTGAGGCTCCTAGATAGATTGGTTGTTTGCTGATGATCAAGCTGCAGGAGCAGCTTCTTCGGCAACCGCGGCTTCTGCCGGGGCGCCACGCTGCTCGGCCACAGCGGCCACGACACGCGCGAAGCGCGAGACGGGCGACTGCATGAGACCCAACAACTGGGCCAGCAGGACTTCCTTGCTGGGCACAGATGCCAAGGCCTTGATGCCGTTAGCGTCGAGGGCCTTGCCGCCATAGGCGCCGCCCTTGATGATCAGTTTGTCGTTGGTTTTCGCAAAGTCAGCGATGACTTTTGCGGCTGCAACAGCGTCTTCAGAAAAGCCATAGATCAGCGGACCGACCATGCTCTCTGCAGCAGCTTCGAACGGCGTGCCGGCGACAGCGCGACGTGCCAGGGTGTTCTTCAGCACGTGAAGATAGACACCCTTGGAACGTGCGTCGACGCGCAGCTTGTTCAAGGCTTCCACAGTGAGGCCACGGTATTCGGCCAACGCCAGGGTCTGCGACTTAGCCGCTTGGGCTGCCACATCCGTAACGACGGCTGCTTTCTCGTTGCGATTGAGACTCAAGGTCTACTCCTCACAAAAAACGTGTTCTTTGCCTTGCGGCTCCAAACACACCCGGGTTCAGCGACCTTCTGTCCAGGACAAGCATTCCGCGCTTCTCGCGAAGCGCAAAAATTCAAACCTTTACAGCGGGACCGCCATCTGCGCTGGCTTCCGAGTCGGCTCGCACCAACCCTTCGATTAAGCAACGCCACTAAAAAGCGACGCCACACCAACGGTCTTGGATGACGCGAACCCGGCTTGCGCCAGGTTCGCCCCACCAATTCATCAGTACAGAGCCAGACTAGCGCTGCACCTCATTTCCAAACTTAGGCCGATGCCTGAGCGTTGATGCTGCCGACATCCACACGAGCGCCAACGCCCATGGTGGAGGAGATGGCAACCTTGCGCAGGTAGACACCCTTGCTGGTAGCAGGCTTGGACTTGTTCAGCGCTTCGATCAGCGCGCGCAAGTTGCCTTCCAGCTTGTCGTTCTCGAACGAGCGACGGCCCAGAGTGCCGTGAATGATGCCGCCCTTGTCAACGCGGAACTGGACTTGACCAGCCTTGGCGTTCTTGACAGCAGTAGCGACGTCAGGCGTCACGGTGCCGACCTTGGGGTTAGGCATCAGGCCGCGAGGACCCAGCACTTGACCCAGGGTACCAACGATACGCATCGTGTCAGGCGAGGCAATGACCACATCGAAAGGCATGTCGCCAGCCTTGATGCGCTCTGCCAGGTCTTCCATGCCAACCACGTCAGCGCCGGCGGCCTTGGCTTCTTCAGCCTTGGCGCCTTGGGCGAACACGGCCACGCGTGTGGTCTTGCCGATACCGTGAGGCATCACGACCGCGCCGCGAACGACTTGGTCAGACTTCTTGGCATCCACGCCCAGTTGCACAGCAACGTCGATGGACTCGTCGAACTTGGCAGTTGCCAGGCTCTTGACCAGATCCAGTGCTTCGCCCAGCGAATACAGCTTGGTGGTCTCGACCTTGCCTTGCAAGGCCTTTTGGCGTTTAGTCAGCTTTGCCATCTCAGACACCCTCCACCAGCACGCCCATCGAGCGAGCGGAACCAGCAATCGTACGAACAGCGGCGTCCAGATCAGCAGCGGTCAAGTCCTTGACCTTGATCTTGGCGATTTCTTCCAACTGGGCGCGAGTCAGCTTGCCGACCTTGTCCAGGTGCGCACGTGGCGAACCCTTGTCGATCTTGGCCAACTTCTTGATCAGCGCAGTGGCAGGAGCCGACTTGATGACGAAGGTGAAGCTCTTGTCTGCGTAGGCGGTGATGACCACCGGCAACTTCATACCCGGCTCATGGCCTTGGGTCTGAGCGTTGAACGCCTTGCAGAATTCCATGATGTTCAGACCGCGCTGACCCAGCGCAGGACCGACTGGCGGCGAGGGGTTAGCCTTGCCTGCCGCAACTTGCAGCTTGATAAAGCCGACAATTTTCTTGGCCATAATTTCTCCTAACCGAGTTCACAGCAGCCTCGCCGCAAACCCTGAGTACTAGCGCAAGGGGCTCGCAGCGCGATGCCACATACCCTTGCTCCTCTTGTTCACATCTCGTTGTGAACTGACTACGGACAGGATGCGCCCACCTTGCGGCAAACGCAGGCCCTGTCAGACCCTTAACTGGCGGGCGCTTAGACCTTCTCGACTTGCGAGAAGTCCAACTCCACGGGAGTCGCACGGCCGAAGATCGTGACCGAAACGCGAACCTTGGACTTGTCGTAGTTGACGTCCTCGATGGCGCCATTGAAGTCCGTGAACGGGCCTTCCTTGACACGCACGATCTCGCCAACCATCCACTCGACCTTGGGCCGCGGCTTCTCGATGCCTTCTTGCATCTGGCTGACGATCTTCATCACCTCAGCCTCAGAGATGGGGGCCGGGCGATTCTTCGCGCCACCCACAAAACCGGTCACCTTGGAGGTGTGCTTGACCAAGTGCCAAGTGTCGTCGTCCATGACCATTTCCACCAACACATAGCCAGGGAAAAAGCGGCGTTCCGTCACAGCCTTCTTGCCATTCTTCAGCTCAACCACTTCTTCGGTGGGAACCAGAATACGGCCGAACTTCTCTTGCATTTCAGCGCGGTCAATACGCTCGCGCAGATTGCGCTCAACCGCCTTTTCCATACCGGAATAGGCGTGAACCACATACCAGCGCTTGGGCAGACCGACGGGCGCGGCGGCCGCTTCGGTGGGGACAATGCTTTGCAGCTCTTCAGTCATTGCAATCCTTCAATGCGAACAAGCCCTTGCGGGCGTTGACAGGCTTTAGCGGGCTAGTAAATCAGCGCTTCCAGCCCAGGATCAGGTCATACAGCACCCATTCCAGCGTCTTGTCCGTCAGCCACAGAAACAAGGCCATCACCACGACAAAGGCAAACACATAGCCCGTCATCTGGCGCGCTTCCTTGTGCGTCGGCCACACAACTTTGCGAACTTCACGCAAAGAGTCGCGACCATAAGCAATCAAGGACTTGCCAGACTCAGAGGTAAAGAAAGCAGCCACAGCGCCTGCCAACAAAACCAACAAGGCAGCCCACTGAGCCACCGGACCCTGCTTGGCCAGAGCGTAAAACGCCACCAAGGCAGCAGCCAACAACAACACGGCGCCGCCCAGCTTCACCTTGTCGGCGCTGGTCGTCACTGTTTCAACTTGAGGATTGGACATTGATTGATTCACTCCATGCCGAGCCAAAAGGCACCGACATTCACACGCATATTCGCCCTGAAATCAACGCGAACTCAAATCAGAAAAACAAGGCAGCCATCAGCAGCAAAGCCCGCCGGGATCAAATCCCGCGGGCCGATGCTTGGACCAACAACCCAGCACCCGTGATCAATGGGGGCTGGCAGGGGCGGAGGGTCTCGAACCCCCGACCTTCGGTTTTGGAGACCGACGCTCTGCCAATTGAGCTACGCCCCTGTGGCGCTTAATGCTTAATTCAGTACTTAGGCCAGGATGGTGGCAACCACGCCCGAACCCACGGTACGGCCACCTTCGCGGATAGCGAAGCGCAGACCGGT
>NZ_JBCARA010000023.1:0-18234 GCF_038419725.1 Roseateles sp. PN1 | reverse complement strand
GGCGACAACGTCGGCATCTTGCTGCGCGGCACCAAGCGTGAAGACGTCGAGCGCGGCCAAGTTCTGGCCAAGCCCGGCTCGATCAAGCCGCACACCCACTTCACTGCTGAGATCTATGTTCTGAGCAAGGAAGAAGGCGGCCGTCACACGCCTTTCTTCAACAACTACCGTCCCCAGTTCTACTTCCGTACGACTGACGTGACTGGCGCTGTTGAGCTGCCCGCAGACAAGGAAATGGTCATGCCTGGCGACAACGTCGGCATCACCGTGAAGCTGATCGCTCCGATCGCCATGGAAACCGGTCTGCGCTTCGCTATCCGCGAAGGTGGCCGTACCGTGGGTTCGGGCGTGGTTGCCACCATCCTGGCCTAAGTCTTTTGCGTGATCGTCCCGGGAGCTGTTTAAAGCGGCCCCCGGGCTTCACCACCATCGCGACTTCGGTCGCTCGTTCTTTGAAGGAATCGTCATGCAAAAGCAAAAGATCCGCATTCGCCTGAAGGCGTTTGACTACAAGCTGATCGACCAATCGGCTGCCGAAATCGTTGAGACGGCTAAGCGCACTGGCGCCATCGTCAAGGGCCCCGTGCCCCTGCCGACACGCATGCAGCGTTTCGACATCCTGCGTTCGCCGCACGTCAACAAGACTTCGCGCGACCAGTTCGAAATCCGCACTCACCAGCGTCTGATGGACATCGTGGACCCGACCGACAAGACGGTTGATGCCTTGATGAAGCTCGACCTGCCGGCTGGCGTGGACGTCGAAATCAAGTTGCAGTAAAAGTTTGCTGACCCGGGCCTCTCGGGTTGCAGATGAATAAGGGCGGCCTCGGCTGCCCTTTTTTATGGCGCTTTGCAAGTAGTGCTTGCCTGAAACAAGGCCCGCACGCTATACTCGCAAGCTTTCCCGCGTTGGAATCTCCTGCGCGGGATTTTTCGCACCGGTAATTGGCGAGGATTTAGGTCCTTGTTGGTTAATCGGTGTCGAGGTCGCCCCGGCCAATCGTTGTCGGGTGTTTGTAAATGGCTTCCAGGGTTAACCTGTGGGGCTGGAGAAAACCATGAGTCTAAGCAATCGTCTCGGATTGCTGGGCCGCAAGGTGGGCATGATGCGCATCTTCACGGACGACGGCGATGCCGTGCCTGTGACGGTGTTGGATGTGTCCGATAACCGCGTGTCCCAGATCAAGACCGTAGAAAACGACGGCTACACCGCCATTCAGGTGGTGTTCGGTTCGCGCAAAGCTTCGCGCGTGACCAAGCCGGAAGCCGGTCACCTCGCCAAGGCGGGTGTTGAAGCCGGTCGTGTGATGAGCGAATTCCGCGTTGCTGCTGAAGTCGCTGCTGAGTACAAGCTGGGCGCGCAAGTGCCGGTCTCGCTGTTCGCAGCGGGTCAGCTGGTGGACGTGCAGGGCACTTCCATCGGTAAGGGCTTTGAAGGCACCATCAAGCGTCACAACTTCCATTCGCAGCGTGCGTCCCACGGTAACAGCCGTTCGCACAATGTTCCTGGCTCCATCTCGATGGCCCAGGATCCCGGTCGTGTGTTCCCTGGCAAGAAGATGTCGGGCCACCTGGGTGATGTGACCGTGAGCGTGCAAAACCTGGACATCGTGCGCGTTGACGAAGCTCGTCAATTGCTGCTGGTCCGCGGTGCCGTTCCGGGCGCCAAAAACGGCCACGTGGTCGTGCGCCCTGCCGTCAAGGTCAAGGTCAAGAAGGGAGCCAACTGATGCAGCTCGAGCTCCTGAATGAGCAAGGTCAGGCCACTGCCAAGGTGGACGCTCCTGACACGCTGTTTGCTCGCGATTACAACGAAGCCCTGGTGCACCAGGTGGTCGTGGCCTTCCAGGCCAACGCTCGCCAAGGTACCCGCGCCCAGAAGGACCGCGAACAAGTCAAGCACTCGACCAAGAAGCCGTTCCGTCAAAAGGGAACTGGCCGCGCGCGTGCTGGTATGACCTCCTCGCCTCTGTGGCGTGGCGGTGGTCGGATTTTCCCGAACATGCCCGACGAAAACTTCACGCACAAGCTGAACAAGAAGATGTACCGGGCCGGTATGGCCGCCATCTTGTCGCAGCTGGCTCGTGAAGGTCGCCTGGCCGTGGTGGATTCGATTTCCCTCGAAGCCCCCAAGACCAAGCTGTTGGCCGCCAAGTTCAAGGCCATGGGCCTGGAATCGGTGATGCTGATTGCCGACCAAGTGGACGACAACCTGTTGCTCGCTTCGCGCAATCTGGCCAATGTGCTGGTTTGTGAGCCCCGTTACGCTGACCCGCTGTCGCTCGTCTTCTACAAGAAGGTGTTGGTGACTAAGGCCGCAATGGAGCAACTCCAGGAGATGCTGGCATGAGCGCTGTGAAAACTTATTCTGAAGGCCGGTTGGCCTCGGTGCTGTTGGCGCCCATCGTGTCTGAAAAGGCTACGGCGGTTGCTGAGAAGCACAACCAAGTGTTGTTCAAGGTCTTGCGTGACGCCACCAAGCCCGAAATCAAGGCCGCTGTTGAACTGATGTTCAAGGTCGAGGTTGCGGCTGTGAACGTTGTTCAGGTCAAGGGCAAGGTCAAGAAGTTTGGCCGCTCCATCGGTCGACGCGACCACGTCAAGAAGGCGTACGTGTCGCTGAAGCCGGGCCAAGAGCTCAACTTCTCCGGGGAGGCTGCGTAATGGCCGTCGTTAAAGTCAAGCCAACCTCACCCGGCCGCCGTGCCGTTGTGAAGGTCGTGCACAAGCATCTGCACAAGGGCGCGCCCCATGCAGCTTTGCTTGAGCCGCAAATCCAGAATTCTGGCCGTAACAACAACGGTCACATCACGATTCGCCACAAGGGCGGTGGTCATAAGCACCACTACCGCGTGGTCGACTTCAAGCGCAACAAGGACGGAATTCCGGCCAAGGTTGAGACGATTGAGTACGACCCGAACCGTACGGCCCACATCGCTCTGGTGTGCTATGCCGACGGTGAGCGTAGCTACATCATCGCTCCTCGCGGTCTGGAAGTCGGTGCAACCATCTTGAGCGGCGCGGAAGCCCCGATCAAGGCCGGTAACACCCTGCCGATCCGCAACATCCCGGTGGGTTCCACAATCCACTGCGTCGAAATGCTGCCAGGCAAGGGTGCTCAAATCGCCCGTTCGGCCGGCGTTTCGGTGGTGTTGATGGCGCGTGAAGGTGTTTACGCTCAGCTGCGTTTGCGTTCGGGCGAAGTCCGTCGCATCCACATCGACTGCCGCGCCACTATTGGTGAAGTGTCTAACGAAGAACATCAGCTGCGCCAGTATGGCAAGGCCGGTGCCATCCGTTGGAAGGGCATCCGTCCGACCGTTCGTGGTACTGCCATGAACCCGGTGGATCACCCGCACGGTGGTGGTGAAGGTCGTACCGGCGAAGGCCAAGCGCCCGTGTCGCCGTGGAACACCCTCACGAAGGGCTACCGCACTCGTAACAACAAGCGTACGCAGACGTTCATCGTTTCGCGTCGCAAGAAGTAAAGGGTAGGCCATGACTCGTTCACTCAAGAAGGGCCCCTTCATTGACCATCACCTCTTGGCTAAGGTCGAGAAGGCGGTTGCCAACAAGGACAAAAAGCCTATCAAGACTTGGTCGCGTCGCTCGACGATCCTGCCCGAATTCATCGGACTGACGATCGCTGTGCACAACGGCAAGCAACACGTGCCAGTTTATGTGTCGGACCAGATGGTCGGCCACAAGCTGGGCGAATTCGCGCTGACCCGCACCTTCAAAGGCCACCCCGCCGACAAGAAGGCCGGGAAGAAATAAGGATGCCAACGATGGAAACCAAAGCAATCGTTCGCGGTGTTCGCCTGTCGTGTGATAAGGGCCGCCTGGTGGCTGACCTGATCCGCGGTAAGAAGGTGGACCACGCGCTGAACATCCTGGAATTCACCCAGAAGAAGGCTGCAGTCATCATCAAGAAGGCGCTGGAAAGCGCCATCGCCAACGCCGAGCACAACGACGGCGCTGATATTGATGAGCTCAAGGTCACCACGATCTATGTGGAACAAGGTGCAACTCTGAAGCGTTTCTCTGCCCGCGCCAAAGGCCGTGGCAACCGCATCAGCAAGCCCACTTGCCACATCTTCGTGTCGGTCGGCAACTGAAGGCTGAAGGAAGACTATGGGACAAAAAATCCATCCGGTTGGCTTTCGCCTGCCAGTCACCCGTAATTGGGCTTCGCGTTGGTACGCGTCGAACAAGAACTTCGCCACCATGCTGGCCGAAGATCTGCAAGTTCGCGAATACCTGAAGACCAAGCTGAAGAATGCCGCTGTGTCGCGCATTCTGATCGAGCGTCCTGCCAAGAACGCACGTATCACCATTTACTCGGCTCGTCCGGGCGTGGTGATCGGCAAGAAGGGCGAAGACATCGAAAACCTGAAGGCCGAGCTGACCAAGCGTCTGGGCGTGCCAGTGGCAGTGAACATCGAAGAAGTGCGCAAGCCTGAAATCGATGCTCAACTGATCGCTGACTCGATCACCCAGCAGCTGGAAAAGCGCATCATGTTCCGTCGCGCCATGAAGCGTGCGATGCAGAACGCAATGCGTTTGGGCGCTCAGGGCATCAAGATCATGTCGTCGGGCCGTCTGAACGGTATCGAAATCGCTCGTTGCGAGTGGTACCGTGAAGGCCGTGTGCCGCTGCACACCCTGAAGGCTGACATTGACTACGGTTTCTCTGAAGCTAGCACGACCTACGGCATCATCGGTGTCAAGGTCTGGGTCTATCGCGGTGATCGCCTCGCCAATGGCGATGCCCCCGTGATCAAGAGCGAAGCTGGTGAAGACGATCGTCGCCCACGTCGCAATACCCGTCCTGGCGCACCGAGTGGCCGTGGCCGTCCCGGTGGTGACCGTGGCCCGCGCGCCGACGGTGACAAGCCGGCCGGTGACGCTGCTCAGCCCGCTGCCAAGCGTGTGGTCCGCAAGGCCGCACCGGTGGCTGGCGAAGCCAAAGGAGAATAACAATGCTGCAACCAGCTCGTCGCAAATATCGCAAGGAGCAAAAGGGTCGTAACACGGGTGTTGCTACCCGTGGTGCTGCGGTGTCTTTTGGCGATTTCGGCCTGAAGGCAACCGAGCGCGGCCGTTTGACGGCTCGTCAGATCGAAGCTGCACGTCGTGCTATCTCGCGCCATATCAAGCGCGGTGGTCGTATCTTCATCCGCATCTTCCCCGACAAGCCGATCTCCCAGAAGCCTGCCGAAGTCCGTATGGGTAACGGTAAGGGCAACCCAGAGTACTATGTCGCTGAGATTCAGCCTGGCAAGGTGCTCTACGAGATCAACGGTGTGCCGGAAGCCCTGGCTCGCGAAGCGTTCACTCTGGCAGCTGCAAAGCTGCCCCTGAGTTGCACCTTCGTGACGCGCCAGGTCGGCACCTGAAGCGGAGAACACCATGAAAGCATCTGAACTGCGTGGCAAAGACGTCGCTGCCTTGGAAAAGGAAGTGACCGATCTGCTCAAGGCCCATTTCGGCCTGCGCATGCAAAAAGCCACACAACAGTTGAGCAATCACACTGTTTTGGGCAACACGCGCCGTGACATCGCTCGCGTCAAGACCATCTTGAACGAGAAGAAGAAGGGAGCCGCGAAATGACGCAAGCTCAAGCAACTACGAACACACGTACCCTGGTGGGCCGTGTGGTCAGCGACAAGCGCTCCAAGACCGTGACCGTGCTGGTCGAGCGTCGTGCCAAGCACGAGCTCTACGGCAAGATCGTGGCCCTCTCCCGCAAGTACCACGCCCATGATGAAAATGGCGAGTACAAGATGGGTGATGTGGTCGAGATCGCCGAAGGCCGTCCGCTGTCCAAGACCAAGAGCTGGGTTGTGACCCGCTTGGTTGAGAAGGCTCAAGCCGTCTAATCTCTCGTTGATTGAAGACGTTTGCTTTGTGTGGTCTTGTGCCGCATAAAGCATGAAACGGTCGGAACGCTGGAATACTAGCGGCCGACCGTTTTTTTATTGGCGTCGCGAAAGTTCAGCGATGCCTCACTGACCAAACAAGGAGATGCTATGTTGAAGATTGGCGATCAAGTGCCCGCGGGCAAACTGCAAGAATTCATTGAAGTCGCAGGCGAGGGCTGCTCGCTGGGCCCAAACGCCGTCGATATTGCTGCAGCTACTGCCGGCAAGAAGATTGCTGTGTTCGCGCTGCCAGGCGCTTTCACGCCCACTTGCTCGGCTCAGCATGTGCCGGGCTACAAAGAGCAGGCTGAGGCGCTGAAGGCTGCTGGCGTTGACGAGATCTGGTGTGTTTCCGTCAATGACGCATTCGTGATGGGCGCATGGGCGCGCGACCAGAAGACGAATGGCGTCATCCGCATGATGGCCGACGGCAATGCCGACTTCACCAAGGCCACGGGCCTGACTTTGGAGTTGGGCGCGCATGGCATGGGCTTGCGCTCGCAGCGTTATTCGATGTTGCTGGTCAATGGCCAGGTCAAGACGCTCAACATCGAAGGACCCGGCAAGTTTGAAGTGAGCGATGCGGCCACCATGCTGGCCCAAGCCAAGGCAAACTGATTGACTAGGCGCGAGGCAGAGCTCTTTTCTGCGCTGCGCCTTAATTTCTTTTGAGAAAGTGCTTGACGCACCGGGTGCGTTCAGTGCACAATCTAAAGCTTCGCCGAACGCAAGACACATCCGGTGGTGTGCTCTGGCCTCGGATCCGCCCTCAACTGCTGAGCGCAAGACTCTCACTGACGTGAGCAAGGTTTTGAGTTTGGTCAACGGGCCCAAGACTGCTTGATGACTCTGTTGCGCTGGGATGATCCTGGGTGGCGGGGAATTTAAGAAAAGTTGGGGATAACATGATTCAAATGCAATCGCGACTCGACGTCGCGGACAACACTGGCGCCAAGTCCGTCATGTGTATCAAGGTGCTTGGTGGTTCCAAGCGTCGGTACGCAGGCATTGGCGACATTATCAAGGTCAGCATCAAAGAAGCTGCTCCTCGTGCCCGAGTGAAAAAGGGTGAGGTCTACAGCGCTGTGGTCGTTCGTACCGCCAAGGGTGTCCGTCGTCAAGACGGCTCGCTGGTGAAGTTCGACGGCAATGCCGCCGTGCTGCTGAATGCCAAGCTGGAGCCGATCGGCACCCGTATCTTCGGCCCCGTGACGCGTGAACTGCGTACCGAGCGCTTCATGAAGATCGTGTCGCTGGCGCCAGAGGTTCTCTGAGCTCGGTCACAGTCAAAGGTAAGCCATGAACAAGATTCGTACAGGCGACCAAGTCATTGTTTTGACCGGTCGCGACAAGGGCAAGCGGGGCGCAGTTGCGCAACGCATTGATGCCGACCACATCGTTGTGGAAGGTATCAACGTCGTCAAGAAGCACGTCAAGCCGAACCCCATGAAGGGTACGACTGGCGGCGTCGTCGACAAAACAATGCCTATTCATCAATCCAACGTGGCGATTTTTAACGCTGCATCCGGCAAGGCCGATCGCGTGGGCATCAAGTCCCTCGCCGATGGCAAGAAGGTGCGCGTTTACAAGTCGACCGGCGAAGAGATCAAGGCTTAAGGGGTTAGACATGGCTCGTTTGCAAGCGTTTTATCGCGAAAAAGTTGTGCCTGGCCTCACCGAGAAGTTTGGCTACACCTCGGTCATGGAAGTGCCTCGCATCACCAAGATCACCCTGAACATGGGTGTCAGTGAAGCAGTCGCCGACAAGAAGGTCATGGATCACGCGGTCAATGATTTGACCAAGATTGCAGGTCAGAAGCCTGTTGTGACGAAGTCGAAGAAGGCGATTGCCGGCTTCAAGATTCGTGACAGCGTGCCTATCGGCTGCATGGTGACTCTGCGCGGTGTGCAGATGTATGAGTTCCTTGACCGCTTTGTCACCATCGCTCTGCCGCGTGTGCGTGACTTCCGTGGTATCTCGGGTCGTTCGTTTGATGGCCGTGGTAACTACAACATCGGCGTCAAAGAACAGATCATCTTCCCTGAGATCGACTACGACAAGGTGGATGCGCTGCGTGGGCTGAACATCAGCATCACCACTTCCGCCAAGACGGACGACGAGTGCAAGGCCTTGCTGGCTGCATTCAAGTTCCCGTTCAAGAACTGAGGTGACTCGTGGCAAAAACATCCCTTAAGCAACGTGAACTCAAGCGCGACGCGCTTGTGGCCAAGTATGCAAAGAAATACGCCGAACTGAAGGGCATCGCTAACGATGCCAAGAAGTCCGACGAAGAGCGTTACGTTGCTCGTCTTGAGCTGCAGAAGCTGCCCCGCAACGCCTACCCCACTCGCCAGCGTAACCGCTGCGCGTTGACAGGACGTCCCCGCGGTACTTTCCGCAAGTTCGGCTTGGGCCGTAACAAGATTCGCGAGCTGGCCTTCAAAGGCGACATCCCTGGTGTCGTCAAGGCTAGCTGGTAATCGGCACGATTAGGAGAAATCGCAAATGAGCATGAGTGATCCTATCGCCGACATGCTGACTCGTATTCGCAACGCCCAGAGCGTTGAGAAGGTCAGCGTCGTGATGCCGTCCTCGAAGTTGAAAGTGGCGATCGCCAAAGTCCTGAAGGACGAAGGCTATATCGACAGTTTCGCGGTGCGTGGCGAAGCCGCCCGCCCTGAGTTGGAGATTTCGCTGAAGTATTACGGCGGTAAGCCCGTGATCGAGCGCATTGAGCGCGTGAGCCGTCCCGGCCTGCGCATCTACAAGGGCCGCCACGACATTCCTCAGGTCATGAATGGCCTGGGTGTGGCGATTGTCACCACTCCGCAAGGTGTGATGACTGACCGCAAAGCACGTCAAGCCGGTATCGGCGGCGAAGTGCTCTGCTACGTCGCCTAAGCGCAAGGAGATATAACAATGTCCCGCGTTGGAAAAATGCCGGTCGCCATCCCGCAAGGTGTGGACGTTACCGTTACTGCTGAATCAATCAGCGTCAAGGGCTCGCTCGGTACGCTGGTGCGTCCGATCAACAGCCTGGTGTCGGTCAAGAGCGAAGGCGGCAAGCTGAGCTTCGCCCCGACGGACGACTCGACTGCTGCTGGCGCCATGAGTGGCACCGTGCGCGCCTTGGTGGCCAATATGGTCACTGGCGTTAGCAAGGGCTTCGAGCGCAAGCTGAACTTGGTCGGCGTGGGCTTCCGTGCCCAGGCTCAAGGTCAGAAGCTCAACCTGCAAATCGGCTTCTCTCACCCTGTGGTGAAAGACATGCCGGCTGGCATCAAGGTTGAGTGCCCGACCCAGACCGAAATCCTGATCAAGGGCTCGGACGCTCAAGTGGTCGGTCAGATCGCCGCCGAAGTGCGCGCCTTCCGTCCGCCAGAGCCCTACAAGGGCAAGGGCATCCGCTATTCTGACGAAAAGGTCTCTCTCAAAGAGACCAAGAAGAAGTAAGGAGCAGCGCAATGTTGACCAAAAAAGAACAGCGCATCCGTCGCTCGCGTCAGACCCGTGCTCGCATCGCCAACCAGCGCGTTGTGCGCTTGACGGTGTTCCGCTCGAATCTGCACATCTACGCCAGCGTCATTTCCGACGACGGCACCCGTGTGCTGGCAAGCGCTTCGACCGCCGAGAAGGCAGTTCGCGAACAACTCGGTGGCAATGGCAAGGGCGGCAACGTCGCTGCCGCGACACTGATTGGCAAGCGTATCGCCGAGAAGGCCAAGGCCGCTGGCGTCGAGAAGGTTGCTTTCGACCGCGCAGGCTTTGCCTACCACGGCCGGATCAAGGCCCTGGCCGAAGCAGCCCGCGAAGCCGGTCTGCAGTTCTGACGCACAAAGGAATTCGAAATGGCAAAGTTTCAACCCCGCGTTCAGACCGAAGGCAATGACGACGGCCTGAAGGAAAAGATGATCGCGATCAACCGCGTCACCAAAGTTGTGAAGGGCGGCCGTACGCTGTCTTTCGCGGCTCTGACGGTGGTCGGTGATGGCGCAGGTCGTATCGGCATGGGCAAAGGCAAGGCGAAGGAAGTTCCCGTCGCCGTGCAAAAGGCCATGGAATCCGCTCGCCGCAACATGATCAAGGTCGATCTGCGCAACGGTTCGATTCACCACAATGTGGTGGGCGAGCATGGCGCTTCGCACGTGATGATGGTGCCTGCACAGCCCGGTACCGGCGTTATTGCTGGCGGCCCGATGCGCGCAGTCTTCGAAGTGATGGGCGTGACCGACATCGTGACCAAGAGCCACGGTTCGACCAACCCTTACAACCTGGTGCGTGCCACCTTGGACGCTCTGAAGCGCTCCACGACGGCAACGCAAATTGCTGCCAAGCGCGGCAAGTCGGTCGAAGAAATTCTCGGCTGATCGCAGCACTGGAGTCACATATGTCTGACAAGAAAACTCTGACCGTCAAGCTGGTTCGCAGCCCCATCGGCACACGTGCTTCGCACCGTGCTACCGTGGTTGGCCTCGGCTTGCGCAAGCTCAACAGCACCAAGGTGCTGGAAGATACGCCTGCGGTTCGCGGCATGATCAACAAGATCGCCTACCTCGTGCAGGTGCTCTAAGCACCATCACGATTAGAGGACAAGAAGATGCAACTCAATACGATTCAACCCGCGTCTGGTGCTAAGCACTCGAAGCGCCGTGTGGGCCGTGGCATCGGTTCGGGCTTGGGCAAAACTTGCGGCCGCGGCCACAAGGGTCAAAAGTCGCGTGCTGGTGGTTACCACAAGGTGGGCTTCGAAGGCGGTCAAATGCCTTTGCAGCGTCGCCTGCCTAAGCGCGGCTTCAAGTCGACCACGCTGAAGTTCAATGCTGAGATCAACCTCGACGACCTGCAAAACCTGGTTGCCGAAGAGATCGACCTGCTGACGCTGAAGGCTGTTGGCTTGGTGCCTGAACTGGCTCGCAATGCTAAGGTCATTCTGTCTGGCGCCATCAGCCGCAAAGTTACGCTCAAGGGCGTGGCTGCAACGGTCGGTGCTAAGGCTGCGATTGAAGCCGCTGGCGGCTCGGTTGCCTAAATAGAACGGCAAGGGAACTGTGGCTACCAACGCAAACCAACTGGCCAAGAGCGGCAAGTTCGGCGACTTGCGTCGTCGGCTTGTGTTTCTATTGCTGGCACTGGTGGTCTACCGAATCGGGGCGCATATCCCCGTGCCCGGTATCGATCCAGGTCAGCTGAAGCAGTTCTTCAAGGGTCAGGAGGGTGGCATCCTTTCCCTGTTCAATATGTTTTCGGGCGGTGCGCTGTCGCGCTTTACCGTCTTCGCGCTGGGCATTACGCCCTACATCTCGGCTTCCATCGTCATCCAGTTGATGACTTATGTGGTGCCGGCGTTGGAAGCGCTGAAGAAGGAAGGCGAAGCAGGGCGCCGCAAGATCACGCAGTACACGCGTTATGGCACTTTGGGCCTGGCGATTTTTCAGTCCTTGAGCATTGCTCTGGCGCTGGAAAGTTCGGCTGGCCTGGTGATCAGCCCCGGTTTTGGTTTCCGCCTCACGGCAGTTTCCAGCTTGGTGGCAGGCACCATGTTCCTGATGTGGTTGGGTGAGCAGATTACCGAGCGTGGCTTGGGCAACGGGATTTCGATCCTGATCTTCGGCGGTATCGCTGCAGGTCTGCCTGGTGCCATCGGTGGTTTGTTGGGGCTGGTGCAAACCGGTGCCATGGGTCCTGTGTCCTCTTTGTTCATCGTGGCCGTTGTGGTCGCAGTGACGTACTTGGTGGTGTTTGTCGAGCGCGGTCAGCGCAAGATCTTGGTGAATTATGCCAAGCGCCAAGTGGGCAATAAGGTCTACGGCGGCCAGAGTTCGCATCTGCCTCTCAAGCTCAATATGTCGGGCGTGATTCCGCCGATCTTCGCGTCGTCTATCATCCTGCTGCCGACCACCATGGTGAGTTGGTTTGCAACCGGTGACAGCATGCGCTGGTTGAAGAACATAGCGGATATGCTGCATCCAGGTCAGCCGATTTACGTGCTGCTGTATGCCTCGGCCATCGTGTTCTTCTGTTTCTTCTACACGGCTCTGGTGTTTAACAGCCGTGAGACAGCAGACAACCTGAAGAAGAGTGGCGCGTTCATCCCGGGCATTCGCCCAGGTGAGCAAACTGCGAAACATATTGACAAGATTTTGTCCCGTCTGACTCTGGCTGGTGCCATCTACATCACCGGTGTGTGCTTGTTGCCTGAGTTCTTGACCTTGAAGTACAACGTGCCCTTCTATTTCGGTGGCACATCCCTGTTGATCATTGTTGTGGTCACCATGGACTTCTGGGCGCAAGTGCAGTCATACGTGATGAGTCAGCAGTACGAATCGCTGTTGAAGAAGTCGAATTTCAAGGCCAGCTGAAAAGCTGAGTCAACGTTTAACCAAGATCCATCAGAACAGAAACGAAGGCATGGCGAAAGACGACGTCATTCAGATGCAAGGCGAGATTCTTGAGAATCTTCCAAATGCTACGTTTCGTGTGAAGCTGGAGAACGGGCATGTCGTTCTCGGCCACATCTCGGGCAAGATGCGTATGCATTACATTCGTATCTTGCCAGGTGATAAGGTCACCGTTGAACTAACCCCGTACGACTTGAGTCGTGCTCGCATCGTGTTCCGGGCGAAGTGAGCTTTTTAATTCCCCGGGTTCCGCGCTGAGAGCGCTTTTGAGAAGGTCAAGGAGCAGACTATGAAAGTTTCGGCATCCGTCAAGCCGATGTGCCGCAATTGCAAAGTCATCCGTCGCAAGGGTGTGGTGCGTGTGATCTGTACAGATCCGCGCCACAAACAGCGTCAGGGCTGATTGCTGCATTAACGAGCGAATTAGAGGACGCAAATGGCACGTATTGCTGGTATTAATATTCCACCGCACAAGCACACTGAGATCGGTCTGACTTCGATCTACGGCATTGGCCGTACGACCGCCCAGAAGATCTGCACAACTTGCGCGATTCCGTTCGACAAGAAGGTCAAGGACCTCACCGACGCTGATCTGGAAAAGATCCGTGACGAAGTGGGCCGCATGACCATCGAGGGCGATCTGCGCCGCGAGATGTCGATCAACATCAAGCGTTTGATGGACCTCGGTTGCTACCGTGGTTTCCGTCATCGTCGCGGTCTGCCGATGCGCGGTCAGCGCACCCGCACGAACGCTCGCACTCGTAAAGGCCCGCGTAAGTCGGCCGCTACGGGCAAGAAGTGATCTGCGCTAAGCATTGAAAGAAGGTCAAGATGGCAAAAGCACCCAATAACTCGGCTGCGCAGCGCGTTCGCAAGAAGGTTCGCAAGAACGTCGCCGATGGCATTGCACACGTTCACGCGTCGTTCAATAACACGATCATCACGATCACTGACCGCCAAGGCGGCGCACTGTCCTGGGCTTCCAGTGGCGGACAAGGCTTCAAGGGCTCGCGCAAGTCGACGCCTTTCGCAGCTCAAGTCGCTGCTGAAGTGGCAGGTCGTGCAGCTCAAGATCAAGGCATCAAGAATTTGGATGTCAAGATCAAGGGCCCAGGTCCTGGCCGTGAGTCCTCGGTGCGCGCATTGGGCGCCCTGGGCATCCGGATCAACTCGATCTCTGACGTGACGCCAGTGCCGCACAACGGCTGCCGTCCGCAAAAGCGTCGTCGTATCTAAGGGCTTTCCCTTTTGATGCGGAAGATGCCATAATCGACGTTTTTCCCGCGCCGGCGGGCACGCAAGTGCCGCGCCGGCTGTTTCGTTGAACTTGCGGGCGCAGTTTGTGCGCCGAAGTTTGTAAGACCACCGTCTGAGTCGTAAAAAAACACTGGCCAGACTCGCGTGCGAGCTGCTTGCTTCAAAGCATTCGGCCGTACGTCAGATTGAATAAGGACACGCAAAGTGGCACGTTATCTCGGCCCCAAGGCCAAACTTTCCCGCCGCGAAGGCACCGACCTGTTCCTGAAGAGCGCTCGCCGCCCGATCAGCGACAAGGCTAAATTTGACAGCAAGCCTGGCCAACACGGCCGCACTTCTGGCCAGCGTACGTCGGACTTCGGTCTGCAACTGCGTGAAAAGCAGAAGGTCAAGCGTATGTACGGCGTTTTGGAGCGTCAGTTCCGCCGCTACTTCGCTGAAGCCGAGCGCCGTAAGGGCTCGACCGGCACCAACCTGCTGGCTCTGCTGGAATCGCGTCTGGACAATGTCGTCTATCGCATGGGTTTCGGTTCGACCCGCGCTGAAGCACGCCAGCTCGTGTCGCACAAGGGCATCACCGTGAACGGTGAAGTCGTCAACATCGCTTCTTACTTGGTTAAGGCCGGTGACATCGTCGCCGTGCGCGAAAAGGCCAAGAAGCAGCTGCGTATCATCGACGCGCTGAAGTTGGCTGAGTCGATCGGCCTGCCGGCCTGGGTGACGGTTGACGCCACCAAGCTGGAAGGTGTGTTCAAGAAGGCGCCTGACCGTGATGAGTTCGGCGCTGAGATCAACGAATCGCTGATCGTTGAGTTGTACTCGCGTTAATCGTTTCGCTGTTGCCGGCGGTGCCCTTTGACTAAAAAGTTAGCGGGCCCTGTCGGCGTTCCCTCGTCTGGGCTAGGCCTATCTGTGGCTCTGCCCGGTTGGTCCCTCAGCCTTATCGGTGTAACGAACCGAGGGTATTGAAAGAAAGACCTCATGCAAACAAATCTGCTCAAGCCCAAATCCATCAATGTGGAACCCCTCGGCGGTCATCGCGCGAAGGTAACGCTGGAACCGTTCGAACGCGGCTATGGCCACACGCTGGGCAACGCCCTGCGTCGCGTGCTGCTGTCTTCGATGGTGGGTTATGCGCCGACGGAAGTGACCATTGCTGGCGTCTTGCACGAGTACTCGGCAATCGACGGCGTGCAAGAGGATGTGGTTCACATCATGCTGAACCTCAAGGGCGTGGTGTTCCGTCTGCACAACCGTGAAGAAGTGACCCTGGTCCTGCGCAAGGAAGGTGAAGGCCCGGTGACGGCTGCCGACATCCAGACGCCGCATGACGTCGAGATCATCAACCCTGAGCACGTCATCGCCCATCTGTCGCAAGGCGGCAAGTTGGATATGCAAATCAAGGTTGAAAAGGGCCGTGGCTATGTGCCCGGCACGATGCGCCGCTACGGTGACGAGCCGACCAAGTCGATTGGCCGTATCGTTCTGGATGCGTCCTTCTCGCCCGTGCGTCGCGTGAGCTACGCCGTTGAGAACGCCCGCGTTGAGCAGCGTACCGATCTGGACAAGCTGGTCATGGAAATCGAAACCAACGGCGCTATTTCGCCTGAGGAAGCGATCCGTGCGTCGGCCAAGATCCTGGTCGAACAACTGGCTGTGTTCGCACAGCTGCAAGGCACGGACGTGGGCGATATCTTCGACCAGCCGGCCCAGCGTTCCAGCAGCTTCGATCCGATCCTGCTGCGCCCGGTGGATGAGCTCGAGTTGACCGTTCGTTCGGCCAACTGCCTGAAGGCAGAGAACATCTACTATATCGGCGATCTGATCCAGCGCACCGAGACCGAGTTGCTGAAGACCCCGAATCTGGGTCGCAAGTCGCTCAACGAAATCAAGGAAGTTCTGGCTTCGCGTGGCTTGACTCTGGGCGCTCGCCTGGAGAACTGGCCCCCGCAAGGTCTGGACAAGCGTTAATTAGTTTTTGAAAGAGGGTGGCAGACTGCCACCCGGTGCCCCCGGGCAGTACCTGATACGGCTGCTGGGATTAATCTAGAAAGGAATAGCACCATGCGTCACCGTAACGGCCTCCGTAAGCTCAACCGTACCAGCGAACACCGCAAGGCAATGTTGCGCAATATGTGCAACTCGCTGCTGCAACACGAAGCCATCAAGACCACGGTCCCGAAGGCCAAGGAACTGCGTCGCGTTGTCGAGCCTTTGATCACTTTGGCCAAGGTGCCCACGCTGGCTAACCGCCGCCTGGCATTCGACCGCCTGCGTGACCGCGACATGGTCACCAAGTTGTTCAACGAACTGGGCCCGCGTTTTGCCGCGCGCCCGGGCGGCTACACCCGCATCTTGAAGATGGGTTTCCGCGTTGGCGACAATGCACCGATGGCCTATGTTGAACTGGTGGATCGCGCTGAAGGCGAGACCGCTGGCGAAGCCGTCGAATAAATTAACGGTTACCGAGCTTGCTGCCCTTCGGGTGCGTAAGCTTGGCAACTGAATTGAAAGGCCGGCTAATTGCTGGCCTTTTTTTTGTCTATTGTTCGCGTACTGATCTCGCGGTGCAGCCAGTAAGGACTGGGCTTCCAAGCTTAGCGCTGTGAATGCGTATAAGCTGGCGACCCGCACGCCACTCAGGGCTTGCCTTCTCGTGAGTTCCAATTTCCATGACTCGACTTCTCAAGTTCAAGGCGCTCGCGCTACTGGCCCTGTTTTCTTTGTCGCTCCTGCCGGGGCTGGCACGTGCCGATGATTTCCTGGAGCCCGAACAAGCATTCAAGCTTACCGTCAAAGCCATTGGCGGTGACAAGCTGGCCATCAACTATGAGATTGCGCCTGGCTACTATATGTACCGCGAGCAGTTCAAGCTGGAGGCGGTTGGCGCTACGCTAGGGGCCATTGACATCCCTGCTGGGAAAACCAAGTTTGACGAGACCTTTCAGAAGACGGTTGAGGTCTACCGCGATGGCTTGAACGTGCCGGTCACGGTCAGCCAGGCGGCGGCTAAGTTCAATTTGTCGATCACAGGTCAAGGCTGTGCAGACAAGGGACTTTGCTATCCGCCCATGACGGCGGTGTACGAGGTGAACCTGGCGGGCTTTGGTGGCGACGGCAGTGTCAAGCGGGCTGAATCGATCGAGCCGGGCAGCGCGACGCAGGGTATTGCTGCAGGAGCGGAGGCGTCGTCCTCGAAGCCCGCTCCCGGCGCAGTGAGCGCGGCCCCAGCCACTGAGATGGGGCGTTTGGATGCGGCCCTGCAGTCGGGTCGTTTCTGGACCGTGGTGGGCGTGTTCTTCGTTGCCGGGCTGCTGTTGTCGCTGACACCCTGCGTCTTGCCGATGCTGCCGATCTTGTCGTCCATCATCGTGGGCACAGCGGGTGCAGGCAAAGCCAGCCGTAGCCGCGGTCTCGCCTTGGCCATGAGCTACTCCCTGGGCATGGCCTTGATCTATACCGCCTTGGGCGTCGCGGCCGGTCTTGCCGGTGAGGGCTTGGCGGCCACATTACAAAAGCCCTGGGTCTTGGCGGCATTCGCCGTGGCATTGGTGCTGTTCTCCTTGTCGATGTTTGGCGCGTATGAGTTGCAACTGCCCAGCGGACTGACGGGCGGTCTATCGCAGGCCTCACAGCGTCTGCCAGCAGGCCGCTTCCTCGGTGTTTTTGTCATGGGTGGTGTGTCCGCCCTGATCGTCAGTCCCTGTGTGGCGGCGCCCTTGGCTGGTGCTTTGCTGTACCTGAGTCAAACCCGTGATGTCATGTTGGGTGGAAGCGCGCTGTTTGCACTGGCCTGTGGCATGAGTGTCCCTTTGCTGCTGCTTGGCGCCTCCGCTGGCAGCCTTTTGCCACGTGCCGGTGCCTGGATGGACGGGGTCAAGCATTTCTTCGGCATGCTGCTGTTGGCGGTGGCTTTGTGGACGGTGCAACCGGTGCTGCCAGCTGGTGTGACGCAGGCTTTGTGGGGTGCCTTGTTGATCGGTACGGCGGCCATGCTGGGTCTGTTCCAGCCGGCCCATGCCATTCATCGTCCGCGCACCTGGTTGCGTAAGACGGCCGCGGTGGTGTCGCTTGTTTTTGGATTACTGCAACTGGTGGGCGCTGCGGCTGGCGGCACCGACCCGCTCAAGCCTTTGGCCGGCTTGGGTCGCGTCGAGGCGCAAAGCCTTGGTGCTGAGCCGGCAGGCGCCCTGAAGTTCCAAAAGATCAGCAGCGTGGCTGAGCTCGACGCGGCGATCGCCCAGGCGGGCCGGCCGGTGATGCTGGACTTTTATGCCGACTGGTGCGTGTCCTGCAAAGAGATGGAGCGTTTCACGTTCACGGACCCGGCCGTCAAGGCCAAGCTCGCTGGCGCGCTGCTCTTGAAGGCCGATGTGACGGCCAACAGTCCCGAAGACCGCGCCTTGCTCAAGCGCTTCAAGTTGTTCGGCCCGCCGGGCATCATTTTCTTTGATGCCCAGGGCCAGGAGCTGGCGGGCGTGCGTGTGATCGGTTTTCAGAATGCCGAACGCTTTCTTTCTTCACTCAATATTGCAGGACTTTGACGTAAACCCTAAAAGTGCGCTATACTGCTAGCTTCAGTCGCGGGGTGGAGCAGTCTGGTAGCTCGTTGGGCTCATAACCCAAAGGTCGTAGGTTCAAATCCTGCCCCCGC
>NZ_JBCARA010000022.1:0-29400 GCF_038419725.1 Roseateles sp. PN1 | reverse complement strand
GCGGGGTGGAGCAGTCTGGTAGCTCGTTGGGCTCATAACCCAAAGGTCGTAGGTTCAAATCCTGCCCCCGCAACCAATATTCAGTTGTTCGTCGATTCAGAATGCAGGTCGGCGAAATAGCAAAAAAAGAGCCGCCCAACCAGAGCGGCTTTTGTTTCAGATCAGTCGCGGGGTGGAGCAGTCTGGTAGCTCGTTGGGCTCATAACCCAAAGGTCGTAGGTTCAAATCCTGCCCCCGCAACCAAATATCGTAAGTCATTGACTTACGTTGATAAGACGCCAGCCGTGAGGTTGGCGTTTTGCATTCTGCGGCACAACTTGTGCCGATCCCGTGCTGCGGGATCGTGGCATTTCAGTTCAGGACTGGTTCGCGCCGAGAGCTTGCGGCGTCGTGCGTAGCTCGCAAATCTCCGAAGTCCTTTGGCGCCAACCGAAAACCCTGCCGGCGCCTCTTTTGCGCTGGCTTGCGACCTCCGTGGCTCGCGCTGCACTGGCCTTGCTAAGGCGACAGGCTTATCGTTCGAGTTAGGCCACCGCAGCTCAGGCTGCGCACCGCTCACTGTGCCATCTCTCCGGATGACTTGCCCCATGCCCGGCAGTGCAGCGTGATCGGAAAAGCCGGCCTGCCCGGCTTCCCAAATGGTTCTACTGCAACCGCCGGGCTCGGCATCAAGCCAATGCTTTGAGCAAGGCCTGCGCCACAGGTTCAGAAGACGCCGGGTTTTGACCGGTGATCAGCAACCCATCGGTGACGACGTAAGGCTGCCAGTCGGCGACCTTGGAGTAGACGCCGCCCTGTTGCACGAGCATGTCTTCAACCAAAAATGGCACCACCTTCGTCAGGCCAACGGCTTCTTCTTCGGTGTTGGTGAAGCCAGTCACCTGCTTGCCTGTCACCACCGAGGCACCGGCGGGCGTTTTGGGGTGACGCAGCACGCCTGGCGCATGGCAGACGGCGGCCACAGGCTTGCCGACGTTCAGCATGTTTTCGATCAGGGCGATGGAGTTGGCGTCTTCGGCCAAGTCCCACAGCGGGCCGTGGCCGCCGGGGTAGAACACGGCGTCGAAGTCAGTGGCCGACATATCTTTCAATTTGAGCGTGCTGGCCAGCACGGCTTGGGCGGCGGGGTCGGCTTTGAAGCGCCGCGTGGCTTCGGTTTGCGAGGCCGGGTCATCGCTCTTGGGGTCCAGCGGAGGCTGGCCGCCCAGCGGCGAGGCCAGGGTGATGTGGGCGCCGGCGTCCTTGAAGGCGTAGTAGGGCGCGGCGAATTCTTCCAGCCAGAAGCCGGTCTTGGCGCCCGTGTCGCCGAGTTGGTCGTGAGAGGTCAGCACCATCAAAATCTTTTTCATGTCTTTTCCTGGGTAGGGGTGAAGTGGCGACTTGAAGTCGCGCACAGAAGTCGTGAATTCAATTCACGAAGCGGTCTTTAGTCTTTGGCAACGCGCACGATCAACTTGCCGAAGTTCTTGCCTTCGAGCAGGCCGATGAAGGCCTGCGGGGCGTTCTCCAGGCCGTCGACGATGTCTTCCCGGAACTTGATCTTGCCTTGCGCCAGCCATTGGCCCATGTCTTTGGCGAACTCGGGATAGCGGTGGCCGTAGTCGTCAAAAATGATGAAGCCTTGCATGCGGATGCGCTTGGTCAGCAGGGTGCGCATCAGCAGCGGCGAACGGTCGGGGCCGCTCGGCAAGGCGGTGGCGTTGTATTGCGCAATCAGACCGCAAACCGGCACGCGGGCACCGGTGTTGAGCAGGGGTAAGACGGCATCAAACACCTTGCCTCCAACGTTTTCAAAATAGACATCGATGCCGGCTGGGCAAGCCGCGGCGAGCAGGGCGGGCAGATCGGGGCTGTGGTGGTCGATGCAGGCGTCGAAGCCCAGCTCTTCTACGGCGGAGCGGCATTTGTCGGCGCCGCCGGCAATGCCCACCACGCGGCAACCCTTGAGCTTGGCGATTTGCCCGACCACTGAGCCCACCGCGCCGGTAGCAGCAGCCACTACCACGGTCTCACCGGCTTTGGGCGCGCCAATGTCCAGCAAACCCATATAGGCGGTGAAGCCGGGCATGCCCATCGCGCCCAGGGCGTAAGACAGCGGGCCCAGCTTGGGGTCCAGTGGGGTCAGGCCGCTGCCGTTGGACACGGCATAGTCCTGCCAGCCCGCAAAGCCCAGCACCCAGTCGCCCACCGCGAATTTGGGGTTGTTCGATTGCTCGACACGGCTGACGGTGGCGCCCACCATCGGGTCACCCAAGTTGACGGCGGCGGCGTAGCTGGCCGCATCACTCATGCGACCGCGCATATACGGGTCCAGCGACAGATACACGGTGCGCAGCAGCACTTCGCCGGGGCCGGGGCTGGGCACTGCAGTGCTGGCCAGATGGAAGTCGGCGGCGGTGGGTGCCCCTACGGGGCGGGCAGCCAGTTGAATTTGGCGGTTATGGCTTGTGGTTTGAGTCATGTGATGGCCTTAGAAACTGTGTTCGGAAAAGCGTTTAAAGCGCGGCGGTGAGAATGCGGCGGCTGATGTCCGGGCTCAGATCGCGGTGCTCGCTGAGTTGCGTCATGCCGTGCGCTTCGAGCTGGCGGATGACGATGTCGATCACCTCCGCCCCCAGGCCGTAGTCCTTCAGGCGGGTGGGAATGCCCATGGCCTCGAAGAAGGCGCGGGTCTTGGCGATGGCGGTACCGACGCGTTCCTCTTCACTGCCGGTGGTGATGCCCCACACCCGTTCGCCGTACTGCAGCAGCTTGGCGTGCTTTTGCGTGCGGCGCTCCTCCAGCAGGGCGGGCAAGACGATGGCCAGGGTGCGGGCATGGTCGATGTTGTGCAGGGCGGTCAGCTCGTGCCCGATCATGTGCGTTGCCCAGTCCTGCGGCACGCCGGCGCCGATCAGGCCGTTCAGGGCGAGGGTGGCGGTCCACATCAGGTTGGCGCGATCGTCGTAGACGGGGCTGGGTGCGTTCAGCAAGCGCGGGCCGATCTCGATCAGTGTCTGCAGCAAGCCTTCGGCGAAGCGGTCTTGCACCGCGGCATTGACGGGGTAGGTCAGGTATTGCTCGATGGTGTGAACGAAGGCGTCCACCACGCCGTTGGCGATTTGCTCGGGCGGCAGGGTGTAGGTCTTGGTCGGGTCCAGCACCGAGAACAGCGGGAACACCTTGGGGCTGCGGAAGGGGCGCTTGGCGCCGATGTCGCGGCGGGTGATCACCGCACCCTCGTTCATCTCCGAGCCGGTGGCCGGCAGCGTCAGCACGGTGCCGAATGGCAGCGCCTGGGTGACCTTGCTGCCCCAGCTGGTCAAGATGGCCCAGGGGTCACCTTCGAACAGCGCGGCCGCGGCGATGAACTTGGTGGCGTCGATGACCGAGCCGCCCCCCACGGCCAGCAAGAAGTCAAAGCCGCCCTCGCGGACTTGTTGCACCGCCTTCATCGCGGTTTCAAAGCTGGGGTTGGGCTCAATGCCGCTGAAGGTGCTGTGCTGGCGCGTGCCCAGGGCTTCGCGCACTTCGCCCAGCGTGCCGGTCTTCTCGGCGCTGGCGCCGCCGACCACGATCAGCACCCTAGCGTTGGCGGGTACAAGCTTGGCGAGGTCGGCAATGCGGCCCTGGCCGAAAACGATGCGGGTGGGGTTGTGATAGTCAAAGTTCAGCATGATGTCCTCGGGAGGGAGTGAAAAAGTATTTGCAAATGATTCAAATAGACCGGTCAACTAGTTGGGTGTGAAAAATCGGAGCAAGCGGCCCGAAGGCCATTGAAACGTTTGAAAACTGCGTGTTCTTGGCGGCTAAACCGCCGCAGGCGCCAACAGCAATTCGGTGCTGCGCAGCGCATGCTCGAACGGGCTGCCATCGCGGCGCAGCTTGGCCAGCAAGCTGGCACCTAGCCAAAGTTGGTAAAGCGTCAAAGCGGTATCGCTCGCGTTCAAGCCCTCGGCGACCGAGCCATCTTGGCGCGCCTCATCCAGGCATTGGGCGATGCGCTGAATCACGCGGTCCGTGCCCTCACGCAAGGTGAGCCGCATCGCTTCCGAGATATCCGCCACTTCGGCACTGAGCTTGACGATCAGGCATTTGGCGCCAGCCGGCGCCTGTGCGCAATCGCCGTCGCCAACTCCACCATCAGCGCCACATTGGCTGACGTTCCAATACGACCAATAGCGCATCAAGCGCGCCCGCGCCGTGCTGCCATCGGTCTTGAGCAAGGTGTCGAGCCTAGCCAGGTAGTCGTCGATATAGCGCTTGAGCAGCTCTTCGCCAAAGCGTTCTTTGGAGCTGAAGTAGTGATAGAACGAGCCCTTGGGCACATTGGCCACCGTCAGGATCTCCGCCAAGCCCACGCCCACGAACCCCTTGCTGGCAATCAAGCGCTCGCCGCAGTTGAGGATGTGGTCTTTGGTTGCTGAGTGCTCGTTTGCCATGCCGCAATCATCGTGCAAATAGACCAGTCGTCTAGACGCCTTGCCAAATTACCCGAGCGGGGTGCTGGGTCTTTTGCCGCAGGCGGAGGGAGGCGCCGAAGTTTGCGGTGGCCGAGGCTGATCTTCGGCGCCGCAGGCTGGAACGGTGACGGCGCCGCTGGCTTAGAACTTGTCCGCCAGCCGACCACGGCTATTCGCAGATAAGTTCTTAGTACTGGTCGCCGAAGGCGAAGATGGGCTTGCGGTTCTGCCAGCGCCCCTCGGTAAAGTCGGGGAAGGGCAGGGTCTTGAAGCCTTCGGCAATTGACTGCTCGGACAGCGGCGTGATGGCGCTCCACGCCACTGCATCGTAGACGTCGATGGGCATGGGCGCTTGTGCTTTCAGCGCCTCGACGAAGGCGTGCACCACAAAGAAATCCATGCCGCCATGGCCGGCGCCTTCGGCCGTGGCCGCGTACCTCTTCCACAGCGGGTGATCGAACTTGTCCTGATAGGCCTGAAAGTCTTCCCAGGCATGCGGCTTGCTGACGCCTTCGATGTGCACCGAGCGGTTGAGGTCCATCCAGATCCCGTCGGTGCCCTGGACCCGAAAACCCAAGGAGTAGGGCCGCGGCAGCGAGGTGTCGTGCTGCAGCAGAATCGTCTCGCCGTTCTGGCAGGCCAGGGTGGTGGTCACCACATCGCCCAGCTGATAGCTTTGCTTGGCATTGGGGTGGTCCTTGGTGCCCATCTTCTTGCCCACATAGTCCTGCAGGCCGCGCGCCTTGCTGGCGAAGCTGTTGATGTGGGTGAAGCGGTTGCCGCGATGGATATTCGTGAACATCGCGCAAGGGCCGATGCCGTGGCTGGGGTAAAGCTCGCCATTGCGCCGCACCGAATGCTGGGTGCGCCAGCGCGCCTCGGACCAGGCCTTGGCGCCGCTCTCAACGCCGCTGCCATAGGGCTTGGCCGGGTCGCCGGAGTTGAACTTCACGGCCCGCAAATCATGCTGGTAGCCGCCTTGCAAATGCACCAACTCGCCGAACATGCCGGCGCGCACCATCTGCAGCACTGCCATCACATCGCGCCGGTAGCAGACGTTTTCCAGCAGCATATAAGGCGTGCCGGTGCGTTGCTGGGTGCGCAGCACATCCCAGTGGTCTTGCAGGCTGATGCCGGCCACCACTTCGCAACCCACCGCAATCTTGGCGTTCATCGCGTCAATCGCCATCGGCGCATGCAGCTCCCAAGGCGTGGCGATGATGACACCGTCCAGGTCTTTGCTCTCCAGCAGCGCACGGTAGGCGAGTGCATCGCCGCGTTCACCGTAGATGCGCGGCTGGGGCTTTTTGAAGCTCTGGCACATGGCCAGGGCGCGGCCCAGCATGATGGGTTCGATATCGCACAGCGCCACCACGTCCACGTCATCGCGCCGCAACAACGCCTTGAGCAAGACCTGACCCCGCATGCCGGTGCCGATCAAGCCCAGGCGCAGCCGCCGGCCCTTGCCGCTGGCTTGTGCCCAGGTGGGCAGGGTGCTCGCGCCCAGCGTGGTGGCCAGGCTGGCGCTTGAGGCGCGGAGAAATTGGCGGCGGTGAAGTGTCATGGCATGCGGGTTGTGTTGCTGGGGCCGTTTATTCGTCGAACAGGCTACCGGCCGCTTTAGGCGGCGTCACGCCCAAATGCTTGAAGGCCGCCAGGGTGGCGACGCGGCCGCGCGGCGTGCGCTGCAAATAGCCTTGCTGGATCAGATAGGGCTCGATCACGTCTTCGATGGTGCCGGCCTCTTCGCCGATGGCGGCGGCCACGTTTTCCAGGCCCACCGGGCCGCCATCGAAGCGGTGCACGATGGCCTCCAGCAACTTGCGGTCCATCAGGTCAAAGCCTTGCGGGTCCACATCCAGCATGGCCAGGGCTTTGTCGGCCACTGTTTTGCCGATGTGGCCGTTGCCCTTGACCTCGGCATAGTCGCGCACCCGGCGCAGCAAACGGTTGGCAATGCGCGGCGTACCGCGTGAGCGGCGGGCAATTTCCAGCGCGCCCATCTCATCAATCGGCGTGTTCAGCAGCGCCGCCGAGCGGGTGACGATGCGTTGTAACTCGGTGGCGGTGTAGAACTCCAGGCGCGCGACGATGCCGAAACGGTCGCGCAGCGGATTGGTCAACATGCCGGCGCGGGTGGTGGCGCCAACCAGGGTGAAGGGCTGCAGATCGAGCTTGATGGAGCGGGCGGCCGGCCCTTCGCCAATCATGATGTCGATTTGGTAGTCCTCCAGCGCCGGGTACAGAATTTCTTCCACCACCGGCGAGAGGCGGTGAATCTCGTCGATGAAGAGCACATCGTTCTTCTCGAGGTTGGTCAGGATGGCGGCCAGATCTTTGGGTTTTTCCAACACCGGGCCTGAGGTTTGACGCAGGTTCACGCCCAGCTCGGCAGCGATGATGTGGGACAGCGTGGTCTTGCCCAGGCCAGGTGGGCCGAAGAGCAGCACATGGTCCATGGCCTCGTCGCGCTTGCGGGCCGCGCCGATGAAAATCTCCAGCTGTTCGCGCGCCTTGGTCTGGCCCACATACTCGTCCAGCAGCTTGGGCCGCAGGGCGCGTTCAATCGCTTCTTCGCGCGGCGAGCTGGGGTTGGCGGCGAGGACCCGCTGCTGCGGGGCGCTGGCGAAGTCGTCGGTCTGTATGCTCATTTGGACAGAGCCCGCAAGGCCAGCTTGATGCCGTCGCTAACGCCCACATCCGGCGGCAGGGCTTTCAGCGCCAGGCCCGCTTCTTTCTCGCTATAGCCCAGGGCGATCAGGGCTTGCAGGATGTCGGCCTGGTTGTCGCTGCCCACGCTGACCGGGCCGCCCAACTCGGCGCCAAGCTTGCCCTTCAGCTCCAGCAGCAGGCGCTCGGCGGTCTTTTTGCCGATGCCCGGCACTTTGACCAGGCGGCCGAGTTCTTGTTTGGTGACGGCTTGCGCCAACTCCGCCACCGACAAGCCCGACAGCAGGCTCAAAGCCATCTTCGGTCCCACGCCGGTGATCTTGATGAGCTGGCGGAAGGTGCCGCGCTCTTCGCTGCTCAGGAAGCCGAACAGGATTTGCGCATCTTCACGGACCACGAAATGGGTCAGCAGCGCGACCTTCTCGCCCAGGCCGGGAAGGTTGTAAAAGGTGCTCATGGGCACGTCGACTTCATAGCCGACGCCCTGCACATCGATGAGAACCTGCGGGGGCGATTTTTCCGCGATGACGCCAGTGAGTCGACCGATCATCGGCCCATTATCGGGCCGCCAAATCAGTTGCGGCCGAAGAGTCCGAGCCGCTGCGCTTCGAGCGCCGCTTCGGCCCGCGAGGAAACGTTGAGCTTGCGATAGATCTGCTTGACGTAGTCTGCAATCGTATGGCGGGACAGGCCCAGTTGCACGCCGATTTCGGGCAGGGTGTAGCCCTTGGCCACGCGCAGCAAGACCTCGGTTTCGCGGTCCGTCAGCGAGACTTCGTGCAGCACAGCTGCCACTTGCGGGCGCTTTTGATTGGCGAAATGCGCGATCACCTTGCGGGCGATGGAGGGCGACAGTGGCGGCTCGCCCTGGCTCATGCGCTGCAGCTGTTCAAACAGCAGTTCGCGCGATTGTTCTTTCAGCAGATAGCCAAAAGCACCGGCTTGCAGGGCCGGGAACAGGTGTTCGTCGTCGTCGTGAATGGTGACGATGACCGACTGCGCCTCGGGCTGGCGCTCGCGCAGCGCGGCAATCACGTCCACGCCCGAGCCGTCGGGCAGGCCCAGATCCAGCAAAGCCAGGTTGAAGCGCTGGCTGTTCACCAGGGCCAGGGCGTCCTGCACGCGTGAGCATTCGGTGATTTCGGCGTTGACGAAGACCTGCTTGACCAGGGCTTTGAGCCAAGCACGAATTTCCGGAATGTCTTCCAGCAGAAGGATATGGTCCATGGTCTTGTGATTTTCCCAGTAGTAGGTCGCTGAAGCGGCGCGCGACGCGCAGCCGTTCGGCAGGCTAGCCGCTTAACGGTAAGGCTTTATCGGCTCACTGCCAAGGGCAATGAAGCCGGCGCAGGGCATTTTCAGAGCGGAATCGTGAGGCGGATCACGGTTCCCCAGCCGGGGCCGGACTCCACCAGGCATTGGCCGTGCATTTGTTTGGCGCGCGACTTCATGCTGGCCATGCCGTGGCCACGGTCCAGGCGCCCGTCCAACTCGGCCGGAATGCCCTGGCCGTTGTCTTGGATGACGACTTGAAAGTCCCCTCCCTGCACATTGCAGCTGACCGTGCAGTGGGTGCCGCCGCTGTGCTTGATGATGTTGCTGACCGCTTCGCGGAAGATCCGCGTGGTCTGCACATAGGCCCGGGCCGGCAAAGTGTGCTCCACATCTTCGGCCGGCGCCTTCCACTCAGCCAGGATATTGGCTTGGCCCAGGCGCGACACCACTTCGGCCCGCCAGTCGCCCAAGGCGTCCAGCAATTGCACCGGCTTGCCGGTCAGGCCACGCACCGATAAGCGCATTTCCTCCAGCGCCTCACGCGCCAGGGTGGAGATGCGATCCGACTCGCTGGTGTGTACGATGGTCAGCAGCTTGGCACCCAAGTCGTCATGCAAATCGGCGGCAATGCGTTTGCGCTCGCGCTCGGTGACTTGCTCCAGCTTTTGTTCCACGGAGGTGGCGAAGTTGCGCTCCATCTCGGCAACGCGCTCACCCATGCGCTGCTCCAGCTGAATTTGCTGCAAATCACTCTCGCGCCGGGCGCGTGCGAAACCGGCACAGAAGTGCAGGCAAAGGCCCACCATGATCAGCGGCAAGCCCAGGCCAAGCCAAAGGCTCCAGCGCAGCGCCGCTTCGGGCGTCAGGCTCAAGTCCAGCGCCAACTCAGCCAACAGGGCGCCGCCGCTCAGGGCCAAAAGCAGGCTCAGCCAACGCAGGTCGCCGTTGGCCCCATCGTCCACCGGCAAGTTGCTACGCAGGGCCTGCCAACGTTGGCGCAGATACCAAGCCAGCAGCGCCAACAACTCCACGACCAGCAGCCCATGCCAGGCCTGGCTGAGCCAGCCGCCGAATGATCCGCCTGCCAGCATCAGGCTGACGGGCATGAAAAGAGTTTGCAGCCACATCAGCTGTTCCAGCTTGGGCTGCTGCACCGCCAACTGGCGCAGCAGGTATTGCGCGCCAAAGTTCAGCACCAAGGCCAGCGTCAGCACGCAAGCGGCTTGCAGCCACAGCACGGGGGCGGGGCTGGCGTAGTGCAGCACTTGGTAGGCCACGCCTGCCAGCATCATGCTGCCCAAGCAACTGAGCTGCGCCTCACGGCGGTAGAGCTTGGCGACGATGCTGCTCATGACGCTCAAAACCAGCAGCATGCCGGTCAGCCACTGCTGGGCCAGGGCGGCTGAAAAACCCAGCTGCAGCGCCGCGGGCTCAAGCGCTGTGCTCGCCTGAGCCAGCAGGCCGGTGGGCAGCAACAAGGTGCCGGTGGCCAGCAGGACCAAGGCGGCTTTGCTCCGCAGGCTCACCCGCGACAGGCCGACGCGCATCTTTTGTTTGATTTTTTGCATGAGGGGCGATTGTGCAGGAGCTATGTGACCCTGGATGCCCCTGTGTCTGCGGGGGGTGATGGTGGCGCCGGGCGACAATAGGCCGGTGTGGTGGGCGGATAACAGCAAGTGCATCTGTCGATATCCGCGGGCACGAGCGGCTAGGCACGGCGATTCGTCGAGGGCCTGCAACGCCCAAACCCTTTCACGGCCTCCTATTGCCCACCTTCACTCCCTTCACGTTCTCTCAAGAAAGTGCTTTTGTGATTCTTCGCCTTGACTTCACGCCGGTCGACAACAAGCGCTTGGCCCACCTCTGCGGCAGCCTGGACGAACACCTGCGCCAGATAGAGGTCGCCATGGCCGTGCGCATCAGTCGCCAGCATGAGCATTTCCGCATTGACGGTCTGAAGCCGGCAGCCCTGCGCACGCAGCAATTGCTGGAGTCGCTGTATGAGCGCGCCCGCCGCGCCATTCCGCCCGAGACCCTGCAACTGGCGCTGGCCGAAGCCACTGCCGAACTCATGGCCACGAATGCCAAGGGTGGATCATCAAGCGCAGCGAAAGGCCGCAAGGGCGCCACCAAGGCCGCTGCCGAGCCCGCGCCTGCAGCGGCCGCTGCCGTCGACACAGCCGCACTGGTGCTGCGCACCCGCCGCCCCGACTTGGCCGGCCGCACGGCGCGCCAACACGAATACCTGCGCCACATCATGGCGCACGACATCACCTTCGGCCTCGGGCCGGCCGGCACCGGCAAGACCTTTTTGGCCGTGGCCTGCGCGGTGGACGCGCTGGAGCGCAGCACGGTGCAACGCATCATCCTGACCCGCCCGGCGGTGGAAGCCGGTGAGCGCCTGGGCTTTTTGCCTGGCGATCTGACCCAGAAGGTCGACCCCTATCTGCGCCCGCTGTACGACGCGCTCTACGACTTGATGGGTTTCGATCGCGTCACCAAGGCCTTTGAGAAGGGGCTGCTGGAAGTGGCGCCCCTGGCCTTTATGCGCGGGCGCACGCTCAACCATGCCTTCGTGATTCTGGACGAGGCGCAGAACACCACGCCCGAGCAGATGAAGATGTTCCTGACCCGCATCGGCTTCGGCAGCAAATGCGTGGTGACCGGGGATACCAGCCAGGTGGACCTGCCCAAGGGCACGCTGAGCGGCTTGGTCGATGCCGAGCGAGTCTTGGCCAAGGTCAAGGGAATTGCCATGACACGTTTCACCAGTGCCGATGTGGTGCGCCATCCGCTGGTGGCCCGCATCGTTGAAGCCTACGAGGCCCGCAGCGCCTTGCAGGCCAAACAAGAAGCCCAAGCCATCAAGAGGAGCGCTGCATGAGCCAGCCGGAATTGAATTTGTCCCTGCAGTTTGCTGACCCACGCCACCGCGCCCTCTTGCCCCGACACAAGGTGGCCAAGTGGATCCGCGCGGCGCTGGAGTTGCCGGGTGAGATCACCGTGCGCATCGTTGGCGCCGAAGAAGGCCAGCGCCTCAACAAAGAGTTCCGCGCCAAGGACTACGCCACCAATGTGCTGACCTTTGACTACAGCCATGAGCCGGTGGTCTGCGCCGACCTGGTGATTTGCGCCGAGGTGGTGGAGCGTGAGGCCCTGGACGCCAAAATCGACATCGCCGCTCACTATGCCCATATGCTGGTGCACGGCACCTTGCATGCCCAGGGTTACGACCACGAGGAGGACGACGAGGCCGCCTGCATGGAAGCGCGTGAGACCGAGTTGATGCTGGCGCTGGGTTTCGCCGACCCTTACTGATTGGTTGATTGATCGCCTGACTGCCTGTTGCCAAGCGTGGCGCGGCAGCTCAGTGGCGGCTGCTGAGGTAGCGCTTGCGCCAGAAGAACAGGCCCAGCCCTAAGCCCACCGCCAGCATCAGACCGAAGGCGAACCAAACGCCGGTGGCCTTGTGAATCAGTGGCAGGCCATCGAAGTTCATTCCGAAGATGCCGGTGATCAGGTTCAGCGGCAGGAAGATGGCGGTCAGCACCGTCAGCGTGCGCATGATGGCGTTGGTGCGGTGGCCCAGGGCCGAGAAGTGCATTTGCACCGCCGCCTCGCTGGAGGACTCCAGGCGCCGCACATGGGTCAGCACCCGCTCGATATGCTCCAGCACATCGCGTGAGCGCACCCGCAGCAGTTCCCGCTCCCGTTGAATCTTGGCGTTATCGCTGGCCGGCCATTCGTCCAGCGAGTCGATCCATTCCTGCACCGCGCTGCGCTGGTCTTCGCTGATTTCTTCCAGCCGGTGCAGCGCGTCGCGGGAGGCCAGCAGCAGGGGCCAGTTGTCGAAATGGGTGTGGCCGTCCATCAGCGCGCGCTGCAAGCTGCCCAGGTGGCGGCTGAGCTGGCGGCGCAGCTCCAGAAAATTGTCCACCAGGTGGTTGACCATGCGCAGCATCAGCTCGGCCGGGCTGCTGGGCAGGCGCGAGCTACCGCGCAGATCGCGCCCTTCGGTCAGCTGCCCCAGCTTGTCGGCGAAGAACTCGCGCACCGAGCAGGCATCGGGGTGGATGGTGATCAGCACATGGTCAAACACCGCGAAGCCGAGCGGGCTGGTGTCGATGTTTTTGAGCGCCGTCTCAGCCGCAGCAAGATTGGCCTTCACATCGTCTGGCGCTGGTTCTTCACCGGCCGGCTGGGCGGCCAGGCGCTGGAAGATCATCAAGTCATACCAAGACGTGTAGTCGAAGTTTGAGGCCAGCTGCGGATTGAGCAGGTCGGCGATGTGCAGATCCACCAGCTGGCCGCAGTCCCAGCGCTGCAAGGCCAGTTGCAACTCCAGGTATTGCTGATCGAATTCCTTGCGCGCATAGCTGATCCACAAAAAGCCTTCGGCGGGGCGGTCCGAAGGCAGCTGGGCCAGCTCGATGAAGTGCTCGTCGTGGATGTGGAAAAAGCGCATGGGCTGTGGCGGAAGCGGCTGGAGGAACGGGCTTAGGCCTTGCCGGCCTTGAGCAAGCGGGCAGCTTCCAGTGCGAAGTAAGTCAGCACGCCATCGGCGCCGGCGCGCTTGAAGGCCAGCAGGGCTTCCATCATTACCGCGTCATGGTCCAGCCAGCCATTCGCGGCGGCGGCCTTGATCATGGCGTATTCACCGCTGACCTGGTAGGCGAAGGTGGGCACGCGGAACTCGTCCTTGACCCGGCGCACGATGTCCAGATACGGCATGCCGGGCTTGACCATCACCATGTCCGCGCCTTCGGCCAGATCCAGCGCCACTTCGCGCAAGGCCTCGTCGCTGTTGGCGGGGTCCATCTGGTAAGTCTTCTTGTCGGCCTTGCCCAGATTGGCGGCCGAGCCCACCGCATCGCGGAAGGGGCCGTAGAAGGCGCTGGCGTACTTGGCGCTGTAGGCCATGATGCGGGTATGGATGTGACCCTTGGCCTCAAGCGCCTGGCGGATGGCGCCGATGCGGCCATCCATCATGTCGCTGGGGGCCACGATGTCGACGCCGGCCTCGGCCTGCACCAGCGCTTGCGCGGTGAGCAGCTCGACGGTGCGGTCATTGATGATGTAGCCGCGCTCGTCCAGCACGCCGTCCTGGCCATGGCTGGTGAAGGGGTCCAGGGCGACGTCGGTCAGCAGGCCCAGCTCGGGCACTTGGGCTTTGAGGGCGCGCACCACGCGGGGCACCAGGCCGTCGGGGTTGGTGGCTTCGATGCCGTCGGGTGTTTTCAGGCTGGCGTCGATGACCGGAAACAGGGCCAGCACCGGAATGCCCAGGTCCACGCATTCACGCGCCACATCCAGCAGCCGGTCCAGGCTCAGGCGCGACACGCCGGGCATGGACAGCACGGGCTCGACCCGGTTGGCGCCCTCGTGCACAAAAACGGGAAGTATCAGATCGCTGCTGCGCAAACCGTTTTCACGCACCAGGGCGCGGGTGAAGGCGTCACGGCGCAGGCGGCGCGGCCGGCTGGCGGGAAAGGGGGCGGGAATAGCACTTTTCATAGTGGGCATGCGGCGGCTAGGGGGCTGATGTGGGCGGCGGCGCTGAGGCGTCACCGTATCTGGCTGAGGCGGTTTCGCGCTGAAATTGCTCAATCTAAGCAATTGCGCGTACTGTGCATCTGTATCAATTCTGTTATTATTTCCTCTGAATGATAGCCGCAAGGTGGTCGTTCCCTGCTTTTCCTCCCTGAGCAGGAGCCTTAGCGTCATGACAGCGATAGGGCTTTCTCACCCCGGCCTTGAGCCGGGGTTTTTTTTGCCTGTTCGATGGGCCGCCCGCTCGATCAAGCCCAGTTGATGCTGCCCCGCATAATGGCGCCATGCTCTGGATCAAAGCCTTTCATATCGTCTTCGTGGCCAGCTGGTTTGCCGGCTTGTTTTATCTGCCACGATTGTTCGTCAACCTGGCCATGGTGCCCACAGACAGCCACGCCGAGCGCGAACGCCTGCTGCTGATGGCGCACAAGCTCTATCGCTTTTGCACGCTGCTGATGTTGCCCGCCCTGGCCTTGGGCCTGCTGCTATGGCTTTACTACGGCATCGGCCGTGGCCCGGGCAATGGCTGGATGCATGCCAAGCTGGCGCTGGTGCTGGCGGTGGGCGGCTACCACCATGCTTGCGGTCGCATCTTGCGCAGCTTTGAGACGCTCAGCAATCGGCGCAGTCATCGCTGGTTCCGGGTCTTCAACGAAGTCACGGTGCTGCTATTCATCGCCATCGTGGTTTTGGTGGTGGTCAAGCCCTTCTGAGTGCCCACACCATGGTGCGCCGGCAAAGTTCCGCCACCTGGCTGCTGCTGGCCTATCTGGCCTTGGTGGTCTATGCCAGCCTTTACCCGTTCTGGCCCTGGACCTGGCCGCCGGGCATGGCGCTGCCCGATCTGATCGGTCTGCCTTGGCCGCGCTACTTCGGTACGTTTGATATGCAGGCCAATGCGCTGGGCTATCTGCCCCTGGGCTTGCTGTCTTTTGCCGCCGCGCTGCGCAGTGGTTGGGGTTTGCGCGGCAGTTTGGCCTTAGGTCTGCTGCTCGCGCCGGTCTTGTCTTTTGCGTTGGAGAGCTTGCAGTACTTCCTGCCCGGGCGGGTGCCTTCCTCACTGGACTGGCTGCTCAACGTCGGCGGGGCCTGGGCCGGTGTGGCTTTGGGCGCGCTGCTGCACGCTGTTGGCGGCCTGCGGCGCTGGCATGAGCTGAGCGAGTACTGGTTTCAGCCGCACAGCGCCGGCGCGCTGGCGCTGCTGGCCTTGTGGCCGGTGGGTTTGCTGTTCCCCACCGCCGTACCCCTGGGCTTGGGCCAATGGCTGCCGCGCCTGCAGAACTTGGCGGTGAGTTTGTTGGCCGACACGCCCTGGGCGGTGCAATGGGCCGACGACACCGATGTCGCCCTGGACATGGCCCGCGCCCTGCCGCCGGGCCTGGAAGCGCTGGTGATTGCGCTGGGCTTGCTGTCGCCAATCTTGCTGGCGCTGGCGGTGGCGCGGCCCGGATGGCGCCGCCTGGTGCTGGTGTTTGGCGCGCTGGCGCTGGGCATGTTTGCGACCGCGCTGTCCACCGCGATGAATTTTGGCCCGCAGCATATCTGGGCCTGGCTGACCCTGGCCACCTGGCCGGGCCTGGCTTTGGCCATGGTGCTGGCGCTGCTGGCCATGCTGCTGCCGCGGCGCTTGTGTGCGGCGCTTGGCCTGGTGGTGATGTGCGCCCTGATCGGGCTGATCAGCCAGGCGCCCACCAGCCCCTACCTGCACCTGAGCCAGCAAGCCTGGGAGCAGGGCCGCTTCATCAACCTCTACGGCCTGGCGCAGTGGATAGGCTGGGTCTGGCCTTTTGCGGCGATCGCCTGGCTGCTGACCTTGATTGGGCGACGTGTGGTCTGAAGGGCTGCGGCCGCGGGATGCGGCTGCCTACAATAGACCGCATGAGCTATTTTGAACGTCACATCTTCTTTTGCCTGAATCAGCGTGAGAACGGTGATAACAGCTGCGCCCAACATGGCGCGCAGCAGGGCTTTGACCATTGCAAGGCGCGGGTTCGCGATTTGGGCCTGGGCGGCCCCGGCGCAGTGCGGGTCAACAAGGCCGGCTGCCTGGATCGCTGCGCCGGTGGGCCGGTGGCCGTGGTCTACCCCGAAGCAGTTTGGTACAGCTTTGTGGACAACAGCGATATCGACGAGATCGTCGAGCAGCATCTGAAGAATGGCGTGGTGGTTGAGCGCCTGCGCCTGCCCGACAACATCGGCCGTTGATCTGTGAATCCGCGTACCCAGAAAATCGTGGTCGCCGGCCCCGCCGGAGCGATTGAATGCGCCCTCGACCGCCCGGTCGGTGAGCAAGAGCCCAAGGGGCTGGCGCTGATCTGCCACCCTAACCCGACCCAGGGCGGCACCATGGACAACAAGGTGGTGCAGACGCTGGCACGTGCGTTTGTTGAACTGGGCCTGCGCACCGTGCGCTTCAACTTCCGCGGCATCGGCAAGTCCGAAGGCGGCTGGGACGAAGGCCGCGGCGAGATCGACGATGCCCTGGCCGTGCTGCAGGCGCTGCGCGAGCCGGGCGAGCCTTTGGTGCTGGCCGGCTTTTCCTTCGGTGGCTATGTGGCCTCGCAGGCCGCGCTGCGCCTGCCTGAAGAGCAGCGCGCCCAGCGCCTGGTGCTGGTCGGCCCCGCCACCAGTCGGTTCGATACGGCCGCCGTGCCGGCAGACACCTTGGTGATCCACGGCGAACAAGATGATGTCGTGCCGCTCAGCTCTGTGCTGGACTGGGCGCGCCCGCAATCCCTGCCCATCACCGTGGTTCCCGGTGTGGGTCATTTTTTCCACGGGCAGCTGCCGCTGCTCAAGAGCATTGTGCTGCGCGCCTGGTCAGCCTAACTGAACATTCGAGCGGCATTCTTGCCTCACTGATTTCGAGACTCCTCCCCATGAAACAACTGATTGTTTTCAGCGTGGCCGCGGCCACCGCTTTCGCCAGCCATACCGTAGTGGCCCAAGCCCCGCAGTCGCCCGAGCTGGCCGCACGCAGCTATCTGCTGCTGGACATGACCGCCAACCGCGTGCTGACCGAGTACGACGCTGACAAGCCGAACGACCCAGCTTCGCTGACCAAGCTGATGACGGCCTACGTCGTCTTCGGCGCCTTGCGCGACAAGAAGCTGACGCTGGAGCAGACCCTGCCCGTCTCCAAGCGCGCCTGGGATGAGCGCAAGGGCGACCCTTCGCTGATGTTCATCGACACCTTGATGACGCCCAAGGTCGAAGAGCTGCTCAAGGGCATGATTGTGCAGTCCGGCAATGATGCCTCGGTGGCGTTGGCTGAGGGCGTGGCCGGTTCGACCGAGCAGTTTGTGGCGATGATGAATCGCCAGGTGCAGGCTTGGGGCTTGAAGAACACCGAGTTCAAGAACGTCACCGGCATGACCGAGCCCGGCCACAAGAGCAGCGCGCGCGATTTGTCGGTGATTGCCTCGCACCTGATTCGCGACTTCCCCGAGTACTACAGCTACTACTCGCAGAAGGACTTCACCTTCAACAAGATCCGCCAGGAAAACCGCAATCTGCTGCTGCGCCGCGACCCGACCGTGGACGGCATGAAGACCGGCTACACCGACGCCGCCGGTTACTGCCTGGTGACCAGCGCCCAGCGCGACTTCCCCAATGGCAAGCGCCGTCTGCTCAGCGTGGTGATGGGCACCGCTTCTAAGGAAGCCCGCGCCAATGAAAGCCAGAAGTTGCTGAACTGGGGCTACACCAGCTTCGACGCGGTGCGCCTGTTCGACAAGGATCAGGCCATTGCCACCGTGCCAGTCTGGAAGGGCGCTGCGCCCGAAGCCAAGCTGGGCGCGGCGGGCGCCGTGTTCGTGGCCGTGCCGCGTGGCGATGGTGCCAAGCTGCAAACCAAGATCGAGCGCACCGACCCGCTGGTGGCGCCGCTGACCAAGGGCCAGCGCGTCGGCACGGTCAAGGTCAGCACCGCCGCAGGCGTGGCCGTTTCCGAAGTGCCCCTGGTGGTGCTGGATGCCGTGCCGCAAGCCGGCCTCTTGGGTCGCGCTTGGGATTCTTTGCGGCTCTGGATCAAGTAATTTCGCTGCACTTGGGCGTAAGCTCGGTTCTTCGAGGTGTTCGTCAGCTTTGAGGGATCACGCATGAACCGACTGCCCGATGTGATGTGCTACTTGAACGGCGAGTTCGCGCCGCTGGCCGAAGCCAAGGTCTCGGTGATGGACCGGGGCTTCATCTTCGGCGACGGCGTGTACGAGTTGCTGCCGGTCTACGGCGGGCGTATTTTCCGCTTCGAAGCGCATATGGAGCGGCTGGAACGCAGCCTGGCCAAATTGCGCATGAGCAGCCCCATGCTGCGCGAGCAGCTGCTGGCCTTGGCGCGCAAGCTGATCTCCAAGGTGGAGGCGCCGGATCAGTGGGTCTATCTGCAAATCACCCGAGGTGTGGCGCCTCGCAACCATGTGATGCCGCAGGACTTGGCGCCGACCTTGTTCGCCTACAGCAGCCCGGCCAAGTGGCCGACGCCGGAAGAGCGTCATCACGGCGTGGCCTGCATCACCGCGCGCGACTTCCGCTGGGAGCGCGGCGACATCAAAAGCATCTCGCTGCTGGGCAATGTGCTGGCCAGGCAGATCTCCGCTGACGAGGGCGCCGCCGAGACGATTCTGTTCCGCGATGGCTTCCTGACCGAGGCCTCGGCCTCGAATGTCTGGATCGTCAAAGAAGGCGCTTTGCTGGGCCCGCCCAAAAGCGAGCATGTGCTCGAAGGCGTGCGCATGGAGTTGCTGCATGAGCTCTGCGCCGAGGCGGGCCTGGGCTTTAACCAGCGCCCCATCACCGAGGCCGAGGTCTTGGCGGCGGATGAAATCATTCTCAGCTCGGCCACCAAGGAAGTGCTGGCCGTCACGCGCCTGGATCATCAGCCGGTCGGCCACGGCGCCCTGCACGGCAAGCCCGGCCCGGTGTATGCCAAACTGTTCGAGGCCTATCAAGCGGCCAAACGCATTCAATCTATTTAGAAAAAGTCTCCGTCATGAAGCCCGTTCCTCCCGAGCAATCGCTGATCGAATACCCCTCGCGTTTCCCCATCAAGGTGATGGGCGCCCATGTGGAGGGCTTTGTCGAGGCGGTGGTGATGGTGGCGAAGAACTTCGACCCCGAGTTTGACGCCGCCACGGTGGAGACCCGGCCCAGCAAGGCCGGCAACTATCTGGGTGTCACCATCACCGTTTTGGCTACCAGCCGCGAGCAACTCGACGAGCTCTACCGCACCCTGACCACCCACCCCATGGTCAAAGTGGTGCTGTGAGTGCCTGCGCCTGCAGGCGCTGATCGATTTCCTTCACCTTGTAGGGTGCGGCCACGTCGCCGTTGTGGGCGGCGGCCTCGTACCAGTAGCGCGCCAAGCGCAGGTCTTGCGTCAGGCCCAGCCCGGCTTCGTACATCGAGGCCAGCAAATACTGCGCGCCCTCATCACCCTGATTGGCTGCAGCGCGGAACCACTGCGCCGCTTGGGCCGTGTCGGTGGCCACGCCGCGGCCCAGGTAGTAGGCCGTGCCCAGGGCGACTTGGGCATCGCTGCTGCCATGTTGCGCCGCCAGGCCGTACCAGTGATGGGCTTGCTGCAAATCGGGCCGGCCCGTCGTGGATTGCAGGCCTTGCTCGTAAAACGTGCCCAAAGCCAATTCGGCGCGCAGCAGACCGTTGGCCGCCGCGCGTTTCAACAGCCGCTGCGCCTGACTCAAATCATTGCGTGGCAGTTCACCACGGATGTGCAGCATGGCCAGGTTGTAGTCGGCCAGCGGCAGCTGCTTGCGGCTGGAGAGCGTTTTGAAACCACGGGCTGCCGCTTTCACGTCGCCGGCTTCATAGGCCGCCAGGGCTTGATCCAAGGCGCTGTTGGCGCCTTCGGCGGCCCAAGGGCGCAGCGGTACTGCGGCCAGCAGCAGGGCGGTGACGATGATGAGTGGTCTGCGCATAGGAGATCCTTTTCGGTTGCCAGGCTGCCAGGCTGCCAGGCTGCCAGGCTGACAAGCCTAGTTCAAGCTGAGTCGGCCCAGGGTTCTGGGGTCTTACAGGCTGGCGCTAACATTCCGCCATGATTCTTGTGAAAACACTGGGCCTGGTCGACTACGAGACCACCGTCGCCGCCATGCGCGACTTCACCGAGGCTCGCGGCCCCGACACGCCGGACGAGATCTGGCTGTGCGAGCACCCGCCCACCTACACCCAAGGCCTGGCCGGCAAGGCCGACCATGTGCTGGATGCTCAGGGCATCCCGGTGGTGCAAACCAATCGCGGCGGCCAGGTGACCTATCACGGCCCCGGCCAGGTGGTGGCCTACCCGCTGATCAATCTGCAGCGCGCCGGCTACTTTGTGCGCGAGTATGTGTTTCGCCTGGAAGCGGCGGTGATCCAGACGCTGAGCGGCTTTGGCGTTACCGGCCACCGGGTCAGTGGCGCGCCGGGCATTTATGTGCGCTTGGATGAGCCCGGCGCCCATACGGCGCTGAGCGGGCCGGTCGACCCCTTGCAGCCTTTTCAGGGCCTGGGCAAGGTGGCGGCTTTGGGCATCAAGGTCAGCCGCCATTGCACCTATCACGGGGTGGCGCTCAATGTGACCATGGACCTGAAGCCCTTCGCCGGCATCAACCCCTGCGGCTACGCAGGGCTGGCCACGGTGGACCTCGTTACACTTGGCGTCTTTGCGGACTGGCCCACGGTGGCCCAGCGCTTTGGCGAGCGCCTCAGCGCGCAGTTGCAAAACTGAATCAAGAATGGGGCTCCACAAGAGCTGACGAAAGAAGCAGTAATGGCTAGCGACAACACCACCCACGAACTCAAGACCGGCGAGGCCTATGACGCCAGCGCCAAGCAAAAGGCGCAAGCCAAGACCGCGCGCATCCCAATCAAGATCGTGCCGGTTGGCGAGATGCTGAAGAAGCCGGACTGGATTCGCGTCAAGGCCGGTTCGCCCTCGACCCGCTTCTACGAAATCAAGCAAATCCTGCGCGAGCACAAGCTGCACACGGTGTGCGAGGAAGCGTCCTGCCCGAATATCGGTGAATGCTTCGGCAAGGGAACGGCCACGTTCATGATCATGGGTGATAAGTGCACCCGCCGCTGCCCCTTCTGCGATGTGGGCCATGGCCGCCCCGATCCGCTGGATGTGGACGAGCCGCTGAATCTAGCCAAGACCATCGCAGCGCTCAAGCTCAAGTATGTGGTGATCACCAGCGTGGATCGCGACGATCTGCGCGACGGCGGCGCCGGCCATTTCGCCGAGTGCATTCAGAAGGTGCGCGAGCTCAGCCCCAGCACCCAGATTGAAATCCTAACGCCCGATTTCCGAGGCCGCGCCGATCGCGCCCTGGACATCTTGCGCGCCGCGCCGCCTGACGTGATGAATCACAACTTGGAAACCGCGCCGCGCCTGTACAAGGAAGCGCGCCCGGGCTCCGACTATCAGTTCAGCCTCGATCTGCTCAAGCGCTTCAAGGACGAAGTGCCGGGCGTGCCGACCAAGAGCGGCATCATGGTCGGCTTGGGCGAAACCGACGAAGAGATCCTGCAGGTCATGCGCGATATGCGCGCCCACAATGTGGATATGCTGACGCTGGGGCAATACCTGGCCCCCAGCGGCCACCATCTGCCGGTGCGCCGTTATGTGCATCCAGATACCTTCAAGATGTTCGAGGCCGAGGCCTACAAGATGGGCTTCAGCCATGCCGCCGTGGGCGCCATGGTGCGCTCCAGCTATCACGCCGATCATCAGGCGGAGCAGGCCACGCAGGCGATTGACGCCGCCGCAAGCAAGTAAGTAGGCAGCATGTGCCCGGCGCTTTTTTTGCGCCGCCAAGAAGCAAACAAGCCGCTGAAGTCGGGGACTTCAGCGGCTTGTCTTATTTCGGCGCCGCAAAGGCGCGGTTGCGTTCAGCTCTCGGCCAGCAGCTTTTCTACCAAGCCGTGCAGGGCTGCGAAATCCGGTTCGCCGACATAGCGTTTGACGATCTCGCCGCGCTTATTGATCAAGAAGGTGGTGGGCGTGAGCTGCACCTTGCCGAACTGCTTGGCGATCTCGCCGGTGTTGTCGATCGCCACGCTGAAGGGCAGGCGGCGGCTCTCGGCGAAGTTGGCCACAAAGTCCGGCGCGTCATAGCTCATTGCCACCGCCAGAGTGTCAAAGCCCTTGGCCTTGAACTTCTCATGCGTGGCGATGAGTTCGGGCATCTCTTTGACGCAGGTGGTGCAGCTGGTGGCCCAGAAGTTCACCAGCATGACCTTGCCGGCCCATTGGCTGGAATCGAACTTGGCGCCGTCCAGCAGCACATAGCTGACCGCCGGAGCTTTTTCATACTTGCTGCCCAGGGTGGCCCAAAGTCCTGCGGCGCCAATGGCGAGCAGGAGCAGGGCGGGGGCGATCCAACGAGAGGTCTTCATGCCCGCAGTTTAGCGGGCGCGGGGCTCAGAACTCTTTGGAGAGTTCGAACAGCAGCACGGAGGGCAGGGCATCGCTCAGGTGCTGGCGTGAGATGCGAGCCAGGCCGTCGCTGGTGGCGGTGGACAGCTGGGTCATGTGCGACTCGGCCATCACCTCGACAAAGCTGAACATCGGCACTTCGCGCATGATGTCTTCGAACAGCATGTCGAAGTCCGGCCCGCGCAGCGCGCTTTCGAACACGATGCCGTGCGGCAGGCCTTCGGCGCAGAACACCGAGGCTTCGTCCATGCTGCTGACCACATCCACGATCAAGCCCATGTGCTGAATTGCGGTCTGGATTTGCGTGCGCAGATCGCGGCTCTGGGCAATGATCAGCACATGGCTGCCCGCCAGGGGCTTGGAGTTGCTGGACGGTTGGTAGTCGCGCCGGCCCGCGGTGGTGGATGGTTTGGATTCCCAGATCGACTCGCGGCCCTCGGGGTCCACATCCGACATGCCGGGCTCTTCGCCCACCGTGTGGGGGAATTCCAGCGTCAGCACGGTGATGCCGGCTTCGTCCTCGCGCAGGGGCAGCACGCCCATGGTCAGGGCGGTTTGCTCCACCAGGCGCCAGCCCAGGGCGTTCAGGTTCGCCGGTGTTTCGAATTCTTGCTGCGCATCGAGCAGCTCCAGCGAGCGATGCGCAAAGCGGCACACCAAGCGAGCCTTGGCCGGCCAGGAGCTCAGGTCCAGGCGCAGGTCGATGGAGGAGTGGGTATTGGCCAGCGCCCAGTCCATCAAGGCATTCAGCAGCGAAAACAGCAGCGAGCCGTCGGCCATCACTTCGATGGGCTTGAGTGACTGGCGGATCTGGATGCCGCGTGCCTGGGTTTCACGGCTGCGCTGGGTCAGTACGCCGCGCAGGATCTGGGTCAGGTGCAGGCGTTCACGCGACAGGCGCAAGCGGCCCGAGGCCAGCCGAGCCAGTTGCTGCCCCACCATGCCGGCCTCACGCGCTTGCGAAACGCTGTCGCGCAGGGCGCGCAGGCTTTGGCGGTCGATCTGGCCGGTGCTGACCAGGCTGTGGATGCGCTCCAGCGCGGAACTCAGCGGGCCGGCGATTTCGGCGCCCAGTAATTGCACGATCTCACCCCATTGCGCATGGTCAGGCGCGCTGGCGACGTCGTTCGCCGCAGCGGTGCCGGCGTTCGCGGAGTGAGGGGAAGTGGAGTTGGTGACCATGGGTCGTGCAATCTGCGGGTAGACCTTTGTAGAGGTTTTGGGCTTTTCGTGGAGTGCCCACAGCGGCGCTGATGGTCGGGGCCAGGCTTGCTAGCGTCTATCCCCCGATCCGGGGGAATTCCTGATAATGCCTGCCGGTTAGCGGCAAAACGAGTAAGTTTTAACGAAAACCAGGGAAATTTGCCAATTCCCGCTGGCTCAGGCAACGACCTTGGTGGCCAGCAGTGCCTGGATCTGCGCCGCATCCAAGCCGGCCTCACGCAGCAACTCGTGGCTGTGCTGGCCGAGCAAGGGCGGCGCGTGGCGATAGCGCACCGGCGTGGCCGATAGCTTGATCGGGCTGGCCACCAGGCGCAGCTGCTCGCTCAAAGGGTGGGGCATGGCCACGGTCATCTCGCGTGCTTGCACATGCGGGTCGGCAAAGGCTTCGGCCAGATTGTTGATGGGGCCGCAAGGCACTTTGGCCGCTTCCATGGCCGACAACCAGTGTTGCCGGGGCTGGGTTTTGATGACGGCGGCGATCAACGGCACCAGGAGTTCGCGGTGGCGCACCCGTGCGGCATTGCTGGCGAAGCGAGGGTCTTGCGCCCATGCTGGCTGCTCCAGGATGCCGCAGAACTTGGCGAATTGATTGTCATTACCCACCGCGACGATGACATGCCCGTCTGCCGCTTCAAACACCTGGTAGGGCACGATGTTCTGGTGCGCATTGCCCATGCGGCCCGGCGCCTTGCCGGTGCACAGATAGTTGCTACCCAAATTGGCCAGCATGGCCAGCTGCGTGTCCAACAAGGCCATGTCGATGGTTTGGCCTTGGCCGGTCGCGTCGCGGTGGCGCAGCGCCGCGAGGATGGCCACGGTGGCGTACAGCCCGGTGAACAGGTCCGCCACGGCCACGCCCACCTTTTGCGGCCCGCCGCCGGGCAAGTCATCGCGCTCGCCGGTGACGCTCATCAGGCCGCCCATGCCTTGAATGGCGTAGTCGTAGCCGGCGCGGTCTTGGTAAGGCCCGCTCTGGCCAAAGCCGGTGATGGAGCAGACCACCAGGCCAGGGTTCTCGGCCTGTAGGCTTTGCGCGTCCAGGCCGTAACGCGCCAGATCGCCGACCTTGAAGTTCTCCACCAGCACGTCCACGCCAGCCGCCAGCTGTCGGATCAAGGCTTGGCCCTCGGGCGTGGCGATGTCGATGGCGATGGAGCGCTTGTTGCGGTTGGCGCCCAGATAGTAGGCGGCCTCGCTGGTGTCGGCGCCTTCGGCGTTCTTCAGATAGGGCGGGCCCCAGGCGCGGGTGTCGTCGCCGCTGCCGGGGCGCTCGACCTTGATCACGTCGGCCCCTAGGTCGGCCAAGGTTTGCGTGCACCAGGGGCCGGCCAACACACGGGAGAGGTCCAGCACCCGCACGCCGGCGAGTGACATGGCGGGCAATGCCGGGGCGGCGGAGGGGGAGCTTGACTTGTTGGGCATGGTTTGAATTGTGCGTCAGGGTTTGGCGGCCGCCGCTCCCATAATGCCCGCATGAAAAGCGCTCGCCCCTTTGTTGCCTTTGGCTTCGCCACTGTTGCCGCCACCCTGCTCGGCGCCTGCTCGCCCACCCTGGACTGGCGCGAAGTCAGGCCTGAAGGCTCGGATGCGCAAGCCTTGTTCCCTTGCAAGCCGGAGCTACTCAATCGGCCTGCTGGCGGCGCCCAAGGGCCCGGCCGCATGGGGCTGGCGCAGTGCAAGGCGGGCGAGGCCAGCTTCTCGCTGTCGTGGGCTGAGGTTGCTGATCCGACCCAGGTGACCCCGGCCTTGCGGCAGATGCGAGAAAGCCTGGCCACCAAGCTGGCCGCCAAGCCCGGCGAGTTGCTGCCGGTGCAGGTGGCGGGCATGACGCCCAACCCCGAGGCGCAGATGCAAACCCTGCTTGGCGCCAATCAATCCGCCCAGGTGGCGGTGTTCACACGCGGCCAGCGGGTCTATCAAGCCATGCTGCTGGCGCCCAAGCCGGATGCAGCGGCTTGGCAGACTTTCCTCGCAGCCCTCAAGTTGGGTGGGGTCCAATGAAGTCTGTCTGCGTTCCGCACTGATAATGAAGCCATGCCCGGACTTCTTGTGATTGCCCATGCGCCCTTGGCCTCCGCCCTCAAAGCGGTGGCCGAACATACCTTTCCGCAATGCGCGCCGCAGTTGGCGGTCTTGGATGTGACGCCGGATCAGTCGGTGGAAGCCATCGAAGCGCAGGCGCGCGCCTTGTTGTTGGCGGCGGGTCATGAGCAATGCCTGGTGCTGACGGACGTGTTTGGCGCCTCGCCGCACAATGCCGCTTTGCGCCTCGCGGGTGATTCGGTCCGGGTGGTTTGCGGCGTCAATGCGCCGATGTTGTGGCGCTCGCTGTGCTACGCCCGCGAACCCTTGGATGTGCTGGCCAAGCGTGCCGTTGATGGCGGCGTGGCGGGCATCATGCAATGCGGTCAAACTGTGTTGAGTTCTTCTTCCGAGCCCTGAATTTCAATAATGATCAAATCGACTTTGACCATCAGCAACAAGCTCGGGCTGCATGCCCGTGCCTCCGCCAAGCTGACCAAGCTGGCTGGTTCTTTTCAGTGCGAAGTCTTCATGAGCCGCAACAGCCGCCGCGTCAACGCCAAAAGCATCATGGGTGTGATGATGCTGGCCGCCGGCATCGGTTCACAGGTTGAGTTGGAAACCGAAGGGCCGGACGAGCAGGCTGCGCACGAGGCTTTGACCGCGCTAGTCAACGATAAGTTCGGCGAAGGCCAGTAAATTTGAGGCTTCGCTGCGGCGAAGCCCGGCTCCTTACTCGATGAAGTGGCGCCGGTAGCGCGCGGGCAGGTCCTGGATGCGCATCATCATCGGCAGGTCCGCGGTGTTGAAGTCTGGATCCCAGGCGGGCGCGCCGAGGATGCGCGCGCCGCAGCGCAGATAGCCCTTGATCAGCGGCGGTGCTTCCACCACGAGGTCTTGGCGCAGGTCGTCCACCGGCAGCGGCAAACGCGGCCTGACTTGCCATTCGATGCCGGCCAAATGGGTTTTTTCCAGCTGTTTCCACAAGCTGGCGGCGAAGTGGCCGCCGTCGCGCATGCTGACGCTGGCGCAGCCAATCATGGTGTCGAGTTCATTGCGCAGCATGAATTCCGCCAAGGCACCCCACAGCACCATGATGGCGCCGCCGGATCGGTGGTCGGGGTGGATGCAGGAGCGGCCCAGTTCCACCATGCGTTCACGCAGGCTGCGCAGGCGGGTCAGGTCGAACTCAGTCTCGCTGTACAGGCCACCGGCGCGCTTGGCCGCCGCCGGGGTCAGCACGCGGTAGGTGCCGATGACCTTGCCTTTGCGGCCGTCGCCCCGTACTTCGCGCACCAGCAGGTGTTCGCAAAAAGCGTCGAAGGTGTCGATGTCCAGCTTGGGCGGTGCGCCCTTGGGTACGCACAGGCGTGCGCCCATTTCTTCGGCAAAGACTTGGTAGCGCAGGGCCTGGGCTTCGCGGATTTCGTCCTCGCTGCGGGCCCAACTCACGTCCAGGCGGGCTGGCGCGGCGCGCTTACTGTCCAGCTCAATGGGCGCCAGCGGAGAGTGGGGCTGCTGCCGCGCATGTGCATGCTGCTCGGCCAACTTCTGCGGCTTGGGCCTCAGGTCGGAGAAGGGAAGAGTCGGCAGGGGAAGATCCCGCATGGGTAGCCTCATTCAAGTCGTTGCAAGCCCAGCCATGCTCGGCGTTACGGGTGACGCCGGCGTGACTCAGGAATGACGATTCAATGACGAGGTGAATTGGCGCTGCCGGCTGCTAAAGTCAAGCCATGAGCTTTCAGGTCTTTGGCATTCCGGTTTCGCGTGGTGTGGCCATTGGCCGCGCCGTTTTGGTCACGTCCAGCCGCATGGATGTCGCCCACTATTTCATTGCCGATGATCAGGTCGAGGCCGAGATCAAGCGCGCCATGCGGGGCCGCGACGAAGTGGCGCAGGAGTTGGAGGCGCTCAAGCAGGACCTGCCCGCCGACGCGCCTCATGAGCTGGCAGCGCTGCTCGATGTGCATCTGATGCTTTTGCACGACGAGGCCTTGGTGGGTGCAACCCGGCAATGGATCATCGAGCGGCACTACAACGCCGAATGGGCTTTGTCCGCGCAGTTGGAAGTCTTGGCGCGTCAGTTCGACGAGATGGAAGATGACTATCTGCGCGAACGAAAGGCCGACCTGGAGCAGGTGGTTGAACGCGTTTTGAGCGCTTTGGCGCGCGAGCAAGGTCAGGCGCCGACCGATGCGGCCAGCGTGGTGCAACGAGATTTCGCCGGCGAAGATCCTTTGCTGCTGGTGGCTGCTGATATCGCGCCGGCGGACATGATGCAGTTCAAGCGCAGTGTGTTCCATGGATTCATCACCGACATCGGTGGCCGCACCTCGCATACCGCCATCGTGGCGCGCAGCATGGACATTCCGGCCATCGTCGGTACCCGAGAAGCGTCGCGTCTGATTCGCCAGGACGATTGGGTCATCATTGACGGTGATGCTGGCGCCGTGATCGTCAATCCTTCTCCCATCATGCTGGAGGAGTACCGCTTCCGCCAACGCCAGAGCGAATTGGAGCGTGCGCGCTTGGCTCGCCTGCGCCATACCCCGGCGGTGACCCTAGATGGCGAGAAGGTGGAACTGCACGCGAATATTGAATTGCCCGCTGACGCCGTGGGGGCGGTTGAGGTGGGCGCCACGGGCGTGGGTCTGTTCCGCAGCGAGTTTCTGTTCATGAACCGCGGCGGCGAGTTGCCCAGCGAAGAAGAGCAATTCCTCGCCTACCGTGCCGCCGTGGAGGCCATGCGCGGCATGCCTGTCACCATCCGCACGGTCGATGTGGGGGCTGACAAACCTTTGGATCGCATGAGTGCCAGCGAGTTGCGCCATGAACATGTGCTGAACCCCGCCATGGGTTTGCGTGCGATTCGTTGGAGTTTGGCGGAGCCTAGTATGTTCCGCCAGCAATTGCGCGCCATTTACCGGGCCAGTGCATTCGGCAAGGTGCGCTTGTTGATCCCGATGGTGGCCCACCTGAGTGAAGTTCGGCAGATTCAGGAGGCCCTCAAGAAGGTTCAGCAGCAATTGACTGATGCTGGCCGCGCCTATACCAAGGTTGAGCTGGGCGTGATGATCGAGATTCCCGCCGCCGCCGTCATGTTGCCCCTGCTGTTGCCGCATGTCGACTTCGTGTCCATCGGCACCAATGATTTGATTCAGTACACCTTGGCGATTGATCGCGCCGACGAAGCGGTGGCGCATCTGTACGACCCGTGGCACCCGGCCGTGCTGCACTTGCTGGCGCATTCCATCAGCCAGGCCCGCGCGGCCGGGAAGTCGGTCAGCGTCTGCGGTGAAATGGCTGGCGACCCGCTGTTCACTGATCTGTTGCTGGCCATGGGTCTGCGCAGCTTCTCCATGCACCCCTCGCAGATTCCCTCGGTGAAGCAGCGCGTGTTACGAGCAGACGCCAGCCGTCTTGCGCGCGTTCTGCCTGATCTGCTGACCAGTGACGATCCTCAGCGTGATGCTGAGTTGGCGTTCAGCCTCCAAAAGCCTTCTTCTTTAAAGCACTGAGAGAGATGGGGCGGCCCCGCGCTAGCCTGCCCGAGATGTTCTCGAGGCGATGCGCGCGCATGGCATCGGACGTGGCCTGCCATTTCTTTGCCTTCATCTGCGGATTGTCTTGCGACGCTCAAAATTCCTGTGCTACAGTAGAGGGCTTCGCTACAGAGAAGCTTGTTTCGGCAACGAGACAGCATTGAATGAGAATTCGGTTTTGTAGCGTGAAGTGAGAGCGTTGAAAAACATATCGAAAGAAGTTTTTAAAACGCTTGAC
>NZ_JBCARA010000021.1:0-53226 GCF_038419725.1 Roseateles sp. PN1 | reverse complement strand
CGACACTTCTGCCCATGAAAAACGCGGTGACCGCAGCCAGCGCAGTCACCGCGTCAGCGGTTTAGTTCAACTTGGATATATGGAGACAGCAGTGACGCATAACTTAGCTCCCTGTCTCCATAACATGTCCGATGTGACTAGGCTGGAAGCGGCTTGAAGCTTGGCGTTGCGCGGCATATGCTGTACAAAACAACAGCATTAAATAACAGGCAAAAACCTCACTCAGATTCTGAGCTGCATTTCTGGCTGGATTGCTCAGTAGCAACCCACATCGGGGCAGCTTTGTGCATTGGAGATGCACATGCGAGACCCGTCTATCGCACCAATGGGGGAAGTCAGGCGCAAGGCGCTTCGCCCCGAAGTTGTTTCAGCGACCCTGCCTGCGTTGAAGGCGCCGCGGCTGTTGGATCAGCTTCGCGAGCGCATCCGGTTCCTGCACTACAGCCGCAGCACCGAGGACGCCTACGTGTTCTGGGTGCGAGCCTTCATTCGACATCACGGGCTACGCCATCCTCGGGACCTTGATGGTGCTGCCGTTGAATCCTTCCTGACCTGGTTGGCCAGCGAACGCCAAGTGGCACCGGCAACGCACAGGCAGGCCTTGTCAGCCCTGCTGTTCCTCTACGGCAAAGTGTTGGGTGTGCAACTACCCTGGATGGCTGAGATCGGACGTCCGCGACCGCAGCGGCGCTTGCCAGTGGTGATGTCGCGCGACGAGGTCGTCAACGTCCTGTCGAGCCTCGACGTGGAGTGGCGACTCTTCGGGCAATTGCTGTATGGCACAGGCATGCGAATCACCGAGGGCCTGCGCCTGCGTGTCAAGGACGTGGACTTTTCACACGGAGCGATCATCGTTCGCGAGGGCAAGGGCAGTAAGGATCGGGTCGTGATGTTGCCGGAGTCGCTGGTGCCGGGCTTGCGTGAGCAAATGCTGAAGTCTCACGCCGCGTGGCTGCAGGATCAACAGGACGGGCGAGGTGGCGTCGAGATGCCGGACGCCCTGGACAGAAAGTACCCGCGTGCGGGGTCGACTTGGGCATGGTTTTGGGTGTTTCCGCAAGACCATCATTCGACGGACCCACGCAGCGGAGTTGTTCGGCGCCATCACATGTATGACCAGACCTTCCAGCGCGCCTTCAAACGTGCAGCCAAGGCTGCAGGTGTGACTAAGCCGGTCTCTCCGCACACGCTGCGGCACTCATTTGCGACACACCTGCTTCAGTCCGGCTACGACATCCGAACGGTCCAAGAGTTGCTTGGCCATTCGGATGTCGCCACGACCATGATCTACACCCATGTGCTGAAGCTTGGCGGTGGCGCGGTCAAGAGCCCCATAGATTCGATGCGTTTCGATTGAGTGCGTTCTGCTGGCCCGAAAACAGACGGTGGGCAATGACTGCTAACGGCCGTGGCTCAGGGGCAAGGTGCGCGGTCGGGCGACTGCTACGGGCACCAAGCTGCCGAAGGCCCGCCGGCTTGCACCCCGATGGACGGTTCAGTGCCCGGTCCCGCCACTCGGAATTGGCAGTTCGGTCTCGATAAGCAGAGCCCAAGCCTTTCGCCCATGCCGTTTTTTTTCACCCCTTCATTCAGGCCAAAAGACGTCAAAGCGCAAAGAACCGAGCCTGGCTGGCGGGGTCAGATGGGCTGAAAGAGTCGACCTCTGCGGCCTTGGCAGAGCCTAGCTCCGATTTCGAAAGGGGATTTGGGGCTGGCCCCGAGCCCGACGCACCGAACAGCACGGCCATCTCGCAGTTTCACACTTGCAAGTAAACATCGCCCAAACCCGGTGCCTTGGCCGTGCCAAAAGTCTTGCACAGGCCTTGCACCCCGATCACCGGGGGATTCTCTGGAGGGCTCATCGCCAGGCTCCAAAGTCAAGCCTAAATCATCTAAATGACATGTGACGACGCGGCGATGCTGAAGTGACAATGGCGCGCCCTCGGCGGGGTCAGGCCTTGCCTGCGGCCGGGAAGAAGCGCGCCGATTGGCCTACAAAGGCTGCTCGAGTTCACCCATCATGCGCGGGATGCCGGCCACCAGCGCATCGATGGCGACGCGCGTTTTTGAGGGCAGATAGCGCGACTGCGGCCAGACCGCGTGGATCTCAGGGGCTAACACATCGCTGCTGCCCAGCACCGGTTTCAGTTCACCGGCGCGCGCATGTTTGGCCATCAGCCAGCAAGGCAACCAAGCCAGCCCAACGCCGGCCACCGCCGCATCGGCGACGGCCTGGATATCGTCGAGGATCAGGCGCACCCGTGGCTGCGGCTTGAACACCTGACCCGCTTCATCGCGAATGCGCCAGGGGCTGGCTTGGCCGTTGCGGCCATAGGCAATACCGGCATGCAGGGCCAAGTCGGCCGCACTGGCTGGCGCGCCATGCTGCTGCAGATAGGTCGGCGCCGCGCAGATCGCCATGTTTTGGGTCGCCAGCCGGCGCGCCACCAGGGTGGCGCTGTCCGGCGGCGGGCCGATGCGCACGGCCAGATCAAAGCCCTCTTCGACCAGATCGACATTGCGGTCATTGAAGGACATCTCCAGGCTCAGCTGCGGGTGTTGCTCGGTTAGCTGCATGAGCAGCGGCGCGACGCAGTGGCGCCCGAACAGCACCGGGGTGGTCACGCGCAATCGGCCGATCGGCTCGGCTTTGCCGCTGTCGAGTGCAGCGCTGCCGGCATCCAACTCTGCCAAGGCGCGCACGCAGCGCTCGTAATAGGCCTGGCCATCGTCGGTCAAGCTCTGGCTGCGCGTGGTGCGCAGAAACAGGCGCACGCCCAGGCGCTGCTCCAGCCGGGCGATGCTCTTGCCCACTGCCGAGCGGCTCAGGCCCAAACGCTGGGCCGCCAGCGCAAAGCTGCCTGCCTCCACCGCTTCCACAAAGGAGGCGATGCCATTCAATCGATCGCTCATGCTGGCTTCTCATCCGCTCAATTGGTTCCAAAGAGGCTACTCAGATGTTATCAAAATGCGCCACTAACGACATTTTGGAAACCATAAGATGGCCATCAGCGTGATGAAGCGGGCTCAAGCGCAAGCGCCTCGACCCCACGGATCGCGATCAATCATGCAAATGAAACGTCTAAAAAGGATTTGATGATGCAAGCCTATCGAGTCAACCCCGGCCAACAAATTGCCGGCCTGGAACGAGTTGAAGTCGCCGATGCAGCGGGTGCGGCGCATTCGACGCTAGGCCCGTTTGAAGTGCGTGTGCGCGTGCATGCGGTGTCGCTGAACTACCGCGATCTGATGGTGGTGAAGGGGCAGTACCGCGCCGTCAAGCCGGGCGCCGTCGTGCCTGCCTCGGATGGAGCAGGCGAGGTAATTGCCGTCGGCGCGGCGGTCAAACGCTTTGCGCTCGGCGACCGGGTTTTGGCGTCCTTCTTCCCCAATTGGACGCAGGGCGGGCCGACACCTGAGAACACCGGCGGCGCGCTCGGCGGGGAAAGCGACGGCATGTTGGCCGAACAAGTAACGCTGAACGAGGCGGCGCTGGTGGCCATACCCGCCCACCTCAGCTATGCAGAGGCCGCCACCCTGCCCTGCGCCGGCGTGACCGCCTGGAATGCCTTGTTCGTCGAGGGCAGCCTCAAGCCGGGCGACACGGTCTTGCTACTGGGCACTGGTGGCGTGTCTATCTGGGCCTTGCAACTGGCTAAGGCGGCCGGCCTGCGGGTGCTGATCACCTCCTCCAGCGACACCAAACTGGCCCGCGCCCGCACCCTCGGTGCGGACGAAACGATCAACTACCGCAGCCAGCCCGAGTGGCAAGAAGAAGTGCTGCGCCTGACCGAGGGTCGCGGTGTGGACCTGGTGCTGGAGGTCGGCGGCAAGGACACCCTGGCTCGCTCCCTGGCCAGCGCGCGCATGGGCGGAACGGTCGCCATCATCGGCGGTGTCAGCGGCTTTGACGGACAGATCAACCCTGCGCTGCTGATCGGCGGTGCCAAGCGCCTGGTCGGCGTTTTTGTCGGCAGCCGCACGATGCTGGAAGACCTTGCCCGCTTCAGCGCCAACGCCAAGATCAAGCCGGTGGTCGACCGCAGCTTTGGCTTTGAGCAGGCCCGCGAAGCCTTCGAGTTGATGGAACAGGCCGGGCATTTCGGCAAGATCGTCATCAACGTGACGGCCTGAGCGGCTGAGAAAAGCTCTGGCCGCACAGGCCCGCGGCGACCTCAGCACAGGGTCATTCATCGTCTACAGCGTCAAACGCAATAGCGCCGGACTGCTCGCTTTGGTGCAGGTCGATCAAGGGGCGCCCGACTGAGGGGCTTTGTAGATCCTGGCAGAGGTACTGCCAGGGCCCTGTCTGCTCTTGCGGATCTCAGCCGCGCAACTTAAACGCGGCCACCGAATCCACCATCTGCGACGCCTGCTCACGCAGGCTTTGTGCGGCCGCTGCGGACTCCTCCACAAGCGCCGCATTTTGCTGCGTCATCTTGTCCAACTCATTGACCGCCTGTCCGATTTCCCCCAGCGTCAAGGCCTGCGCCGACGTGGAACTGGAGATCTCGGCGACGATTTGCGTCACCCGCTGCACGCTTTGCACCACTTCGCCAATCGTGTTGCCGGTGTCTTGCACCAGCTTGGCGCCGCTCTCGACCTTGTCCACCGAGGTGGAGATCAGGGTCTTGATTTCACGCGCCGCCTGCGCGCTGCGCTGCGCCAGCGAGCGCACTTCGCTGGCCACGACCGCAAAACCACGCCCCTGCTCGCCGGCTCGTGCCGCTTCCACCGCCGCATTCAGCGCCAGGATATTGGTCTGGAAAGCAATGCCGTCGATCACGCCGATGATGTCGGAGATCTTGTTGGACGAGGCTTGAATCTCGTTCATCGTCTCCACCACTCGGCTGACCATCGCGCCGCCCCGGTCAGCGACGACCGAGGCCGTTTGCGCCAAGCCATCGGCCTGACGCGCCGCTTCGGCATTGCTGCGCACACCCTCGCTGAGCTGCTGCATGGCGGCGCCCGTCTGCTCTAGGCTGCTGGCGGCCTGCTCGGTGCGGTTGGACAGATCCATATTGCCGGTGGCGATCTCGGCCGAGGCAATACGGACCTGCTCGGCAGCACTGCGCACACCCGAAATGGTGCCAGACAGCTGCCGCTGCATCTGCTGCAAGGACTGCGTCAAATCGGCCATCTCGTCGCGGCCGACAACATCTACCTCCTGCGTCAAATCACCATCGGCAATGCGTTCGGTCAAGGCCTGCGCCCGCTTAACCGGCTCGATCACCGAGCGGGTGATGGCCAGCGCAATGCCGATGCCAATCAAACTGGCCACGCCCGCCAAGACCAGCGCCAAAGTGACAGTGGCGCGGGCCTTTTCGCTCGCCTCTTGACGGGCCGCTTGCAGACGTTGGCTCTTGTGTTCAGCATATTCTTCGATGGCATCGATATAGGTATCCATCGCCGGAATCAACTCTGCAGCCACCCGAGCACGAATATCAACACCTTCTTTCTTTGACTTGACCAAGTCATCCCGCACCGCTTGGTACTGCTTGCGGGTCTGTGCGATTTTTTCGCTCAAGCGATCGCTCTCCGGCGTTTTGCTGAGCTTGTCTAACGCTTCTTGCGTTTTGTCGATTCGGGCCGACGTTTCCTTGGACTTGCGGGTGAAGGCCTTGGCAAAGTCTTCATCGTCGATCACAAACGTGACGATACGTCGTTGAATATTCGCTTCCGACATGCCGGCCCATTGCCGCGCCAGAGCCAAGCCATTTGAGTCCACATCGACCAAATGCTCAATGCTCGCGTTGAGTTGCTGCACCCGCAACATGCCCACCACCGAGCCAGTCAAGAGCAAGACCATCACAACGGCAAAACCAGCCAGCACGCGTGAGCGCAATTTCATATTTGGAATCATCATCTTCACGCTCTCAAAAAAATACTCAAACAAGAACCCGTCGGGCCGGACAAGGCCGGACCAACTCCGACGGTACTGCCGCCAAATTTTCGAGGATTCGTCAGACAGCCATCGCCTGAGCAAGCATTCGATCAACGTACTGTTTGGCGGTTCTTGGGGTTCTGGCGCTTCGACTCATCCGTCTGTTGATCGGCTTATTTGAACGCGGTGTCAGGATTGGGCACCGAGCCGGGGTCAAACCGAGTGACGCCTATGTTCAACGCAATGCCGAATTGCTCACGCAAGCCGCGCACGCCGGCGTGCAGTGCCGAAATATGTGCTTCGACCATGCGGAGCTCGGAACTACCGAGCAAATACACAAACCCGTCACCCGCCCAGGCGAAAGGCTTAAGCGCCCACGGCCGCCTGCAGCACCTGCCCGCAGGCCTGCAACACAAGAGCGCCTGCATCATGGTCGTGTCGATCATTGATCGCTTTTGAAATGGTCCACGTCCACGTAAAGCGGCGCGCCCGAGGCGCTCTGCAGCAAGTTCTCCAATTGCTCGAACAAGGCGCGCCGATTAACCAGTCCGGTCCAACACGCTACCCAGCAGATAAAGGACCACACACGGCTCATCGAGCCCCCCTGCCCGATCGAGGCTTCGAGCCAGGCGGGTGTTCATCACCTTGAGCAAGCTAGCAATGCTGGCCCGCAGGAAAACTGGCGCGGTGGAAAGCTGAATTGCGTGCGAAATCAGCGCTGCACTAGGGTCAATCAAAGGGCCATGGCGGTGCCTGGCATTCTGGGATTGGGGCATTTTGTTTCGCCCTGCCCCAGCAGGCCCAGCCTTTGCAGGCTCAGGGGCTCAGCCTCGCCTTCTACGCGCGACGGCCACCACGCTTAGACCGGCCGCCAGTAGCAGCGCGCTGGTCGGCTCGGGCACGGCAGACAAGGTCTGAGCTTCAAACACCTGCGAGGCGCCAGAGCCGACGCTGAAGGTCTCAACTCTCAGCGATTGCGAGAAATCGGCAAAGCCGCCGTTCTCGGCGCCGTTGAAGAGGTAGACCGACAGGAAGTAGAAGTACTTGCCGCACATGGGCGACACCAGGGTTTCGCAGCTGATCTGCGTGGGGTCGGCAGTCACGCGCAGCACGGTGTCCACGGTCTTGGCGGTGTCCACGACCGTGGCCTGCGCGCCAAAGGTCGCGAGATTGCGCTGGTTGGTGACCGGCATGCTCTGCAGCTCGGCCAGCAGCGCCGCGCCTTCGGCGCCAGGGTTCAGGCCTGCGCCGCTTGCGAGATTGTTGTAGTCCGCCGTCGTGCCATTGCTGATGGAGCCCAGCGCGAGCGCAGCCACGGCGGCACCCGAAGGTTCGGCACCCAGGCCGCGTGAGCCTGTCGCGCCGAGACGGCCGCTGAGGTGGATGTCGAAGCTCACCGGCAGGTTGCTCGAGGAATAGCCCCAGTACCAGACCTGGGCCTGTGCCACAGCGGCAGTGAGCGTGCTGCTGGGGTCCAAGCGGTCGATGGCACTTGCGGCGGCGCCCACGCCGTCGATGTGGGTCAGCCCAAGCGCAGACGCTGTTCTGCCTCCCGCCATGAGCATGCTCTCGGCTCGCAGATCAAGCTGGGCCGGGTTGGGGACAGCATGGAACTGCTGCTGGGTGTCGTAGATCGAATTGATTGCTGTGCCGGCGGTGGCTAGGTTGCTGCCCAGATACCAACCATCAGGTACCGCTCCGGTGGCCAGGTAGGGCGCGAAGCTGCCCGGCAGAAATCCCGGCACGCTGACTTGAGCAGAGGCGGGCGAAGCGCTGTACAAAGCAGCGAGGGCCAGGGCCGAGAGGTGCCAAGAACGAAGCATGGAGCGATTCCTGTTGAACTGATCTGGGGCGGGATTCTAGGAGCCGAGTTGGCTCGACCTCCTCACTTCACGCTCTCAATCTAGGGGGAGGCAGGCCCTGGGCACCACCGAAGGGTGGACCATCCTGTCGTTCATGGAGATCCCTCTGGGAGGCCTCGACGCGAAGACGCCCAAGGCGGCGATTGAGCAAGGCCTCACGGCGCGCGTGCTTGACCTGGCTGCAGCGGAAGGCACCTGAGGCAGCCGCATGAAACGCCCCGACGTTCGATCTCCTCGCGCACTCGGCGCTCTTGCGCATCCAACGCAGCCGCGCACGCGCCGCACCGTTCGGATCGGCAAGCTGTTGCTCCCTCCCTCGACACTCCTGAACGGCCGCTTTGATGTTGCCGGCCTGCTGCCCCGCCACTTCATGGTTCGCGGGCTTTGCTGCGGCTGAGGTCCGCAAAGTGTGACGACCCGGGCTGCCGTGGCTTCAGTTGCCGCGATAGGTGGAGAAGCCGAAGGGGCTCAAGAGCAACGGTACGTGATAGTGCTGCTTCGCGCTTTCGACCCGGAACACCACCGGGATCTCCGGGAAGAAGCTGGGCTGTTTCTGTCGTGCGTAAAACTCGCCAGTTCGAAAGACCACGCGGTAGTCACCTGCGGCCCATTCTTTCAGCGCAGTAGCGGGCACCAGCGCGCGAATGCGGCCCTGCTCGTCCGTGGTGCCACTGCCCAGCGGCTGCCAGTTGCCGCCGGCAGCACGGCGCTCAAGATCAACTTGGATGCCCGGGCTTGGCTGGCCAGTCTGCAGGTCGAGCACATGGACGCTCAGGGGGTTCGGATCGGCCGCCTGCGCGGCTTGAGTAACACCAGCCATGGCGGCGACGAAGAGAACTGAGGCGATGAGTTGAGGGCGCATATCGAGACTCCAGGGTTGAATGAATAGTCAGGGTTGAGCGGCAAAGATGGCGGCCGCAGTGCCGGCGCAGGCATCGTCGTTCTCCGGCCCGCCACCTCCAGCGACGCCGAGAGCGCCGACCACGGCATCCCCGCGCTTCAGCGGCACGCCGCCGCCCAAAAGCAGCAGCTCGGGCAGGTACTGCAGCGCGGCGGTGTCGGGCTGGCTGCGGGCCTGTCGGCCCAGGGCCAAGGTGGACTGGCGTGTCGACAATGCCGTGAAGGCTTTGCGCCGGGCCGCCTCCAGGTTGTGTGGGCCGACGGCGGGGCTACGGGACAGCATCAGCGTCTGGCCGCTGGCATCGACCACGGCCACCGCGATCTCGCGGCCCAAGCCCTTGCAAGCAGAGCGGGCCGACTCGGCCAGGGTCTCGGCGGCGCGAAGACTGAGCGCACTGTCGGCGTGGGCGCTGCCCGCTAGCAGCCCGGCAAGCAGCAGAAAAGAGGCATAGTTTGAAGGCATGCCGAGACTGTAGAAAGCTCGCGCAGCCGCAACGCTGACCATTCGATGACATCTTTGCCATCGATGTGTGCACGGTCCTCAGGCATTCTTATGACTTGGATGACAAGGAAGCCAAGATGCGCATTCTGGTGGTGGAAGACGAGGCCCGGGCCGGCGAATACCTGAAGCAAGGCCTGGGCGAGGCCGGCTTCGTGGTGGATGTGGCCGCAGATGGCCACACCGGCCTGCACCTGGCCGTGGAGCAGGCCTACGACCTGATCGTTTTGGACGTGATGCTGCCGGGGCTGGATGGTTGGACGGTTCTGCGCCGCTTGCGGCAAACCGCTGCGGGGCGCCAAGTGCCGGTGCTGTTTCTCAGTGCCCGCGACGCGCTGGCTGACCGTGTCCACGGCCTCGAATTGGGCGCCGATGACTACCTCGTCAAGCCCTTCGCTTTTGCCGAGCTGCTGGCCCGCATACGCACGCTCTTGCGCCGCGGGCCTCAGCGCGAAGACGATGTGCTGGACCTGGACGATCTGCGCCTGAATGTGCCGGCGCGCACGGTCACCCGCGCCGGGCACCGCCTGACTCTGAGCGCCCGAGAGTTCAATCTGCTGCACTTGCTGCTGCGGCGCCAGGGCGAGGTGCTGTCGCGCAGCGAGATCGCCTCGCAGGTGTGGGACATGAACTTCGACAGCGACACCAATGTCGTCGATGTGGCGATGCGCCGCCTACGCCTACGCATCAACGACCCGGTGCCCGGCCGTTTGATCCACGCCGTGCGCGGCATGGGCTATATTTGCGAGCTGCGGGAATGAGGCTGCCGCAATCTCTGGGTTGGCGGCTTGGGCTGTCCGGCGCACTCGTGGCGGCCCTCGCCAGCGCCTTGCTGGGGGGCTATTTGTACAGCTCCTTTGAGCAACAGCTCTTGCGCCGCGACGATGTTCAGCTGCTGGGCAAGCTGCGGCAACTGCGACAGCTGCTCGGCCACAGCGGCACGCCCGAACTTTTGGTCTCGCAGGCGGACTACCTCCGAGACACCATGAGCGGCGAGAGCAATGCCTTGATCGAGATTTATGCCGAGCCGTCTGGAGGTGGCCGCCTACTTCTGGCCATCAACCCGACTGGCCTGAGCCTGCCTCGGCAGCCCGCCCTGCCGCTCAACCAAGAAGCCGGCTTGCAGCACCTCACGCACTGGACTACGCCAGAAGGCGTCCCCGCTGCGGCCTTGAATGCCTTGGCGCATTTGGGGGCTAGCGAGGTCGAGATTCGGCTGGCACGGCTTTACCCCGAGCGCCGAGCGCTGCTGGCCGACTACCGCTTACGCATTGCGGCGGCCAGCCTGGCTGCAGGCGGTCTTGCCGCCGTGTTGGTCTTGGCCTTGATCTGGCACGGCCTGTCTCCCCTGCGCAGGCTCCATGCGCAGACGGTTGCAATCGGCCCTCACAGCCTGGCGCTGCGCCTGAATGCGCAGGACGTTCCCATCGAGCTTCGGCCCTTCGTGGAGGAACTCAACGCGATGCTGACCCGGTTGGAGCAAGGCTATGGGCGGCTGAACCAGTTCGCCGCCGACTTGGCGCATGAACTGCGCACCCCGCTGGCCACACTGACCGGGCAAAGCCAGGTGATGCTGAGCCGTCCGCGAACAGAAGCCGACTATGCCCACTTGCTGGAGTCGCAGTTGCAAGAGCTGGAGCGATTGAACCGCATGGTCGACAGCCTGTTGTTCCTGGCGCGCAGCGAGCATCAGGCGCTGGCTGGCGCGTTGCAATGCCAGACCTTGTCGGCCGCCGAAGAGTTGGCCCGCCAAGCAGACTATTTCGCCGATCTTGCCGAAGAGCGTGGCCTGAGTTTGCGCTGTGAGGGAGACGCGCCGCTCTGGGCCGAGCCCATTTTGCTGCGGCGCGCACTGGCCAACCTGATTTCCAATGCGCTGCGGCATGCAAGGCCAGGCAGTGTCGTGGCGCTGACAGCGCGAACGGAACAGGAGAGCGGCCTGAGCTGCGCGGTGCTGGAGGTCGTCAATGACGGCGAGCCTCTGCAGCCTGAGGTACTGCCCCGCTTGTTTGATCGCTTCTACCGTACCGACCAATCCCGCCACCGCGATGCCGGCGGCAGTGGGCTGGGTTTAGCGATCGTTCGGGCCATCATGGAGATTCATGGCGGTAGCGCGGAGGTTCGCCAATCGCCGGGCCAAGGCATCAGCTTTGCACTGCGATTTCCAAGCTCTTCACATACAAGAAGTAGCCAAGGTCTTACGCAATAGCGGCGCAGTGCCTCGGCGCCCAGCGCGCGTTTCAAGGGGCTATGGCGCCTTTGTCGCCGCGAACCAAAGACAAGCGCCACGCTCAAGAGAAAGCCATGGTCAATGCATTAGCATCTCCGCCCATGCGCCGAAATCTTGCCCATCATCTCAATGGCCTACGGTTTTTTGAGGCAGCCGCGAGACACTTATCTTTTACCCGTGCGGCTGAAGAGTTATGCGTGACGCAGGCAGCCGTCAGCCATCAGGTGCGAGCCTTGGAAGAGGCGCTGTCTCTCTTACTCTTTGAGCGGCGGCCGCGGCAGGTCAACTTGAGCCCTGCGGGAGCACGTTTGCTCGCGGTCTTGTCCAGCAGCTTTGATCATATTGAGTCAGTGCTCAATGAGCTGAAGCGTCAAGGCAGCAGCAGCTTGCAACTCGCAGTGACGCCATCTTTTTCGAGTCGCTGGCTGATGCCTCGCTTGCCGGTGTTCTGGGATGCACACCCGGACATCGAGCTTCATCTGCACCACACTGCGCAGGCCGACGCACTCACGCGCGGGGCCGCAGACGCCGCCATCATCTGGACCAGCCTCAACCCCGAGAAGCCTGGTCGCCTTTGGGCCAGGCGCCTTTTCGGCACGGCCTTGAGCCCGGTGTGCGCCCCTGGTTTGGCACTGCCCGAGGCGCCCTTGATAGACGCATATTCCTTGCGCAATTACCCCTTGCTGCATGAAGACAGCTTTGAAGACTGGCAGCGCTGGATGACTGCGGCGGGCGTTAGCGACGCACAGGTACAGCATGGCCCCGTCATCGACGACAGCAATGCGCTGCTGCTTGCAGCCATGGGTGGCCGCGGCGTGGCCTTGGGTCGCCTCGCCCTATTGGCGGATGATTTGCGCAGCGGTCGCCTGATTCGACCGTTCGAGTGCAGCATCGAAGCCGATGGCGCCTATTGGCTGATCACTTCACCGGCCACGGCCGAGCAGACTCGCTTCAAGGCGCTGGCGGCCTTTCTTGAGGCCGAAGCGCGGGCGCTGGCCAAGGACTGAAGGCGCAAAGTAGCTATAGACAAGTTCTATCGCAGCGTCAACAAGCCTTGGCCCGGTTGAACGCCCCGGCGCCAGAACTGCCAAACTTGCCCGCATGCTCGGCGCTCTGAGATACAGCGGGCAAACAAAGGATCTAGGCAGAGAGCTTGCCTAGGCCTCGCCGGCACCCGCCAGCGAGGCCTAGGGGCAAAAGGCCGCCTCGTTCAACCCTCAGCCTTGAAGCCAAAGGCCCGCTCATGCACATAGACCAGCTTGCAGTCTTGCAGGTACTGCGCGTCATGGATGCGCCCTGCGCTCACATAGCCCGTCTCGCCCGAGTTCAAGGTCAATGGCGGGCCGTCGGCATGCAAGGCGCCGGCCGAGTCGCGGGTGAAGAACTGGATGCGCATCTGGCCTTGCACGACCACCGTCATGTCATTGCCAGGGTGGCTGTGCGGCGGCTCGCTGCTGCCGGCTTGCCAGCGCTCCAGCATGACCTCGACACCGTCGGGATTGGCGGGAACGCTGGTACGCACAGTGAAGCCCGCTGGCGCGCCGGGTGCCTCGACATGGTGGGACCAGATTGAGCTCTCGTGTTGTGGTGATTTCATGGGGACGTCCACTCCTTAAAAGGCCATGGTCAGTGACAACTGGGCGTTGCGGCCCAGGATGGGTCGGGCATAGTAATAGTCGCTGCCCCCTGGCGCCTGCACAAACCCCGAGCGCGGGTTGCCTTCGGTCAGGCCGATGGTGTTGCTGAGGTTCTGCACGCTGGCGTTCATCGACAGCTTGGGCGTCAGCTCGTAGCGCATGCTCAGCCCCCAGGTGCGATAGGCCGGCAACTTCACCGAGTTGGATATGTCGGCGTAACGCATGCCCATGAACTGATAGCTCAAGGTCAGTTCGCCTTTGTTGTCATTGAAGTAGACCGTCGGCGCGATGGTGTAGTTCAGCTCTGGGGTGCGCTCAGGGCGGTTGCCGTTCCAGCTGGTGGCCTCTTTGCGCAATTCCTCCAGCTCGTCGCCAGAACCGCGCAATACGCGCAGGTCGTTCACGCTGAAGCGCGAGCGCTGCACCACACCCACGGCATTGAGCTGCAGCCAGTTCATAGGGCGCCAGTTCATTTCGAATTCCAGGCCGTTGGACTTAACACCCTGCAGCATTTCCACCTGGGAATTGCCAACCTCGGCGCCATTCGGATCGCCCTGGAAGTCGGCCTTGTAGTAAGTGAAGGTGCCGGTGAAACCGCGCGTTTGGTAGCGCAAGCCGGCTTCTGCGAATTGAATGCGCGTAACCGGCAGGTCACCCGTGGCCTGATAGCTCTTGGCATAGCGGCCATAGACGGCCATATTGTCATTCAGCAGATAGTTGCCGCCAACGGTCCACGACGGTTCGCGCCAGTCATTGCGGATGCTCTCAACCTGGCCGTTGGTCGGATAGGCCCAGCGGTTGTTGGCAATGATGTTGTCCACATCGCACGCAGCGTCACCGAGCTTGTCGACATCGCAGCCTGGCTTGAAGGCACCAGGGATGGCGGTGTACTCGTTGTAGCCGCTGCGCTGCTCGCGGTATTTGTAGTGCTCCATGCGCACCCCGGCATCCAGACGCAGTCGCTCGTTCACCTTGTACTCGTTGTTCAAATAGATGGACGTCGAATTGTTGTGAAAGGTGGAGTTGCTGTCGCCCCAGGTGGAGTATTCGCGCACGCCGTTCTCGGTGTACGCGCCGACCACCTTGCCGGCGGGGTCCAGGGCCACGATGTCCATGCGGCGTGCATGGGTGCGCACGTCGGTGACGAAGCGCGCGGTGGCTGGGCTGCCATTGGGGCCGATGCGGGTGTCAAAGGCCAAGAGGCCCACTGTCAGGCTGTTGTTAGGCGTATTCCAGCTCAGCGACAAATCGTTCACTGCCTCGCGCTGCGCCTGCTTGTCGGCCTGCAGCACGTTGTCGGACAACAGCCCGTTGCCATTCAGTGCATTCAGTTGGGCCGGGGTAGACAGAACCTCACCGGTGGACACCACCCGCAGCGCCGGCGTGCATTGCCCACCACAGGCGCCCGCAAAGCGGTCCAGCATTTCCTGGACATAGCCAAACTTGGCGGGATCCAGTCGATTGACTGCTGGCCGCAAGCTGCTGTTGCTGGACGAGAAGACCACGCTCGCCGTCACATCGCTGTCGGTGTAGCGACCTTTGGAGCGCAGCGTCAACTCCTTGCTGAGGGCCTTTTCAAAGCTGTAGCCAATGGCGCTGGCTTTGACATGAAAGCCCTCGCGCGAATCGTTCAGCTGGCTGAAGCTGCCGGGCACGAGCGAGGTGCGCACGTTCTGCACGCCCGAGTCCAAGCCGATCATGGTGCCGTAATTGGCATTGATGCCGGGCAGGCTGCGTGGATTGTCTTTGCCCTGCACCGGAATCGGCAGATAGAAGGTGTTGTGGTCGTCGACCAGCTTGGCGTTGATGCTCCATTCGCCGCCCTCAATCTTCTTGCCCACATGAGCGCGCAAAGTGCCACCGAAGTTGGCGGTGAACTCAGGGTTGCGCACGCCGTTATCGCGGCGATAGAAGCCCGAGGCACCGGCAAACCAGCCATCGCCCAGGCCACCCGCGTAGCGCATGTCGACGCGGCGGGTGCCGTAGTCCGAGGTGCTTAGGCGCACTGCACCTTCCGGGGCGCCCTTGTTGCGATAGGTCAGGAAATTGATGGTGGCGCCTGCGCCATTGGTGGTCAGAATGGCCGAGGTGCCACCGCGCACAGCCTCCAAGCGGTCAATGCCGATTTCTTGTTTGACCAAGCCGTCGGCTGTCCAGCTCGGGTAGTAAAACACCGGCAGCCCGTCTTCTTGCAGCTGAACCCAGCGTTGGTTGCCGCCCGACATGCCGCGCACCGAGTAGTTGTTCGACATCTCGCCGCCCGAGGCTTCCACATACATGCCGGGGATCAGTTCCATGGCTTCGGCGGTGGAGCGCGGCGCTTTCCGGTCCAGCTCGTCACGGTCGGCCACGGTCACGGCCACTGAGCTGTCGCGCAGTGTGCGGTTCAGGCCGGTGCTGCCGGTGACAACCACACGGTCGAGTTGGTTGGCATCATCCTTTTTGTCGGACTTCTCAGCCTTGTCGGCTTTGGCGACATCGCTGCTGCTTTGCTGCGCCGCGGCCGGCAAACTGCCCAGGCTGATCAACACAGCCATACCTATCAGGCTGGGGCGTAGGCGGCCGGGGCCAAAGGCCGAGGCACAGGGGGGAAAGGACTGCCCAATCTTGCTTGTCTTGCTCATCATGATCTCCACGTCTTCAGAGGTTTTGCTTTTAGGAAGGAAGGGATAAAAGACGGACGAAAATAGCCCCCCAGCGCGCGCCGGTAAGAGCGGTGCACGTTGCGGTCTTGCTGGATGAAAGGCGGTCACGCCTCGCCCAGGCGTCACCGGTTCAGCTGAGTTGCCTCACGCTGACGCCTTGCACGTCAGCCGCTTCGAGGCGGCGGCAGAAAGCTCTTGGGGCGGCCCTGCGTGCGCTTCCGGTATGGCTGTGTCATAGCGCTCGGCTCGCACCCAGCAGAGCCGGTGGCTCCTGGCTGGCAATCACATAACTGGGCACGGCGGCCAAATAGCCGGCCATGCGGCCCTTGGCTTCAAAGCGCTGTCGAAAGCGTGAAGCACGAATCCACTCAGGGCCCAGGCGCGGCACAATGCCGCCGCCGATGTAGACCCCAGCCCGCGCGCCCAGTGACAGAACCAGGTCGCCGGCCACATCGCCCAGGAAAGCACCGAACAACTCCAGCGCCTCCACGCACTGCGCATGAGCTTTTGCCTGCGCTTGTTCGATCACCCCAGCCGGCGTGATGCCCGCAGGAAGGGCGCAGCCATCCAACTCGCACAAGGCTTCAGCCAGATGCACCAGACCCGGCCCTGACAAGACCCGCTCAGCCGAAACATGGCCAAAGCGCCGCGCCAGCTGAAGGATCAGGCGATGCTCCCGTTCGTTGTGGGCCGCCAGACTGACATGGCCACCCTCGGTTTGCAGCGCTGTCCATTGCCGGTCACCGGTGGACACCAGGCCCGACACGCCCAGACCGGTTCCAGGGCCTAACAATGCCAGGGTGCCGGCGTCCGCCACCGGAGGCTCTGCCCTGGGCCCACCGCAATGCCAGAAGTCGCCTTGCGGCAGCGCCGGAATCGCCAGCGCCAGGGCGGTGAAATCATTCATCACCACCAGTCTTTGCAAGTCCAGCGCGCTGCGCAGCGCTTGGGCGGAAAAGCTCCAGTCGCGGTTCGTCAGGCAGATCTGGTCTTGCAAGACCGGTGTGGCCACGCCCAATGCCGCCTGGCTGGGCGGCGCCAGTCCGTCACGGCCCAGGCCGCTCAGGTAATCCTGTATGCAAGCGGTAAGGTTTGGAAAATCCCCGCAAGGCACAACGCGCACCCGCTCAATCGGTGCACCCGCCCTGCCCTGCCAAGCCAAGCGCACATTGCTGCCCCCCACATCGCCGAGCAGGCTGGGGCCGGCTGGCGCATCGCCGCGGCGGGCTTTGTTACCAATCTCAATCATTCCTTGATCTCCTCGACTCGCGTCCAGATGCCACCGGCGCGATGACTGCGCAAGGCTGCGTCCACCAAAAGCAAGCCCTCCAGGCCATCACCCACCTGCGGCAGGCCCAAGCTCTCCGCCGCCGGCGCCCGCCCTTGCTGGCGCGCCCGGATGTGCTCGGCGGCCTCTCGGTAGAGCTGGGCAAAGGCCTCCAGATAGCCTTCCGGATGGCCGGGCGGCAAGCGGGTGGCGGCGCGCGCGGCGGTGCTGTCCAACCGGCCGCGTGTCAAGATCTCGCTGCTGCCGCCCTGGCGGGTCAGGCGCAGCTGATTGGGCTGCTCCTGGTCGAACTCCAAACCACCTTTGCTGCCGTAGAGGCGCAGGCGCAAGGCGTTCTCGCAGCCGCTGGCCACCTGGCTGGCCCAGAGGGCACCGCGCGCACCACCGACAAAGCGCAGTAGCAACTGGGCGTTGTCGTCCAGGCGCCGGCCCGGCACAAAGCTGCTCAGCTCGGCGCACACCGATGCGGCACGCAAGCCGCTGACAAAACAGGCCAGCTGATAAGCATGCGTTCCAATATCTCCGAGCGCCCCGGCCGGCCCGGCCAGGGCTGGGTCGCAGCGCCAACTGGCCTGCTTTTGGCCCTGCTGTTCCAGCGGCTCGGCCAACCAGTCTTGCGCGTATTCCACCTGCACCAGGCGCAGCTCGCCCAAGACGCCGGCTCGTACCAAGTCACGTGCATGGCGCACCGCTGGGTAGGCGCTGTAGTTGTAGGTGACGGCCAAGAGCCGTTGGTGCGCCTGAGCCAAGGCCGCCAGCTCGCGCCCCTCGCGCACCGAGATGGCCAGCGGCTTGTCGCAGATCACGTCGATGCCGGCCTGCAGAAAGGCCTGGGCCACCGGCGCGTGCAAATGGTTGGGTGTGACGATGGCCACCGCCTCGATGCCATCGGGCCGGTCCGCCTCAAGCCTTGCCATCTCGCGCCAGTCGGCGTAGCAGCGCTCGCTGGCCAGGCCCAGAGCGGCACCGCTGGCTGCGCTACGCTCGGCCGTGCTGGAGAAGGCGCCGGCCACCAGCTCGAACTCGCCGTCCAAACGCGCCGCGATGCGGTGCACCGCACCGATGAAAGCCTCTTGGCCGCCACCCACCATGCCCAGACGCAAGGGGCGCTGAAAGCTGGCACTCATGGCTGCGCCTCCCCGGCCGCGCCGACCATCGCAGAGCCCAAGCCCAGCAAGGCACGCAGCTCTTCGCGCGGGCTGCCGTTGCCGGCAAAGTCATCAAAGGCCTTGTCTGCCACGCGGATCAAATGCCGCTGGATGAAGGCCGCGCCCTCGCGCGCACCGTCTTCCGGGTGCTTCAAGCAGCACTCCCATTCCAGCACCGCCCAACCGGGGTAGCCGTAGCGGGTCAGCTTGGAGAAGATGGCGCCAAAGTCGATCTGCCCATCGCCCAGCGAGCGGAAGCGCCCCGCCCGGTCGGCCCAGTCGGCATAGCCGCCATAGACGCCTTGCCGCCCATTGGGGCGGAACTCCGCGTCCTTGACGTGGAAGGCGCGAATGCGGGAGTGGTACAGATCGATGAAGGCCAAGTAGTCCAGCTGCTGCAAGTGGAAATGGCTGGGGTCGTAGAGGATGCAGGCGCGCGGATGCTGCTGCACCGCATCCAAAAAACGCTCAAAAGTCACCCCGTCGAACAGGTCTTCGCCGGGGTGCAACTCGTAGCAGACATCAACGCCGGCCTGATCGAACGCATTGAGGATGGGCGTCCAGCGCCTTGCCAGCTCGGCAAAGGCCTCGTCCACCAAGCCGGCCGGGCGCGGCGGCCAGGGGTAGAGATAGGGCCAGGCCAAGGCGCCAGAAAAAGTGGCGTGCGCCTTCAGTCCCAGCCGCGCCGAGGCCTTGGCCGCCAGCTTCAGCTGCTCGGCCGCCCAAGCTTGGCGAGCGGCCGGCGAGCCGCGCACTGCCGCGGCCGCAAAGCCGTCGAACGGCCTGTCATAGGCCGGGTGCACAGCCAGCAACTGGCCTTGCAAATGGGTAGAAAGCTCGCTGATCTGCAAGCCCAGCTCGGCCAGGCGGCCACGCAGGTCGTCGCAATAGGTCTGGCTCTCAGCGGCCAAGGCCAAGTCAAACAAGCGCGCATCCCAGCTTGGGATTTGCAGCGCTTTGAAGCCCAGGCTCGCCGCCCAGCGGGCGATGCTGTCCAGGCTGTTGAAAGGCGCGCTGTCGCCCGCGAACTGGGCCAGAAAGAGGCCGGGGCCTTGCAGGGTTTTCATCGTCGTTGTCATCATGGTTTGGGGGCCTTCTCGGGGGCTTGATCGCTTTGGCGCTCGATCAACTCGGCGCGCTCCAAGAGTTGCAAGCGCTCCGGCGCTTCACCGTCCAGGCGCCGCAGCAAAAGGCTGCCGAGCTGGCGCCCTGCGCGGTGCAGCGAGGCAAAGTAGGTACTGATGGGCGGCACGAAGAAGGCGCTGATATTGCTGTCATCGGTGGCCACCACCACCGCCTCGCGGCCGGCCTGCCAGCCCAGCTCGGCAAAGGCCGACAAGGCACCCAAGGCGGTGAATTCATTGGCGCAGACAAACGCCGTGGGGCGCTCTGCATGCTGGGCCAGGTCCAGCACGATGCGCCGCCCGTCGCCGGCCGAGAGGCCGGAGCTGCGCAAGAGCGCGGCGTCAAAGGCCAGCCCAGCCTCGGCCAGCGCGCGCCGGTAGCCCTGCTCGCGGTGCTGGGCATACATCAGCTCGGGGCTGGGGTTGAGCATGGCAATCCGGCTGTGGCCACGCTCAATCAAGCGGCGCGTCGCCTGGTAGGCCATGTCCTCATGGTCGGTGTCATAGCTGGGGTGGGCTTGCGCCAGCTCGCTGCGACCATAGCTGACGAAGGGAAAGTCCTGCGCCAGCAGGTACTGGATGCGCTCGTCCTGCGGGCGAGTTTGGGTCAAGATCAGGCCGTCCACCCGGCGTGACTCGACCAGGGTGCGCAAGCCCTCCAGCGGGTCCACGCCCGGCAGCTGCGGGTGCACCACCAGGCTGTAATAACTACCCGCGAGTGCGGCATAGAGGCCCGAGACCAGAGCCATATAGCCGCTGTCGCTGAAGTCTTGCTGCGCGTCTTCCACCGGCAAGACGATGCACAAGGTGTAGGTCTTGCCGGTACGCAGCTTCACACCGGCCAGGTTGACGCTATAGCCCAGCTCGGCGGCGGCACGCTTGACGCGCTCGCGGGTCTCGGGCTTGACCTCGGGCGCGTCTTTCAAGGCCCGCGACACCGTGCCCAGCGACAAGCCGGTGTGGCGCACCAAGGTCTTCAGGGTGACATTCGCGTTGGCGTTGGCCGTGGCGTCCAGATCATTCGACATCAATAAACTCCTGTGTGGCGGCCAGCGCTTCTTCACGCTTCAGCAAACGCTGAGCAAGCAAGAGAAAGACGCTGGAGGTCCAGGTAAAAGCGGGGTCACGCAAGCCGGCGCCGGTCTGCGCATCGAAGTTCTCGGCCATGCCGCTGCGGGCGGCCATGGCGGTGAAGCGGCGCGCCAGCTCGTCGCCCAGGTCCCTGCGGCCGCAGCGGTCCAGCGCGTCGACAAAGAGCAGCATGGTCGGCGCCCAGATGGGGCCGCGCCAGTAACCATCGGCGCGATAGAAGGGGCTGTGCTGCGATTCGGTGGCCAGGCCATGCGGGCTCAAGAAACGGCCCGGCGCCATCAGGCCTTGCAGCAAGGTTTGGCGCTGCGCCTCGCTCAGGCGTGGGCCCAGGATCAGCGGCAGAAAAGCGATCAGGCTGTCGGCGCCGGGTTCAGGTCTTGCCCCGCCATCACAGAAGGCGATGAAGCGCTCGCCATCCCAGAGCTGGCTCATCAAGCGCGCGCACAAGGCATCGGCGCGCTGCAGCCATTGCTGAGCCGCCTCGGGCTTCTGACGCAAGGTGGCCAGGGCCGCCAGCTCCTCCATTTGCAGAATCAAGAAGCAGCTGAGATCCGGGCTTTGCAGCGGCGTGCCGGGCAAAAAGCTGGTGGCGTTGTCCCAGCCGGCGTCATTGCCATGGTCGTAAGCGGGCAAGCCATGCTGACCCGCATTGGCCATCCAGCTCTCGACCTGAGCGGCTAGCCAACCATAAGCCTGGGCGCAGCGCTCGCCCGTCCAGAAGCTCGGCGCCATGCGACGCAGTTGGGCCACGGTCCAGCCATGCACCGGCGGCTTGGTGAAGCGCCAATAGGCAAAGCGGTCGTTCACAAAATCGGGCAAACGGCCGCTGGCATGTTGATGCGCAAACAGCAGGGCCAGTTGCTGCCAGGCCCGCTCCGGCTGAGTCGCACCCAAGGCCAGGGCATTGAAGCAATGGTCCCAGCTCCAGATATTGGTCATCCAGTTCTTGGACATATACATGGCCGGATAGGCCAGTTGCCCCTCGGCCGGCACCAGGCAAGACCAGGTGATGTAGCCCGCCAGGCTGCGGGCAGCCTGCTGCTCGGGCAAGACCGGCGGGCACTTGGCCAGCCAGTCGGCGAAGTCGGCGGCAGCGCTTTGCTTGGCTTCTTCAAATGCCGGGCAATCCAGGCGCTGTGGGGCAACGCGGTACAGATGCAACGCCGCGCGGAGCCGGCCTTGATCGCCGGGCAGCAAGGCGCAGGCAATGCGTTCGGCACGCTGGCCTTGCCAGGGCGCGTCCAGCTGCGAAGCGCCTTCGGCCAGCGTCAGGCGGGCCGAGAGGTCTTGACTGGCACAGCTGATGTGCAGGGCATCGGGCAGGCGCTGGGCGTAGTCATAACGTTTCGATTGCAGGGTCAAAGAAAGACCGATGCCTTGGGCCGACAGCGCCAAGGTGTCGGCGTCAGCAAAAGCCAAGGCCAGCTGACCGGCCGCGCAATGAAAGCTCAGCACCTCAGGACTCAAGCGCCAAGTGCCTTGCAGCGGCTGGCCCGCAGCGTCGATGGGCGTCAGCCGGAACAAGCGGCCCAGATCGGTGTGTTCATCGCCACCGCGCAGATTGCGCAGCCAGAAGGATTGCTCGTCGGCCAAGTAAGACACGCACAGCCAGCTCTCGCGCCGCGAGAAGGGCACGCGCTGCGGGTCCATCAGTTGAAGCTCGTCTTTCATGCAGATCAACCTTTGACGGCGGCGCTGGTGGCGCCGTCCATGATGTGGCGCTGGGCCAGGAAGAACAGGATCAGCGGCGCCAGGCACAAGAGCACCGTCATCGCGGCAATCGCGGTCACATTGTTCGAATGCAGGCCCTTGAACTGGGCCAAGCCCAGCGGCAAGGTGTACTGGCTCTGGTCATTCAAAAAGATCAGCGGGCCCAGGTAGTCGTTCCAACTGCCCAGGAACTGGAAGGTGCCCACCAGCACCAGGGCCGGCGCCATCAGCGGCAAGTGGATGCGCCAGTAGATCTGCCAGGCATTGGCGCCGTCCATGCGCGCCGCCTCGTCCAGCTCGCGCGGAATACTCATGATGAACTGGCGCAACAAGAAGATGAAGAAAGGCGCGGCAAAGAAATTGGGCACGATCAGCGGCTTGAGCGTGTTGATCCAGCCCAGGGCGTTGAACTCCATATAGAGCGGGATCATGGTCACGTCCCAGGGAATCATCATCGAGCCCAGCACCACCATGAAGAGCGCATTGCGGCCCTTGAAATCAAAGCGCGCAAAGCCATAAGCCACCAAGCTGGAGGAGAAGATCTGGCCGACGGTGGAGAGCAGCGCCACCCAGACCGAATTGCGCAGAAACAGCGCGAAAGGCTGAGCCTGCCAGGCTTCGACAAAATTGCTCCAGCGCGGCTCGGCCGGCCACCAGACCGGCGGCCAGGCATAGAGCTCGCTCTTGGCCTTGAGCGCGGTGAGCAGCGTCCAGTACAGCGGCGCGGCAAAGGCAAAGCACAGCAGGAGCATCAGGCTGTAGAAGGCCAAACGGCGGCTGCGGGTTTGCAGGCTGCTGTTCATGGGCGTGCTCCCTTCTTGCTGGGCTGGCCTTCAGATTTCACTTCGTTCTCATAAAACACCCAGAGGCTGGAGAAGCGCATCACCGAGGCCGAGAGCAACAAAATCAGCGCAAACATCAACCAAGACATGGCCGAGGCATAGCCCATGTCGAAGTACTTGAAGGCGGTGTCGTAGATGTACATGGCGAGCATGTAGGTGGACTTCATCGGCCCGCCGCCGGTCAGCAGCAAGGCCATGGTCAGCTGCTGGAAGGCCGCGATCAAGGTGGTGACCAAATTGAACAAGAGCACTGGCGACAACAGCGGCAGCGTGATGTGGGTGAACTGCTTGAGCTTAGACACACCACTCATCTCGGCCGCCTCGTACAGCTCCACCGAAATGCCCTTAAGCCCAGCCAGAAAGACCAACATCGTTCCGCCCAAACTCCACAGACTGGCGATCACCACCGCGCTCATGGCCCAGTCCGGGCTGCCCAGCCAGTCGATCGCGGGCAGGCCCACGAGCGAGAGCAGATAGTTCAGAAGCCCGTACTCGCGGCTGTAGATCCAGGACCAGATGCTGACCAGGGCCACACCCGAGAGCATGGAGGGCAGATAGAACACGGTACGGAAGAAGCCCTCACCCCGGCAGCGCCGGTTCAGCAGCAAGGCCAGGCCCAAGGCGCCGGCCAGATGCGTAGGTACGTAGAACAGCGCGAAACGCGCGGTCACGCCCAGGGCCTCCCAGAAGTCTTCGTCTTGCGTCAGGATGCGCTGGTAGTTCTGCAGGCCCACAAAGCGCTCGCCGCCCATCAAGGGCCAATCAAAGAAGCTGATGTAGAGCGAGTACAGCAGCGGCCCGACGGTGAAGGCCAGAAAGCCCAAGACCCAGGGCGCGATGAAAAGATAGGGCAAAGCCTGCGACCATGAGCGCTTGCCTTGTGCCTGCGTTTGCGCAGGATGCCGCAGCGAGGACACTGAGTTCATGGGCATCAGCATCTCGCTTTGGGCGTCCATATGTTGAGTCTTGTGCATGGGCTGGGGTCCTCAGCTGTCCTCAACGGAGTCGTCGCTCGGCCTTGAGGGCAGCGCGGTCCAGAATGGCCCCGCTGTCGCCCTGCTTGCTGAGAAAGACTTCTTGGATGGCGTCGCGAACGACATCTTGCGCACGCATCCAGCGCGGATTCAACAAATGCGCCGGGCTCTCCTTCATGCTCTCGGCCATGGCATAGAAAGGCCGCACCAAAGGGTCCTGGGCCAAGCCCTGCTCGGCCGCCACGCTGAGCAAGACCGGTAAATCATTGCCGCGCAGGCGCACCGCCTCGGCACTGCTGAAGAACTGAATGAAGTCCCAGGCGAGATCTTTCTGCTGGCCGCTCTTGGCCATGGCCAGCGCCGAGACGCTGAGCACGCTTTGCGCGGGCCGGCCCTGAAAGCTGGGCAGCCCCACCACGCCAAAGCGCTTGCGGTCTTGCGCCAACTCCAGGCGGAAGGCGCTGCCGTCCAGCAGCATGGCCACCTTGTCGGAGACAAACATCTGGCGCTGGTTGCGCCCATCGCCAACGCCCAGCGTCCCCACCGTGTCGCTGCGCAAAAGCTCCTGCAGATAGGCGAACATGGCCTTGCTCTCGGGGCTGTTCAGATGGCCTTGCACGCTGACGCCATCTGCCCCCAGCATGCGGCCGCCGGCGCTCCAGAGATAGCTTTGGAAGTCATAGGGATCCGGGTTCACATCCAGGCCAAAGCCGTAGGCCTTGGCGGCCGGATTGCGCAGGCGCTGCGCCATCTGGCGCAGCTGCCCCCAGGTCCAACCTTCTTGGGGATAGGCCAGGCCGGCGCGGTCCAGCATGTCTTTGTTGTAGTAGATGACTTGGGCGGTGAAGCCGGCCGGCACGCCGTAAATGCGCGACTGCTTTTGGTCCGCATCCCAGACGGTGGAGAAGCGCCACAGGCCGGGCACGAAGTCGGCCTTGTCGATGCGCGCATCGCGGGCCAGGTAGGCGTCCAGTGGCTCCAGCACCCGCTGGTACTGCGGGAAGTTCCACATATACATGACATCGGGCGGATTGCCCGCGCCAAAAGCGGCCGAGAGCTTTTGGTTGTAGCCACCGCCATAGGCCTCCACCTGCACTTTGACGCCGGGATGGCGGGCCTCAAAAGCGGCGGCAATGCGCTGCTGAATCAAGAGGCTCTCGCTGCCGTCCCAGGTGGCGAAGCGCAGGATGCGTGGCGCCGGCGCGGCCTGCTCTGGGTTGGCGTCAGCACTCGCCCACCAGGCGCCCGCACCGAGCAGGCCCAGCACAGCCAGAATGCCCAGCTTGGCGCGTTGGGAGCCGAGGATTGGCTTCATTGAGCCAAGGCCTTTTCTACCGCAGCGCTCAAGCGCCGCGGCAAGGCTCGGCCATCGGCTGCGAACACCTGCAGATGTTCCAGCTCCAGGCCCAGGCCCAGCAGCTCGCCGCGCTGCACCAGTTGCGCACCGTCGACGCAGACCGTCAGCATTTCACCCGAGGGCAGCTTCAGATGCACCATGCTTTGCGCGCCGAGTCGCTCGACCGACTGCACCTCAGCGCTGAGCTGCGCCGCTGCATCGTCGAGCGCCAGCAGGCGGATGTGCTCGGGGCGTATGCCCAGGGTGAGCGCCGCGCCTTGAGGCGCTAGCTCGGCCAAAGCAAGGGTTGAAAGCCGGGCCTCGGCCAGGGCGCCGGGCACGCTCAGCTGCAAAAGACCGTCGTGCACGCCCGAGGACGCGGCCGCCAAAAAGTTCATGCGCGGCGTGCCGATGAAGCCGGCCACAAACAGATCGGCGGGCCGGTGGTACAGCTCCAGCGGGCGGCCCACCTGGGCGATGCGGCCTTGGTTCAAGACCACCACCTTGTCGGCCAGGGTCATGGCCTCTACCTGGTCGTGGGTGACGTAAATCATCGTGGCTTGCAGCTGCTGGTGCAGCCGGGCCAGCTCGGCGCGAGTGTTCTCGCGCAGGGCGGCGTCCAAGTTGGAAAGCGGCTCGTCGAACAAAAACACCCGCGGGTTGCGCACAATGGCGCGGCCAATCGCGACCCGCTGCCGCTGCCCGCCGGAGAGCTGCTTGGGCTTGCGCTCCAGCAAGGCTTCCAGCTGCAGCATGCGCGCTGCCTCGGCAATGCGGGTCTCAATCTCACCCTTGGAGAAGCGCCGCAGCGAAAGGCCAAAGGACAGGTTCTTGCGCACCGTCATGTGCGGATAGAGCGCGTAGTTCTGGAACACCATGGCCAGGTCGCGCTCGGCCGGGGCCACTTCGTTCATGCGCTCGCCGCCGATCAAGAGCTCACCGCCCTGCACCGCTTCCAGGCCGGCGATGCAACGCAAAAGCGTGGACTTGCCACAGCCCGAGGGGCCGAGAAAGCAGACGAACTCCCGGTCGGCGATGTCCAGATCGATGCCTTTGAGCACATCGACCGGTCCGTAACTCTTGCGCAAGCCGCGCAGCGATAGATCAGCCATGGTGAGGTGGGGGCTCCTGTTCGCTGGGTTCAGTTCAACAACAAGGTTTGCAGATAGGCCTGCCCTGCCGCCGCCGTGCGGGCCGGCTGGCTGGCCTGGTCATGCTCAACGATGAAGGTGCTGAGCACCTGACGCAGCCAGGGCAGCCACGCCGGCCAGTCCAAGCGCCCCTCGCCCAGCGTGGCCCAGCCCTGCTCAACTTGAGCCAGCTCAGCGCCGGGCTTGGCCAGGTCTTTCACATGCACCGACTGCAGGCGATGTGCATAGCGTTGCAGCCAGCTCATCGGCAACTCGCCAGCACGAGCCACCCAAGCCACATCGGGCTGCCAACGCAGGGCCGGCGCGGCCTCCAACACCGTTTCCAGCACGGTACGGCCGTCTTCAGCCAGCCGCTCAAACTCGAAGGCATGGTTGTGATAGGCCAGCGTGATGCCTTGCGACTGCAGGCTCAGCGCATGACTTTGCAGAGTCGCGGCGAGCGCCAGCCAGCCCTCGCGGTTCGTCGGCCGCTCAGGCTCATCCAACCAGGGCATCACCAGCTGGGTGCAGCCGCTGCCCTTCAAGGCGGCGAGCACTTCCTCCATGCGCTCGGCCAGATCGCTCATCTCCACATGCATGGAAGCCAGCCCCAAGCCGGAGGCTCGCAGCGTGGCGAGGAAGGCTTCAGCGCTCAGACCGTGCAGTGCCTCGCTCTCCACCCAGGCAAAGCCGGCTTGGCTTGCCACTTGCAGGCGAGCGGCCAAGTCACCGGCGCTGCGCACCGTGTAGAGCTGCAGCGCGATGCGCGGCGCATGGATCGTTTTGCTGCTGCTCATGCGCTTTGCTCCTGGACCGCAGGCTTGGCCTGGAAATGCAGGCTTTCGGCAAAGCCGGGGTTGACGGGGTCAGGTCTTGCGCAACGGGTGCGCAGCGAGACCGGCGCCTTTTTCTCGGCAGCGCGCAGCACCGCATCCATGGCCTCCAAGACATGCAAGGCCATCTCGCCGTTGGCCCGATGCTGGCGGCCGCTGCGCAAGGCCTCGGCCATATCGGCCACGCCCAGACCGCGATGCCGGCCGGTGAAGACTTGCGGCGTCTGCGACAGCCAGTCGCCATCGGCCTCGCAGCTCTCTAGTGCCCCGCCGAACTGATTCGGATCGGGCAGCACCAGGCTGCCGCGCTCGCCATAGAGCTCGATATGGCTGCTCTTGTGCTTCCAGACATCAAAGCTGGTGCTGAGCGTGATGAAGGCGCCCTGCTCAAACTCCAAGCCCGCCACCAGATGGGTTGGCGTCTCGACCTGGATGCTCTCGCCCTGACGCGGGCCGCGCGGAATTTGCCGAATCGGCCAGCTGGTGTGGGCCATGCCGTTGACGCGAGTGATGGGCCCCAGCAGCTGCACCAGCTGGGTCAGGTAATACACGCCCATGTCCATCAAAGGGCCGGCGCCGGGCCGGTAGAAGAAGGCGGGGTTAGGGTGCCAGTCATCCGGGCCGCGCTCCATCATGGTGGCCTGGCCGGCCACGATGCGGCCGAGCTGGCCACCATCCACCAGGGTGCGCGCCAGCTGGCCAGCGCCGCCCAAGAAAGTGTCCGGCGCGCAGCCGATGCGCAAGCCTTGGGCAGCGGCCAGCTCCATCAGGGCCGCGCCATCGGCAAAGCTGCCGGCCAGCGGCTTTTCGGTATAGAGATGCTTGCCGGCCTTCAGCACCGCCTCGCCCACCGCGCGATGCGCTTGCGGCGGGGTCAGATTGATGACGATTTGAGCCTCACCGGCCAACAACTCATCCACGCTGAAGGCGGGCACACCCAGGGCTTGAGACTGCGCTGCGGCCGCCTCGGGTCGCGCATCGGCCATGCCGACCAGGCGCAAATTGCCAAACTGCGCCAGACCCGCCACATAGGCCGGGAAGATGTCGCCGGCGCCGATGATGGCCACCGGCGTTGCTGCTGCCTGCATAGCCTTGCCCTCGGGCTTGAGATGGAGATCGTTCATCTTCATGCCGGCGATCCTTGCTCGGCCAGGTCCAGCCAGGCCATTTCGTCGGGCGTCAGTTGCACCGTCAAGCCGCGCATGGAACTGGCGGTCTCGGCAATCGAGCGCGGTCCGATCAGGCTGAAGGCCGGGAATTGCTGGCCCAGCACCCAGGCCAGGGCGATATTGATGGCCTGCACGCCCTTCTCGGCCGCCAGCTTTTGGGCGCGTGCGCGGCGCTCAAAGTTCGCGGCGCTGTACCAGCAGCGCACCAGCTCTTCGTCCTGGCGCAGCTCCGGGCCGGCACGGTAAGTGAAGAAGCCACGCGCTTGCGAAGACCAGGCAAACAAGGCCAGGCCCTGCTCGGCCAGCAGGTGGCGCGAGGCGGGGTCTCCCGCCGACACACAGCCGCGCCAGATGGGTGCCTGCATGCGCGCCAGGCTGAGCTGGTTGTTCAGCAAAGAGAAGCCTTGCAAGCCCTTGGAGGCCGCGTAGGCGTTCGCCTCCATCACCCGCTCAAGTGACCAGTTAGAACCACCAAAGGCCTGGAAGCGGCCGAGCTTGCGTTGCTCGTTCAGCGCGTCAACAAACTCGGCTACCGGCACCTCGGGGTTGTCGCGGTGCAAGATGTAGAGATCGGCATGGTCGGTTTGCAGGCGTTCCAGGCTCTCGGCCAGTTCGCGGCGCATGCCCTCGGGTGTGCAATTGGGGGTATGAGCACCCTTGGCGATCAGGACGATTTCGTCGCGGATGCCACGGGCCTTCAACCACTGGCCCAGGATGGCCTCGCTGTGACCGCCTTCAAAGTCATAGACCCAGGCGGTGTCAAAGGTGTTGCCGCCGCGCTCGATGTAGTCGTCAAACAAGGCTGCGGCATGCGGCAGCGTCTCTTGGTTGTCCACGCCCATGATCAGGCGCGACACCTGCTTGCCCTCCAGGCCCGGCACATGGCCATAAGTCATCAGCGCATCGGCGCGGCGCGCAATCGGCAAGCCGGCCAAGCTCAGGCGCCCTTGCATGGCGGCCTCGGCCTCTTTAGGGTAGCTCAGGCCAATCGCCTGGCGCCAGCGATCCATCACCGCCAGATTGCCCAGCGAATCGGCCGGACTCATGGCGGGGTGCGGCACCGCGCCGGCCTGCACGGCTTGGGCAAAGACATCGGCCTCGTAGGCATAGAGCCCACGGTCTGTGCTGATCGTCCAGGTCTGGGCCAGAGCTTCATCCACATACAGCTCGATGCGGCTCTCGCCCGCCTCGGCACCCGCGCCGTACCAAGGCTTGGGCACGACCAAGGCGCCCTTGCTACCGCCAATGCGCAGCGACTCTTCTTGCTCGAAACGCACGGCCGTGCTGAGTTGCGCCACGATATTGCCGGGGAAGCGCATCGTTGCCGTCGCCCATTCATCCACCGGGCCGCTGGCGCTTTGGTACAGCTGACCCATGGCTTGCAACTCGGTCGGCTCGGCAAAGGGCAAGTTCCGCGCCACACCGGCGATCAGCCGCGCCATCGACACGGGGTAGCAGCCGACATCCAGAATGCCGCCGCCAGCCAAGGAAGCCTCCCAGGTGCGCGAGCCGGCCCGTGGCGTGGAGCTGTAGCAAAAGGACGCCTGGATGTGGCGAACCTCGCCAATCGTGCCGGCACGCAGCAGTTCCAGCAGCTTGGCCGTTTGCGGCACGCAGCGGTACATAAAGGCTTCCATCAACACGCGGCCGGCGCGCTCGGCCTCGTCGTAAGCAATCATGGCTTCGGCATGGTTGAGGCCCAGCGGCTTCTCGCACAGCACATGTTTGCCGGCCCGCAAAGCCTTCACCGTCCAATGGAGATGCTCGGTATGCGGCAGGCCGATATAGACCGCCTGCACCGCGGGATCGGCCAGCAAGGCTTGGTAGGAGGCATAGGCTTTGGGCGGGCAAGCCGTCTGGCCATGTTGTTCGGCAAAGGCCCGCGCCTTGGCCGCATCACGGCTGGCCACCGCCACCAAATCGCCACTGTCGGTCTGCTTCAGACCTGCTGCGAAAGCGCCCGAGATGTTCCCGGCGCCGATGATTCCCCAGTTGAGCATGATGTGTAAATTGAAACGTTATGATTTACGAACAAGGCAAATATATTTACGGCATGCAATTCAGAACAGGGGGAGAAACCCGCTGTGACTGGAGGCATGGCCGGAAGGTGAATTCACCCTCAGCAAAGACGTGGCGAGTAAACAATCGCCCGGTGCCACGGGGGTGCGGCTGAGCGAGGTTAAGGAGGAGCTTCGAGCGCAGCGAGGGGCGGGTGGACTGAGCTCGGACTCAATGCGTCCTGAGGACGGCTTGAGCCTAGCGAAGGCTTGGGCCGCTGGCCCAAGCAGGAGCGAAGCCGTGCCCCCGTGGCCCCGGGTCCGCAAGTCAGAGTCCCTGAACTCGCAAAGAAGAAGTTGGGCTCGTGAGAGCCTTGGGTGCTCTGCGCCGCTCATGGCGGCAGAGCGCTTGCGCCTCGAGCAAACAAGCCGCTCCCCGTGCAGAGCGCTATCCATAACAGGTGAACCGAGCGCTCTCACGCCGAACCCGCCAGCCCACCACCATCCACTACATAGGCCGAGCCGGTAACAAAAGACGAGCGATCGCTGGCCAAGAAAAGCACCACCTGCGCAATCTCCTGGGCCTGACCCACGCGCATCAGCGGGCGCGCATTGCCAGCCTCCACCAAGGCCAACTCGGCCAGCCCCAGTTGATGCGCTTCATTGCGCAACATGGCCGTGTCAGTGTCACCGGGGCAAACGCTGTTGACGCGGATGCGCTGCGGCCCATGGTCAACCGCCATGGCGCGCGTCATGTTCACCACCGCCCCCTTGGAGGCGCAGTAAGACACGGCGTCTTTGCCGCCCACCAGACCCCAGCCAGAACCGGAGTTGATGATGCTGCCGCCGCCCTTCTCGGCCATCACCGGCACGGCGTACTTGCTCATCAAGAAAATCGACTTGACGTTGACCGCCATCACCGCGTCCCAGTCGGCCTCGCTGGTATCCACCACATTGGCACGCCGCGTGATGCCGGCGTTATTGAACAACACGTCCAAACGACCAAAGCGAGCCAAAGTTTGCGCCACACTACGCTGACAGTCGGCGGCCACAGCAACATTCGCTTGCAAGGCCAGGGCCACACCACCAGTGGATTCGATCTCGCGCGCTGTGGCGGCAGCACTCTCGGCATTCAGATCGCAAACGACCACCTGCGCACCTTCTTGAGCGAACAGCAAGGCCGTGGCGCGGCCAATGCCAGAGCCCGCGCCGGTAATCAGCGCCACCTTGCCGCCCAGTTCTCCAGCGGGCTTTGTCAAATTTTTCTCTGTCATCCTCTTCTCCTTTTGTCTATGTGTGGAGCCGGCGCCGCCATCTACGCCGCCACCAATCGCAATACGGCTCGGTCGCGCGGGCCCGTCAAAACCTGCACCGGGCCGCTGAACATGGCATCCACTTCAGCACAGGCGCTATCCACCCGCAAAATGCCGCCGAGACTGACCGTCAGGCTTTGCAGCTTGGCGGGGGTCATCAAGACCGTCAAGGCCTGTGGCCCTAGGGTTCGCAAGACGCGCGCACTCAGCGTTGCATTGCCGCGGCCAATGACATGACCCTGGCCGCCGATGGCCGTCAACCACAAGCGCGCCCGCCCCGGCATGGCATTTAGCAACTCTAGCAACTGCGCCTCGTTGGCATCGCGCAACCAGAGTTGGCCGTCCACCACCACATCCAGGCCAATCAAACTGCCATCCAACTGCAGCGCCTGCTTCAAGGCCCAGGTGGTTGAACCCGGCCCGATCAGGTGCACGCCAAAAGCCAGCTCCGAACGCAGACTTTGGGCCAGCGCTGCGGCAGCTTGCGCATCACCGGGCTGGCCGCGGGTCTTGCGCCCTTGCAGCCAGCGCGGATCCACCGGCGAAGCTAGATAGCCAAACAAGCGAGGCAAGACCTGGCCCCCGCGCAGCGCCTCCTCATCCATATCCATCACTTCGCGCAGTTCCAAGGGCCGCGCAGCCGAGTTCAAGAAAGAGGCGGCCAAACGCCCTGCAGCCGCTGGGCTGACGCCAAAACAAGCGGACTGCATCTTCACCCCGGCCGGAATGCCCAGCACCGGAAGCTCAGCCATATCGCCCAAGCCCGCCAGCACATCGCGCGCCGTGCCGTCGCCGCCGGCAAAAAGCAGCAGATCCAGTCCCAAGGCGGCCATCTGCCCCGCCAGGTCCTTTGTATCTTCCGCCCGGCTGGGGCCCGCAGTCGCCAGCCCCAGCACCTGTGGCTGCAGCCCTTTCGAACGCAAGACCTCCTCACCCATGGCCCCAGGCCCGCAAACCCATTGCAGCGACTGGCCTTCGAGCAAGCAGCCAAGGGCCACCAAGGCTCGCTCGGCCGACCAAGTCGAGGCCAAGGCCAGACCATCGCTGCCATGCCGAGCCAAGACGCCGCCCGCGCCCGCCATGGGGTTGATGATCAAGCCGATGCGCTGCGCAGACATCTCAGCCCGCCCCGTGCTCAGCCAATTTGCGCTTCCACGCACGCCAGGTGATGGCCCAGCGCTTGGGGTCTTCCAGATAGGACTCGTCCACCCGGCGCGTCGGGCAGTTATGCGGCGCGCTGCGCAGCAGCTCTGGGTCGCTGCGGGCCTCATCGGCCACCCGGCTCATGATTTGCGCGAACTCGTCCAGATCGGCGCGCGAGTAGGACTCGGTCGGCTCGATGGTGGCCGGCTCCGGCACCACATAAGGGTGATGACTGGTCCAGTAGTGCACGCCATAGTCGGCGGCGCGCAGGCCGATATCACCGGAATGCACACCAGTCTCGGCGCAGAGCTCGGCCCAGCTGTAGCGCACCTGCTCGATACGGCGCTTGCCCGGCGCATAGGGCGCCGTCAAACCGCGAATCTTCAGCAGCTGACTCATCATGTAGTTGTTGTTCAGCACCGCGATTTCCGCCACCTCGCGCAGGCCGGCCGCGCCCAGATTCATCACCCAGGCATAGGCGCGCAGCACGATGCCGGCTGTACCCATGAAGGCGGCCACCTTGCCGATGGACTGCGCATCGCCTTGGTCGATGCGGTAGCGGCCGTCGGCCTCCTTGACCACTCGCGGGCGAGGCAAGAACGGCGCTAGCGCTTGCGTCACCGCGCAAGCCCCCACGGCTGGGCCACCGCAGGCATGCGGGGTCGAGAAGGTCTTATGCAGATTGAAGTGGCACAGATCAAAGCCCGCCTCACGCGCCCGAGTGATGCCCAGGAGCCCATTGGCATTAGCCTGGTCATAGCAGGCCAGCGCGCCCACCGAATGCGCAGCCGCCACGAACTCGCGGATCTTGGCGTTGAAGATGCCGGTGTCTTCGGGGTTGGTGATGATGAGCGCGGCCGTACGCGGGCCAACCGCCGCTTGCATGGCGGCCAGATCGGGGTAACCCTGGGCATCGGGATACAGGGTGATGACCTTGTAGCCCAGCACCTTGGCGCAGGCTGCGTCCGAGGGGTGGCTGAAGATGGTGGTGATGATCTCGTCGCGTTGGTCGGCTTCGCCGCGCGACTCGAACCAAGCGCGGATCATGGCGATATTGGCGTAGATCGCTTGCGAACCGGAGCGCGGCTGCAGGCTGACCGCGTCCATGCCCGAAACCTCTTTGAGCACGCCCTCCATCTCATGCATCACCCGCAAGATGCCCTGCACCGTGCTCTCGTCTTGCAGCGGGTGCAACTCGCTCATGCGGGCATCGCGGGCCAAGTGTTCGTTGACCTTGGGGTTGTACTTCATGGTGCAAGTGCCCTGACCGACGTCCACATTGAAGTCGGCGCCCAGGGTCTCTTGCGAGAGGCGCAGATAGTGGCGCAGCACCCGGTTCTGGCTCAACTCAGGCAGGGCCGGCGGCTTGGCGCGGCGCATGCCGGGCGGCAGGGTGAACAAGACATCGTGGGCGGCGGCCTCGATGGCCGGCTCCAACTCGGGCGTCAGCATGGCGCGCTCGCCAGGCTGGCTGAGCTCGAAGATCACCGGCTCGTCCCAGCGCGCTTGTTGGTAGCGGCGCAGATTGGGCTGACCTTTTGTGAAGCGGTGGGCGGAGATGTTTTCCATCGTGCGGGGATCTGAAGAGTTAGGGCTGTGGGCGTTCATTGAGACAAGACCTCACGCAGGGCGGTCACCAAGGCGTCGATGTCCGCTTGGGCATGCACTTCGGTGAAGGCGTAGAGCGCCGCCTGACCCAGCGCAGGGAAGGCACCCGACAGATCGTGGCCGCCGAAAATGCCGCGCTCGCGCAGCGCAGCATTGATCTCGCTGACGGTCTTACCGCTGGGCGAAAAGTCCAGCACAAACTCTTTGAAGTGCACCGTGTGCGGATGCATCAGGCGCAAGCCCGGCACAGCGCCCAGTTGCTGGCGCGCATAAGCCACCCGCTTCATGATGCCATCGCCCAGCTCCTGCATCCCTTGCGGCCCTTGGCAGGCCAGGAAGACCCCGGCCGTGATGCCCCATAGTGCGGCGGCGGTGCCGACAAACTCATTGCCCTGCTCGCGCTTGTCAAAGGAGGTGCGGTGGTAGGCCACATCACCAAAACCGTATTGGCCCGGCACCGAAGTCGGCGCCAAACCAAACAGGCGCGAGGGGTATTGCAGCACCAAGGCCCCTTCGTCGCGGCTGGCGATGAAGCCACCGTGGCCGCCGCCATAGCTCATATGCATGCCCAGCGGCTGGATGTCGCCGCAGACAATGTCGGCACCATAGTCGGCCGGCGGGGTCAGCACACCCAGCGAGAGCGGGTCCACTCCCACCACCAACATCGCGCCAACCGACTTGACTAGGGCCGCAATCGCACCGCCCTCTTCAATGCCGCCGAAGTAATTGGGCACATCCAGATACAGGGCCGCGACTTGATCATTCAGCTTGGCGCGCAGATCGGCACGGTCCAGCAGGCCGCTCACTGGGTCGAACGCAACCTCGATGAACTCGATCTCGCTGCGGCCATAGGTCTGGATGTGCGAGCGCTTGTCGGCACTGGTATTGCCCGCCAAGAGCACCCGACGACGGCCGGTGGTTCGCGCCGCCATGCAGCAGGCGGTGGCCGCGGCCTGCATGCCGTCATAAGTGGGCACGCTGACCACCTCCAGATTGAGCAGCTCGCCCATCATCGAGCAGTACTCCCACAGCGCCTGGAAGCGGCCGTGGTCGTCATAGGGCTCGCCGGCATAAGCCGTCAGGAACTCGCTACGGCCATTGATCTCATCGCAGATCGAAGGCACATGGTGCTGGTAGCAGCCGCCGCCAAGAAAGCTCAGCACCTCGCCGCAATGCTGGTTGCGCGCCAAGATGCCCTGCACATGGCGCTTGAGACGCGCCTCCGAATGGATGGGCTCGGGCAAATTCATTGGCCGGTCCAGGCGCAAGTCGGCCGGCACATCGGCATAGAACTCTTCCACCGAGGCGGCGCCGGTTGCGGCCAACATGGCGGCCTTGACGGCCGGCACCGAGTTGGGGATGTAGGGGTAGACGAGCTGGGGCTTGGCTTTTCTCATCGCGGCGCTTCGTTTCTCGAGGTCAGTGAATAGCGGGGCAAGGCCTGCATTTCACGCCGCCTATGCGCGGCTGACAAACGAGAAATTGACGCGTATGGATTAGTTGGGCTAATTCATAGTCGGACGTCGCTGCAGCCCCCAGCAGTGCCACCTTGAAGCTCCGGCAATGCAGAGCAACGACTAAATGGTGATGTGCATTGAGATATCCGCTCAATGCGCCGCGCTACTTTTCAACGATGTGCGCACTGTGACGGTGTTTCCAGGACTAGCGGCTGCAATCCTCGGCAATACCGGTGAGCCATTGCTCTGGAGACATGGGCATGAGCACTCATCGCAAGCGCTTCGATCAGCTGCCAATAGGTCGACCTGCAGCCAGGTTGACATTCATGACCATCCGAAATTGGCTGGGGTTCAATCTAAAGCAGCAGTCAAGCTGCTGCATCTCGCTTCTGCTTAGACCGGCCGAATTCGCAACTGCACATCCAGAGACTGCCACCGATGCTCGATGGATGGACTGTATTTTTATACAGTACATTACAACAACCCCAGCAACATCTCCCGGAGGCCTGCCATGATCTTGAATCTGAACGATCCGAACAGCATCGTCGCGTGGTGGAAAGTCTTGCCCGAGCGTCACGGTCCGCAATTGCGAGCCTTTGCTCACCTACGTCCGCAGTTCGCCTTCGCGATCCGCGCTGCTGTACGGGCAATCAAATCGGACCCGCTGCTCAGGCCCTTGTACGAGCGCAGCGTATTGGCCGAGCGCGCTGCGCAGCAAAGGCTTGAAGCTGCCACCGAAACTATCGAGCAATTCGACCCTAGATTGGCTGCGTAAAGCCTTAGGCAGCGATGGCCTGGAAATTGGCGCCAAATGGTCAATCGAAGACACGCTATGAACTCGCCGAATCGCATCGACCACAAACCTTACGTTATGGATTGTCATCCTCGCCATCGCCTTCACGCTTAGGTTTTTGCTCGTAAGCTGACAAAGGCCCTCAACAAAACCCGCGACTGTGCCCATGCATGTTTTCCTGTGCAGGGAGCCGTTGCCAGGAGAAGTCCATGAAGTCCGTGGAATTTTGGATTTGGAAACTACACAAGCCAGGTAGCCTTGAGCGCGTGCAGACTAGTTTCCGACTCACAGAGGCGGAAGCACTGCGCCGTGACGCTCACGCCGAACGGGTGCCCGGTACTTTAGAAGTCCGCGTTCTTCCCAAACACCCCGACGAGTATTTGTCGCGCTTGGTCTTTGAACGTTCGGCGCAAGCCGGGTCCGCTAGGGCGCATTGACTCCAGGCGGACTTCATCCGCCGTTGTAGGCTCGCCTGAAGCGCTTCACGGACGAGTTAACGCTGCCCAGCACTGACCAACAAGAACGCCTGAGTGCCCGGTACAGCCAACTCATCGAGCCTTCAAAAGAAGGCGCATCGAATCGTTTGGGCTCTTGACGCCCCCCCACTGGCGCGATAGACGGATCAGGCCTGTGCATCGTCAATGCACAAAGCTGGCGGACTAATCCCGCTGCCCTGCTGCTCAGGATCAAATGCAACCAAGATGCAAGTGCTCAAGCCTGCGGCCCAAGTCGCATAGCCTTCCGAACTGGGGTGAATGCCGTCGGCGGCCATACCCACCTGGGTTGTCGTGGCAGGATGCCATTGCAGGGTTCTCCCAGCTTGCTCAGACAAGCGCTCGGCTAGGCAGTGGTTCATTTGCCTCGCCCACAGGCCCAAGAAGTATCGCAGCGGTTGTGGTAGCGCCTGGCAGGCATGTATCGGCGGCACAGCGCTGTGAACCAGCAGTGCGGGCGCGAAGCGCTGGTCGATGAGATCAGCCAACCTGGTTTGCCAGACAGCCCACTGCAGCGGCGCACACAAGCCGGTGGCGTCATTGGCGCCCATCGACAGCACCACCACGTCGAACTGCCTGCGAGGGGCTTGGTTTAAGAGTTGAAGCAGGCCAGCTGAATCCAGCCCCTTGGCCGCTAGAACACACCACTCCACCCGGTGATGGTGGCTCAGACAACGCACCAGATGGCCGCAAAGTGCCAGGTCTTGTGTCGGTGCGCCCACCCCGGCAGCACCCGAGTCACCCGCCACCAGCAAGCGCACCAGCGAGCCACTGCCAGCGACACCAGTGCGCTGCCCCGGCGGCTCCGGCAAGCGCAGGGTCACGCGCCGCACGTGGCGTGCCTGTAGCCAAAACAGCGGCCACAACAGCCATAGCAGCAGACGTAGCCAATTGGCCGACATCAACTTGCGGAACTGGCGGTTTGCTTAAGCCAATCGAAGTGTTCGGTCATTGAGCCTCGCGAATCGATGAATCTTTTGGGTAGGGTGCGGCCGTATTGCTGCTCTTGAGGCGCCCATGACTTCCTGACGCCGAGCATGAACCTTAGGGCCTGGCTGCGTGCCAGTCGGTGCGTTCTCGAACAGAGTTCGAGCCAGCCTGCGTTCGCAACCGCACAGACGGTGAGTCTGTGGATTTGTAAATTGAAATTGAGCCGGTGCGCGGCGTTTGTGCTGGGCATGCAAATCACGCAGCCCTCTGTCGCTGCGGCCGCCATTCAGCCAGTCACATACATAGAATAAAAGGAAATCGCAATGACACTTTGCCCCATCGCCATCGCAGTAAGTTGCCGCAAATGCCCCATCGTTTCCGTCTGCCCGGTCAAGACGGTGATCGGAGACTATGTGGCGCCTACGCGGAGCAAACCTGTACCCGAGAAGCCAAAGCGCAAACAGTGACCTGGACTGCGTGACTGGGTCGGCAACCATTTGTGCCAGAGCGCCGGCGCCGCACCGAGCAACGCGCTCGCCGAACCTACTTGCCGCAGCAGGACTCAGCCTGCCCTAGTGGCCTGGTGACGCCTTCACCAGGCCTTCAGTGGCCGGTGTCGCTGCGGTCGCGTCCTGATCCTCCGGGCTGACCAAATTGCCTGCGGCTGCACCACCGAGTGCACCTGCTACCGCGCCCAGCGTGCCGCCGACCACCACGCCCACAGGCCCGGACACCATCACGCCAATGGCGGCACCAGTGGCAGCTCCGACGATGACACCGCCGCCCGTCAGCACCGATTTGCCTTCACGCTGGGCCTCTTCGGCGCTCAAAGGCGCCTGCGCGGCAGGATCGGGGTCTTGCGAGGGAATGCCATGGCCCGGAATGGCTTGCTGGGCCATGTCTTCATCGACAACTGACTCTGTTGGAAGCGGCTTGTTCGAAGCATCAAAGGACGGGTTCATATGCTCTCCTCGGGAAGTGGATGTAGGCGCGAGTTCAGGCTCCCACCTATTCATCCTTATACGGCTGCATGCGTGCCGCAGCCGCCATCTTTGAGGCTGCATGCTTGTAGGACGACATCCAGAGCTCCAACGGAAAAGCGCAGGCGCAACCTCAGCCGGCATCTACTCATCACCCACCTATTTGCAGTTTCGTGGCGAATCTACTATCCGGCTGAAAACGCTTAGTCCTGCTTATCAGCGGCAGGGAGACGTTAGGCTGCATTGAGACACATGATGTTTCAAACTCAAACTCAAACGTCGACGCCAGTGCGTAACGGAAGTCCATTTTTTTTGAGAGCTATTGAGAGTCTTGAGCTGACACCCTAGTTGCACTGACCAGTGGGGGCGTTCTGAGCGCTGCATTGCCCTGCTGTCCCAGCTGTGACGGGCCTTGCCATCGCTTTGGCTCCGTCTGAGTACATCCCTAGATTTGCACTGGCGGGCAATTCCCTTATGCGGCCGAATTCTGTTGCACGGCCAAGCCAAACCTGACACCATCTGCCCGAAATAAGAAGAAAGTAGGGACACGGTGGCCTTAGATTTCGACCATTTGGGATCGCTGGGCAGGGCGACGCTGCAAACCATGTTTGAAGCGGATTCGCCCGTTGGCAAAGCGGTGCTGGATCGGGACTTGCGCTACGTCTTCATCAACCGGACCTTGGCCGCCTTCAACGGCTGCTCAGTCAAAGAACACCTGGGTCGCACCGTTGAGGAAATCCTTCCCGGCGCCTACCCCACATTGGCACCACTGCTTCGCAGTGTGCTGGATGAGGGTGCTCAACAAGCGCAGTTCCGCGTCAGTGTGGAAATGCCCAACGCCCCAGGTGAACTCAGTGAATGGGACGCCAGCTATCTGCCCATCCGGCTCGAAGATGGCAGCGTGGGTGGGGTGTACGTTCAAGCGGTCAACCTGACCGCCAAACTGCGCGCCGAGCAGGCACTGGCGAATAGCGAAAAGCAGCTGCGTCGGGTGTTGGACAGCCTGTTTGCCTTTGTGGGCGTTTTGTCGCCCGACGGTACTTTGATCGAGGCCAACCGTGCTCCGCTAGAGGCCGCCGGGCTAGACGCCCAGGATGTCCTCGGACGCCTTTTCTGGGACACCTTTTGGTGGAACTTTTCGGCAGAGACTCAGGACTGGCTGCGCCAGGCTTGCGCCCGCGCGGCGCAGGGCGACATCGTGCGGGAAGATGTGACGGTCCGCATGCTGGGAGACAGCCGCATGACGCTCGACTTCATGCTCGTGCCCATGCGGGACGACAACGGCCAGATCACACGCCTGATTGCTTCCGCCATTGACATCTCTGATCGGCTGGCGGCGCAACGGCGAACCGAAGCCGCACTGCGGGAGCGCACGGTCTTGTTGCAAGAGGTGCATCACCGGGTCAAGAACAATCTGCAAATCATCGCCAGCCTCTTGAACTTGCAGGCGCGCAACGCCGGGCCGGGCGCGCAGCAGGCATTGCAAGACAGCCAGAGCCGAGTCATGGCCATGGCCCTCACCCACCAACTGCTGTACGAGCGCAATGACTTCTCGATGCTGGAATTGGGGCCATATCTGCGACGCTTGGTGGCCAGCCTCCGCGATGCGCACGGGGAGCTGCTGCGCCGGGTGACGCTGAAGGTTGAGGCGCCAGATTCGGGTTTGAATATTGACCTCAATCTGGCCGTGCCCGTGGCGCTGGTGGTGAACGAATTGCTGACCAATGCGCTCAAGCATGGCTTTGGCGCGGATTTGCACGGCGAGGTCGTGGTGCGCGCGGAAAGAGTAGGCCCACGCATCGCCGTCACGGTGGCGGACACCGGCACCGGGCTGCCCGCCGGCTTCGATGTTCACAGCACCAAAACGCTGGGTTTGTGCCTGGTCACGCTTCTGACCGAGCAACTAAGGGCCGAGATTCAATGGCCTGTGGTCGGGCAAGCAGGCACCGCCTTCACTCTGCATTTGCCACCGGAGACAAAGTCATCATGACTGCGCCAACGCCCACCATGGACGCTAATGTCAGGGCTCGTATTCTGGTCGTCGAAGACGAGCGTATCGTGGCCCTGGACCTGAAGCTAACCCTGGAATCACTCGGCTTCCACGTCGTGGGCACGGCCTCGAGCCAAGACGAGGCTGTGCTTTTGACGATGTCCTACCAGCCCGACCTGATCCTGATGGACATCAACCTCGGGAACGGAGGCGATGGCATTGTGGCCGCTGACGAAATTGCACGGTTTGCCGATGTGCCCGTGGTGTTTCTGACGGCTTATGCCGACAACGACATCTTGCGCCGAGCCGGGGAGGTGGCGCCGTATGGCTATCTGGTCAAGCCGGTCAGGCAGCGCGAACTCAACGCCACGGTGCAAATGGCCTTGGCACGTGTGCGGGCCTCACGCGGCCGAATGGAGGCCGAACGGCGCTTGCGGCTTGCCCTGGACACCGCCAAGATGGGCGTGGTCACCCTGACGCAGGGAACCGATCTGATCGAGATTGACGGGCACTTCCCGCCCATCGCCGACCGCTCGGTGCGCGGCTTGCGCATGGAAGTCAGCGAGTTCCTGCTTCATCTCACCGCGGATGCGCAAGCCAAGGTGCGGCATTTGCTGGAACAAGGCGGTGACCTGCATTTGGTCACGCGTTGGCAGTTGCCGGGCGCCGATTCGCCCACACGCTGGCTGGAGGTTCATGCCAGCCACTTCGCCCAAGAGCGGGCCGTGGTGGGAATCTGCCGCGATGTGACCGTGCAGGTGGAGCAGGAGGAAGCCTTGCGGCAAGCCAGCGTGGTGTTCGATTCGGCCGCCGACGCGATCCTGATTCTGGATACCCAAAGCCGTGTCACGACCGCTAACCCAGCCTTCACGCGCCTGACCGGCTGGCCAACGGCAGAGATCCGCGGACGGCATCCCAACGAATTCCTGCATGCCCGCCGCAACAGTGACCGCGAGTTGCTGGTCGACACCCCGGTGGACTTTCTCGGTCATGCCGAGGTCATGTGCCAGCGCCACGACGGCACGGCCTTCCCTGCTTGGGAACATGTGGCGCCGGTACGCGACGATGCCTTCGTCGTGACCTACCGCGTGCTGACTTTCACCGACATCTCTGCCTTGCGACTGGCGGAAAGCCGGGTTCGGCATCTGGCTTATCACGACCCATTGACCGGGCTTGGCAATCGCAACAAGCTGCGAGATCTACTGGGTGGATTGCCCGAGTCGAAAGTCGACGACGACACGGCCGTGTTGTTCTTCCTGGACCTCGATGGCTTCAAAGTCATCAACGACAGCCTGGGTCACGACGTGGGCGATGCGCTGCTGATTGATATTGCCGATCGCATCCGCAGCGTGCTGCGCCAAGGGGATGAAGCCGTGAGGCTGGGTGGCGACGAGTTCGTGCTGCTGATCAGGTCCGGGCGCGACGGCGATGTGGACGTTTTGGCGCGGCGCCTGCTGGACAAAGTGCGGGACCCCTTGAGCATTGCAGCGGGTTCGAGCGTCCAGGTTTCGGCCAGCATAGGCATAGCCGTGTACCCGCGTGACGGCAGCACGCCGGACGCCTTGCTTCGCTCAGCCGATATCGCCATGTATGCCGCAAAAGCGGCAGGTCGCAATCGCTATGCCCGATACCACGCCAATATGGCCGAAGCTGCCAACGAGCGCCTGACCATCGAACAAGGCCTGCTGCATGCCATGGCCAACAGTGAGCTGAGCCTGCATTGGCAACCTCAGCTCACGCTCGAAGGGCGATCGGTGATCGGTGCGGAGGCATTGCTGCGTTGGAATTCCGAGAAGCTAGGGGCGATCAGCCCGGATCGATTCATTCCGGTGGCCGAAGAATGCGGGCTGATCCAGGCCCTGGGGCGCTGGGTGCTGCGCCAAGCGCTGACGACCTGGGCGCAGTGGCTGCGCGCAGGCTTGGTGCAAGGGCGCTTGGCCGTCAATGTGTCGGCGCTGCAATTGCAGGACAAGCAATTCATTGAGGATCTGGCGCACGAGCTCGAAGCGGCGCAGCTCAATCCCAAAGACCTTGAAATCGAAGTCACGGAAACCGCCTTGCAGCGCGTGCCGAATATCGAGCAAACTCTCGCGCGCATTGCCGAGCTTGGCGTGCGGATTGCGCTGGACGATTTCGGCACCGGCTACTCGTCCTTGTCGATGCTCAAGCTGCTGCCCCTGCACCGCCTCAAGGTGGACCGCGCCTTTGTGCGAGACGTGGTCGCCAATCCTTCGGATCAAGCCATCGTGCGCGCCATCGTCGCCATGGCGGACGCCCTGGGTTTGGAGCTCATCGCCGAAGGGGTGGAGGACGAGCGGCAAAGAGATTGGCTGCTGCACCTCGGCGTTAGCGAAGCTCAGGGCTGGCTGTTTGCTCGCGCCATGAGCGCCCCTGACTTCCTGGCTTGGCTGCGCACGCGTTAGGGCCGCTCAGCTCGGGCGCGCAACGCGAACAGCGGAGCGAACCTGAACTGCCCTAAGTCGGGCAGTGGCGCGCCGAATGCGGCCTTCGCGCACAATCGCCGCCATGAATCTCCGCCCCTCTCGCGTGCCCCCGCCACGGCCATCGCCACTGAGCTTCGGCCTTGCCGCCTTGCTCGTGCTGCTGGTCGCCTGAGGGCGCGAGCAAGGGCGCGAGGGTCACAAGGGCGCGAGGGTCAGGCCTTAAATCTCAAGGCCCCATCTACTCCGCGACGACGTTTTGGCTGGCCAGCGAACGGCTGCTCCGGGCACCTTGCAGCCGCCCGCCATCGTCAGGTTCGTGCCCAAAGCAGAAATCGGCCCCGACGAAGCGAGTTGCCGGAAAGCTGTCGCTCAACGTTCAATTTCAGTGGGCGAGCTAGCGCAGCTGGCGCGGGTCCGCTGCAAAGCAGGGTTAGCGAATCATTCTGCGCGAAGTGCACGCACTGCTGCGGAGGGCTCTTGCTGGAAAGAACGGCTTGCCCGCGCTCGATGCAACCTTCGACACCGACATAGACACCAGGTGAAGCGCAGTTTCCGGCGGCAGATGTGTACGAGCCGTCCCTGGCGATGAAGACCAAACCCCATGAGCCATCATGCAACGCACCGACGGCAGCATAGGTTCGGTTGTAACGTTTGACATGGAACTCGCCTCCATGGCCGTTGCTGCCGCAGACAGGGCATGCCTTACCGCCAGACCAGCATCGTCCCTAGACGACCGCCCTGGCAGTAGCAGTCGCCACCCACAAGCAGTATGCGATTGCCGAAGCTGAAGGCAAAGCTGGTGGACACCAGGCTGCCCTGCACGCGGGCCAGCAGCCGGTAGCCGGTCTTGTCCGGGATGCCGTTGACCAGGGGAACTTCGGCGAACTGCTGGTAGGCGGTCTCAAAAACGTCCTCCGTGAAGACCTTGCCGAACCGCGCCCCGTAGAAGCTGAGCTTCTTAGGGTTGCTGTCCGGATTGTTAAGCCAACTCAAGGAAGCTTGGTTGGTGATCCAGTCGGTGGGTACCAAGCTGTCGGATCGGACGCTACCGCCAGCAGCGGTGAGTACCAAACCGTTGGCCTGCAGCGTGACAACGGTGGGGGCTTGGTTCACCGAGCAGGCCACCAAGCTGGCCGTATCGGTCAACACCGGCGCAACCGTGTCCGTGCAAGGGCCGAGGCTGGCGTACACATCGGCTGCAGCCGCCGGGGCCGCGGCACCCGTGCTGCCGTCGATCAGCAGGTGGCCGGTGGCCGCGGTGGCCTCGTAGCCCTTGCGCCACAACAGCATGAGCCGACTGTCGGAGGCAGTGAGGGCGATGTAAGAGACGCCGGTCGCATTGGAGCCCGACTCGATCAGCCGCGGCGTGCCGACATTGCTGCCATCGGCACCGAACTGGCGCAGTTCAATGCGCGTCTGGTCAATGCTGCTGGAGTCCCAGTAGGTCTGCGTCAGCACCCAAAGCGACCCGCCACTTGCGACAGCCTTGAAAAACTGCGGGCCTGTGTTCGTCATGGTGGCGAAAGGCCCGGGAAGCAGCAGCATGGGCGCATTAGACAGCAAGGTCTGACCATCTGCGGAGAAGCGCAGCATGTACAGGTTGTTGCCGGCACCGATGTAGAGCATTCGCAGCTCGTTGCCCAGGCGCAGAAGAGTTTGGCCGGTGCCGCCTCCGCCGGTCACTGTGTTGGTGTATTGCTTGGCCGCTACGACCGCGCCGCGCGTGTCGAGTTGGGTCAGCGTGAAGCCGGCGGCAGGAAAGGTGTCGGGAAGGTCGGAGATCGTTACGACATTGGCCTCAAAGGCCACGGCACCGTAAGGATAAGGAATGCCCACGGCTGGCGTGCTGCCGGACGCGGCGAACAGGCCTTTGACGGGCGGCGTCGTAAAGCCGACGCCATCACTGATGCCGTCGTAGGTGACCAGCGTCTCTTCGTCGATCACACGCACGTTGGCCAGCGAGGGATGCGGATTGTCGCGCCGCACTTTAACCGGGCCGATACCGGCGGCGTACCAGATGCCAAGGTGCTCCTCGACGATGGGACCGAGCGCGCCCGAGGTGAGCACCACGCGGGCGCGAATCGTCGTATCCGTGTGGATCGTACGAACGCCCGTGCGGTTGGGCAGATCCAGCGTTTCCTCGCCGACCACCTGCACCCATGCGGCGAGATCCATCCCGTCATTCTTTTTGTCGCCATCGGCATCAATGCCGATGTCGTCGATGCGTCGGTCGGCGACGACGTAGCGGTCGTTCGTACGCACAGGCGATTGCAGCTCGACGAAATCCAAAGCCAGTGGCTTGACGCCGTCGGCCAAGTCGATCGCGATCTGCTGGCGGATCGCGCCCGACTGCAAGGAAACCGGGCTGCTGGTGGCGTCGGGGCCTTCGTTGAATGTATTGGTGGAATCCTCGCGCATCCCGCTGCCCTGGGCGACCTGCGTCACAGTGTTGGCGTAGAAGCTGGGGGCCTGCCCACCGCCTTGCACCGAATGCTGGCCGCGATAGGTGTAGACAGATTTATCGCGCAGTGGGCGCCATGGGCCAGCGTCCTCGGCCAACGTCGTTCCGAGGGTGGGTGCCGCTGGTAGCAGGCCGGAGACCGTGGGAGCAGGTGAACCGCCACCACCACCGCCACCACCGCCACATGCCACCAGCAACATGCTGGCGGCGAAGGCCAAAACATGCACGTTCTTGACCATCAAGGTGCCAGCCAGGCGCAGCTCCAGCTTCTTTAGCATTTGTACTCCCTAAGTACCGTTTATTGGCGTGCCGCAAGCGTGCCTCTGTGGGCCGGCCGCGCTGGGACTATAGGGCAGCCAGGAGCTGCCACGCCCGCACGATCAATCCAAATGTAGAGAAAGCTGAACGGCAAGCATCGAGATGGTGTTGAAGGAGCCGTCAGGCTGGAGAGGATGGAGGGCTGAACACGTAATCAGCGATGGGTCGATGACAGCCAGGTATCCAGCTTCGTGCTTGGATCCCAGTGCCTGGCGCATCAGCCTCGCCACCCGGCGCTGCCCCAACTCAATGCGGCGCGTTCGTAGTGGACGCGGGATCAGGAGGCAGGCGGGGCGGCGTCTTCATGCCGGATGCGCTAGAGCGCAAGTACCCACGGGCCGGCTCCTCGTGGGGTTGGTTCTGGGTGTTCTCGCAGGCTGAGCACTCCACCGATCCGAGGACTGGGATCGTGCGGCGCGCTCATTTGTATGACCAGACTTTTCAGCGTGCGTTCAAGCGCGCAGTTGTCACCGCCGGCATCACCAAGCCTGCAAGCCCGCACACTCTGCGTCATGCTTTTGCGACCCATCTGCTGCAGTCGGGCTACGACATCCGGACGGTTCAGGGGTTGCTGGGCCATGCCGACGTCGCCACCACCATGATCTACACCCATGTCTTGAAGGTCGGCGGCGGCGTACGAAGTCCGATAGATGTGCTGACAGCGCGATCAAGCGCCTGAACGCTGCGCACCTATCTCACACAAAGCTGACCCTCGCTGATGTCGGCTTTGGGCATTTTGCAGCCGCCCGCCACCGTCAGGATCGTGCCCTTCACCGATACTCGTTTCCAACATTCATCCAGCAACTGACTACCCTAAAGCCGCCATTCCCTGCCGCCGGCGCTTTGTCCGTTTGGCGTCGATCAAGGTACTTGGTGAGTGGACGGCCGCGGCATTGCGTTGTGGGCCCAGAATCAAATGAAGGTCAAGGCGTCATGCCGTCTCAGGTCCGCTTGGCCGGTGGACTAGCCGCGATTTCCTGCTCGGTCATGCGCAGTTTGAAGTTTGTAGATTTCCTGACCGAGTCGGACGTCATTCGTCACTACCGGGCTGGCTAAGGTTTCGACAATGCCCTGTAGAAACACCGAATTCTCCTGAACGACGAAACTCTCGGCTGTAGAACTTGAATCTAGCTACGCCCCCACCAAGCTATGCCCGCCGAGCTGACGCCACCGTCCCAAGCCGATCTTTCGCGCATCATCGAGATGGCTTGGGAGGATCGCACCTCTTTCGAGGCCATTGAGTCTCAATTTGGCTTGAACGAGTCCGCCGTGATTGCCTTGATGCGCAGCCAAATGACGCCGAGCTCCTTCCGTATGTGGCGTAAGCGAATGGCTGGCCGCCGCACCAAACATGCGGCCCTGCACGGCGTTGCGTTGATGCGCCACCGTGCCACCCACACGCGTCCATAGTGCCTTCTCACGCAGTAGCTGTGCGCCGGCGCGCCTTGGTCTGGTTCAAACGCGATTTGCGCGTGTGCGACCACGCGCCCTTGCTCGCTGCGCAAGCCTGCGAGGACGCTTTGGCCCTCTTTGTGATCGAGCCTGAGTGGCTGCAAAGCCCTGAGTGCGACGCTTGCCATGTTGACTTTGCCTTGGCCTGTTTGGCGGAGCTGCGTTCGGCCTTGGCCGAGCGTGGTCTACCGCTGCTGGTGCGCGTGGGCTCGGCCCTCGCGGTACTGGCCCAACTGCACAGTGAGTTCGCATATACGGAATTGCTGAGTCATGAGGAGACTGGGCCGGGCTGGTCGTATCAGCGTGACTTGGCCGTCGCCGCCTGGTGCAAGTCTGCTTCAATCAGCTGGCAGGAGTTCAACCAGACCGGGGTAGTCCGCCGCTTGGGCAGTCGCGCTGGCTGGGCCCGACTTTGGCAGGAACGCATGGACGCCCCGCCGCATGAGTTTGACGGAAGCATCAAGGCGGCAGCGTCGCTGGATCAAGCTGAACTCCCCACGCTGGCCAGCCTGGGGCTAGCGCCGCATGGCAAAGCCTTGCAGACCGCGGGAGAGCAAGCGGCGCAGCAGCTGCTCAAGAGCTTCTTGCAGGTGCGCGGCTACGACTACCGGCAAGCGCTCTCCAGTCCTTTGACTGCGGAACAGGCTTGCAGCCGCTTAAGCCCGCACCTGGCCTTTGGCACGATCTCCATGCGTACCGTGCACCAGGCCACCGAAGCGGCTATTCGGGGCACGCACGACCGCGCGTTCGCCCATGCGTTGCGCGGCTTTGCCGGGCGGCTGCGCTGGCACTGTCACTTCATGCAAAAGCTCGAAGATGAGCCCGCCATTGAGTTCCAGAACTTTGCTCGCGTTTGCGACGGCCTGCGCGAGAGCGATTTCAATGACGCACACTTTGCCGCTTGGTCTGCCGGCCGCACTGGCTACCCGATGGTGGACGCCTGCATGCGCTCGTTGCTGGCGACGGGCTGGCTCAACTTTCGCATGCGAGCGATGCTGGTGAGTTTTGCCAGCTACCACCTGTGGTTGCATTGGCGGCCGACCGGCATCTTCCTCGCGCGGCAATTCTTAGACTTTGAGCCCGGCATCCACTGGAGCCAGATGCAGATGCAAAGCGGCACCACGGGCATCAATACATTGCGCATCTACTCACCCAGCAAACAGGCGCGGGACCAAGATCCGCAGGGCCTGTTCATCCGCCGCTGGGTGCCCGAGCTGGCCCGCGTGCCGCTGCCCTACCTAGCCGAGCCCTGGCGAATGGACCCGGCCGTTCAGCGCATGGCGAGCTGCGTGATGGGCGAGGACTACCCACTACCAATCGTGGATGACAAGGCCGCGATCACGGCGGCCAAAGACCGCCTGTACGGCTTGCGAAAAACCGAAGCCGCCCGTGCAGAAGCGAGCCAAGTGCAGGCGCGCCATGGCTCGCGTAAAAATGGCTTGCCGGCATTGGGGCAGCGGCGCGCTGCCAAAGCCAGCCCTAAACCTAGCGCGCAGGTAGCACGCCAAGCTGAACTGTTCGATTAGCGGGCGGGATGCCGAACGCGCTGACGACGCGGCCGGGTCATATGCGCGCATCCGAAGGCCCGGGCTGACGGCGTGCTGAGATGGGTTGAGGTTCAGTACCGCCACAGTGCCGCTGCCAGTGAAACAGTTCGGAAAGTCGCCTCGTCCTACAGACCTCGCGACTGTCGGCGGCCATACTCAGCCCGATAGAGATGAGCTCAAAAAATGACGCCGCTGACCAACGCAACCACGCCTTCCCCCACCTTGAATGCCTTGGAGGCGGCGCTCGATAAAAGCCAAGAGGTCAAAGTCAAGGTGGAGGATTGTGCCGACGACTTAACGGTCGCTGGCGAGCTCGCCGCAGCGCGCATCGCGCGGGGGGCAACGATGCTGCCGGCCGACCAGGTTCTGCAAAACAACAAGGCCATCGGGATCAAGGTCCAGGATTGCGCAGACGACCTGCAGGTGGTGTCGGACACCCTGGCCGATGGCGTTGCTGAGGTCAAGGATGTCGAGCAGGCCTTGAGCCTGTCACGCGAGGCCCTGGCTGAATCCGAGTCTGCGCTGGCCGTGTCGCGCCATGCCGAGCGTGTGGCAAGTACCCTTGCCATGCACGACCAAAAGACGGGCTTGCCCAACCGCACACTGTTCGATGACCGCCTGGCTCAGGCCATCGCGGGCGCTGATCGTCACGGCTGGATGCTGGCGGTGATGTTTCTGGACCTGGACCGCTTCAAGCTCATCAACGACAGCCATGGTCATGCAGCCGGTGATTCAGTGCTGACGGTGGTGGCACAACGTCTGTTGAGCCATGCGCGAGATGAAGACACGGTCTGCCGCAATGGCGGCGACGAGTTCCTGTACTTGCTGATCAATCCAGCGAGCCGCGACGATGTCGCACGTATCGCCGGGCAAGTGCAGGCGGCAATAGCTGCCCCAATCGGCTACGGCGCCAAGCAATTCGTCATCACGCCAAGCATCGGCATTGCGCTGTTCCCACAGGATGGCCGGAGTGGCGATCTTTTGATCGCCAATGCCGACGAGGCGATGTACCGGGCCAAGCCGTCGCCTGGCACCTGCGCATTTTTCGAGGCATCAGTGGCCTCGGTCGAACCATCGAAAGCCTCTGACTAAGCACTACGCAAGCAGCTTGGTTTGCGTGGGTAAGGTGAAGTAGAACTTGGAGCCCTGGCCCAGCACACTCTGCAAAGTAATGCTGCCGTCGTGGGCCTCGATGAAGGATTTCACGATGGCCAAGCCCAGGCCGAGGCCCGACCCTGCGCCCGCCTCACTCCCGGATTCGCCTTTGTCGAAGACCTTTTCAATCATGTCGACGGCAATGCCTTGACCGTTGTCGCTGACCCAGCATTCGACGATGCCCTGGTCCTCCACGGCTTGCGCGCCAACGATGACCTCGCCACCCGGCGAGAACTGGATTGCGTTGCCAATCAGATTCTGGAACGCACGCCTAAGCAATCTGGCGTCCGCAAACACGACCAGGTCGACGGGCACTCGATTGAGTAGCTTTGTATTGGCCTGGGCAGCAATCGTCTCAAGATCGTCAAGAAGCGCCTCCACCAGCGGCCACAGGTCAAATCGACGCTTTTCTACCTTGACGCCCATGACCTCCAACAAATTCGTGTTCTCTTCGAGCACCCTGCCAATCAAGTCCTGGAGCTGCTGCACGTTGCGGCGCAATGATTTCAAGATGCGTTGAGAATCCGCACCGAGGACTTGCCCAGACAGACTCTTCTCGAGCGACCGACCCGTGAGCGAGATGGCAAACAGTGGCGTGCGCAAATCGTGGGCAACGAAGGAGAGGTACTCCTCCCGGCGCTCCTTGACCTCGAGCGCTTGCTGAGCTGCATACGTCTGTACGGCTTGGCCAGCGTCGTCAACTTTGTCATCAGCTATGCCTTGGTAGCGACGATGTTTGCGCTGATCTACAAAATCATACCTCGCGTACACATCGCTTGGCGCGATGTGTGGATAGGCGCTTGGGTGACGGCGCTACTGTTCAATTTCGGCAAACTCTTGATCGGCCTCTACATCGGCAAGAGCGGCGTGGCCTCGGCCTTCGGCGCCGCCGGCTCGCTGGCTCGCTGGCCGTGCTTTTGCTTTGGGTCTACTACTCGGCCCAGATTTTCCTCTTCGGTGCTGAATTCACCTGGGCCCACGCGCACAGCTTTGGCTCCTTCCGCCACGCTGCGGCCCGGCAGGACACGGTGCCGATCCCGCCCAGCAAGGCTGGCTCTGTGTCCGGCCCCCTTCCGGCCTTGCCCTAAAGGGGCATGGATCGCCTTGTTGCTGACTCCGGCGGCTCGGCAGGCGCAGCTTCCTCGTTCCCGCACTACTGAAGGATTACCCGCGCAGGCGGCCAATCCGAGTCCGTTGAGCGTTCATGTGCTCGCCCTGCAAACGGGGCCGCCAAGCGGCATTCGTCGGCAGTATTGGCCCTCAGCCACACCTTCCGGGATGGATGGGCTCATTGGTTGAATAAGTACCCGGAGAAATATAGATATCGTTTCATAGGGTGAAAATCGTATAATCAACCCCCTTGTGGCATCGACCCTGGCAAGGCTGTCAAAGCCACGCAGGTCACTGTTCGCGAGTCTCTACATTTTTGGCAGGCCCAGCAGCAGTTGCGCCGAGCCCAAAGTGCTCCCGTCGGGCAATTCAAGCCTGCAATCCTGATTGAACAATATTTCAAATAGCGCCATCCCCATGGGCAAGTACGTCGTTTCGCCCGCGACACACCCGACCGACTGTGGACGCTTTCGCGCCTCTTTTTCGGTTCGCCGGGTTCAGGACAAAGGCCGTTGCAGCCGAGTGTTCCGCTTCGAAACAACCTTTGCCTCTAACGACGCAGCTCGGTTGTTCGCCGTCACTCAGGGCTGGTTGCGTGCGTGCATGCCGCAGCCTCCTGCGTGTTGACGATCTGATCCCATCAGATCCAGTTCAAGCGTTCCACTCGCTGCGGATTTCCCATCCGCAGGTTCGAAGTCCGCGTTCTGACGATGCGGCAAAACTTAGAAAGGCTCGTCTATGAGCAGCAAAATCTACGTGGGCAACCTGCCTTATTCGGTCACTGATTCCAGCCTGAGAAGCAACTTCTCCGAGTTTGGTAGCGTGGGATCCGCCAAAGTCATGATGGACCGTGAAACCGGTAATTCCAAGGGATTTGGGTTTGTGGAGATGGCGTCTGCCGAATGCGCCCAAGCCGCCATCACAGCCTTGCACGGCGTGTCGGTCGATGGCCGGTCAATCGTCGTGACTTTGGCCCGTCCACGCGAAGCAAGCAATGATTCCACGGGTCACGGCGCGGGTGGGTACACCGCCACCAAGCGATCAGATATCGGCTACGGCACGGGCGGCTTCGGTGGCGGTCGTTACTGACCCATCAGCTCCCCTGTGAAAGACCGACTCCATGGAGTCGATCTTTTTTGCCTCGGGGCTTGGCGCCTTGCACACGCAAGCTAGGGAGGCATAGCCCGCGTGCGCAAGGCGCATGTAGCTCCTCGTAGCTGACGGTGTCGATCCACACCGCCGCGGGATAGCCCTGAACTTGGCCGCTTGGTCCAACAGGCGAGTCACGTACAGGCCGTTGATGCCGTAGTCGACGGCGACGTCCACGCACTCGTGGCTGTAGTCGTCCGCCACGGTCAAGCATTTGATGCGCCGACCGTTGGCCAAGCTGTCCGAGACAAAGTCCATGCTCCACACCTCATTGACTCGGCGAGGCGTGCGCAGTGGCGTGCGCCCGCCAATCGGGCGTTTGAGTTTCTTCCGCTTGCGTACTGCCAGGTTGGCAGCGCTGTACAGCCGATACACCTGCTTGTGAGTGACGTAGAAGGACCCGCCTTCAAGTGCCATCTCCGACTGAATCAGCGCCACCTGGGCAAGCGCCGAAATATCGACGGCCGACCGCTGCCAACCCTCATAAGGACGGTACTTTTCGCCACAGGCATTGAAGCGAAAGCCGACCGCCTTTTGCGTGACTTGGTTTTCGTCGACCAGAAAGATCGGTCCGCAGTCGCG
>NZ_JBCARA010000020.1:0-54290 GCF_038419725.1 Roseateles sp. PN1 | reverse complement strand
GAGCACTTCCACGGTCGCGAAGTGGTTCAACTCAACATCGACGCCATTGCCGCTGGAGGCGGAGGAATTCATTGCACGACTCAGCAGCAAGTTCGTTAGTGCGGGTTTTTTCTTCTTTATGTGTCGCCTCAAAACTTTGACTCATGCAAGAGGCATTCGTCCGAGGAATAGTTCAATGGCCGGTATCGGCAGCTGCGGTCATTGAATCACTGAATCTGGAGAACTGCGGGAAGCCTAGTGCTGCGGCTCTCTGAACTTCGGCTTTGGGCACGATCCTGACGGTGGCGGCAGACTGCAAGGTGCCCATTGCAGTCGTCCTGACTGAGCATCTTTAGCCCTGGACCTCTTGCAGAGCGGCAACCTGACGGGTTTGCGGACCAAGCTCTGGACGAGGTTGCCTTGCGCCTACGTTCCCCCCATGGAGCGATCGACGGGTCACGCATGTGCATCTCCAATGCACTACGCTACACCGATTTGGGTGGCTACTGAGCAATCCATCTGGGAATGCAGCTCAGAATTTAGGTGAGGTTTTCGCCTGCTATTTAATGCTGTTGTTTTGCACATCAAATGCCGCACAAAGCCACGCTGCAGGCCGCTTGTAGCCTGATTACATCAACCATGTCATGGGTCATGGGTCATGGGTCATGGGTCATGGGTCATGAGTAGCCGCACCGTAATTCGTCCAGAAGTTCGACTTCAATGGGTTGGCACGGTTTACACGGGCAAGCAGCTTGAGTTGTTCGCGGACATCGCCGGCATCGGCCGTTCACTTCTGACCGTTGTAGCCGATGACTCCGACGAATCGCGATGGCTTGAGTTTGAAGCGGGGCAGCACATAGTTCAGGTCCCAGTCGCCAGAATCGTGGAGATGCTTGAGGTCGCGCCTGGAGACGTTCGATCCGAGACTTGGTAGGAGAAGAGTGATTACAGCAAGTCAGAAAGCCCATAACCGGTTGGTCAAGCGGACCTGCGCCAGTTCCGCTGGCTAGTCCGCTTACCGCGCACCTTAGGCATCGCAACACACGTATTTCCACATATGAACCAGCCCGCTCGAAACCAAATTCTGGGCGCTACCTCCGCGCTCTTTCGCGACGGCCAATTTGAAGCCATCGGCAAGTACTTCGCACCTGACTATCAAGTTCACATGACGGATCAAGACGTACGAGGTGGGCCTGCATTGGTTCGATCAGTCCTTGAGCTGTATCGAGGGGCGTTTCCTGACTTGCGCGTGGAAGTCCAGTTCCTCCTTGAGTCTGCAGACACCGTGGCCTGGCAGAGAACGATGCACGCTACTCACACAGGGGCTTTCAAGGGCTTCCCAAGCACAGGACAGCCAATGGTCTGGCGTGAGATGGTGGTGAGTCGCTTCTCCGGCTCACTCATTGCCGAGGAGTGGGTTGTCACGGAACTTGCAGAGCGGCTCCTACTCGCCCGAAAGTCTCTTGTAGGAAAGGCCCCCAAACCGAAGAGCCCGCGCGGCGATGCATAAGCCCTCGCTCGAGCCGACCCGCAACGGCAGGCACTGTTAGCCTGGCTTTAGGTACTCCGTACGTTGTCTCAGTCCGGGCGTACAGTATCCGCCTACGCGGGCTGCCCAGCTCGAACGCTATGCCGCAAGAAAGAATGAGCTTTGTTCGGCAAAGGAGTTTTGATGCGAAGCAATGAGCCAGTCATGCCCTGCACGCCTGAGGCACCCCAAAAAAAGGGGGTCGTGAATCGCTTCTTGTCATTGCGGGCGATTTGGAAGCTATCGATTGTCGAGCTTGTGTTCTGCGTGACAGTGATCGGCATTGCGGTCTTCAGCACTCTGTTCTGAACTTCATATGTGTAGCTGGCCGTGAGTCTTGAATTCTCAGCTTGGGGCCACGCTTGTGCGGCACAACCCAGCGTTCGAGCCGATTCGCAATGGCTGTCTCTTCAGGCCCTCATTCCGTTCAGGGCCATCAGCTGCTTGATAAAGGCCGGACGCGAATGTCCGTAATGGGCACGAAGCTGGCTGCATAAAGCGGCGGAGAATGTCCGCTGGTCAGGGAGCCGAAAACGTGTTGTCGACCCTGAAGGGAGTCGCAAGAAAGACTCAAGGAGGCTTGATGCGGAACTCAGCACGATTCAGCGCGACGTTCTTCGTTGCGGCGGCCGCGCTGTTCGGCGGGGGCTCACTCGCAGCCAGTGCAGAAAATGCGCCTTGGCCGCCCCTTGGGTGACGCTACTCGTCTCCGGAAGCTCAAGGGCTCAATTCCGATGTGTTGGCTGATGCGTTCGGCTTTGTTCGCGACCACGACACGCGAATCCGCAGCGCCTTTTTCCGCGTTTCGTAGTTCGCAGCCAAACGCATCACTTCTCAGATCCGAGCGCCACAAAAAGTGACACAAATTTCGACCCTCCGCGCAGCCTTTGCGACTGCCCTGCACCGGGTCGTCGTTGAGCGGCTGCTCCCCGAACCCGACTTCGTTGCGTTTCGTCGCTTTGGCTCAAAACAAGTCCTGACCCCCCTCTTCAGAATGGCTTGTGTGCCCTGATAACGCCGACTGACTCAGTCAGCCCAATGTTGGCGGTATAGCAACCTGAGGCCTCGCTTTCATCCGCCCTGTCGAACTGAGCAGCCTTCAGTATGTAAGTTGCCATCTCGCACCAATACATCGCTACGAATGCGATGCAACAGCAAAAGCCTCCTGCATTGCTCGACCGTTCGGGAGGATTGCGCAGAGCCATCTCAATTCCGCCAATTCCGGTACGCATGGCTGACTACGCCGCCATCCGCCCCAGTATCTCTGGAACCACGACATGCTGAAGGGTTCGAACGAGCCGCAGCTCGTTCCCTAAATAGGGTCGGGCATTCTCCGCACAGCCCTGGTTCTCAGCCTCAATCTCGGCAACCAAGTTTGGCAGCGCCTTCACGAGCACTGCCATCATGCGGCTGAGCTCACGTTCGCTCACTCGTTGGGGCAGGCCCAAAGCCTCTCCTGCCTCCAAAATCGACGCTCTCGTGACTTCACCAAAACGCCTAGCGTTCGGAAGCGGAATCATCATGTTGACCGCCGGCCAAGTCGCCCGCTCTTCGGCGAACGCCCGCGTGTGATAAACAGCCGTGCTGAGCAAGTCGTAGAAAGGCGCCAACTCAATACCGTCACTCGTTACTAGGAAAGATAGGTTTTTAAGGTGGCAATCGTCATTGCCAATGAGCACGTTGAAAACCAACCAAGAAAAAAGGCGCAGGCGTGTGCTGGCCCGATTGCGGCAGCAGGCCACGATGTCGGCCAACGTCGTCAACGAGGCATGCCTGTACTTAAAGCTGCGCGCTTTGTTGAGCAGTTGGCAGGCATCAATGATGTGCCGCCGTTGCGTAAGCCCTTGCCCATCGGCGTAGCGGTCAAAACGGGCAACGATATAGACCGGTTCAGGCGTGTAGCGCCGGTACACCTCAGGCACCGTGCCCAGCATGGTCTGGCCGAGCCTCATCGTGATGTATTCGTTGATGACGGACGCCGCATAGTCATCGCTCAGATGATTGGGTTTGAGGATGTGAGTAGAAGGTTCGGCCCCGACCGGTTCAAAGAGTGCGTCATTTTGGTAAATGACCAAGAGCTTGTGCTGTGCGCCAGCGGCAGACATTCGCTTCGGGGCGCCGCTGCTCAGCGTGGCCCGTGGCAGGTTCTGGATGCGCTGACACAGGTCGGCGTCTGAGAGGGCGCGCCTTTCTCCACGGGCGGGTAAGGTTTTCCCGGGAGGCAGCAGCACGAGTGAGCCCGCGGACTCGGCGCCCAAGTATTCAAGCAGGGCAAAGGCATCATCGCCTTTGATTTGAGCCTCCTTGCTCACAGCCTCGCGCAGGGTCTCCTCAGGTAACAAGTTATCAAAATACCACTGCACGGGCCGCTGACTGCCTCCGTCTTGCTGAAACGGCTCGGATCGCGGCAGTCCGGGTGACAAATCAAACCCGTCAGGTGCATCCACCCAACTCGGCTCGTAACAAAAGCGCCACAGGTCGTCCCCTTCGCTCAGGGTGCCGACTTTTCGGTCGTTCAGATAGGCATCAAGTCTTCGCATCGGCGTCACCGTCACTCTTTGCTGCGTCGATGGTCACCGGAGTCGACTCGATGACCGGCGGGTCGATCCGAGGTGGGCTCTTTTTGGTGGATGCCCGACGTTTCACTGAGACAGCGTTGCTGGGCGAGCGGCGCGGCCCTCCTTGTTGCTGCAGCGCAATGAGCTCGGCGTTCGCGTCTTGAGGGATGTCGAGTTGAATCGGAATACCTAATTCATCCAGCAGCTTGAGAACAAGCCCTAGCTGAACAGTTGGCTTTCCATACTCCACATCGCTCACAAATTGCTTACTGACACCTGCAACAGCAGCGAGGTCATCGAGACGGACCTTGGCGCTGCGACGTACGGCGCGAACCGCCAAACCAAGGTCTGCAACAGATTTAATGGTGATGCTCATAAGAAATTCCTACATTCGCAGGAACTTTACTGTCTGACGCCACCAGCTACAAGAAAGTTCCCACAATCGTAGGAATTTTGCAACTCAGATCCTGTAAATTAAATGAAGTTCCTACGGTCATAGGACTAATTTACTCGAACCAACGAATCCGCGAGACTCGTTCATCCAACTGACGCAGCACATTACAGCTCGGGATGACTGCGCAGCTATCCGATGGCCGTTGCCGCGACCGCACGGGGATACGTCCTTGTCTACTACCGATTGCGCCGGGCCGGTTGGGTCTAGCGCCTATTACAGAACCCACCTTGAATGACGCCATGGCTGCTGCCTCATGACGCAGCTCGAAGCTTGCCATCTAGGGTTGCCTAGGCTTTCGCGGCACGCAATTTCCATGCTTGTGCGCTCGCCCGGACTGCTGTCCGGCGATCGACCTGACCCAGTTGCAACTCAGACGGGCGTCTTGCTTGCGAACGGACGGGAGTGTTCGCGCAGGTGTGCTCGGAATGGCTGATGTTTTTGGCTCCGTACGGCATCGCACGGACTCAAGACAGGGATGGGCGGATTCTCGGTCTCGTCAGGGTCTTGCAAAGTCGGGCCTGAACTGCAGCGGCGAGTAGCCACTCCTGTTCTCACAGGCACGCTATGAAACGAGTGACATGACCAAAACGGTCAGTGAGCTTTGTAACAACCTGACGATGGCCGCTTGCTTGCCCCCCCGGCGGGATTCCGGCGGCGCTGGAATTCGGCATATCAGCCGCTGCGATTGAAAAGTCAAAGCTTCATAGCGCGTAGGAGAAAACCATGGATCTATTACTTGTCGTGATTGTGCTTTTGTTGTTGTTTGGTGGCGGAGGCGGGCTGTATTGGGGCATGGGCATGGGTTGGGGCCTTGGCCCAATTGGCTTGATCCTCGTGGCCTTTGTCGTGGCATTCATGCTTTTTGGCTATCGCGGTAGAAGGGGCGGCTGAAAGAAAAAGTTTGCTCCGTTCTTCGGCCCGGCCGGTGATCTAAGACCACCGGTCGGGAGTGACCTGTCGCTGCGTGTCGGACCGTACGACAGGATCTCTGCTGCCAATCTGGTTCGGCGAGTGTGAGGAACGGGTCTAGAGCCGCAGAAGGAAAGGCAACCTCAAGCCCCCGCTTCAAGCACGTTCCTGACCTTTGCATCCAACTTCAAAGTGCCCGGACGAGTCTCTCGCCCCCACTTTCGGACGGCGTCGCACAAAGCCTGCACACAAGTCTTCTCAATCAACAAGCGGACTGGCTTGACGAATAAGGAAATGACTCCTGGCGTGCTAGATTGGCCGCGCGGCGCGGCGCTGCGTTCGCTGGGGTGGTTGCTACTGCGCTGCGGTATCCGCCGACCCCTTGGCGGGCTAGGAGTTCGGCAAGGAGAGTTCCGAGTAGGCCCTCTTGCAGCGGGGCTTGGCGGCGTGGCGTGCGCTAGAACACAGACGCCGTCAAGGCTCCGGCCTACCTTGGTCCTAGATAAAACCCCAGCGATCAACGCGCGATGCACCCCTATCACCTTTCAAAGCCCTGCCGCCATGTCCTCAGCCCGCGCCACGGTGCAAATCGAGCGCAGCGGCCACGCGATCAAGCAGGACCCGGCGCTAGCATCGCGCCGGCCCGCCGTGCAGCATGGCCAAGCGCTCGCTGAGCGCCGCTTGGGCCAAAGCGTTCCAGCGCAATGCCACGGCGTTGGGTCGGCGGGCCGCCCGAGCAGGGGTGTCGGCGCTGACACGCTCAGTGAAGGCCAGCGCAAAATCAGGGGCGAGGGCCAAGACAGTCGCACGGACCAACGCTCGGCCCCCGCCGGGTGCGGGCCAATGGCTGGGCGGTGTGGTCAGTGGCTTAGGGGGAATACGCCGCTATTGGCTGTTCCGACCGCCCGGCATTGCGGCCAAGGAGGCCCGGCCATTGCTAGTCATGTTGCACGGTTGTGGTCAAAACGCGGCCGAATTCGCCGCCAGCACCCGCATGAACGCCATCGCCCGGCGTGAGCGATTCTTGGTGCTCTACCCAGAGCAAGACCGGCTTGCCAATCCGCAGGGCTGCTGGAACTGGTACGACACCGACAACGGCCGGGCCTATGGCGAAGCAGCGCTGATCATCAAGGCCATCGACCAGCTCGGCCTGCGGCAACCGGTGGACCTGGCTCGTGTAGCTGTGGTGGGCCTGTCGGCGGGCGCCAGCATGGCCGCCTTGCTGGCCGCGCGCCACCCCGAGCGTTTCAAGGCGGTGGTGATGCATTCGGGCGTGCCCGTCGGCGCAGCCCACAACAGCCTTTCGGCACTGGCCGCCATGCGCGGCCGCCGTGTCGCCAAGCCGCTGCAAAGTGGGTCAGGCATCAGTGCGGCCGGCTTGCCGCATCTGCTGGTGATCCAGGGCGAGGCCGATCCTCTGGTGGTGCCCGCCAATGGCCGAGCTGCAGCCGAAGGCTGGGCTGCGGCCAGCTTGGCCAGCGCGGGCCCGGTCCGCACGATGCAGCGCGGCCAGCGCTATCCCTTCAGCCTGACCGAATACCAACATGCCGGCCAAGTGGTGGTTGCCTGGGTGGAAGTGGCCCGGCTCAGCCACGCCTGGAGTGGTGGGGCGCCCAAGCGGGCCTTCAGTGATCCGCAAGGGCCAGATGCCTCGCGCATGCTGTGGCAGTTCGTGGCAAAACGTTTCAACGTGTGAAGGGGCTGGACGCCCCTTATTCACGGGCTTTGCCGTGCAGGTGCCAACCCGCGATGAACATGGCGGCTATCAGCGGCCCAAGCACAACGCCGTTGATGCCGAACACCGCCATGCCGCCCAAGGTGTTACCTGTCCTTCGGATGCGCAGTGGTGGCGGCGGCTAGGTGCACGGAGTTGCCACACTGTCATTTCCCTCGAAATGTCCCGGCTTGCGCTAGGCCGGGCTTCGAACAAGCGCCGCACAGCAGACGTTCGGTTCGCCGACCGTTTTGCTCCACTGCGACTTACAGGCGATTCTTCGGCCTCACGGCCCCGATCAGAATCGGCCCGATTGAGCGTCAAGAATCGGTCAACCGTTCCAGGCGCCTCATACTTGGCGTGGGGCGGTTGAATTTCCTATCCGTTAGACGGCTGCAGATTCACTTCCAACAGCGCCCAGGCTACCGGCCTTCACCGGCCTTCACCGGCTTACTCGGCCCAGCGCTGCCAGCGCAAACACCTTCAACGCTGCGGCCCCACGGGCTAGCCCGGATCGATTCAGCATCGAGCTAGCCACGTCTTTGGGCAAGGTCACGCGCTTTTGGCGGACCCCGACCGATTCATCTTGGTCGGAGTTTTCTTGCGCTTATGTCCGCAAGCCCATGCTTACTTGGTGCGCCCGACCACGGCGCTGCTGATGGCGCCTGGCTGGTACGTCAGATACACCCGCTGCACGCCCAGCACTTGTAGGCTGGCGCCTGTGTGCGCCGCGTTCAAGATGGGTCCAGTCCAAGCCAGCGTGCATTGGCCTGCGGCGTTGGTGAGGCAGCTAAGGGTTTGCAGGCCCACGACGCGGGCGCCGACATGGACTTGCAGCAGGGCTTGGACAGTGGCACCGCTCACGGCAGCGCCACGCGCGTCTTTCAGCGTGGCCAAGAACTGCGGCACCCATTCGGCCGCGGTAGGGGTCTTGCGTGCCATGGTGCCGCTCAGTGCCGTCAGCAAGGCCACCGGTGCAGCAGGCCGCACTATTTGGGCGCTTTTTACGCCACCGGTGTAGCTCAGTTGAGGGCCGCTGATGCCTGTGACGGCAAAGCCCAGCACAGGCAGGTTGGCCCAGGGTGCGGCACCGCTGGCGATGCTGCACAGACCGTTGGCGGCCGTGGTGCAGCTGACTTCAGCCGCCATATTCGAGAAGCGAGCCAGCACCTTGGCGCCACTCACTGGCGCGCCCGCTTGGTTGACCACCTTCACGGCGGCGTCGGCCTTCCAGTTGCCCGTCGAGGGGACGCTGCTGGTCAGCGTGATGCTTTGCAGCAGCACCGGCTTGACCGTCGGTGCAGGCGCAGGCGCAGGTGTAGGTGCTGGCGAAGGAGCAGGTGCGGGGGTGGGCGTCACAGCCGCGCCCTGGCCCGCGAACAGCAGGCTGCGGGTGGTGGAGGCTGAAGCGCCCGTGATGGCGTTGAGGCTGGCCTGGGCCAGCAGTTGCGCCCGCACTTGGGCCGGCGCCATCTGCGGGCTGGCTTGCAGCAGCAAAGCGACCGCGCCGGCCGCATGGGGTGCGGCCATCGAGGTGCCATTCATCGCGACCACCGCACTGGTCGAGGCGTGGCCGGCCGAGCTGATGGCGGTGCCGGGCGCCCAGATGGCGACACATTGGCCCCAGTTCGAGAAGCTGGCTTTGACATCGGCTTTGTCGCTGGCCGCCACCGTGATCAAGCCTGCAGCTCGCGCGGGAGACTGGGTGCAGGCGTCCACATTGCTATTGCCGGCTGCCGCCACCACGCTGAATCCTGCCGTTACCAGTCGCTGCACGGCGGCGTCCAGCGTCGTCGAGGCGCCACCGCCCAAGCTCATATTCACCACGCCGGGGCGTTTGCCGTTCGCGGCTACCCAGTCCAGCCCCGCCAGCACCGAGCTGCCAGTGCTGGAACCTCCGCAGTCCATCACCCGCACCGGCACCAAACGCGCGCCGGGCGCCACACCCAAGGTGGCCCCGCCCACCGTGCCGGCCACATGGGTGCCATGCCCATTGCAGTCGCCAGTGCCGCGGCCGTCGTTGATGGCTGAAAAGCCTGCCACCAAGCGGGCGCCAAACTCGTTGTGCGGGTTGATACCAGTGTCCAGCACATAAGCGTTGACGCCATCGCCCCTCAGGCTTTGGCGAAAGCTGTTGTCAAACAGACGTGCACGCTGGTCAATGCGGTCAACACCCCAGGCACGGGCGTCCAGGGTGCGTACGCCGGCCACTTGGCCGGTCGAAAACACGCGGTCGGGCTCGACCGCATCTACGCTGGGGTTGCGCGCCAATTCGGTGGCCACTTCATGGGCCTGCGCCCAAGGCACGGTGATCACGAAACTCTCCACCGCATGCGAAAACTGCTGGCGCACCTGCGCCCTCGGCGACACCGCCAGGACCGACTGTGTCACCACGGCATCCACCGCAGTCGCAACAGCCGAGGCCTTGGCGGCCAGTTGCTTGGCATGCAGGGCGCCGGCGGTGGCTTCTGCGTCGCTCGCGCTCCCCTCAGCGCCCTCGCCGCCGTCACCCGCCGCCGTGGCACTCAGCATATAGGCACGACCGCTGTCCATCACCGCCGCCGGGTTCAGCCGCACGATCAGGCGGACCTCGCTGCCATCCGCTTGCGGATCCGCCTGCCGCTGCTCGGCAAGCACGGTGGCCTCCTCGCCGGGCGCCCAGAGTTTGAACACACGACCCTCCACAAGCACGGAGGCTTCGGCCGCCGCTACCGCGTTAGCACTGGCCGGGGCTTGTGCCTCCTCAGCACCGCCGCCGCAACCCAGCAGGGTCAGTGACAGGGCACTGGCGGCCCAAGCGGCCGGTGTACGAAAGAACCCGATACGGTTTGGGAGGAAGTAAGGAGTCATGGTGGCCGCGCGCAAAAAGATTTGAGGCGAGGGCCACGCTGTACAGCCTGCTCAATCCGACCACATTCGTTGATCGATTTGTGCCCTGGGGCAAAGCCCAGTCAGGCCGGCGGCCCCGCTGCCATAGCACTGTCGTGCTTTAGGCCGGAAGCTTTGCGTCCCTGTCTTTCGACAGGTTTGCCCTCGGTGAAACAGCTGCCAAGAGCAGCTCTTTTCGAACCACTGGTAACAACTTGATACGAATTCTGCGCCGATTCAAAAATTAGTGCCTGTGCTCGCTGTGTCGCCAATGCCCAATCCATGACGAATGCCGCGATTTTGTTTTTCTGATGCACGGCTTTCGGCCTAACGGCTTGGCCGCTTGGCGCACCTTGAGGCCTCCGCGGGCGCGACAGGCTTTCAAAAACCCGAGCGCTACAGTTTGGCGATGCTGCAGCCTCACCGCTACAAGCTCCCTCAACTAAAGCAATTTAGCGGTGCGGGGCCGGCGCGCTTACTTTTGTTCAGCGATATCGCCTTGAAGATGGAAAAACCAGCCCAAAGAACTGCAAGCCTTGAGGTCGGTTCTTGGCCGATTTGTGGCAGTCGCGAGTTGGCCAGTCCGCTCCATCGGCAACTCAGGTCCCCAATAGCCTAGCCCTTGGAAACCGCCGGCGCTGCGGCACGCAGCAGCTTCGGAATCTCGCCCTCACACATCGTTTGGCTCTTGGCGTATTCCTCTGGACTGTCGAAGAGCACTTGGCGGTACTCGAGTCGCTTCCATTCCTGCTTCGCGAACCGCATCACAGAGGCCGAACTCAGCGGCCCGAAGCCGTGATATTGGAGATGTCGAAACTCGTACGCAATCTCGCGGTAGATCTTGACGTGGGTCCACTCGTGCCTGCGGACCAGCGCCTCGGCACACGAGCCGGGAGGCAAATTGCTCGCGATACGCAGGACCGGCCTGACAAACTTCAAGATCACTTGAAGGCCTGAGCAAGTCGCCTGCGGCACGACGGAAATCTCCGTCTGAACGATGACGTGACCCAGATGGACGCCCCTTTCGGAGGCCCCAAAGGCATTGCCGAGCTTCGTGATCTCCGCCGTGGATTTCGAGGTGTCGACTTCCGGGTCAGCAAAGTACTCCGCTGAGAAGCGCACCGGGACGTCGCAAGGCCGAAGCGGCTGCTCGGAGGGCGATACCGTCGGATCAGCGGCGCGCGCAACTCCGTAAAAACCGATCAATGCGAGCAGCGCCGGCCGTAGCAGCATGGCGCGTCAACCAAAGATGTTCAGTAGCGCGCCCATCATCTTGTCTTGCGTCCTGAAGACCGCCAGGTTAGCAAGAAACGAATTCTTCGCTTGTAACTCTGCAACGACATCCGTCTCAGTTGCATTGCCCGGCTGGGCCGCCTGCGACGGTGAGGTGCTCACTCCGGCTGCGCCTGGCTCCGACGCCTGCTGCACCTGCTGGCGCCGGAAATTGGGCGTGTTGAGGTTCGCGATGTTGTGAGCCGCCGCGCCGAGGCTGGTCTGGGCGGCGTTCATGCCTGAGAGGCTGATGGAGGAGGTCGACATGGCGGTACGTGTGTGAGACACATAGTACCGGGGCGGCCCTTCTTGACCCATGTGGGCGGCACGACAAAGCAGAGAGGACTGCGGCGCAAGTCACGCCGTGCCCGACGGCGACACCTGTTTCGCCCCGGGTTTCGAGGAGGCCAAATGGTCTGAGTCAAGCGACGGCGCCGTTGACCAAGACGGTCGGCGAACCGAACGTCAGCGATGCGGCACTTGTTTCAACTGTCGGCCCAGCACGGGCTGGGACATTTCGGGTGCATTGATTTCGAGGCAACTCAGTGCCCAAAGCGGGTATCGGCCCTGGTCGGTTCAGTTCACCTCATCGCCCCATACCGGCGGTGCCCGGCGGGGAATTGGAATGTCGAAAAAGCCGGTTGATGCCCTTCAAAATTGAGACTTGACCCTCGCTTCCATGGTCAATCGCGACTGGGATGATCCGTCCAGCCAATTGCATGAGCGTTATCAGGCAAGCGATTTCGACACCAAGACGCAGGACAAGGTGGTTGGCAAAGGGGTTCGGGTGCTTGCTGGGGCAAGGGACAGGTATCGACCTTAGATTTGAGGCCTGACCGCGAGTTGCCGTGACCCCGAGTTGCCGATTTTCAGACCGGTCGCGCTATGCACCGCGAAAAGCAAAGCGGCGACCCGAAGGTCGCCGCTGTGAGCAAACGTACAGCGGGCAAGCGCCCGCTTGCCATCATGCCTTGCGGCGACGGCTCAGGCCCAGGCCTGCCAAGGCCACTGCGACCAGGGCCAATGCGCCTGGCTCAGGCACGTTGACGGTGATGTCCGAGCTGACCAGACGGGCGCCGTTGGCGTCGGTCACGTACAGGCGGAAATCGGTGCTGCTGGCCGAGAACGGGTCGAAGTTGAATGGACTCAGGAAGTTCATTTCCATGTTCCATGAGTTGAGCGCTACCGGGCCGAAGGCGGCGGTGAGCTCGCTATCAACAAAGTTCACGCCAGCCGTCTGGTCCGAATCGATACCCAGGAACACCTTGCAGCCTGTGCAATTGGCGCCAAGGTTGTACGAAAAGTCGAAGCTCCAGTTTGCATAGTTCTTGCCGTCCGGTGCATACGTGCCGCTCTGGGCGTAGAAGTTGCGCACACCGTCGTTGGCCAGGAAAGCGCCGTTCTTGTAGGCATGTGCGCCGATCGCGACCATCGCGCCGCCGGCAGATGTCTGCTTGTTGAACAGCACGTCTTGCAGGCCCGAGCTGCCGGCCGGCGGCCAGTCACCGCCGGTCAGAGTGGTCAGGCCAGCCTGGGCGGAGAAGGAAACAGCCATCAAGGCGGCGACAGCGGTGAGACGACGAAACATGGGGAACTCCTTGGGTCAAGGTTGTTAAAGTTTGGCGTCAATGCCAAAGGCTAAGCAGCAACCGTGCCACCCCCTAGATCAAGGGCCAAAATCTATAAGAATCAACAATTTGCATATGGGAGGGTAAAAACCCTTGGTGGTTCGATGTAAAAAATTCCGACAGAAAGTGCTGCGCAGAAACCGGACTCAATGCACACAAGTGGGCGATGGAGCGACCTGCGACGCAAGGTCCAAAACTGGTTCTCGCGCGCAAACAGCCTCGGATTGCGGCGCATCACAGTCCTCTCAGAGTGGTGGGCCGCCTGCTGGCGTAATGCGCGGGGCCTCAGGCTCGGCTCAGATGTGCGCCAGTGTTTTGCGCACCTTAGGGCGATCGGCGATAAATGCGACCTGATTCATTTAGCCTCCACACTGAGGACACAGTAGCGAAAAAGCCTCGTAGATCCGCGCAATCAACACCGCCCACAGGTAGCGCGCTTGGGTGTAACGGGTTCAGAGTCATCAAGGACGGGCACCCTCGAAATACTGCTTCTATGATCAGTATTTTGTACGTCGATGTGTCACGCTGGTACGAAGAATCGGCAAGGTTGAACGGCGGACTGAATGCCCGGTATGGGCATATTCTGTTGAAAAAGTCGTTGATCGCCATGACCGTGCTGCTGCCAACGCGGAGGCGAAGACTGCACAGAATGCAAAACGACAAGGGCTCAAGTGACTAACGCCGCTTGATCGAAGAGCTTGACGCGGCTCGATTGACTTAAGGACTTGAGGTTGAAAAGGTCGTTGCCGGATCGTCGGCGGTGAGTCGCAGCGCCGAGACTCGCCGTGTTTGAGCGCGTCATCGGACTGCGATCGGGGAGCATCAGGCAAACGAGTCCACCATCAAGGCCTTGAACCATTGGTTCATGTCATCAAAATTGTCACCGTTCCAACCGGACGAGGCACTGGCGCTGGCGGGCACTGCCTGCATTGTCTTTGACAGCGGATCGTATTGAAAGACGACCGTCAGCCAAGAGGCTTGCGTGCGGGTGATAGTTGAAAAGCAGGCCGAGTTCGTGACTGGCGCTTGATCCGGGGCCAAGCCACCGAAGTAACGCACCAACGCATCGGCGCATACCTTGGCCTCCTGGTTGGCGATATGACCGGCCTTGGGCTGGGTGGTGGCGCTGGAGTCGCCAATCACATGCACCTTGGGCGCGCTCAAGCTGGCGTAGCTCAGCACATCGACCGGCGCAAAGCGGCCGTTGGTGGCCGTCGCCAGGCCGGTTTGTTCGATCAATTTGCCGGCTCTTTGGGGCGGGATCAAGTTGATGACATCGCCATGCACCGCGCCGCCATTGGTGTAAAGCACCATCTGCCGCTCGTCAACCGAGGAGATTTCGACGTTGTTGTGGTATTCGATCACATTGGCATGCAAGCCGAAGAAGGCTTTAGAGAAATTGTCTTTCTCCACCACGATGTCGGGGTTCGCATCCAGCACGATCAGCTTGCTGCCTGGCTTCTTGGCCTTCAACCAGTCGGCCACCAGACAAGCTCGCTCATAGGGGCCGGGAGGGCAGCGATACGGCGTCTTGGGGATCGTCAGCAGCACCGTGCCGCCCGCGCGCATCGCAGCCAACTGCTTGGCCAACTGTTCGGTTTGCACGCCGGCCGACCAGGCATGCGGCATGCGGCTGGGATCGGTCTGGCCGGGCAGCAAATCAAAGCGCATGCCCGGGGCGAGGACAATCTTGTCCGCCACCAGGCGCTGACCCGAGGCCAGCAAAACTGAGCCGTTGACGGCATCGACTTCCAAGACCTCATCCGTGACTAACTTAACACCGTGACGGGTCTTCAGGGCGTCATAGCCAAAGCGCAAGCTGCTCATCGAACGCTGCCCGGTCAACACCAGGCTGCTCATGATGTTGGAGACATAGGCGGGGTTTCGCTCGATCAGCGTCACTTCCAAGCCGCCATTGCTCCACAGGCGCAGGTACTTGGCCACGGTAGCACCAGCCATGCCGCCGCCCACCACAATCACCCTGCCTCCCGCACCGGCGGCTTGGCTGGCCAGGGGGTGCCAAGCGGTCATGCCGGCCGCAGCGGCCATCGCCGCTTGAATGAGTTGACGTCGCTTCATTGCAGACTCCTTTTGATTGATGCGCGGCTCAACGCTGCGTCGATAGCCATTGCGACAGCTCGCGCAGTTGCGCATCGGTGTAGCCCAATGCGTGTTTGGTCATCAAGCCCTGACCCTCGCCGCCAGCCTTCATTTCCTTGAGCTCCTTGTAAACCTCCAGGCTTGACTTACCGGCGATGCGCTCGAAGCCAGGCCCCTTGCCATTGGTGCCATGACACTGGAAACAGTTCGAGGCCAGCAGGCGGCCGGCCGGCACCGGCGGCGTTTGTGCCTGGGCAGCAGTTGCGAGTAAAAAAGGCAGCAGCGCTGCTGCGCCGGACAGGACAAGTCGCTTGCATTGCATAGAGGCCTCCTTGCAGGATAGAGCGGTTGCGATGGGCCCAAATCTACCGAGGCGATGCTGTCGAAACCCAGTCAAAAACATATCGTTACCAACGTGGGCAACGCAGCTTGCCTTTGATCAAGTTTGTGCGTTCAAAACAGCTGCAAAGTGAAGCCACTTGCCTTTCCGTAAGCAAAGGCTGACAAGGTGAAGCCATGCGCATCTTGCTGATTGAGGACGACCCCTGCTTAGGCGCCAGCCTGGTGGAGGCCCTGTGCCGGGAGGGCTACACCGTTGACTTGCTGACGCAAGCGGAACAGGTGTGCATGGCCTTGCGCGATGTTCACTATGACGCCTTGCTGCTCGACATCGGCCTGCCGGGCATTGACGGGCTGAGCCTGCTGGGCCAGTTGCGTGCTCGCGCCTGCGCCTTGCCCATCATGCTGATCACCGCGCGTGACGACTGGGAGGACAAGGTGCGCGGACTTGATCTCGGCGCCGATGACTATTTGGCCAAGCCCTTTATGTTGCCGGAGCTGCTGGCACGCTTGCGGGCCTTGCTGCGCCGTGCCAGCGCCAACAAGCTCGCTTGCGTGCAACTCGGGGCCCTCGCGCTGGACATGGGCGAGCACAGCGCCAGCCTGAGCGGCGAGCCTTTGCCGCTTACCCGCAAAGAGTGGGCCTTGCTGCTGGAGCTGGTCATGCAGAGTCCGCAACTGGTGCCCAAACGCAAGCTGATAGACAGCCTGGGGCATTGGGACCGTGAACTCAGCGCCAATGCTCTCGAACTGCATGTCTCGCGCTTGCGACTCAAGCTCGCGGTGTCCGGTCTCAAGCTGGAAACCGTGCGGGGCCTGGGCTACCGCTTGCTGGAACAAGCGTCGGCCCGTGCCGAAGTGCCGCTGGATCGCCCATGCGACAGGCCCTGATGCAGCGCCTGAGTGCGGCCCTCGAGCGAGTCTCGCTGCGCACGCGATTGCTCGCCACTTTGGGTCTGTGGCTGGCATTGGTGCTGGCAGCCGGCTTGCTGCTGGATCTGCGCGGCGCCGAGCACTTGGCCGATCAAGCCTTCGACCAAGCTCTGCTGAACAATGCGGTGGCCTTGGCCGCCAGAGTGGAGATCGATTCCGACAACGATTTGGATGTGGACCTACCCCGGTCGGCCCAAGCCCTGCTGCAAGCCGATCCGCTGGACGAACTGTTTTTCGCCGTCTTCGATGGCGAGGCCAAGCTGATTTGGGGCGATATTCGGCTGGCCGCATTTGTCAACGCGCGGCCACCTGCCAATCAACTCAGCCTGCTCGGCCAACTCGAAGGGCAAGCGGTGCGAATCGTGACTTTGCATCACCAAGGCCCAGCGAAGCGGGCCAGCATCGTGGTGGCAGAGACACTGAACAAGCGCCGCGAGACCAGCTCGCAGATACGCGCCCGCTCCGAGCGCCTCGGCCTGATGCTGCTGGCGGCGGCGATGCTGGGGTTGTACTTCAGCACCCGCCGAATCCTGCAACCGCTTGAGCGCTTCGCACAGCAGATCGAGGCGCGCCAAGCGAGTGATTTGAGCCCCGTCACGCCGCCCAGCGGCAACAGCGAATCTGCCGTCCTGGCCGCTGCGCTCAACTCCTTGCTGGCGCGGCTGCGCGAAAGCGCTGCCGCACAACGGGAGTTCATTGGTGACACCGCCCACCAACTGCGCACACCGCTCGCCAGCCTGTCGCTGCAAATAGAAATGGCCATTGAAGATCTGGCCGCCGAGCCGGCCGCAGGGCCGGCGCAAGGCAAAAGGCTGCAATTGATGCAGAGTCTGGTCGCGCGTCTGCAGCGGTTGGTGCAGCGCATCTTGAGCCTGGAAAAAGCCAGCTCGGAATCCGGCGGCGGCTTGCCTGCACAAGTCATTGATCTGAACCTGACGGTCGAGGGCTGTGCGGCCGAGTTCATCGACCGCGCGGAACGCACCGGCATCGACCTCGGATTCGAACTAGAGCCGGCAACCATAGAAGGTTGGCCGGGCGAGTTGCATGAACTGCTGAGCAATTTGATCGACAACGCACTCACCCACGGCCGTGGCCCCGTCGTCGTTCGCACCCGGACGACGGCCGCCGCGGTGCTGCTCGAAGTCGAAGACCAAGGCATGGGGCTGGATGCGTCGCTGCAGCCCGAGCTCTTCCAACGGCATCGGCGGGGTGCTGCCAGTCAGGGCGAAGGCCTGGGATTGTTCATCGTCAAAGCCATCGCCGATCATCACGGCGCCAGCGTCAGCCTGCTGCCTGGCAAGGGGGATTCCGGCATGCTGGCTAGGGTCTCGTTCAACAAGCCTGCTCGCATCTGAACTCGATCGATTGCGCAAGGGTTTTGAAGGAGTCCGCCGAGCATGAAACATGCAGCGACGCTACGGACAGGAATCTGCGGTCGAATGTCGCTGAGCAGCCTGATGCTGAAGTCCCCCGGACTTCAGCTCCGCAACGGTTAGGGCTATTGATACAGCCAAGTCCACCGACCACTTCATGACACCACTTGGCAGATCGGGCGATAAGCGCGATCTCGGCGCCTTCGACGTGCCGAGGCTTGGCGCGCCAGCGCGAGAAGCTCAGGTATTCCTCGAGCTAGGGCTTGAAATTTGAGCCCTGACTCTGAGTCGCGCGTGACCTCGAGCCTGCGAGCCTGATCTCTGCGGGGACCGGCCGTTCATACCTTGGCGAGGAAGGCCGCCGCATCACCCGCTTCGCACTTCCAGTCTGCGAAGACCCCAACCAGATTGCATTCCACGCAGCGGCAAGCGATGTAGTACCAGCGCACGTTATGTGTGCCCTCGACCACGGAGACGCCGGACATCAGCTCGAATACCTCGTTCTCGCACACGCACTCGTGCGTCTCGGGCACGGATCCTTCAAGGTGGTCCGCGCTGTCGCCCATCAGGTGCTCCTCCCCGCAGTCGGTGCAGGTGCGGATGGCCACGCCGGCTTCTTCATCGGTCTGCAGCGCGAAGGTCCGGCACCCACATTCGCATTTGGAGGCCGCAAACCGGACGGCCTCATGGCGATTCGCAACGCTGTAGCTGCGCAGTTCGGCTTGGGTGTCGCCCGACGTCGTCCCGTACCAGAACTCGCCCTTCTTCGTCAGTGCCATTGATGCTGCTCCATTCTTCAAGGTGGGATTCCCGGCAGGCCCGACGCCAAACTCGCCCCAATCATCTGGATTGTGCCTGGAGGCCCGGCGAATCGTCGTCAAGGGACCTGGTCGGCGTGGTCGCCTGGAGCCGAGACGCATCGGCGACCGGCAGATGTGCAGCGATTGCGATCTTCCGCGACAGGTGGCCAAGTTCACAGTCAGGGATACGAAGCGTGGCCTGAGGTCGCACCAGCAGCGATGACCGCTGTCGGGGATGAAGCAGCACGCCAAGCAGTCTGGCCGCCGCTCACGGCGTCATCACGCCGCGAATGTCTGCTGTTCGGAATGGCGAATAGGGGCTCTCGACCCTGAACTGCCAATCGAGCCTCCGTGTTAGATCACTCTGATGTAGCCCAACACCACCGCTCTGCAGCAATAGCACGTCCGGCTTGTAAGGGACAGACGTACTGGCAGGAGAGCAGGCGCCCGGTGGTGTGCGCGCCAAGAATGAGCCGCCGGGTCGTTCTGTCAATCAGGGTGCACCGCGCATGGCACGCGCCAGTTCATCGTGGCCGCGCAAGGCCAGCGCATCGGCGGCCGAGAGCCGATCGCGCATTTCCTTGTTCTGGCTGAGCTTTGACTTGCCCACCAGGGAAGTCACGGCGATCTGGATGCCAACGATATTGCGCAACATCGCGTCGATGAATTCGGGCTCGGAGTCCGTCATCTTCCACGGCTTCGGTTCGGCCGCATCATGCTGGCGGGTGAGCCGGGCAACCACGCCGCGCACGAATCGCTCGTCATCGTGAACAGTCAATGTGCCGTGCGCATGCACGACTTCGTAGTTCCAGGTCGGCACCTGGCGGTGCGCCTCATGTTTGCTGGGATACCAGTTCGGCGAGATATAGGCCTGCGCGCCGCGGAAGACCACCATCACCGGCGTGCCCGAGGGGCATCGCTGCCACAGCGTGTTGGCGCGCGCCACGTGGGCGGTCAGCGTGCCCAGTGCGCCGGTGGCCGGGTCGAACTCGAAGGGGATGTGGTCGGCATCAAGGCCTGAGTCGCCATGCGTGACCAGCGCGCCAAGCGGGTGCTCGCGGACGATGCGGTGTAGCTCTGCGGGGTCGGTGATGGCGAAGTGCGCGGGGATGTACATGTGATGCAGCCGGGTGTAGGTGGTCAATGCCGAGGATGGCACTATCGAGCTCAACCGGCACAATGACAAGATCCAGTTTTTGCTTTTATGGGTGGGCCAGTTGAAACCGATGTCTGGGGCGCAGGCGGCTCGCGCGAACGGCGCAGGCCGACGAATCTACGAACACATCCGCGCGCAGATTAGCGAGGGCATCTGGGGCGTCGGTGCCCGAGTGCCATCCACGCGCGCGCTTGCGGCGGAGCTAGGCGTGTCGCGCACCACCGTCAGCGCGGCCTACGATCAGCTCGCCGCCGAGGGCTTCATCGTCACATCGCCGGCTCGGGCTGCGCGCGTGGCGGCAGTCGCTGCCGGCGCCACCTTGGCAAACGGCACTCGCGCGCGACCAGCTACCAAGCACCGGCCTGCGAAGCTTTCGGCGTTCGGCCAGCGGCTTCAGGCGATGCGCTTCACACCCATGCCTGCGTCAGCGCCACTGCGCTTCGACTTCCTCTACGGCGCCGTCGGCGCGCGTGACTTCCCGTCGATGAGCTGGCGCCGGGCCTACCTGGCGGCCTTGTTGGACCTGCAGTCCCGCCTCTATTACGCACCGCCGGAAGGCGACGAGGGCCTGCGCCGGGCACTGTCCGGCTACTTGGGGCGCACGCGGGGCCTGCGCTGCCTGCCCGAGCAGATCGTCGTGGTGAATGGCTCGCAACAGGCCATTGACTTGTGCGCGCGCGTGCTCCTCGATGCTGACGATACGTTCGTGTTCGAGGACCCGGGCTACTCGATGGCCCGACGCTGCTTCGAGGCCACCGGCGCACAAGGGCTGAACGTGCCTGTCGACGAGCACGGCATGGTGACGCAAGACTTGCCCGGCGATCACCGAGTTCGGCTGGCCTACGTGACGCCATCGCACCAATTTCCGCTGGGCGGCACGCTGCCGATCGCCCGTCGCCAAGAGCTGCTGGACTGGGCACGGCGGCAGTGCGCGTGGATTGTCGAGGACGACTACGACGGTGAGTTCCGCTATGGGCAACATCCCATCGATGCACTGGCTTCGCTGGATACCGACGGCCGCGTGATCTACGTGGGCACGTTCTCCAAGGCGCTGTCGCCGCAGCTGAGGCTGGGCTACCTCGTGCTGCCGACCGAACTGCAGGAGCCGTTCCAGAAGGCGAAACGACTGACGGATCGGCATGCGCCTGTGCTTGAGCAGCGCAGCATGGCGGCACTGATCGACAGCGGTGCTTATGAACGCCATGTGCGGCGCATGCGGCGCGAGTATGAGCGCCGACGGGAGGCACTGTTAAGTGCCATAGCGCGCGAGTTGCCCCAAGGCACAGAGATCCTGGGCGCGGCCGCCGGTCTGCATGTCGTGATGCGGTTGCCCCTGACCGGCTTGGGCGCCGAGTTGGCGCTCATCACTGCGGCCCGACGCCGCGGGGTGGCGGTTTATCCCTTGTCCACATCTTTTGCCACTCCCGCACGAAAACCACCGTCGCAAGGCGCGGCCTTCGTACTTGGCTATGCCAGCCTCAGCAGCACCCAAATCGTGGAAGGCGTACGTTTGCTTGGCGAGGCGGTTCGCGAACTATCGGGAAGCGACCTTGACTGAGTGACCCGGCTGTGGAGTAGTCGTCCCAGTGCGACCGCTTCTGGCCGGCAGTGTGAATTCGACGTTAGGCCCGGAGGCCGACCTTGGTTGGCAACTACTCACCCGCCGACTGGCGACCTTGTGACGAGCGCACAAACTGGCCGATAGCACCAAGCGGAGCAAATCCTCGACGAGCAGCCGGTAGGCTGTTCCGTGCCCATACCGGGCATTCAGTCCGTCGTGCAACCTTCCCAATTCCCCACACCTGCGTGACACATCGAGGCACACAAATACTGATCATGTACACAGTATTGTCAAGGCGCCCGTCCGCGATGACTCTGCCCCATGCACACCATCTCAAGCTGACTTACACCGGACCGCATCCACCGTCAACAAGCAAGAACTACTGCCATGCGTTGGCTGTCGAACTGAGCCAACTCGGTCGTTCATTTTTACAGGGCGCACATTTATCCGCGTGCTAGGCTGCAACTTCGACGTCTTCCAGCGGAGCTTTGCCATGGTCAGATTTGTTGCCTGCAGCCCTTCATCAGTTGCTCGACAGAAGGACACTGAGTCTGAGGGCCACGATCCCGGGCGGACTCGATCGGCAGCAGCAGCGAATGGCAAAGCGCAGCGTCGCTCGCCCTGGCAGCTCGCCAGTGTGCTCGGCTTGGCCGCGCTGATGGCGGCATGCGCCAGCGTACAGCCAGAGCCGCTGAAAGTTGGCGAGATCAAGTCGCAGGCCGCGCTGGACCGCAGCCAGTCTCAGCAAGGCGTCGATCCGATCACCGGGCCGCTAAGCCTGGAGGAAGCGATCGCGCGGGCACTGAAGTTCAATCTGGACCGACGCACCCGGCTGATGGAAGAAGCCATCGCGTTCAACCAGCTAGACGCCAGCCGCTACGACATGCTTCCAAAGCTGGTGGCGTCGGCCGGCTACAGCACACGCAGCGAGTACGCGACCAGCCGGGCGGTCGACTCCGTTACCGGTCAGCCCTCGCTGGCCAACCCCTTCATCTCCAGCGACAAGAGCCACACGACCGGTGATCTCGGCCTGACCTGGAGTCTGCTGGACTTCGGCCTGTCCTACTACGGCGCCAAGCAGAACGCGGACCGCGCGCTGATCGCCGTCGAGCGCCGCCGCAAGGCCATGCATCTGCTGATCCAGGACGTTCGCAGCGCCTTCTGGCGCACTGCCAGCGCGCAGAAGCTGCGCGGTGAAGTCAAGTCGGCCATCAGCCTGGCAGAGGACGCCTTGAGTGACGCCCGCAAGGCCGAGGACGAGCGCCTGCGCTCGCCGCTGGATGCGCTGCGCTACCAACGCCAGCTGCTGGAGAACCTGCGCCTGCTGGAGTCGATCGACCAGGAACTGGCCACCGCACGCATCGAGCTGGCCCATCTGGTCAATGCACCGGCCGGCACGGAACTGCAGGTACTGGAGTCGAACGGCACGCTGAGCCGGCGCATGCTGGAACTGCCGATTGAAACGATGGAGGCCGCGGCCATCGCAGGCAATGCCGATCTGCGCGAGCAGTTCTACAACACCCGCCTGGCCAGCGACGAGGCGCGCAAGGTGCTGCTGCGCCTGTTCCCAAACCTGAACCTGAACCTGGGCCTGAAGTACGACAACGACAAGTACCTGGTCCATGACAACTGGAATGCCGCCGGAGCCCAGCTGTCCTTCAACCTGCTGAATCTGTTCTCCCTGCCCTCGCAGCGCAAACTGGCCGAAGCCGGGGTCACGCTGGCCGAGCAGCGCCGCCTGGCGGCGCAGATGGCCTTGCTGGCCCAGATCCACATCGCCCGCCTGCAGTACGCCAACGCGCTGCAGCAGTACCAGCGCTCGGATGCGATCTGGGTCGTCGATGACCGCATCAAGACGCATATGAGCAACCGCGAGCAAGCCCAGGCATCCAGCAAGCTCGAGACCGTGGCCAACCACACGACCGCCATCCTGAGCCAGCTGCGCCGCTACCAATCGCTTGCGCAAGCCCATGCCGCGGCCAGCCGGCTGCAAGCCACGCTGGGCATGGAGCCGCAGCTGGGCAGCGTCCACGAGGCCAGTCTGGCCGAGCTGAAGGCGGCCATCGCGGCTGCGATCCAGCGCTGGGAAGCAGGCGATCTGCCGAGCCACAGCGAACTCGCCGCGCCGGCCTCGGCTGGTTGAGCCAGTCATCAATCAGGCGGTCCGGATGCGTGAGTTTGCTTGCCACTTCAGCCGGGGCTTGAGTGCCCTGGCCACCCTCTTGCTCGCGGCATCGGTGCATGCGCAGGCGCCGTTGCCAACGCCGGGCACCTCGGCAGCGGCCGCCCCCAAACCCAGCCTGGAGCAGCGCGAGATCCGCGCCCAACTGGCGCCGCATCGCTACACCACGCTGGCCGCCGAGATCGGCGCCAAGATCCAGCGCCTGCCGGTGCAGGACGGCGGCAGCTTCCGCGCCGGCCAGGTGCTGGTGAGCTTCGACTGCTCGCTGCAGCAGGCGCAGCTGAACAAGGCCCGTGCCGCCCTGGTCGGCGCTGAGAAAAGCTGGGCCGCCAACAAGCGCCTGGCCGAGCTGAACTCGGTCGGCCGGGTCGAGCTGGACCTGTCCGAGGCCGAGGTGCAGAAGAACCAGGCCGAGCTCGCCGCCATGAGCACCATGTTGGCCAAATGCAGCATCAGCGCGCCCTTCTCGGGCCGGGTGGCCGAGCAGAAGGCGCGCGAGCAGCAGTACATCCAGCCGGGCCAGGCCATTCTGGACATCATCGATGACAGCGTGCTGGAGCTGGAATTCTTGGTGCCCAGCAAATGGCTGGCTTGGATGAAGGTCGGCCATGTCTTCCAGGTCGGCATCGACGAGACCCGCAAGAGCTACCCGGCCAAGGTCCAGCGCATCGCCGCGCGGGTCGATCCGGTCAGCCAGTCGGTGCGTCTGGTGGCGACCATCAGTGGCCGCTACCCGGAGCTGATCGCCGGCATGAGCGGCCGGGTCAGCATCGTCGCGCCGGGCGGCCAGTAAGTCGGCGCGCAGGCTCCAACACAGGCACCAAGCAAGCCCCACGCACGCCCTGCAGCACACCCAGCGGACCTTGTCCATTTGCCGGAGATTTCAGCATGAACCGCATTTACAACTCCATCTGGAACGAAGTCACTCAGGCTTTCGTCGCGGTCGGCGAGCATGTGAGCGGCCGCGGCAAGCGCAGCAGCAGCCGGCGCGAAGGTCCGGCCGAGGGGCCGCGGCAGATCCTGCACGCCCGCCCGCAGATGATGGCACTGGAGGCGAGGCTGATGTTCGACGGCGCGGGCCTGGCCACTGCTGTGGAAGCCGAGCACCATGCGGAACCGGCGGCCGAGGCGGCAAAGGCAGTGCCGGAGCCCGTTCGGGCGACGCCTGTTGACCATGGTGCAGCAGGGCAACGCACCGAGATCGTGTTCGTGGAGGGCAATGTCGCGAACTACCAGACCTTGCTGAACGGGCTCAAGCCGGGCACCGAAGTCCATGTGCTGGACTCCACCCAGGACGGACTGGCGCAGATCGCGGCCGCGCTGGCCGGGCGCAGCGATATCGATGCCCTGCACATCCTCTCCCACGGTGCCAAGGGCGTGCTGGGCCTGGGGTCGGTGACCCTGACCAGCGAGAACATGGCCGCCCATGCCGACAAGTTGGCCGCCATCGGTGCCAGCCTGGCTCCTCAGGGCGATGTGCTGCTGTATGGCTGCAATGTTGCAGCCGGCGCCGAAGGCCAGGCTTTTGTGGACGCCATGGCGCGCGCCACCCAAGCCGATGTGGCAGCCTCTGTCGACGCCACGGGCGCGGCTGCACTGGGCGGCAACTGGGTCCTGGAATCGAAGTCCGGTGAGGTGGCCGACACTCAACCGATCAGCAACCTCGCCTACGACGCCATCCTGCCCGCACCACGCGTGGCCAATCCGGGCACGGGCAACACCGCGGTCTATACCCGGCCTGGGGGCATCAGTGACACCTGGAGCTTTGGAACCTGTGAAATCCCTGGTCATGGCACACAGCCTACGACCACCGTCGCCTTTGGCGCCGGCACCCTGAATCGTGGCAGCTTCGAGTACAGCAGCAATGGCGGGGCGTCCTGGACAACCTACAACTACGATGGCAACTTCAGCTCCTACATCACCGTGGCTGGCACGACCTGGCGCTTTGTCGACAGCCTGCCCGCGAACACCACCTCGACCAATTCCTTTTTCATCGGCTATCAGTCCTCTGGGGTTCCCAACTCCACCACCACCTCAGGCATGTTCGTGGGCCCCGACAATGCGCCGACGGACATCGGCAGCAACCGCAACTACGTCTTGTCGGACGCCAGCCAGAACATGGCGGCGGCCACGCTGACCCCAGCCGACACGGGTTACACCACGGGCGGCGTCTGGGCCATCGACAGCCAGTCGGTCGCCAATCTGTTCACCATTGCTCCCGTGGCCAATGGCAACACAGCCACTTTGAGCATGGGCACGGGCGTGCTGCCGGCCGTGGGACAGACGGTCACGGTCACGGCTCGTTACTACGACCGCTATCAGACCGACAACAGCAACAACCCGATCAATGGCCAGGGCTATTCCAAGACCCTGACCTACACCGTGGTCTCGGCCACTTCGCAGGACCTGAACTTCGGTGACGACCTGGACGTCAGCAGCACCGCCACCCGGGACCAGACGAATGCCAGCGTGACCACGCTCAGCAATGGCAACTTCGTGTCGGTCTGGCAGAGCGATGGCCAGGGCGGTGAGTCTGCAGGTCAGAACGGCATCTATGCCCGCATCTACGACGCCATGGGCGCGCCGCTGAGCGCTGAGTTCGCCATCACCACCGCCGCCAACGGCGTGGACGAGATCACGCCGGTAGTCACCGCGCTGAACGGCGGCCGCTTCGCCGTGGCCTACACGACGACCGGCACCGGCCGCGACATTGGCTACCGCATCGTCGAGGCCAATGGCACGGTGGGCAGCCAGCTGATCGCCAACACCGCCACTGCCGGCGATCAAGCCGCACCGACGATGGCCACGCTGAGCGATGGATCCTTCGTCATCGCCTGGACCACCGCCGCCGGCGTCCAGGCCCAGAAATTCAATGCCGCCGACGGCAGCAAAAACGGCGGTGAGCTGAGCCTGGACGCCAGCGGCGGCAATGTCAGTCCCAGCCTGGCCGCCCTCAGCGATGGCAGCTACGTGCTGGCCTGGGGTGACAGCAACAGCTACAACATCAAGGCCGTGGTAAGCAGCGCGCCGTCCACCGTCATCGACGTCACCAGCGACGGCCTGGCCTCCTCCGACGTGGCCAACAGCGGCCTGCCGGCCGCCAAGGTCGTCGGCCTGAGCGGCGGCGGCTTCGTTGTCGCCTGGAGCGCCTACGACGCCGGCTACGCGCAGTGCGACATCTACTTCCAGCGCTACAACAATGCCGGCGCGGCCCAGGGCAGCATCACCCAGGCCAATACCAGCGGCGCAGCCGGCACCTACAAGGATGCAGCGACGATTGCCGCCCTGTCAGGCGGCGGCTTCGTTATCGGCTGGCAGGCCGACACCGGCGACTACGACGAGTCCGGCCTGTTCGGCCGCCGGTTCTCGGCCACCGGCGTGGCCGTGGACGGCAGTGACTTCGAGATCAACCAGTACCGCCGCGGCCACCAGAACACGGTCGCGTTGACCGGCGTCGGCAGCGATCGCTTTGCCGCCGTCTGGACCGACAACAGCTCAGACGGTGCCAGCAACAAGGGCGTGGAAGGCCGACTGCTGCTGCCGCCGAATGCGGCCCCGGTGTTCGTCGGCGCCACCACCACGCTGAGCGCCAACGAGAACAGCAGCGCCGTCGACGTCAAGAACCTGCTGCACATCAGCGACAGCGACAGCGGCCAAACGCTGACCTGGTCGCAGAGCTCGGCGCCCAGCCATGGCAGTTTGAGCTTTAGCGCTGCCACCGCCAGCTCCGGCGGCGGCGACATCACGCCCGGCGGCACCATCACGTACACACCGACCGCCGGCTACACCGGTGGCGACAGCTTCACCGTGCAGGTCAGCGATGGCAGCGGCGGCACGGTCACACGCACCATCACCGTCACCGTCAATGACGTCGACCCAGTGCTGGGCAACGCGACGATGAGCGTCAATGAGAACGTGGCCGACGGCAGCGCCGTGGGCACGATCAGCGCGACGGGGGACACCAATGGTCTGAGCTACGCCATCACCGGCGGCAGCGGCCAGGGCCTGTTCACGATCAACAGCAGCACCGGCGCCATCAGCGTAGCGGCAGGCGCCGATCTCGACTACGAAGCTGCTAGCAGCCTGACGCTGACGGTCACCGTCGACGACGAGGACGCCGGCAGCACTGCCGACGCCACGGCAACGGTCACCGTCAATCTGAACAATCTGGCCGAGCCGGCGGATCAGAACTTCGAATCCAGCAGCAGCAATGGCAACTCCAGCACCAGCCGCACCATCGACAACCTCGTGTTCAGCAGCAATGGCGGAGCCCAAGTCGACATCGTCGACGACGTGAATGGCTACTTTTCAGATACGTTCAACAACTTCACTGGCAAAGCCATCTTCAACGACACAATTTTCTCCGCCGACGCGAACACCACCTACTTTCAGTTCAGCTCGCTGGGCCTCGCTGATGACTTCCGGCTGATCTCACTGGCCGCCAACGCGCTGGACAATATAGGAGGCTTCCCGAGCAACTTCATCATCACTGGCTATCAAGGCGGATCCAGCGGCACCGTGGTGGCACAGGTGACCGGCTTCAATTTCGCGCTGAGCTCCACGTATGGGGCCGGCAATTCGGCGATCATCTACAGCAAAGACTCCGCCGTCTACAACGGTGGCAATTTGAGCTTCGGCAGTGCCTGGAACAATATCGACACGGTGCGATTCACCGCCACAGCAGGCGGCGGGGTGGGATTGGCCCTGGACACCCTCAACCTCAGCGCCGCCACGCCGCCCAATCTCGCGCCCAGCTTTGTCGGTGCCACCACCACCCTGACGGTGGACGAGAACTCCGGCGCGGCCGACATCAAGAGCCTGCTGCATGCCAGCGACGCCGACAGCGGCCAGACCCTGACCTGGTCGCAGAGCGCAGCGCCCAGCCATGGCACGCTGAGCTTCAGCGCAGCCACGGCCAGTTCCGGCGGCGGCGACATCACCCCCGGCGGCACCATCACCTACACACCGACCGCCGGCTACTCGGGCAGCGACAGCTTCACCGTGCAGGTCAGTGACGGCAATGGCGGCACGGCCACCCGCACCATCACGGTGACGACCACTGACATCAACCCGGTGATCAGCAACGCCAGCGTAGGCCTGGCCGAGAACAGCGGCAATGGCACGGCCGTGACCACGGTCACTGCGAGCACCGACACCAATGGCCTGAACTACGCCATCACCGGCGGCAACACCGGCGGCGCCTTCGCCATCAATGCCGCGACCGGCGCCATCACCGTGGCCAATGCGGCGGCCCTGGACTACGAGAGCAACCCCAGCTTCAGCCTGACCGTGACCGTGGACGACGAGGACGGCGACAGCACCGCCGACTCCACCGCCACCATCACCATCAATCTCAGCAATGTCAACGAAGCGCCGGTGAATACCGTGCCCGGCGCCCAGACCTTCAACGAAGACGCGGTGCTGGTCTTCTCTGCGGGCAACGGCAATGCGCTCTCGGTCGGCGATGTCGATGCCGGCAGCATCCTGACCACCGTGCTCTCCGTCGGCGCCGGCAAGGGCAGCCTCAGTGTCACGCTCGGCGGCGGCGCCAGCATCAGCGGCGACGGCACGAACTCGGTGCAGATCGTCGGCACGGCCGCCCAGGTGCAGGCTGCCCTGGCCTCGGTCAGCTACACACCGACGGCCAATGCCTTTGGCGCCGGCTACGCGACGCTGACGATCAGCAGCAGCGACAACGGCGCAGGCACGCTCAATGACAGCGACACCGTCACCCTCAACCTCAATGCCGTGGCCGACACACCCAGCGTCACCGGCGCAGCGACAACGCCGGCCACGCAGAGCAGCAGCGGCCTGGTGTTCAGCCGCAATGCCGCCGACGGCGCCGAAGTCAGTCATTTCAAGATCACCGGCATCAGCAATGGCACGCTATACCTGAACGACGGCACGACCGTCGTCAGCGAGGGCAGTTTCATCACCTTCGCCCAGGGCAGCGCCGGCCTGAAGTTCACCCCCAGCGGCGCCAGCGACGGCAGCTTCAACGCCCAGGCCTCGCTGAGCAACAACGACGGCGGCCTCGGCGGCGCCCTGGTGCAGGCCATCATTTCCACCGGCATCGCCGTGGCCAGCACAACTATCAACGAGGACAGCGACTCCGGCGCCATCACCATCTCCGGCACCGATGCCTTCTACAAGCTCAGCGCCATCAGCGGCGGCACGCTGTACAGCGATGCAGGCTACACCAGCGTCATCGCCGAGGGCAGCTTCATCGCCAGCGCCGGCATCAGCACCTCGGTCTACTTCCGGCCCACGGCCAATTTCAATGGCAGCGCCGGCTTCTCGGTGCGCGGCTCCAGCAGCAACAACGACGGCGGCCTGGCCGGCAGCACGGTCAACTCGCTGATCACCGTCACCGCCGTCAATGACGCGCCGACGCTGGGCGGGGTCAACCATGTCTTCACCGGCACCAACGAGGACACGGCCAGCGCCGGCGACCTGGTGTCCGACATCCTGGCCAGCGGCGGCTGGGTCGATGTGGACAGCGGCGCCCTCGCCGGCCTGGCCCTGACGGCCAGCAGCGGCAACGGCAGCTGGCAGTACTCGACCGATGGCACGAACTGGGCGGCCGTCGGCGCCGTGTCCGGCAACAGCGCCCTCCTGCTCAGCGCCAGCAGCCGCCTGCGCTATCTGCCCGACGGGCAGAACGGTGAGACCGCCACCCTCGCCTACCGTGCCTGGGATCAGAGCAGCGGCACGGCCTCGACTTTCGGCAGCGCGCAAAAGGTCAGCACCGCCAGCAATGGCGGCAGCAGCGCCTTCTCCAGCGCGAGCGGCAGCGCCTCCATCGTGGTCAGCGCCGTCAACGATGCGCCGAGCCTTGGCGCCGTCACCCCGGCCAGCTATGTCGACACCAGCGCCGCCGACAGCTTCGGCAATGACAGCGGCAGCCTGGCCGGCGCCGACGTCGACGCGGGCGCCAGCCTGGTCTACGGCATCACCGGCGGCACCGTGGCCGGCGGCTTCAGCACCCTGGTCGGCAGCTACGGCACGCTGAGCGTCAACACCAGCACCGGCGCCTACGTCTACACGCCGAATGCGGCGGCCATCAACAGCCTGTCGGCCAATGGCAGCGAGAGCTTCACCGTCAGCGTGTCTGACGGCGTCAGCAGTGCCACGGCCAGCTACACCGTCAACTTCACCGGCGCTAATGACGCGCCGCTGCTGCCCACGCCGGCCGCGGCCAATCTGGTCGACACCGCGGCCAACGACAGCTTCGCCAATGTCAACGGTAGTCTGGGCGGCAGCGACGCCGAGGGTGGCGCGCTCAGCTACGCCATCAGCGGCGGCACCCTGGCCGGCGGCTTCAGCAGCAAGGCCGGCAGCTACGGCACGCTGTCGGTCAATACCGCCACCGGCGCCTACGTATTCGCCCCGGACAGCGCCGCCATCAATGCACTGGGCGCCAACACCAGCGAAACCTTCACCATCAGCCTGTCGGATGGCAACAGCAGCGTCAACACCAGCTACACGGTCAATCTGACGGCCGCCAACGACACCCCGGTGCTGACGGCGCCGACCCCGGTCAGCTACACCGATACCGAGGCCAACGACAGCTTCGCCAGCGCAAGCGGCAATCTTGTCGGCAACGACCGCGAAGCCGGCAGCACGCTGACCTACGGCGTCAGCGGTGGCACGGTGGCCGGCGGCATCAGCACCCTGGTCGGCGTGCACGGCAGCCTGGCCGTCAACACCACGACCGGCGCTTATGTGTACACACCCAATGCGGCGGCCATCAACGCCCTGGTGGCCAGCACCAGCGAGACCTTCACCCTGACCCTGTCGGACGGCAGCGCCACCGGCACGGCCAGCTATGTGGTCAATCTGATCAAGGCCAACCAGGCGCCGCAGCTGAGCCCGGTCAGCGTCAGCTATGTGGATACGGCCGGCGCCGACGTCTTCGGCGCCAGCACCGGCAATTTGGCCGGCAGCGACCCCGACGCCGGCAGCACGCTCAGCTATGCGATCAACGGCGGCAGCAGCAGCAGCGGCGGCTTCAGCGTGTTGCAAGGCCTGTACGGCAGCCTCAGCGTCAACACCGCCACCGGTGCCTACAGCTATACGCCGAACGACGCTGCCATCAACGCGCTGACCGGCAACACGAGCGAGACTTTCACGGTCAGCATCTCCGATGGCCAGCTCAGCAGCAGCGCCAGCTTCACCGTCAATGTGACGGCCGGCAACGATGCACCGCAGCTGCAGGCGCCGGCACCGCTGCGCTTCGAGGACACGGCGGCGAACGACAATTTCGCGGCCAGCAATGGCAGCCTCAGCGCCATTGACGCAGAAGGCGGAGGCCTGAGCTACAGCCTGCAGGGCGGCACCGTGGCCGGCGGCTTCAGCACCCTGGTCGGCAGCTACGGCACGCTGCGTCTGAACACCAGCACCGGCGCCTACAGCTACAGCCCCAATGACGCGGCCATCAACGGCCTGCTCAGCGATGCCTCCGAGCGCTTCGTGCTCAGCGTCAGCGACGGCAATGGTGGCAGCAGCAGCATGAACCTGGACGTGCAACTCAGCGGCCGCAATGACGCGCCCCAGCTGCCTACCCCGCGGGCCGCCCAGTACAACGACCGCATGACGCCGCAAGAGCTGCTGCCGACCCGCGGCAACTTGCAAGGCAGTGACGGCGATGCCGGCAGCAGCCTGAGCTACAGCATTGCCGGCGGCGTCACGACGGACGGCATCAGCCGCCTGCAAGGCCGCTACGGCAGCCTAAGCCTGAACACCGCGACCGGCGCCTACGTCTACACGCCGGATGCGCAGGCCATCACCAACCTGGGTGCCGATGCCAGCGAGAGCTTCAATCTGCAGGTCTCGGACGGCAGCGCGCAGAGCAGCGCCGTCTTCAGCGTCAATATCAGTGCCAGCAACAACGCGCCAGTGATCAGCGCGCCGGCCGACCTAGTCTTCAGCGACACCGCCGCGGCCGACAGCTTCAACGAGATCCTGGGCCGCCTCGCGGTCAGCGATGCCGAGGGCGGCAGCCTCAGCTACGGCCTGGTCGGCGGCACCACAGCCGGTGGTTTCAGCACGCTGCGCGGCCGCTTCGGCAGCCTGGTGCTGAACAACAACGACGGCAGCTACCGCTACATCCCCGACAACGCCGCCATCAATGGACTGGCCGGCGCGGCCGAGGAGAGCTTCGAATTGAGCGTGTCCGACGGCAGCAACAGCAGCAGCACCGTCTTGCGCGTGCGGCTCGAGGGCAGCAACGACGCGCCGCGCGTCGGCAGCTTGCCGGCCAATGTCGAGATCCGCCAGGACCAGACACTGGCCCTGACCCTGCCAGCCGATGCTTTCAGCGACCCAGACAGCACAGCACCGCTGAGCTTGAGCCTGAGCCTGGCTGACGGCAGCCCCCTGCCCGCCTGGCTGCGCTTCGACCCGGCCACTGGCAGCCTGAGCGGCACGCCGGGCACGGCGGACAGCGGCCTGCTGCGCCTGCGCCTGACGGCCAGCGACAGTGGCGGCGCCACCGCCAGCAGCGAGTTCCAGATCGCGATCACGGCGGTGGCACCGCCTCCGCCGGTACCCGAGCCGCCGCCGGCCCCGCCGCCACCGGCTCCGCCCGCACCTGTGCCGGCTCCAGCACCGGTGCCCGCCCCCAGCCTGCCACCGGCCGTGGACACCGGCCTGACCCAGGACACCCGCCCCGGCGCGCCGAACCTGCCCTCGCCGCTGCAGCCTTTGCAGCCTCTCCTGCCCGTGCAGCCGCTGCCGGTCGATCTGGCGCCAGCGCCGGCTCCGGCAGCGCTTGCACCGGTGCCTGCACCGGCACCGCTCGCCGCTCCAGCGGCCGCGCCACAGCCGAGCGGCCCGGTCACCGCAGCGCCGGCCCGGGACACCGTCGCCACCGGCACGCCGAACAGCGCGGCCCCGGTGCTGACCAGCAGCGGCGGCAGTGGCGGCGCTTTCCAGATCGCAGTCACCCAGGCCGACCAGCCGGCCCTGGTGCTGTTCAAGGGCGTGCCGGACCAGGCCATCACCAGCGGCGGCAGACTCAGCTTCGCCATTCCGGCCGATGCATTTGCTCATACCGATGCAGGCGCCGTCGTGCAGCTGGCGGCCAGCCAGGTCAATGGTCAGCCGCTGCCGGCCTGGCTCAGTTTCAATGCCAGCAATGGCAGCTTCAACGGCACACCGCCGCAGGGGCTGCGCGGCGATCTCAGCGTGCGGGTGGTGGCGCGCGACCAAGACGGGCGCGAGGTGGTCGCCATCTTCCGCATCACGGTCAGCGTCGGCACCGGGGCGGCCACCTCGGGCCGCAGCATGCCCGCGGCGGACCTGAACTCTGGCGAGCTGCAGGCCGAGCCTGATGCGCTGCCCGCCGACGAACTGAGCTTCGAGTTCATCGGCAGCGAGCCGCGCGATCCGCACACGGACGGCCACAAGCGCGACGCCCAGCCCAAGCCGCTGGCGCAGCTGAAACCGAGCGGCCGGGCCAGCTTCAGTGAGCAGATCCGCATGGCCGGCCGCGGCCAGCCGCTGGAGCGAGCCGTGGCCGCGCCGCCGCGGAGCGCTGCCTGATGCAGCCCATCATTGAACAGGCTGACGCCGATGGCGCATCCACTCCGGCATGACGGCAGCTGAGGGAGGACCTGCGTCGGATGCCAGTTCGGCGGCGCGCCTGCTGGAGCTGGCACGCCGAGCCCGGCAGGCAGGCAGCCGCGCGGTGCTGGGCTTTCTGGCCGTCAACGACAGCCTGCAGCTGGCGACCTACCGGCAGAGCGCGCTGTGGCTGCGCGAGGGCGGCGTGCGCGCCCTGTCCGGGGTCGTGCAGATCGAGGCCAACGCGCCCTATGTGCACTATCTGGCGCGGCTGTGCGGCCATCTGGCCGCACAGCCCGGTGACGAGCCGAGCGCGGTCACGGCCGAGTCACTGCCGCCTGAGCTGGCCAGCGAGTGGGCCGACTGGCTGCCGGCCCAAGGCCTGTGGTTGCCGCTGCTGGACGGCCAGGGCGGTCTGCTGCTGCTGCGTGAGCCAGCCTGGTCGGCTGAGGAACAAGCCAGTCTGCTGGAATGGGCGGCCATCTGGACGCATGCCTGGCGCGCAGCCGGTCCGCGTACCGAGGGCGGCTGGTGGCACCGCTTGACTGGCGGCAAGCAACAAGAAGCGGCCGAAGCGCCGCGCGCCTGGTGGCGCCGCCCGCGGCTGCGCTGGCTGCTGCTGGCGGCCGGGGTGGCGATGCTGCCGGTGCGGCTCAGCGTGCTGGCGCCGGGTGAGCTGGTGCCGGCCCGGCCGGCCGTCATCCGCGCGCCGCTGGAGGGTGTGCTCGGCAGTTTCCAGGTCAAGCCGAACGAGGCAGTGAAAGCCGGCCAGCCGCTGTTCCGCTTCGACGACGCGGCCCTGCAAGCTCGGCTGGAGGTGGCCCGGCAATCGCTGGCCGGCTCCGAAGCCGAGTACCGCCAAGCAGCCCAGCTGGCCGTCTCCGACCCCCGCTACAAGGCCCAGCTGGCGCCGCTGATGGGTAAGGTGGAAGAGCGCCGGGCGGAGGCCGAGTATTTGCAAGGGCAATTGGAGCGCGCTCATGTGCTGGCGCCGGAAGACGGCATCGTGCTCTTCGACGACCCCAGCGAATGGATAGGCCGGCCGGTCTCGACCGGCGAACGCATCATGCGGCTGGCGCGGGCCGGCGACGTCGAGCTGGAAGCCTGGCTGGACCTCGGCGATGCCATCCCGCTGCCCGAGCAGGCCGAAGTCCGCCTTTACCTGAACGCCAGCCCGCTGCAGGCCATTGAGGCCAAGCTGCGCTACATGGCCTTCGAAGCGGTGCAGCGGCCGGACGGACGCTATGCCTACCGGGTGCGCGCCCGGCTCGACCAGGCCACCGAGCACCGGGTCGGTCTCAAGGGCACGGCCAAGCTGTCCGGCGAACGGGTGCCGCTGATCTACTGGGTGCTGCGCCGCCCACTGGCCCTGCTGCGCCAGGTGCTGGGCTGGTGAGCGCATGCTGAACCACAGCTCCGCCTTGAGGCCGACGTCGGACTCGATGGCAGCGCCACTGCGGCTCGAGCCACCCCGGCCGGGCGGCACGCCCAGGCTGCCGCTGCTGCGCGAGGAACTGGCCCTGCACCCCGGACCCGATCTGGCCGACGGTCAACCCAGCTGGACCTTGCAGGATCCGGTGCGTCACCAGTTCTTCCGCATCGACTGGCTGAGCTTCGAGATCCTCCGCCGCTGGGCGCTCGATGACCTGCAACGGATTGCCGACGATGTACAGGCCTGCACCACGCTGCGCCCGCAGGCCGACGATGTGCAGGCCTTCGCCCAGTTCCTGATCGACAACCAACTGGTGCAGCCGCGCGCCGCCGACAGCGCCCAGCAGCTGGCGGCGCGCCTGCAGCGCGCACGCGGCAATGCCTGGACCTGGCTGCTGCACCACTATTTGTTCTTCCGCATCCCACTGGCCCGGCCGGACCGCTGGCTGGACCGCGCCCTGCCCTGGGTGGCGCCGCTGTACAGCCGCGCCTTTGCCCGGCTCAGCCTGCTGGCCCTGCTGATCGGCCTAGTCGAGGTCTACCGCGACTGGGGCCGCTTCTCGGCCACCCTGGTCGACACCTTTTCCTGGGGCGGCCTGCTCGGCTACGGCCTGGCCCTCAGCGGCGCCAAGCTGATGCACGAGCTGGGCCATGCCTTCACCGCCAAGCGCTATGGCTGCCGGGTGCCCACCATGGGCCTGGCCTTTCTGGTGCTCTGGCCCATGGCCTACACGGACACCAACGAAGTCTGGAAGCTGCGCGACGCCAGGCAGCGCCTGGCCGTGGCCGGTGCCGGCATCGCCACCGAGCTGCTGATCGCCGTCTGGGCCACCCTGGCCTGGAGCCTGCTGCCAGACGGTGGGCTGCGCTCCGCCGCCTTCATGCTGGCCACCACGACCTGGCTGGCCACGGTGGCCATCAACAGCAGCCCCTTCATGCGCTTTGACGGCTACTTCCTCCTGTCCGACGCGCTCGACATGCCCAATCTGCACGGCCGAGCTTTCGCGCTGGCGCGCTGGCAGCTGCGCGAGCGCCTGTTCAAACTGGGTCTGCCGCCGCCCGAGACCTTCAGCCGGCAGCGCCGGCGCGGCCTGATCCTGTTCGCTTACGCCACCTGGTTGTACCGACTGGTGGTCTTTCTCGGCATCGCCGTGCTGGTCTACGGCTTCTTCATCAAAGCGGTCGGGGTGCTGCTCTTTGTGCTGGAGCTGCTCTGGTTCGTCGCCCTGCCGCTGTGGCGCGAGATCAAGCTGTGGCCGGCCCTGCTGCGCCAGCGGGCAGGCGCAGCAGACAAGGCCTCATCCTGGGCTGCATGGGCGAGTGCCTGGCGCCGCCCGCTCCTTCTGCTGGGCCTGCTGCTGCTGGCCTTGATACTGCCTTGGCCGCAGCGACAGACGAGTTCGGGCCTGCTCAAGCCAACTCAGGTGATGGCCCTGTATGCGCCGGCCGGGGCGCGGCTGCAAAACCTGCCTTGGACCGAGGGCGCGCCGGTGGCGGCCGGCCAGCTGCTGCTGGAGTTGGACTCGCCCGAACTGCAGCTGCGCCAACAAAAAGCAAAGGCACGGCTGGAACGGCTGCGTTGGCAGGCCAGCTTGGCCGGCGTGGATCAGGAGCAGCGCCGCAATCTCGGCCTGCTGCAGCAGGAGGAAGACACAGCCCGGGCCGAGCTGGCCAATCTGCAGGCAGAGTTGGCCCAGTACCGACCGCTGGCGCCCTTCAACGGCGTGCTGCGCGACATCAACCCGGAGCTGCAGACTGGCACATGGGTGGCCCGGCGCGAGCGCCTGGCCCTGCTGGTCAATCCGCAAGCCTGGCAGGTGGAGACCTGGCTTGACGAGGAGGCGGTGCGCCGCATCGCAATCGGCAACCAAGGACGCTTCCGGACCGATGGCCTCGAAGGCCCGGCCATCGCAATGCAGGTGCTGGCCATCGACCGTGATGCCACCCGCCAGCTGCCGGGCGCCGAGCTGAGTCTGGCCCAGGGCGGCTCGATTGCCACGCGCGACCAGCAAGGCCAGCACATTCCCGAGCATGCGGTCTACCGCGTCGTGCTGCAGGCATCGGCCCCGCCGCCCAGCATGGCCGCGCACAGCTGGCGCGGCCAGGTGCTGATCGAGGGCGAGTGGGAGGCGCCGGGGTTGCGCTATGCCCGCGCCGCCCTGGTGCTGCTGTGGCGCGAGCTGGGCTTCTGAGCCAGTCTGAACGCGCCCGCTGGCCTACCGGCAAGCATCAGCCACGCAACACAGGGTGACGGTCAGGAAAATACTCCGGCATCGGGAAGGTGAATACATAGCCGCTGCTGCCTCTGCTAACCGCAAATCTTCTTTCCAGTGACGATGAAGGCAATCAGTTTGATTGCGGTTGCCAACCCGACCAACACCGCCGCCCCTTTGAAGACGCCAATTGCCGTGAGGACAATTGAAGTCCTCAATGCGGCGCATGAAAAGTAGTGACGGGTGTTCATGTTTTCTGCGCAACGTTTGAGGTAGTGGGCTTGCCTCAGGCAAGCCCCTTTGACCGAGAGGTTAAGCCGCACCTTCATCAAGAGTACGGGCTCAGAGGGCCAAAGCACCTATCAAGACTCTGCTCTCGACAGATGATCATCTCTCTGCGAGAGGTGTGAAACGCGAGAAAGAGATCACTTGAATCACCGCTGCTATCTCCATCATCTCCTCCGCAACCAACGCCACCGTAATCATGGGTCACGGTGACGTTGAGGGAGTAGAACCCAGCCTGATTTGGTGCTGCAGAGATCGTGTACTTGGCATCAGACCGTTCCAACCCGCTCTGGATTGCGAGGGTGCGGTTCTCTCGAAAGTCATAGATCTCTGAGCATTGGGTGGCATCCGAAATCCAACGCCACTTGCCGACAACCGGATGGGGCGGCGTTGGGGCCACTTGTGCGCAGCCAGCGAAGGCAAGGGCAAGCCAAGGCACTATGGAGGTGGAGCGCTTAAGCATGGATCGCGGCTGAACGTTCGAGTTAACCGGCCCGAAGCGGCGGGACGGCTTGGCCCGGTCTGGGAAAATGTGCCGCGTACCCCAGGCCGGGCCAAGACAGCCCGCCGTAGCGGGTCCAGTAGTTCAACGAGGGGTTAGGCGTCACCTTGGTGGCAGGTTTGCGATGCTTGGCGAGGACGAGCGGGCAGCATTGTTGAGAATCTCAGCAGTGCGGGAATCTCGTGCTAACTAACGAACACGAAGGCTTGCCGAAGAAGAAGTGGGAGTCCTGCCCAGACGAGGCCGAGCACGATGGCCGCGGGAATTGACGCGAAGGCTAGCTTAATCAAGAAAATGACCATGGACCAGAACTTCATCTGGATATCCACGACCACCACAGGTTGCTCGTTCTGCATTCTTTGTCTGCCTTGATGTAAGTGAGAGTAGTTCTATTGCGGGTAGGCAATTTCGGGTGAGCCGAACAAGTCGGCCGGAAGCACGAAGACCGGCGATCTCGATGTCTTTGGTGACGCCTAACGTTTGACATGAGGGGCAAGCGACGGCGGCACCAGCCTGCGTAACGAGCCGAGACCCGGACCGCCGTTGTTTGTCCCCTCGATGGAATGGTTAGGCCGGAGCAGGCCTTTAGCGACAGAACAGTCGAACATCGCTCTCTGCGACTTCTAGATCATGTTTATCAGTCTTCGCACCGTTGGGGTGCCTCACAGCGCCGCTTAGTACGTCTCGAGCCAAGGCACAACGCGATACGTCAGTTCCGTCTTCTCTGCCGTTTGACAGAGACTTGGGCGGCCGAGGTGGTTGCTTTGGCGTCGCCGCTTGGTCGCCCTGCGACGGTCTCGCTTGCTCTTTCCAGCGTAGCTGTGGCGTCGAGGCCGCTGGCGCGGAGTCCGCGGGCGACGCCTTGATCTTCAACTCAGTTGGCTTCACGCCAGCGCCGTCGCTTCTCTCAGAGTAGTGTGTCTGACCGTTCGCGTCCTTCCACTTGTAAACCTGAGCCTCGCTTCCCTGAACCAATAGTATGGAAAGCGCACAGAAAGCCATCGTGCTGGGAAGTAATTTGTTCATCTTCATGCCGGAGAAACCGTAGTATTTTCGATGGCCTAACGTTCAACTTGAGCTGCGAACGGCGGCTGGGCACGGAAGGCCCAGAATGAGATGGGGGCCTGGAGTGACCAGCCGTTGCGAGTCGGCTCGACCGCAGGGTTAGCCCGCACTGTCTCAGCACTCACTTCGCTACCTTCAGTTTTCCAATGACGGTAAGAGCGCGCCCGGAAACTTTATCTTTGACGTTTGCGATAACGTTGTAATTACCCACCGGATCGGTCTTGTCAAACTCTATTGTCACGCTAGCTTGGCCGAGCTGTATCACGCCACTCTGCATAGGGGCAAAGGACCATACCGCACCACCACCTGCAGGGGTCGCTACTCCATCAGGATTTTCAAGAATGAACTCAGAGACGACATCACAGGTTCCTTTTTCGCTTGGTGCGCAACCGTGAAAGAGAATGACTGCCGATACCGACGATCCAAGGCGAACAGCGTCGGTGGAGATGAGCTTTGGAGTTCCTTTGGTTGAGTTCCACGTCTGCCGAAACTGTCTTTCATCGGGCGTGAGCACTACCTGCGCACCAAAACTGCCGACACTGCGCATGCTTTCTGTGTCAGGGATTTGCTTGCCGGTCGAGTCGATCCAAGCGCTCTGCGCGACCAGAGGAAGAGACATGGCGAGAAAGATGATCAGCTTGTTCAAAGAAGCGAACTCCGTTTGTGCGGGCTAACGTTGAAGCTGAGCGGCCGCAGCCAGCTGGCTGCATGGAGCTGAAAATATACAGGCAGCGCAGCGCGGCTAGCTGGCAGAGGTCAACTCGAGCGACCAGTTAGGCCCTGGCACGCTACGACCCAAGCCCCATGATGGGCAGATACATCACCGCTGCCAGCAGCAACGGAACCAACAGAAGGCTTGCGGCACCCACAACAAAAGCAACGCGGCCACGCTTCTCCTTTTGGGGCCAAGCAAACCACACTGCAAGGACAAGAAGCGGCAAAGCCAATAGCGCCGGATAGAACTGCAGCGCCAACAAAGTCAGCATGGGCAAGTCAACGCCAAGGGATTGGAATACGTCCATGAATCCAGGAACGGCTTTAAACGTGACGAGTCCCGCGATTGCCGCCAGGAGCAAGCCAATTGACAAGAGAGCTCTCTCTCGAAGTACTACGTTGTTCATGTTCATGCATCCTCCCCAGAAGACAAATCGCAATTGAAGGGCCTAACGTTGAAGATAAACGGCTCACGACCGCAGGACGACGAAGTGCCAGAATGAAATGAAGCCCGCAGGCGCCGCGCCGTTGCGGGTCAAGTTGAGCGAGGGGCTAGGCCGCACGTAGCTGCGCAGGTAGACACGAGCTGTAGTGGCAGTTACCAAACCGCATTTACGGCGCGACTGAGGACAAATGCTCCGAGCGCGGCGATTAGTAGCGACTTGCATGCTGCCGGGAACGGTTTGCCGGCGAACTGTTGTGGGTAACTTCTAGCCAAGCTAAATTTGACCCTGACCAGGTGCGGATTGGACAGCAGAGATGCGAAGAATAGAACTAGGGCGATTGCCTCAAGGGCTGAGGCCGGGCTCGTTGGTTTGGAGGAAAAATCAGCAGCTATGCCCGCCGCGAAAAGTAGTGACAGAAGTACACAAACCATTCGCTGGCGAATCGTCAATTCAATCCAATCTAGCATGGTCGTTTCCAGTATGAGGTGCGCTGCTGTGATGTCCGAACCGAGCCGGAAATGATAGCCTCACTGCGGTTGGGATCTGGCAGGAGATTTGCGCGGCCTAACTCCAAAGTTAAGTGGCAATGATGCGAAGTATTATTGCCCCTTGAAATACCAGTTAGGCCCGCGCGCGAAGGCAGAGTGTTGCACTTCACATGTGAATCCGTGCGCTGCATTTAGTGTTGAGTGGCTGATGCAGCCAGGTTCAGCCCTAGCGCCCCCATGATGCTACCGGCGGAGCGATCAACCCATTTTTTGAACCGGAGATATACGCTGCGTGGAGCTTCGGACGACAACACGGTTGCAACGATGGCATACCAGCCAGCCTCGATGAGAAAAACTAGAGCGACAACTAGTAGGTTGAATTGAATGGTCGGCGTGGCGGGTAGGAACGCTGCGAATACACTGGCATAGACGATGGCTGTTTTTGGGTTGCTGACTTGTGTTGCTAGACCAAGCAAAAAATAGCCTTTGCGTGGCTTAGCGCTTTCAAGCCTTGCGTCGCTTACATCAAGCTGTTGCGACGCGCCACGCCAAATTTGAATGCCGATGTAGGCTAGGTAGAAGCCGCCTACGACTTTGAGTGCAGCATAGAGCGTAGGTACGGCCAGGAAGAGGGCATTTAAACCGAGCAACGACGCAGCAGCAAAAAGCAATGCACCAAGCCCCATGCCCAAGGCCGCGTTTAAGCCGTTCGTCCTGCCGGCGGATGCAGCAGTTCTAGCAACCATAACAAAGCTAGGGCCGGGGCTTGCTGCACCAACGCAGAGTGCTGCGCCAATACCTATTAGGGAACTGAATTCACTCATGGTTGGCTCCTAAATTTGTGCTGGGTTTGTAGTTGGCCTAACGTCGGCGCTAAGCCTTCCGCGCCAGCGTGGCTGGCAAGGGTCGGTTGGAGCAATAGGTTGGATGGCACGTCAGAATCGACAGCCGACGATTTGTTTCAGCTCTGGACACGAATACTCGGCCTTCCAGTAGTGCGGGTCATTCAGGTCGCGATACTCGATACGCCCAGAGTGATAGTGCGTTTGATGAAATGGGTCCCGAAGAAGGACTCCGAGTCCCCATTCGGACCAACTCTCAGAGATAGCATTTCCCGCCTGCAGTTCGGCGCGGAGGATCGCCTGCAACTCTGGGCAAAGCTTCGCGGCGGATTCAGCGTGCTCGGACATGCCGTTGTGGGTCCGGTTGAGCGATGGGTTAGGCAGCGGATTCTGTCTCATGATGCCTCCTCGATTGCGACTTGCAACAGCTTGGAGAAAGCCAACGCTGACGATTCGCCCATTTCAACTGGATCGCCAAAGGCGTTGATCGAACACACCATGACCGCCCCGTGATCTGACCAGACATCTGCTCGCTCCAGCACCTGACGCGAGGGATCCGGACCGGCTAGCAGTGCGGCAAGAACCGAACGAAGTGCTTCTCGGCTCGTGCCCATTCGAGCTTCGAACTCCTCATCCCCGATGTAAACGCCATTGCATGCCTCGTTTAGCGCATTCGAAATTCCAACCAACTCCTCGCGAGTGAGCGACAAGAGCGTTCGATCGGGCGAGCTGAGGACGATATTCATTGAAAGCGGAGCTATTGGCGCGGTCGAAATCTGACGATGCCTAACGTTTCAGGCCAGCAGACCGGCCAGCACAGCTGGCCTGGGTCGGCTGCAATGAATGGTTAGACCGGGTGTTCATTTTGGAATGTCCGCCAGCCAATCAGCGATTTGGGCCAGCTCCTGGCTTTGATCGAGTCTCGTCGATTCGACCTCGAAAAGCTTTTCGCCCTTGCCACTTTCATATAGCCAAAGTGAAAGCCACCCGTCCCGGCGATCGCTTACGACTTCGAGGGTCTTCTGATGCCGCCTGACCATGGCACGCCAGTTTCCGAAGAACTGCGGGTGGTCCTCAAACATGAGAACAACACAGCCGGCGTCGCTGATCATTGAATAGAGAGCGGTCTGTTCCATGCACGATGTCTAACGTTGAAGCTGAGTCGCGAGCGGCGGCCGGCCGACGCGAGTCGGCTCGAGCGACTGGTTAGGCTGCACTCTTGCTTTGACCGCCATGGCTAGCGGAGAACCGCTTGCTGCCAATGCCAATCCAGACGACGACGCACAGGACAGAAAGCGGAATTGCGAAGATCAGCGGCACCCCAAGCACCGGGTTCCAGTAGGTGACTGCAGCGCAGCAAGCCGCTACTGCTGCAGGGACAATCATCCGCGTTCCAACGTAGCGATTGAACTGCGCTGCATCGCCGATGGTTCGATAGTCAATCGTATTGAGCAACGGCCTAGCCCCAGCAAATCGGAATGCAAACGCACACAGCAGAAGAATTGCTGTGACCAATAGATGCGCTACGAACATGCTTACCCCCTCGGATCAAGAGCGTCAAATCGTGTCATAACTCAATTCTTCCGTGCAGCCTAGCGTCGAAGTTGAGCCGCGAGCAGCGGCTGGCCGCGGAAGGCCCAGAATGAAATGGGGGCCTGTAGAGACCAGCCCTTGCGAGTCGGCTCGAACGACTGGTTGGGCGTCTCGACCCGAACCATGGACATGGCGGAACTAAATATGTACAATAACTTGTACAAAGAAGGAGTCCCGCAATGGATGCTATTACATACTCGGCTGCGCGCGCCAACTTGGCCAGCACCATGGATCGTGTTTGCAATGATCATGAAGCGCTCATTATTACGAGGAACGGCGACCAGTCTGTGGTGATGCTTTCATTGGAGGACTTTCAAGCCATGGAAGAGACTGCGTATCTGCTGCGCAACCCAGCAAATGCTAAGCGATTGATGTCGGCGGTGGCCCAACTGGGTGCGGGCAAGGGCGTTGAACGGGAACTGACCAAGTGAGGTTGATTTTTGCCGAAGAAGCTTGGGAAGACTATCTCTATTGGCAGAAACAAGATCGCAAAATGGTCGAACGTATCAACAAGCTGGTCCAAGAGATACGCCGCGACCCATTTAGTGGCATTGGAAAGCCCGAGCCGCTCAAGCATGCGCTCGCGGGATTTTGGTCTCGCCGCATTACGGATGAAGATCGAGTGGTCTACAAGGTCGAAGGCGATGCTCTTCTGATTGCGCAGCTCCGCTATCACTATTGAGACGCCCAACGCTTGAGTTCAGCGGCCGCCGGAGGCGGTCCGCTGGAAAAAAGAGTTAGAGCGCTTTCGGCAAAACCGCGGAACTCATTGAGCACATGGGTGCCAGGATAGGCTTCTAGCTTTGGATACTGGCTTCGATAGTACTCATTCCAGTAGCTCACAACGCGACGGCCTATCGTTCCGTGGAGAGCGGCGTTGTCCTTGAGATACTCACCATACATCTGGGCATTCAACTTCGGAAGTTCTCGCTCAATGACTTGAACTATCTCGACAACGTACTCGCCGATCAGTTGTGTGATGAAGGGCGCGACCCATGGTCGTTCGACGGCAATGAGCTGCTTTGTGCACTCCTCGCGTAGCAAGCCATCGTGGTGCCTGGTGCCAAGGCAGAGTGCAATGTGACCCTGATCTCCCGGTCTCCCGGCGCACTTGAGTACCTGGCTCTGCCGGTAGTAAACCCGGTATGGAATCTGGAGTTGCTCGCCTTGGACATTGACTGTGAAGCCTTGAGCCGGAGGGTGCAACTGATAGTCAGAGATCGCCGGGATCACGGCCGTTACGTCTGCGGCCAGATGAGCCGGGAACGCGTTGGTCTCTGTCGGAGTTGGCATGGAGCGCTCTAACGTTGAAGCTGAGCAGCCGCAGCCAGCTGGCTGCGTGGAGCTGAAACCATCCAGGCAACGTAGCGCGGCCAGCTGGCGGAGGTCCGCTCGAGCAACCGGTTAGGCCGCGCTTGCATTGACTTGAAAGCGCTACTGGACAAAGCCCTGCTCCTTGTAGCTCGCGTAACCGGCTTTCACAAGCAGAGAAAGCTCCTTGAATACTTCTGGCTCTGGCGCACTGAAATTGAAGCACGACTTGCCTTGCATTCGGGCTTTGAGTTCGGGTGATGCTGAGCCCAGAAGTTCAGGTTTCAGGTACACCGGCATGAGATGGAAACTGACGTATGACTTCTTGATCTGGACGGCGCCGAAGAACAAGGGCTTCTTGTTCTTCTGAATGTGAAGAGTATCGAGATACAACTCTTGATCGTCGTCCCGGGTGGCAGCAAGCATGTCGGCGTAGGGCGCCAGGATCTTGCGAAGCTCGGCGAATGCAATGGCTAGATCTGGCATTGGGGTTCCTACGGCCTTGGATGATCGGACATTTGGAGTGCGATTCCTAACGTTCGAGCTAAGCGGGCGACGACGGCAGGACGCCAGGCCCGGGCTGGCGAAAATGTACCGCGTACCGCCAGACCGGGCCTGGTGGCTTGCCGTTGGCGCTCCGCTTGAGCGATGGGTTATGTCACACCTTGCCGAGCTTCCGCTAGCTTGAACAGCGATGCATCCCACACCGCGCCCTCGAGGCGCGACTGCTCAAGAGCTCGGCTGACATGCGACCAACTCACGTCCACGGTGTTGAAGGACGCGTAGGTCCGCAGCATGGCGGTCAGTAAGGAATCAATCTTCTCGATGTTCCTCTTTCGCTTCATGTACCAGTAGAGGGAGAGCGCCCCTACTCCGACTGCAAGGGCTGGATGAACAATGAGGGACAGCGCTGTCGCGCCCGAGGCAATAACAGTCTGCCAAGGTCGCGACGCGAGTGCGGAGATTGAAGGAGTATGGTCAGCTTTCGGCGGGTGCGGGCTCTTGATGTACGCATCTATTCCAAGCAACTTCTTGCGGATCTCAGTCACAGTTGCTATGTATTCCGCGTACGTCAACAAGTTCAGAAAGAGCCAATCAATCTCGCGAGTTCGAAGTGAGTCGTCAGCCAAGTAGCCGGATAGGGCAGCCAAGATCGCCGGTCTGTGAATTTCAAGATAGGCGAGATCAGCTTCGACATCCTCTGTTGTGCGATGGTGCCACTCTTCAGGGGTCAAGTAGTCCTGAACGATCCCAGCTTGGACGTTCATTCGTCGCATCGAGTCGAATACGCGATCCACCAGTTCTTGAGCAATCTCCCTCTGGCTGTGTCCAAGAGAGGCAGCAGCGGTTGCGCGAGAAATGGATTGCAATTTCAGCTTCCAGAAGCGGGGCGGTGGATTGTGCGGCCTAACGTTCGAGCTAAGCGGGCGACGACGGCAGGACGCCAGGCCCGGGCCGGTGAGAATGTACAGCGTACCACCGGCCTGGGCCTGGTGGCCTGCCATTGGCGCTCCGCTTGCGCGAGGGGTTAGGCCTCAGTTGCATCCGCCGCCTTCAAAGAACTTTGCGCATGAAGGCATTTGGAACCACGATATCGCGTACAACAGGTGCTCTCCTCTCGACGACGGCGAAGCCAAAGTGTTCGAAGAAGGGTTGCGCGGTGCGGCTGACATCTGAGGTTAGTTCCTTCAGATGCAGGCGTCTTGCCTCAGATTCAAGAGCCTTCATCAAGGTCCCACCGATACCCCGCCGAGGATGCCTGCCGGAGACAAAGAAGTGGTCGATGTATCCCGTGGCTTGAACGTCCGCGTATCCAACCGGTTCGGCCTCGATCACCGCCACGAATGGGTTGATTCCGCGAATGCGACTGGCCCAGAGCTCTGGATCGACGGTCGAAGGTGCCCATGCGTCGATCTGCTCCTGCGCATAGTCGTGAACGGCGACTAGATGGATTGCGGAGTAGTAGATCTGGAAGAGTGCGGCCTCTTCTCCGGGAACGAAGCGTCGGATCTGCATCGGTGGTGGGTTCTGAGGCCTAACGTTGAAGCTGAGGGGCAGCAGCCAGCGGGCCGCGCGGAGCTGAAAATATACAGGCAGCGTAGCGGGGCCGGCTGGCGGAGGTCCACTCGAGCGACCAGTTAGGCATCGCAATTTCGATCTCGGTTGAGTTCAACCTTCGCTCTACAGTTACGCGTACTTATAGAAGAGAAGGAATGCAGGCTGAACTGCCAAGAATCCGACGATCGAGTAGTAGGTTCGCTTGCCAATCGTTGAGATCAACCACTGCTTGTCTTTGGTCTTGTGTCCATCAAGTGGGCGCCTCCAAGTTGTATAGATAAAGAACATAGCTACAAGTAAATCGGCTACAACGATGGCCATCAACACCAGGGTCAGTAGTAACTTCAGTTTGCTCATCAATTCAATTTTCAAAAAAACTTCCAGACCGCAAGTTTCTGTTTTCCCGGCAACCTTGTCGTCGGGAAAGCTAAAACAGACTCTCGCGAATAGCGGTGTAGCCAAGTGACGCCCAACGTTCGAGCTGAGGGGCCGGCGGCCAGCTGGCCGCGCGGAGCTGAAAATATACAGGCAGCGTAGCGCGGCCAACTGGCGGAGGTCCACTCGAGCGACCGGTTAGCCATCAACTCGCCAGCGACTACATCAAGCATAAGCATGCCATTTGCCCCCAATCGGCTCAAATGAAAGGTATGGAATGCGCTCGCCGTTCTCAGGCGTCAGAAGCACCTGCTTTCCGACGGCGCCAGCCAGGCTCTCAATGAAGGAAAGTACCTCACCGTGCGCCTTTGGGCTTTGAATCTCTCTCGGGTCTAGATCAAGCTCAATCTCTGAAACCACAAAGAAGTGACAGTTGGCAGTGACGGTTCCGAGATTCACTCGAAGCAGATGACTTCCGCCGCGATTCGAGAAGATGGATTCGACTTCCGGCGGAGCGGACGTAGCGCCATCGAACGTGTATGTGCAGATGAATCGAGACGAAAGCTCCAAAAGCTTCTTCCAGTCGAACAGGCCAACCTGAGGGATGTAGATATCCCTGAGCGATCCTTCGATCTCCCACAGTCCCAAGACTTCGCCGTAGGCTGGTCGATGCATTTGATGGCTAACGTTCGAATTCAGCGGACCAGCCAGCGAAGCTGGCGTAGGTCCGCTGCAATGAAGGGTTGAACGGCAGTTGCCATTAGCGGTTTTGCTCCCAGTGATCTGCAGCATTGGCAACCACCTCGCAATCGCAATTGCCGCCATGGGCCGCAAGCCACTCGAGAATTGATTTCTCGGGTTGCTTGTGTTCACTTACCCATTGGGTCGTGAAGCGTAGCGAGTGATTGCAGCCCTGGCTGTCCACATTTGATTCGACGAAGTCAAACAGTGATTCAAGGACTGAATCGGCCACAGGAAAAGCCGCGCGCGCCAATTCACGCTGTCGCAACTTCCAGTTCTTCTTCAAATCACGGTCGCTCGATTTCACTTAGCTGTGCCTTCTGCCGTTCAACGCCCAGTTAGGCTGGTGAGCAAAGCATGGCCTTGTAGCTTCGTCATGACTGATTGAACTGAGGCGCTATGCCAGTTGGTGTGATTTGCGCGTAGCCATGAAACGTCCTGTGAGCGCGCCCGTCGCCATGAAAACGGGGGCTCCGAGTAGGTAGAGAAACCAACCATTTGCCGCGTGTGCTTCGGTTGACTGCGCGACCAAGAACCATACGAGACCAAGCAAAAGGTGAAGCCCTACGAAGCCACCGACGACAGTCCACTTGCCAGCACCACTGAGACTAGCGATGCCAGCCCACACCCAATGGGGGGCAGCAAACATCACGTACAGAGAGAGCAAAGCTTCTGCCCTGCGCTCAAGCAAGGCAAGACTCAACTCCCCTGGGTCGCTGGTGAGCGCCACAACCAGTGCAACGAAAACGGGGAGTATCAAGTTTGCTAGGTAGTGCATGGTGAGTGCCTAACGTTCGAGCTCAGCGGGCGGCGAAGCCGTCCGCTGGAGCAAAGGGTTGAACGGCATGCCGCACTGCCTGAGCTTCGAATTCTTGAACAAAGGACGTCGCCTCCTGCAGGGTCGCTGGGTAGCGAACGGCGATCTGGCCGCCGCCTTCAACCGACCGGTAGACCGAATAGAAGCGAAACCCGCTATCCACCAGATACTTCACTTTCTGCCACTGCGCCAAGTCTTTGGATTTCGGCGCAGCGAATTTTCGGCTGAGCATCTCCATAGGACTACGGCATTGCGGGCAATTTCGTTTAAATAAGCTCACCGGGTATTTGAACGACTTGCGGCATGCAAAACACACGAACGGAAATCTGAACTGCTGCTCAGCCTTCGTTTTCGGGAAGTACTTGTGATGCTTGAACTTCGACATACGCCTCTGCCGTTCAACGCTGACGCTGAGCGGACCGCGCCGGCAGGACGCGGAAGGCCAAGAATGAAATTATGGCCTGCAGCGGCATGCCGGCGTGGGTCCGATCGAGCAACTGGTTAGATGGCATTGAGGGCGTCACGGCTGTCGTTCTCCTTTGGGGCGTTGACTCACCTGAGCGCCAACAAAGGCGATGGATCCGCAGAAAACCAGACGACCGATGAACCACCCTACTTGGCCGTCCGATAGGTCTGCAAAGTACCCCCAGATTGCCGCTACTAAAAGTGCAATGAGCGTCGCACCAAGACTCTTCCTCATGTTGCAGTCCTCCTCTGTTCGTCTTTGCCATCTAACGTTTGACATGAGGGGTGACCGACCGGCGCAGCCGGTTGGGCATCCCCTCGATGGAAGGGTTAGGTTTCATGGCGTTCACTTTGCCGCTTCTTCTGCTCTAGACGCGAGCAAGCTTAGAAGCTGTATGTATTGAAGCGCGCGTTTGTCTGGCCCGTTAGGGAAGGCATGTCCGCCTGGATTGCGCAGAGCCATAACTGCACCTTCATATAAATGCATCATTCCTTCCTGCTCATCCAGATCGGTTTGGTCTGCAAGGGCGTTGAACTTTAGAACTGGATTGTTCTTAGAGAAGACCGTTCGCATCAGTGGCACTCCATCTATGTCTGTACGGCCTGACAGTTCTTTGACATAGATGACCAGGGCTTTGCTTGCCGCAAAGACGGCTTCCCATGCGTGTCCGTTTTCAAGGAGTTCTTGAGTCGTAGCTGCGATGCGGGGGTGCAATGACTCTCCATGTTGCAATGACGTGGAGGCTGCCCGGCGGCGAAGCATTTGAATTTTCTGTTGCAGCCGACCGATCAGCTCTGCACAGATGGCGACCATGTACTCGCGCCCTTTCAGACGCGCTTCTACGATCTCGGGCTTCGTAATGCCTACGCGAAGGGGGCCTCGAAACATGTCCAGGCGGCCATATTCGTGGAACTCATGGGAATTCGGGCCGAATACTTCGCGAATGGTATTTGTGAAAGCCGATTCGAGAACTCTGATGTTTACGGAGTCCTCGCGAATGTCGCGTTCAACGCTCTTTGCTTGGAGAGAATCAATTCGGCACTGAAGCAAGTTGATTGCTTCCGAGATCTCTTCTTCTGACTTCCAGGTCTTATCCAAGCGGACTCCGAATGTGTGTTTGAAACCTAACGTGAAAGTGAGCGGACGCCGAAGGCGGTCCGCTCCAATGACAGGTTAAGTCTCAACGGCGCACTCCTCAAGGACGTTGAGAAAAGCTTCGCCTACAGCGCCAGGAAGCGAGTGGAGCGGAAGCGAGACCAGCCCATCTGATATACGTGCAAAGCCGCGTAGGTCGCCGCTCGAGCCACCATTGCGGGTTGGTTCAAAGCGGAAGCACTCGCCGCGCTCAACTTGAACAAGCCTCGACCCCACCATGAATGCTCGCTCTGACCGAACGCCTGCGGCAGCTAAGCGTGGCTTTGAAAGCGCAGACCAATCAGTTGGATGAGCAATGACGCCATGTGATTGAGCGAACGCCGCCAAGATGACGAGCCCCAGTGACTCTGGCGTCGCGTCGAGCGGCAGACACTTGAACTCAGGCTGCGCAATCCATAGCCCAGCCGTCGTCCGTTTGTTCGGATAGACGAAGTAGCGATCACGTAGGCGAAAGGCGCAGACTGCTTCCATGAGACTTAACGTTGAAGCTGAGCCGACCGCGACGGCAGGACGCAGAAGGCCGAGAATGAAATGACGGCCTGCAGCGGCTTGCCGTCGCGGGTCGGATCGAGCGAAAGGTTAGACCTCGCCCTTGATGGTGCAATGTTTAGACCCACTGTGATGCCCACCACCCCGAAGCGCTTGCGGCGATGCCGAACACCGCGTATCGGGCGCTCCGCCAGCGCAGGCGAGTGGCCCACAGCACGGCAGCAAGTGACGTGTAGAGCACTACGTTTGCCGCTGCGACCCAGAAGAGCATTTCGAACGAGCATGCGTCGAATGGCGAGCAGGCGGCAGTAGCGGCGAAGAATGCGTGCGAAGGGCACAACAGAAGAATGACAGCAAGGACCGGCGAGGGCAAAAGCGGGAATGCCGAGCCGAGCAGGAATGCCGCCAAGGCAACCGCGAGAGCGAGTGCAGCTGCAATGACAAGGTAGCGCGGCATCGGGAGTTTTCGAGGTCTAACGTTCGAGCTGAGGGGCCGCAGCCAGCTGGCCGCGCGGAGCTGAAAATATACAGGCAGCGCAGCGCGGCCAGCTGGCGGAGGTCCACTCGAGCGACAGGTTAGATTTCCGGGCGCACGATCTGCGGCGGAAGGTAGATGGTGAACTCATTGATTGGCTCCACTAGAACACTGTGAGGTAGTTGCTGTTCCGCCTCACTAACCAAGCCCATACGGTCGAGCAGACCAAAGCGCGCTGACTCGAGTCTCGCCGCGCTCACCACCAGTTGCTTGTGCCACACCCGGTACGTCCCCAACTTCCCATCACGCCGGTGATAAAAGCCTGCAAGTGGATGCGTCAGATACACAAGACCGGTTTCAGTATCGGGAAACCCAGGGAAGCACAGTGCCTCATCACCGTCCTGCTTGAGCTCGACCTCAGCTGGGGCCCATCGGGCCTTGGTTTGCATCTTGTACCTAGCGTAGCGCCCTGCCGTCTCATCAAACTCGCAGTCAAAGAAAACATTCCCGGCGAACCAGGGCAAGTTCCAGAGCACGTGTGGAACCACCAGAGTCCAGGAATCAAGTGTCGTTCCCAGGAACCATACACATCGCTCCCCCGTCAGCCTGTCGATGATGTAGATGCGGTAGTTCGTTTGCCCCATCGTGAACTTTGGGAACGGGAATACCGCAGAAGTGAAATCGACATCAATGAAGGGCACAACAGAGATGAGAGCTCTTTCGCAGCCGTCGATCTCGACCGTATCCAATGCGAATCGCGCGGGCATCAAGCCAGCAAATCGCCTCGGATCGACTGCATAAGTGATGATCGCGAAATGCTGAAGCTTGCAGAGGACGTCGACGCCAGAAGGCGTTGGCCGATCATGCAGGTAGTCGCTCATCTTGAGCGGCTGAGTGAGTGGCATAGCGGAGTTCAGGAAATCTAACGCCAAAGTTAACGGGCGGCAATGCGGAGCATTGACGTCCCTGTTGAACGACCTGTTAGGCTGGTGAGAGGTGCTTCAAACGTTGCCATACTAGACCTTTCGGCTTGCCTATTGAGGTGAACGCCGTGGCGACATGAGCTCAACGCCATACTCAACAGCGGACATAAACGTCACATCGGCGTCTGGACTTTCTATGAACGTGCCAGCTATGCATTTGAGCCCCCATAGCTCCAGCCATCCAGCCTTTTCGCCCTTTGGTGGTCCATGGCTAATCTGCACGTTCAGGTATTCGTCTCTTCCATCCCAAACAAGCCTGAGCTCCGCATCTTCATTGTGGATTCGAGTGACAGACGAGCCAAAGTCATGTGGACTTTCTTCGCGCAGGACAGCAAAGCCCGCACGCGCTACGAGTTGCTCGAATTTACTTACAGCCTCATTGATGCGCATGTGACGCCTCGCCAAATGACGAATAAACCAAGTGGTGGAAAATGAAAGCCTAACGTTGGAGCTGAGGGGCCGAAACTGGCTGGCCGCACGAAGCGATGATTACCTGCTGAGCGGAGTGCGGCCAGCCGGTTGAGGTCCACTCGAGCGACCGGTTAGACCGCATTCGTGCTTGTCCTGTGGCGATAGCCAGTTAGTGGAGCGCAGGTAAGCACGAACGCGGAGTGAGTCAGGGCTTCTTGGCCGATGAAGGCAGCGGCATTTCCATTGTTGATCGACGTCTCGCTGCTTGTGGCTGGCGGGTCGATTCCGTCCCAGATGCAATCGACTCGTGCCTCGAATCCTGGGTTTTGCCAGATCCCGCCTTCAACTCGAACAACAACCAGCCCAGCTTCGGTTGCACCGCGACACGCATGCATTGCTGCCTCAGGCGCAAGCTTCATCCACCCGCTGCCGTTCAGAACGAAGAAGAACGATGGCAAGGTGACGAGGTTTGCGCGGGCGGAGTCCATGCGGTCTAACGATTAAGCTAAGGGGCCGCGGAACGCGGTCCCAGTGAGCGAAGCGAACGATTTGAGCGCATTGTTAGGGGGGCTCACGTGAACACCGCGCTGATGATTGCGCAAATAACTGCGAACACGATTGCGCTGATTGCGATTTTGTTTGCCCGCTCTGAATTTGCCAAAGCACGACGCGCGATAGACAAGGTTTCTTCTTCTCGTAGGTCTCGTTTAGAAGCTGCTGCCAAAGCATCTGCTTCTTCAAGCTCATGAAGCCATTTACGAGCCTCAATTTCTCGGTCTTGCATAGGAGCGCCGGTTGCTCGGTTGGCTTCTTGCTGGACTCGAATTGCAGCGCGTCCGGCACGTTCGAAGCCTTTGCGCAGCTCTATTGGGTCTTCCACTGTTTAACCCCTAACGTTTGAGCTAACCGGCCTGCGACGGCATGACGCCGGAGGGCCAGAATGAAATGAGGCCCGTAGGTGGCATGCCGTTGCGGGTCCGGTTGAGCGAGTGGTTAGGCCTTTGCGGGCGGAAAGTCTTCATAGCATTTTGGCAAGTAGCCCCATATGCGAACCACGTCTCCACGCACTTCGAACTCCAACCCGATTTTCCGGAGTTCGGAAAGAATTGGTTCAGAGTGATCTGTAATCTTTGGAGGAAGAAGCCTGCCAACTGAAACCTGCTCATGCAAGCCGATATCCAACCACTGCACGCAAGCAAATGGGAGCGGCAAATGGTAGAACCACTCAGCGTCCCACCCGGAGATATGCCCGGTCACTGACTTAGATCGGTACGACGGTCTCCAGTCGGAGAGGGCTCGCATGAACGAGATGAGTTCGTTCCACTTCGTGTTGTTGGCCGCACCGACCAACCCACGGGAAGCCGCCTTGGCGCGAAAGTCATCCTTCGTATTGAAGGGAGCCGCATCGGCCATTGGTAGTTCACTCATGAAATGCCTAACAGTTAGCGTTTATCTGCCGCCGCACGGCGGTGACAGAACAACCCAATGCAGCCGGCGGCAGGTAAACCGT
>NZ_JBCARA010000001.1:0-711953 GCF_038419725.1 Roseateles sp. PN1 | reverse complement strand
GTGATGTCGCCCTTGGCCTGCACTTGCGCGCCGGCCAGCTGATAGTTGCCGGCGTCGGCACCGGCCAAGCCCAGCGTTACCGTCACGTCCTTGGCCTTGCCGGCGTTCTTGTCGGCAAACTCACCGCTGCGCGTCGAGTCGACCTGATCACCGTCGATCAAGCCTTGCAGCTTGCCGCCGGAGACTTCAGCGTTGCGATTGCCGTCATAGACCTTGGCGGCAACAGCCACCGCACCCGCGGTCACCGTCTTGGGCGTGATGTCGCCCTTGGCCTGCACTTGCGCGCCGGCCAGCTGATAGTTGCCGGCGTCGGCACCGGCCAAGCCCAGCGTCACCGCCACGTCCTTGGCTTTGCCGGCGTTCTTGTCGGCAAACTCACCGCTGCGGCTTGTATCGACCTGGTCGCCGTCGATCAAGCCTTGCAGCTTGCCGCCGGTCACCTCGGCTTGGCGATTGCCGTCGTAGACCTTGGTCGCAACGGCAACAGCGCCCGCCGTCACGGTCTTGGGCGTGATGTCACCTTTGGCGACGACGCTGTCGCTGGCCAGTTGATAGTTGCCGGCGTCGGCGCCGCTCAAGGCCAGCTTGACATTCACGTCCTTGGCCACGCCGGCGTTCTTGTTGAGGAACTCGGCGCTCAGATTGAAGCCCAATTGTTCGCCATCCACACCGCCGGCCAATTGGCCGCCGCTGACTTGGGCGCTGGTCGTGCCGTCGTAGACCTTGGTCGACACCTTCACATCGGCCACCGACACGCTCTTGGGCGTGATGCTGGCCTGGGTGGCGCTGTCAAAGCTGTAATTGCCCGCGTCGGCGCCGATCAGGCTCAGGCCGGCGATGCTGACCGCCTTGTCTTTGCCGACATTCTTGTTGGCAAAGCTGGCCGCACCGCCACTGGTTTGAACCTCGTCGCCAAGCACCAAGCCCTGCAGGCTCACCTTGCCCAATTCAGCGCTCAGCTTGCCGTCATAGACCTTGTCTTTGACCGAACCGATCGCCGCGCCAATGTGCTTGGGCGTGATCTCGCCGATGGCGCCGCTGGCGGTGTCGCTTTGCAAGGCATAGCCGTACACGGCAACAGTGCCATTGCTCGCTTGACCCAGAACGATGCCGTCGACGCTGACCTGCTTGCTCTGCCCCACATTTTTGTTGCCATAGCGCGCTTGGCCGCCCACGGTATACGCCACTTGGTCGCCGTCGATGGTGCCGCTGTGGGCAAAGTTGCCAGCGCCCAGCGTGGCCTCGGTCTTGCCGTCGTAGACCTTGCTCGTCGTGCCTTGCAGGCTCACGCTGATCTTGGGCGCCACGGTGTAGAGGAAGCCGTCGCCGGTGCCCAGCACGGTGCTGCTCGTCGTCGCTTGATACTGCTTGAACTGATAGGCCAGACCGCCACGTTCGTCAGCCGTTGGCGTGGTCGAGTAGACATGCCAGTGGCCTGCCGTGGCTTGCAGGGCTTGCGCACCCGCCTCGTTGCGGAAGTTGCGGCCTGCGGCCAGCAATAGCGGTGTGGCCGCGGCGCTCGCGTTATCCGCCTTGACGGCTTGCTTCAACACAATGTCCGAAGCCGCGCCTTGGGCGCGCACATCCACCGTGCGTGCAGCGTGAATGCCGTCCAGCCCATCGGCGCGGCCCACAGTCAGGCTGCGACCCGTATTGAACTGCAAGCTGCCCACATCGGCCGCGATCTCGCCCACGTGATGCACGCTGCTGTTCAGGGCCACATCGCCACCGCTACTGCGCAGCGCCAGCTTGGGGGCGCTGATCCGCCCACTGCCCGCAATGCCCGCGCCAGCCTTGTCATTCAAAGACATCGTGCCACCGGCCGAGAGCGCTTGATTCAGTTGCAACCCCGCTTGCTCGGCCGACAGGAACAGGCTTCCAGAACCGACGCGCTGCGTGCCCTGCTGCACCAAGGTGCGGCCGGCCACCTCCAGGCGATCACTCACGAACACGGTCAAGCCTGCCAGCTTCACATCGTCGTCCGTGGCTTTGACTCGCATCACTTGGATGGCATCGAAGGCTTGGACGCTCCTCTCGCTCAGCTGGGCGCTTTGGCCGCCAAGCTCAAACGAAGCATGGGCACCAGCCAGAGTGAACTCGACCGTGGCATTGGACTGTCCGCTGACTGCGGCCATGCCCCCTGCATCAGCAGCAAGAAAGCCCGTCCCGGCTTGCAACTGGAGCGTGCTGTTAGTGCTATTGAAGGCAATGGGGGCCTTCAAGTTCAGCTGCCCGCTTGCATTCAAGGCGACGTTGACATTCTTGCCGGCATTGATGCTCAGGCCATTGAGTCCATCCACCGCGCCCAGCGCCCAATCGGCCGTACTGCTGCGAACATCGGTGTCACCACCGACCTTCAGCGCCAACTTCTTGAAATTGAAGCTGCTGTCGCTCAGCACCGCGCCGCCACCGGCAGTCACAGCCAGATTCTCTGCGGCCACGCCGCCGTCACGGCCGATGACTTGCTGGCCGCTCAGCAAATGAACGCTGGTGGCGGTGGTGCTGATGTCGCTGTCGAACACCAGATTGCCGCCATCTTCACGGCCCACAGCCAGCGTGGCGGCGTTGACGTGACCCAGGGTGGCATTGTTCAAGCCAGTGCCCAGATGCAAGTCGTTCGAGGCCGTCATCTGGCGGATGGTGACCTTGCCCGCGCCATTCTTCGCATCAACCGCTTGGCTGATGTTGATGGTGTCGCCGGTGAGGGTGATGTCACCCAAGGTATTGATCAGCTTGCCGGCGGTGATTTCCACCGTCTTGTTGACCATCTCGAAATGCCCGGAGGCCTTGCCATCAAAGTCGCTCGGCACACTGATGGTGCCGGTGCCGTCTTCCCGGCCAACGGTCAGGTTCTTGATGCCTGGCAGCTTGTCCAGGGTGGCCTTTGACGCAAAGCCATTGGCGTCGCCCAAGACCATATCGGTGCTAGCCGTGGCGGGCTCCAAACGCAGCGAAGCGGTGCTGAGGTTGTTCAGGGTCGCTGTGCCCCAGTCAATCTTGTTGGCGCGCAGGGTCAGCACACCGGTGCCGGTGTCCATATTGATGTTGACGGCGCCGAAGTTGATATTGCCGTCGGTGTGGATGCTGGCCCCACCCCGGAAGATGAACGGCGTGTCCACATTGACATCGCCGCTGACCGAGAGCAAGCCAGCCAGGATCTTGTTGCCATTGGTATAGCCGCCGTCACCCCTGAAGAAGATACGACCGGCGTCCAGCACCATGCTGGAGTTCAGCGTCACGTCACCGCTACCGGTGGAGACGTAAAAGTTGCCACCATGGGTGGTGACAGGCGCATTCAAGGTGAAAAAGCCGGCGCCGCCATTGTCGGAGTCGGCCCAGATACGGACATAGCCGCCCTGCGTCTGAATGGCCCCGCCCACCGTGGCGCCGTCTGCGCCAAAGAGGGTGATCGAGGCCGCAGCCGGCGAACCGCTGCCGGGAGCGTTGACGTTGTGCGTCGGCAAAGTGCCCACATTGCTGCCCGTGCCGTGAGCAATCAGCTTGGGAGTATTCAAGACACGACCGCTATTGGTCGCACCCGCAACCAGCATCAAACTGCCCGTACCCGAGACCTCCAACGTGTTGGCGGCGTTGGCAAACATCAAGTCGGTGTAAGCGGCGAATGAGCCATCACTCAGCCCCGCTGGCGGTGTCAATTGCCCACCATTGCCTGTGCCGGCTTCGATGCGCAGGCTCACATTGGACTGCATGCTGATCTTGCCGTCACCACCATTGAGGAACAGATCATTGACCAGGATGTCGCCCGTCGCCTGCAGCAGCACATTGGCGTTCTGGGCCTCGATGTCTTTCTCAAACACCTGCGAGCCGCTCAGCGAACCCGATCCACTGCCGCCACCACTGATCTCCAAGGTGGAGGGGTCCAAGAGCAAATCGCCCGTCCGGCCCTTGGCTGCGCGCGCATCCGTGCGGCCGCTGTACTGCAGGACCTGCTTGCCCGACACCTCCGCGCGGCCACCGTCGCCGCCCTGCGCGCCGCCGCGCACCGAGATATTGCCGGCGAACTGGGTCTTGTCATCGGACCAGAACACCACCTCACCGCCCTTGCCGACGTCGACAGCATCGGCCTTGGCCTGCACGCTGGCATCGGCCTGCACGCTCGTGGCATTGCGCACATTAGCGTCCTTACCTTGCCAGCCACCGCCGACCTGGATCTGGCCGCCGCCCGTGGCGCCGCTGGCGTCCAACTGAGCGCCGCCGTCCAGACGCAGATGCTCGCCTTGCACCGTGATCGTGCCGCCCTGGGCAGCGCCAGAGCTGGCGTCCAGGCGGCCGCTGACATGCACCTCGCCTTGCTCGCCACCGTCGAGCAAGATCCGGCCGCCGCGCGCCACCAGGCTTTTCGCCTCGATCACGCCGCTGTTATTGACCACGCTGGCCTGCAAGGCGTTGGCGCTGCGGGCGCTCAAGACCACCGTGCCGGCCGCGATCTGGCCGCTGTTGTCCACCAGCGCGTCCAGCGCGGCGCGCTCGATCGCCAGGGACACCAAGCCGTCGCGGCCGAAGTCCAAGGCCATCTTGTCGCCTGCGCCCATCAGCACCTGGCCGGCAGCCACACTGCCTTCATTGCGCACCACGGGGGCCAGCAAGGCCACCACGCCGCCCTGGGCCTGGATCTGACCTAGATTGACCACGCTGCCTGCCACGCCTTCCGCAGCGAAGCTGGCTTTGCCGCCCATGAAGTCGGCATCCTTGATGTTCAGGCTGCTGGCCACCAGGCCGCCCACATTGACTTGCGCGCCTTTTCCGAAGACCACGCCGCTGGCGTTGATCAGCCAAACTTGACCGTTAGCACTCAACTCGCCCTGGATCTGTGTCGGTGCGCCACCAGTGATGCGGTTCAGCGCGATCGCTTGCGCATTGGGCTGGGCGAACGTGACCTTGGACTTGTCGCCGATATTGAACTCTTGCCAGTTCAGGATAGCGCGCTGGCTCTGCTGCTGCACCGTCAGCTGATTGCCGTTTTGCGTCACCGTGGCTTGGCCACCAGCCAGTTGCGCGCCCTTGGGCAAGGCGCTGGCCAGCAAGCTGGGATCAGGCCCGGCCCCGGCGCCTGCGGCATGGGCCGCACCGGCCAGCAAGACGCTGGCCAAGAGGCCACTGCTGGCGCGCTTGCCGCGGCCTTTGCAGTGTTCGGCGACGGCCACATAAGTGCCGGTGACTTCATTCCAAACCAGGCGATAGGCGTGGTTCATGGAGGCTTTTTTCATTGCGTGTAATCCTCAGAATTCTTTGTTTTTTGCTTGAGCGGTTTGGCCTTTTGGCGCTTGGGCCAAGCCTCAGAAGCGCGCCTGCACCTGCACCCACAGGCGATAGCGCTCCTGGCGGCCATCAGCTTCCAGGCCGGTGGCCGGGTTGCGGCCGGCGTTCTCGCCCAGCGCGCGGGCCACGCCAGTGCGCACACTCCATGACTGCGCGAACAAGTTCAGGCCCAGGCCCACGCCGTGCAGTGAGTAACTATTGGGCTGGCCCAGCAATGAGCCGACCCAGGGGCTGGCGTGCTGCGTGATGCTGCCGCTATCCACAAAGGCCAGGGCTTGCGCGCGCACATCGCCATGGAACATGAAGTCCTGACGCAGCTCGCCGTTGAAGACCCAGCCGCTGTCACCCACCGCCTCGCCGACGGCGTAGGAACGCACGCCGCTGGGGCCACCCAGCATGAACTTCTCCGACGAATCGAGATTGCGCGAAGCCTGCTGGCCATTGAGCGCGGCATACACGCTCAGGCCGCTCAAGCCCCAACCCGCGGCCACGCTTTGGCTGCGCGCCAGGCGCCAGCTCAGCTTGTGGAAACCGCCCTGGGTGCGCGCGCTCAAGGCGTCCGCCGCTTGATCCCCAGCGTTGGCGGCCAGATTGACCTGGCCGATGCTCAGTCCAGCACTGAACTCGTTGAGGCCGCCGCCCAACACGGAATCCCAAGCGGACCCGCTCAGGCCAGCGCCCAGGCGGTGCAGGCGGCGCTCGCGCAGCGACAAGCCCAGGGCCTGGTCACTCAACTGCTTGCGTTCCGCATCCAGGCTCAGCCACAGATTCTGTTCACGGCCGCGCAGCAAGGGATAGCTCAGCCCCGCCGTCAGCGATTGGGCAGAACCGCGCAGATCGAGGCGGTCCAGCTCCTGGCCGACCTTGTAGCGCAGATAAGAGCCCGCCAGATTGGCGCGCAGGCCGGCGGGGTTCAGCGCAAAGCCATAGCTCAGTGCCGCCTGCTGTGTGCCTTCACTGGCGCTCAGGCTCAGGCTGGCGACATCTTCCAGGCCCAAGGGGCGGTTCCAGAAGCCTTGCGCCCCCACGCGCACCGCGCCGGTGTAGCGGTTGCTGAAGTTGTCGGCAAGCACGCTGCCGCTCAGGGTGGGCAGCTCTTCGGCCGTGATGATGACCCGGCTCGTGCCCGGCTCCACGCCCTTGTCCAGGGTGGCGCGGGCGCTGACGCCTGGCACATCGTTGATCAAAAGAATGGCGCGCTCAATCTGCTCGCCGCGCACCGCACCTGCCGGCATGGCGGCGTTGGCAATGGCCATCAAGCGGGTGTTCAGGCCGGCGTCTTTGCCGAGCACTTGCACCCGGCCGGCACCCGACTCCAGCCGGCCCACCAGCACGGCGATCTCCAGCACACCTTCGCTGAGGTCTTGCGGCGGCAGATAGGCTCGCGCCAGCATGAAACCGCGTGCCTGCAATTGGGCCGTGACGCGGGCGGCGAGCGCCTGCAACTCAGCATGGTTGAGCGAGCGGCCCAGGCGATCGGCCACCCAGGCTTGCTGATCAGCCTCACTCACCAGACCTTCAGTCCCGGTGAAACGCACCTGCTTGATCTGCACTTTGAAGCCGCCGGATTGCGCGGCTTGTGCGGCCTCGCTTTCCAATAGCGCGGGCTTGTTGGCCGGCTGCTGGCCAGGCTTGTTCAGGCGCTGCTGCTCATTGAGCAACTGGCCCGCGTCGGGCGCAGCCTGTACCAGCGACGTGGCCGCCAGCAGGCCCAAGGTGACGCCCAGGCAGGCGCGCAGTCGCTTCTTTTGCATTGTTGTCTTCATGGGAGTCGGTCGATGTCGGTGTTATCAGCCCGCTTTATCGGCCCGTGCCGAGGGGCAAGCCTTTGGCAAATTGCCCACCGGTCTTGGCAAAACGAATAGCGGCGAGAAAGCGGCTCTCCAGCGAAGAAGAAGTGCGCACATCGCACAAATCAAGCGGCGGACCGCCTGCTTGCGGGCCTACTCGGGTGGCCCTCATGCCCGACAATTCGCCCCCTATGTACGAGACCATCAGCACAGCCAGCACACCCGATACTCTGCACACCACCCAGGCGCCCATATCGGGCTCGGCGCTGGTGCCCCCCCTGATCCTGCTGGTGGACGACAAGCCCGAGGAGCTGCGCTGGCTCAACCAGCTTTTGCAACCTGACTTCCGTCTTGCTCTGGCCCACAACGGGCAGGCCGGCCTGCAGCGAGCCCAGGCCTTGCAGCCCGATCTGGTGTTGCTGGACATTGGCCTGCCGGATATGGACGGTTACGCCCTGTGTCGCCTGCTCAAGGCTGACCCGCTGACTTGCGCCGTTCCTGTGCTTTTCTTGAGCGCGCACAACTCCCCCGAACGGCGCATCCAAGGGCTGGGACTAGGCGCGGTGGATTTCATCAGCAAGCCGTTTCATCCCGAGGAAGTGCTGGCTCGGGTGCGTGTGCATCTGCGCTTGGCCGCACAGATTCGCCAACCCACGGTCGATGAGTCTGCCGCTACGGCGCCCGTCCGCAACCCGGACGAACTGCTGGTGCAGGCTGCCGCCCAGTACATCCGCGCGCATTTGAGTGAGACGCCCTCGGTGGCCCAGATCGCTCGGCAAGTGGGCCTGCACGAGAAGCGCCTGCTGGCCCTGTTCCGCGAGCATCTGGGGCAAACCATCTCGGGCTTTATCCGCGATGAGCGAGTCAGCACCGGGCAGCGCTTGCTGGCCGACACCGCCATGTCGGTGCAGGAGATCGCCTTCACCGTGGGTTTTGGCAACCCCGGCAATTTCGCCACCTCGTTTCGAGAGCGCACAGGCATGAGCCCGCAGGCCTATCGCCAGGGCCTGCGTGAGCAAGGGGGGCCAGCCAGCGCGCTTGGCGGGGATGCTGAGCACGAGAAGGTGGCGCCACAGGCTGATCAGTGTTGAGCAGCCTGCTGCGCAAGCTTCTGCGCACACAAGTGCTCGGCCTACTCCTCGTCGCGGCGTTCTTCAACGGCCACGCTCAAGCACAGCAAGCAAACACTGGCGCGGCTCTGCCCTCGCCGCAAGCTATCTTGCAGCTGCAAGCGCAAGATCAGGAGCAGCTGAAACTGCTGCCCTATCTGCAGATTTGGGTAGACCCCAGCGCGCGCCTGGGCCCGCAAGATGCGCAGCACCAGCGCTTTCGCCCCATGCAAAGCAGCGACAAGCACCCGGGCTATAGCGGCTCGGCCTATTGGCTGCGCCTGCGGCTTCACAACCCGGGCACCCAAAGCCTGAGCCGACATTTGCTGATCGAACCGGCCCGCTTGGAGGAAGTAGCGCTGTATCGCCAGCAAGCCGACGGCCATTGGCAAGTGAGCCACGCGGGCACCAGCCACCCCTTTGGCGCGCGTAAGCTAGCCATGCGGGAAAGCGCCTTCATCGTGCAACTGGCGCCCGGCCAGACGCAAACCTTGTTGCTGCGTGTTGCCAGCCGCAGCTCAGTGGCGCTGGAGGCAACGCTTTGGGATCCGCACGCCCTGCAAGTTCGATTCCCTGGCGGCCTGTGGGTGGACGGGGTCCTGGTCGGTGTCTCCCTGTTCCTGATGCTGCTGGCGGTGATGACCACCCATGTGCTGCGCGAGCCTGCCGCGATCTATATCGCCGCCCATATGCTGCTGGCCATTCTGTATGAGTCAGGCATGCGCGGCACCAGTTTCATGATTCTGTGGCCCAACGCTACCGACTGGGCCACTCGCAGCTTGGCCACCTTGGGCGGCCTTGCCGTGCTGTGCCAATGGCTGGCGGTGCGCCGCCTGCTTCACCTGCGCCGGCGCCAACCCCGCCTGCATCGCGGGCTGAACCTGATCGCCTGGCTCGGCCTGCTCACCCTTGGCCTATGCCTGGTTGGCGACTACCGCCTGGGCACGATCAGCAATTCGCTGCTTAACAGCTGCATGCTGCTGGGTCTGCTGCTGGCCTGCGTGCAAGCCGCTCGCGCGGGCCAGCGCCTGGCCTTGGTCTGGTTGCTGGCCCTGGGTACCCAGGCCCTGGGCATGCTGCCGCGTTATCTGGGACTGCTGGGCCTGTGGCCCCACGGGCCTTTGAGCGACTACGCGCCGCCGCTGATGATGGAGCTGGGCTGTTTGCTGGTGCTGATCGCCTTGATGCAGCGTTTTCACAAGCAACACCAACGCTATGAACGCGGGCTGGAAGCCGCTGTGGTGGAGCGCACCAAGGCGCTGGCCCAAGCCACCCGGCACGCCCAGGCCAGCGATGCGGCCAAGGGTCGGCTGCTGGGCTATATCGGCCACGATCTGCGCGCCCCCCTGGCCTCGGTCGTCCATGTCGCGCGTGAGATGCGGGTCGACCAGGCCTTTGACGCTGACCGCCGCGCCATCGAGCGCAGCGGCCTGCTGCTACTGGACATGATCGACGAGCTGCAGCGCTTCGCCAAAGCGCCGGAAAGCAGCGCCGTGCTGGAGATCCTGCCCGCGCCGGTCTATTTGCACGGGCTCTTGCACGACACGGTGGAGCAAGCGCAGGGCCTGGCCCGCAGCGCCGGCTGTCATATCGAATTGCGCTTGGCTGCGGAACTGCCCACCGTCGTTGAGCTGGACGCCAAGCGCCTGCGGCAAGTGCTTTTCAACCTACTCTCCAACGCCGCCAAGTTCAGCCGCGACAGCGCCATCGTCGTGCACGCCGGCACCGAGTCCGACGCGCCCGCGCGGTTGCAACTGCGCGTCAGCGACCAAGGCAGCGGCATCGCAGCTGAAGACCTGCCGTGGCTGTTCGAGCCCTTTGTACGCGCCAGCGCCAGCGCCCATCTGCCGGGCCTGGGCTTGGGCCTGAGCATCGCGCGCCAGATGGTGCAGGCCATGGGCGGGGACATCCGCGTGTGCAGCCAGCTCGGTGAAGGCAGCGAATTCAGCTTTGACCTGCCCCTTCAGCTGGCGGCCGAAGACGAAGTGCTGTGGCCGCCGCTGCTACGCCAGATCAGCATCGGCGAGGGCTTGTGCGCGCTGGTGCTCGACCCCTGCGAGACCGCCCGCGAAGCCTTGGCCGAACGCCTGAGCCTGGCGGGCTTCGACTGTCTGCAGGCCGCCGACCTGGATGAGGCGATGCAAATCGACGCCCCACTGGACCTGCTGGTCGTCGAGCCCGATGGCTTGCCGGGCGACTTGATCCAGGCGCTGGCGGGCTTGCGCAGCCGCCACGCACAGATGCGCGTGCTGTGCTGCAGCCGCCACTTGCCGCCGCAGCCCGATGCCGGCTGGCTTTGCAAGCCGGTGCAGGAGCAGGACTGGTGGGCCGCGCTGGCCTTGTGCATGGGCCAGCGTGGGCCGGCCTGAGCAAGTCGCACGGCATGGCGCTGCGCCGTGGCGAAACTAGCAGCAGCCCCCCAGGCAAATCTCAGCAGGACCGTGGCGGCGGCCCCATGCGGGGTGCAAAGCACTCAGGGCTTGGTCTGAGTGGGCAGGCCGACGTCAAAGGTGCCGACCAAGATTTCGTCCCTGGGATTTTGCAGCCGCAGAATCACCTGGCGGTCTTGCTGCTTCTTGCTGCCAAAGCCGGTGCTGAGTTGCAGCATCAAGCTGGGCGCACCGCTGATGACTTGGCGGCTGCTACCAAAGAATTTGGCGCGCACTTCGTAGCGCCCGGGCTTGGCCACCTTGAGCGAGTACACCTCGGGCCCATAACCCCGCACGGCGTCACGCGAGATACGCCCCCCTTGGTAGCTCAGGGGCTGCGCGTAGCTCACCCATTCGCCGTTGGGATCCTTCACCCACAGGTCCAAGTCCACATTGTCGGCGTCCCAAGCAAGCACCACGCGCAGATCGAGCGGGAGGTTGTGCTGCAGGCGGGGATCGATGATGGCCGTGTCCAGCCCAGGATGCTGAGCAGCAATGGCGTTGAGTTCATTGAGGGCGATCAGGTCGATATCGGGAAAGCGTGCATCCCATTGGCCGGTGGCGGTTTCCCACAAGGCTTCAATCGCCTTTTGGTACTGGCCGTTGGCCGCGTAGGCCAGGCCCAGATCGCGTGAGGACTGGGGCTCGTCTGGCGCGATCTCAGCCACCCGGCGCAAGACCCGCAGGGCTTCGGCCTTGGCACCCATCTCTTGCAAGCGATAGGCCAGGATGCGCAGCACGCTGCGGTTTTCGGCCTCGATTTCAGCCAGGTTTGACAGCACGCGCAAGGCCAGATCGAGCTGACCCTTGGCCTTGAACACTTCGGCGGCATCCAGGAAGAAGGCCGTGCTGGCCGCATTCTGCGGGCGCTCGTCCAAATAGATGGCGTAGCGATCTTGGGCCTGCGCTTCGGCCAAGCGCTTTTGGTAGCGCGTGTCGGGTACCCAGGCTTGCAGGCGGATGGTGGTCACTGCCTGGCCTTGGCGCTGGGGAGCCGCAACAACGCCACTGCGTTCGCGGGCCGAGTTGGGGTCGGCAGAGAAGGCTTGCGCAGGCGCAGCCATAGGCGCAGGTGCTGGCGCAGCCATTGCAGGGGGCGGGCTCAGCATGAGCTCAGGTGGGCGCGCAAAGTGCGGCGGGGGCGGCGGAACGCCTCGCTCGCCCTCGATCCCTTCCAGGGGCGCATGCTTGGAGGCCGGTCGCGCCTTCTTCGGGAAGTCTTTGGCCCACCAGGCCTCAAACTCGGCAAAGCGCTGAGCCAAGGCGTCCAGTCGCTGAGTCTTGCTGGCCAACTTGGCCGACTGGCCCCGCTCTCGCTGCTCAAGAAACGCTTGCCGCCACGGACCGGCGGGCGGGGTGATATCGAAGCGAATGAAGTCCGCCAAGGACTCCAGAACAATCAGCGAGGTTTCTGGCGTGACGATGCCAAAGCGCTGGCCCAAGCTTTGAATCTCGGCCTTGTGCAAATGCGCTTGGCCAAGCATCTCGGCCACACGCAGCTGCGCCCAGCGCTTGGCCGCAAAGTCGGATGCGCCTTCCGCGGATGGCGGTGGGGCTTGCAGGGTCAGCGCCTTGCGCTGGGTTTGTCCATTGGCGCCCTCAAACACAAGATCCAGCGTGGCGCTCGCGGCTGTGAGGCGCGCGGCGATCAGCATGCGGCCATCTTCGGGGTAGCGCGACGGGACGGCCCAATCGGCAAAGCCCTCGCCTTCGACGCGGGCCAGACGCAGGCTTTGCTGCTGCACGGCCCCTAAAGCTTGCGCAGGCTCTTGCCTGAACAGGTCGAGCAAGACGCCGCCACGGCGCTCGGCCCATTGGCGCAAGTACAGCGCGTTGGCCGTGGTGCTGGCATTGACGGCAAAGGCCGCCGGGCCATCTTTTGCCGGCTCGGCGGGGCTATCGCCCCAGTTGCCCAAGCCATCAGAAAACAGCAAGGTCAGCCCCTTGCCGGCGGGCATGGGGATGGGTTCTGACCAGAGCGCAGCGTTGCTAGCACCGTCATAGGCGGTGGCCTCCAGCGCTTCACGCAGTAGGCGCCAGTCGCCGTCCCTGACCGCAAATTGGCGCAGCGGTTCGGCGGCGTCGCGCACCACGCGCAGATGCACGGTGGCCTGGGGCTGCCACTTGAACAGCGCCGCCAGCAATTGAAACTCACGCGCGTGGTCGCGGCGAAGGCCGGAACCGGAGGCATCCCACACCAGGGCAATGTGCTCCGGTTTGGCGCGTGCCAGCGTTTGGCTGGGCACTTGCAGTTCGGCATGCATATAGCCGCGGCCCTCGATGCGGCTGGTGAGCACGGTGTCGCGCTGCACAGCAGGCCAGGCAAGGCCCTCAGACGTCAACTGCTCAGACGAGGCTAGAAAGGCCGCTCTTTGCAGGCTGACCAAAGTGCTATCACCCTCGGTTCGCACATCCGCCGCGGCCAAGCCCTCCCCCAGGCTTATCTGTTGAGCTTGAACGGCTGGCAGGCTCACCTGCACTTGCAAGGCCTGGGCGGGCGTGCCCGCAAAATTCAGCGGCAGGCGCAAATGCTGGCGGCCGTCATTGCCGACGGGCAGCCATTCCTGCAGCTCAATTTGCACCTGACGCGGCCTCTTAGGCGCCAGGGGGTAGATGCGCAGCTTGAACTGCTCACCCGCGGTTTGCTCCAGCAGCGCGGGGTCAACCCGTTGGCGCACGACCGTTTCAAAGACCTCGCGGCCACGCGCTTTGGGCACGGGCACGGCCTTCATCATGCTGCCATCGGCCATTTCAAGTGAGAAGGCCTGCACGGTTTGCCCCTCACGCAAGGGGAACTGAAGCTCGCCCTCCAGCACCCGCGAATTGGGGTTGGTGAAGGTCAGGGTCAGCAAGGTGGTGGCCACGCTGCCGCGTACCTGGGTGCGCAGATCGGCACGCGTCAGCTCGATGGCGAGCTCCGACCCGCGCGCTTGAATCAAGGGTGGAAGGCGGGGCTGCGCCGGAGCGATGGCAGGTTCGGTGACCTGACCGGGCGCCGGCGGTGTCGCGGCATTGGCGGCCCTGGCTGCAAAAGGCAGCACGCTCAAGGCCAGAAAAGCCAGACTCAAGCGAAGTCTTGATGGAAAAGAAAGTGGCCCAAGTGTCATCGTGTTATCTCGTCGGCAGCCCAAAAAACGCCGCACCAGAATAACCCGCCAACCAGACGCCAGCGGCGTGATGAGCCTCGCATCGACCAGGGAAAATTGCCCCGATCAGCGGCGAGCGGCACCTCGCCTCAACCGCGCGCTTGCTTGAGAAAACCCAGCCTCAGGCCGCCGCGCTGTCCTTCAGCAAGCTCACGCAGCGCTGCTCATGCTGGCTGATCTCGGCCAGGGTGACTTCGATGTCGTCGAGCTGCTGCTCAAGTTGGCGGCGGTGCTGGCGCAGCACTTCGAGAAAGGCCTTGAGCTGCGGGGCGGCGCCGGTTTTGGCGTCGTACATGTCCACCAGCTGCTTGATTTCTTGCAGGGTCAGGCCCAGGCGCTTGCCGCGCAGCGTCAGCTTGAGGCGGGTGCGGTCGCGGTGCGAATAGACGCGGTTGCGGCCCGAGCGAGTGGGCTCCAGCAGGCCCATGTCTTCGTAGAAACGAATCGCGCGCGGGGTGATGTCGAACTCGGCCGCCAGCTCGGTGATGGTGAATAAGCGCGCCTGCCCTTCAGCAACACATGCAGCGGTGGCGGGGTTTGCGTTGGAAGTCATGGGATGCTGGCTAAACTGAGTGGACATTGACGTTAACGTCAACGGCAGTTTACCTGCCGCACAACAAGCCAACAGCGACAAGACAAGACCACCATGGCCAATTCCCGCGAGTCCGAACTGCACTACCCCTTGGGCGACGCCCTGCCCGCCCCTGGTGCCACCCTGGAGTTGGCGCCCGGCGTGCGCTGGCTGCGCATGGGACTGCCCTTTGCTCTGGACCACATCAATCTATGGCTGCTGCGCGATGAGATTGATGGTCAAGCGGGCTGGACCATCGTCGACTGCGGCGTCGCCAACCCGGCCACGCAAGCGCTTTGGGAGCAGGTGTTTGCCACCGAACTGGCGGGCCTGCCGGTGCTGCGTGTCATCGTCACCCACTTCCATCCCGACCACATCGGCCTGGCCGCCTGGCTGACCGAGAAATGGCAATGCCGCTTGTGGATCAGCGCGACCGATTTCCACTTGGCCCGGCTGGCCAGCGGCTCTACCGTGGGCATGGGCGGGCACAGCGCGGCGGCCTTCTTCGCCAGCCATGGCCTGGTCGATGAAGAATCGCTGGCCAAGATCCGCGGCCGCAGCAGCTACTACCCCAGCATGGTGCCCAGCGTGCCGGCCAGCTTCCGGCGCCTGATGAATGGCCTGCAACTCCAGATTGGCGGGCACAGCTGGCACTGCATCACCGGCTACGGCCACGCGCCCGAGCACATCAGCCTGCATTGCCCGGATTTGAGCCTGCTGATCTCCGGCGATATGGTGCTGCCGCGCATCTCCACCAATGTCAGCGTGGTGGATGTGGAACCCGAGGCCGACCCGCTGACGCTCTACCTCGACTCGATCCGCCAGATGCTGATGCTGCCGGCCGACACCTTGGTGCTGCCCGCGCATGGCAAGCCCTTCAGCGGCCTGCACGCCCGTGTGGATCAATTGCTGGAGCACCACGATGAACGCCTGGCCGATGTGATGCAGGCCTGTGCCGCCAAGCCCTGCCACGCGGCGGAGCTGCTGGACCTGCTGTTCAAACGCAAGCTCGATCTGCACCAGACCACTTTCGCCATGGGCGAGTCGGTGGCGCATCTGAATGCCTTGTGGTTGCAGGGCCGTCTGCAGCGCCGCCTGGATGCGGATGGCATTTACCGCTTCAGCACGAACTGAGGCGCCAACCTTCAGCACAAAGCTGAAGTGCATCGCTGAGGGGCAAAACTGAATTGCAAAGTGCAGCCCAGAAGTAGTGCCGCCGCTGAGGCGTGAACCCCAGCGGCGGCATGCAGTCTTCTTCTTTGACGTTCCCGCAAGCAGGGCCTGACTGCAAAGGCCTGCTCACCTCCGATGACTTCAGCTTGTGAAGTCTCTCCAGCGCGTTGACAGCGTTGCCGCGCAGTGTGCACGCGAACGCACGCTGGAGCAACCACCCCCAAAAGGGGGGAATTGGAGGAAAAAAGGAGGAGAGGGTCAGGCCTTGCCGGGCCCGACATGAGCGCAATGCCTACTCGGCAATGATGGATTCTTCGCGCAGCTGAGCGCGGGCGCGCTCGAAGTCGGGCAAGACCGAAGCAACCACCGCCCAGAAGCGCGGGCTGTGATTCATCTCGCGCAAATGCGCCAGCTCATGCGCCACCACATAGTCGATGATGGCCGGGCTGAAGTGGATCAAGCGCCAGTTCAGGCGGATCGAGCCATCGGCACTGGCGCTGCCCCAACGGGTTTGCGCCGAACTCAGGCGCAGTGACGTCATCTGCACGCCCAAGGCCGCGGCAAAGTGAGCGCAGCGCGGCTCAAACAGCGCGCGCGCGCGCCGCTTCAGCCAAGCTTGCACGGCCTCGCGCACCTCGTCCTCGCTGCTCAAGACCGGCAGGTGCAAATGCAGCAGCTGCGCCGATTCATCCAGGTTCACACCGGCTTGCGCCGCGCCCAGCCGCAGGGTCAGGCGGGTGCCAAGGAAGTTCAGGCTGGCGCCATCGCGCCACTCGATGCGTGCGGCTTCCACGCGCCGCGCGCGCTCGCGCTGCTCGACCAGTTTGCGCAGAATCCAGTCCGATTTCTGCACCAGGGCGCGTTCAATGTCTTCTTGCGGCAGCCAGCGCGGCGCACTGACCCGCAAGCCTTCAGAGCCAACCACAAAGCCGATGCTGCGCCGGCGCGCGCGTTTGAGCTCATAGGCCACGCGCTGCTCGCCCAGGCGCAACTCGCGCTGCGCACGCGGGTTGGGCAAGTGCTGGGCCGCCAAGACGGGCGTGGGCGTCGCGGGTGTGCTCAAGACCTCAGGCCCGAACAAGGACAGCTGCGCATCCTGCAAGAGTTGGGCGAGGCGCTTGCGCATGCCGCTTGTCCTGCACTCAGGCCTTTGCCTTTTCGGCCTTTGCAAGCCCTGCAGCGTCTGCGGACTCCGGGCCGTAGGCCTCGGGATCAAGGCGGCGCATTTCGGCCTCGATCCAAGTTTCCACCTCGCGCATCATCTCGCCGGGCTCGCGGCCCACCGAGGGGATTTGCTTGCCAATGGAGATGTCCACCACGCCGGGGCGCAGCAAAAAGGTCTTGCGCGGCCAGCAGCGCGCAGCCGTGGCCGCGATGGGCACCACCGGCACGCCGGCCTCGATGGCCAAACGGGTGCCGCCGGTTTTGTACTCACCCTTCTTGCCGCGCGCGATGCGCGTGCCTTCCGGGAACATGATGACCCAGTGGCCCATCGCCGTCAGGCGCTTACCCTGCTCGGCCACCTTGCTCCAGGCCTGGCTGCGCTTGCTGCGGTCGATATGGATCATGTCCATGCGCGCCATGGCCCAGCCGAAAAAGGGCACATACAGCAACTCGCGCTTGAACACATAGGCCAGAGGGTGCGTCATCAAGCCAGGGTAGGCAAAAGTCTCCCAGGTGCTTTGATGCTTGGACAGCAGCACCACGCCCGAGGTGGTGTCGGCGGCGCTGGGCAGGTTGTGCTCACCCTGGATGCGCCACTGCACGCCGCAGATATAGCGCGCGCCGTAGATCGACAAGCGCAGCCAGCCCGCGCAGGCCCAGTACACCGTGTTGCCGCGCGCGAAGATGGAAATCAACAAAACGGCGGTGGCCCAAGGGATCACCGTGACGATGAGGAACAACAGGAACAGAGCGGACCGCAGAGCGGACAAAAGGGTGGCAAGCATTAACTCAGGTCTCCGGGCCGCTATCGGCTTGTGCTGCATGGTCACCGCGGGCATCGGCCTTGCTGCGGCGTTCTTGTTGGATCAGGCCTTCGGCAAAGGCACTCAAATTGACGTGTACCTTGGTGCCGGGCACTTGCGCCGCCAGAGCGGCGAACTGCTCGTCGCTCAGATTGCCCAGCCGTTCGCTGCGCACCAGATGCGGCATGCAGCCTGCCGCCTGCGCGGTTTGCAAATCACCGAGGCTGGCGCCCACCATATGCACGGTGGCCAGGTCCACGCCGAAGCGCTCGCCAATCTGCAAAACCAGGCCGGGCAGGGGCTTGCGGCAGTCGCAACCTTCTTCCGGCGTATGCGGGCAGAAGAAGGCGGCGGATAAGCGCCCGCCCTTCTCGGCCAGCATTTGATTGAGGCGGATGTGAATCGCGTTGAGCGAAGCCATGTCCAGCAAGCCGCGGCCGATGCCGGGCTGGTTGGTGGCCATCACGACCTGCCAGCCGGCCTGGTTGAGCCGCGCCACCGCCTCCAGCGCCCCTGGCAGGGGCTGCAATTCCTCGATCGACTTGACGTGGTCGTCGCGGTACTGGTTGATCGTCCCGTCACGCCCCAGGATGACCAGCTTGACGGGATGGTGATGGGTGTTGTGGTCGGAGCGAATCGGCATGGGCTTGGCTCAAGGTTCTGTTTAGACCGCCAGGCGGGCCAGATCGGCCACCCGGTTCATCGCCTCGTGCAGGCTCTTCAACAAGCCCAGACGGTTGGCGCGCAGAGCGGCGTCTTCGGCATTCACCATCACGCCGTCGAAGAAGGCATCGACCGGGCCACGCAAAGAGGCCAACGCACTCAAGGAGGCGGTGAAGTCACCTTGGGCAAACAGCTGATCGGCTTGCGGGCCGACCTTGGCGAGTGCCGCAGCCAAGCCCTGCTCGGCCGCTTCTTGCAGCAAGGCGGGGTTGATGCTGGCCGTGACCGGCTCTTCGCTCTTCTTCAAGATATTGCCGATGCGCTTATTGGCCGCAGCCAACGCGGCCGCTTCGGGCAAGGCGGCAAAAGCACGCACCGCCGCCAAGCGCTGGCTGATATCACCCAGGCTTTGCGGGCGCAGGGCCAGCACGGCGTCCACTTCCTGGGCGCTATAGCCTTGCTCGCGCAGGCTGCCGGAGAGGCGGTCGAAGATGAAGTCAGACAGGGGCGCGGCAGGATTCTGAATCAGCGCACCGAAGGCCGGCACAGCCGCAGCGATCAGCGCATCCAGGCTCAGCGTGCCAGCGCGCTCGCTGAGCATGCGCACCAGGCCCAGGGCATGGCGGCGCAGCGCAAACGGGTCTTTATCGCCGGTGGGCAGCTGGCCAATGCCGAACATGCCGACCAGGGTTTCCAGCTTGTCAGCCATGGCCACCACCAGGCCCGCCTCATTGCGCGGCAGGGCGTCGCCGGCGAAGCGCGGCTTGTAATGGTCTTCGATGGCCATGGCCACCGCATCGCCCAGCCCGTCGTGGCGGGCGTAGTAGCCGCCCATGATGCCCTGCAACTCAGGGAACTCGCCGACCATATCGGTCAACAAATCGGCCTTGGCCAGATGGGCGGCCTGGTCGACTTGGGCGCTCAGTTCGGCCCCGCCCAGCAAGGCGGCAATCGCCTTGGCGATGGCGCGCACGCGCTCAACCCGCTCACCCTGCGTGCCCAGCTTGCCGTGATAAACCACCTTGGCAAGACCTGACACCCGCTCGGCCAGCGACTTCTTGCGGTCTTGGTCGAAGAAGAACTTGGCGTCCGACAAGCGCGGGCGCACCACCCGCTCATTGCCGCCAATCACGGCCGAGGCATCGGCCGGGCTGATATTGGAGACGACCAGGAATTTGTGCGTCAGCTTGCCCGCAGCGTCCAGCAGGGGGAAGTACTTCTGATTCGCCTTCATGGTCAGAATCAGGCATTCCTGCGGCACCGCCAGGAACTCGGGCTCGAACTCGCAGGTCAGCACATTGGGGCGCTCGACCAAGGAGTTCACCTCGTCCAGCAAGGCCTCGTCCTCAATCGGGCTCAAGCCTTGCACGGCTGCCGCCGCATTGAGCTGGCGCACGATTTCGGCACGGCGCTCGGCATAGCTGGCGATCACGGCGCCCTGCTCGCGCAGCTGAGTGGCGTAGCTGTCGGCGCTCTCGACCGTGATGCGATCAACCCGCGCCTCAAAGCGGTGGCCGCGGGTCTCGCGCCCGGCCGTCAAGCCCAGGGCTTGCAGCGGCACGAGTTCGCTGCCGTGCAGCGCCACCAGGCCATGGGCGGGGCGCACAAACTTCACATCGCTCCAGCCGTCGGCCAGCTGATAAGTCATCACCTTGGGGATGGGCAGCTTGGCCAGCGCTTCGTCCAAGGCTTTTTGCGCGCCTTCGGCCAGCGTGGCGCCGGCCTGAATGCTGTCCAGGAACAAGGCTTCGGCCTTGCCATCGGGTGCGCGCTTGAGCTGAGCCACGGCGCTGGCGTCCAGACCCATGCCGCCCAGGCGTTTCAGCAGGGCTTGGGTGGGCTGGCCGTCCTTGTCCAGGGCCACGCTCACCGGCATCAGCTTTTGCTGCACGGCACGGTCGGCGGCCTTGGCGGCCACATGCGTCAGGTGCAGGCCAAGGCGGCGCGGCGAAGCGAACGAGGTGGCCACGGCTTCGGCTGCAGCCAAGCCCTGGGCCTTGAGGCTGTCCACCAGCACTTGGGTGAAGGCCTCGCCCAGCTTCTTGAGCGCCTTGGGGGGCAGCTCTTCAACAAACAGTTCAATCAGGAGGTTCTTGGAATTGGCACTCATGCTCAGGCTGCCTTCGTCTTCTTGTTCTCGATCTGGGCCAGGACTTCCTCGCCCCAGGCCTTGGGCGCCATGGGGAAGCCCAGGCGGGCGCGGCTGTCCAGATAGCTTTGCGCCACGGCGCGGGCCAGATTGCGGATGCGGCCGATGTAGGCGGCACGCTCGGTCACGCTGATGGCACCACGCGCGTCCAGCAGATTGAAGCTGTGGCCGGCCTTGAGCAATTGCTCGTAGGCCGGCAAGGCCAGGGCCTGCTCCATCAAATGCTTGCTTTGCTTCTCGTGCGCAGCAAAAGCGGTCAGCAGGAAGTCGACGTCACTGTGCTCAAAGTTATAGGTCGATTGCTCCACCTCGTTCTGGTGGAATACATCGCCGTACTTGATGTCCGGCGCGCCGTCCTTGCCTTCGACGTAAACCAGGTCGTAGACCGACTCCACGCCCTGCAGATACATGGCCAGGCGCTCCAGGCCGTAGGTGATTTCGCCGGTGATGGGCTTGCAATCAATGCCCCCGACTTGCTGGAAGTAAGTGAACTGCGTCACCTCCATGCCATTGAGCCAGACTTCCCAGCCCAGGCCCCAGCAGCCCAGGGTTGGGTTTTCCCAATCGTCCTCAACGAAGCGCACATCGTTCTTCTTCAGATCGAAGCCCAGGGCTTCAAGCGAACCCAGGTACAGCTCCAGGATATTGGCCGGTGCCGGCTTGAGCACGACCTGGTACTGGTAGTAATGCTGCAGGCGGTTGGGGTTCTCGCCGTAGCGGCCGTCCTTGGGGCGGCGGCTGGGCTGAACGTAGGCGGCCTTCCAGGGCTCTGGGCCCAGGGCGCGCAAGAACGTGGCGGTGTGGCTGGTGCCGGCGCCGACTTCCATATCGTAGGGCTGCAATAGCGCGCAGCCCTGTTTGGACCAATAGTCCTGCAGGGTCAGAATGATTTGCTGGAAGCTCAGCATGGGCTTGAGGGCACAAAGGCCGGTAAAAGACAAAAAGATGATGGCCGCGCGGCACAGGCCGACGCGTCCGACTGAGGGCGATTCTACGAGGCCAGCTTGGCCCGGCGTCGAGCCCAGGCTGCGGGCAGCAAGACCAGGGCCACAGCCGCCCACAAGGGCGCCAGCCCCCAGGCCTGCAGCCAGCGGGCATAAGGCGTGCTGCCGCTGCGGCCTTCCACCGTCACCTCCAGCACGCCGCGCGTGGCCGGTGCCAGGCGCGCCGTCACTTCGCCGCGATGGTTCAGGGCCGCCGTGGCGCCGGTATTGGTGGCGCGAATGAAGGGGCGCTGAAACTCCAGCGCACGCATTTGCGAAAACTGCAGATGCTGGTCTTGCACCATGCGCGTACCGAACCAGGCCAGATTGCTGACGTTGACCAGCACCGTGGCCGCATCGGGCCCGTTCATGCTGGCCACAAAGTCTTCACCGAACAAATCTTCGTAGCAGATCAGCGGCCGCAGGCGCTGGCCGGCCACCGCAAAGGCCTGCTGGTGCTGGCCGCGCATCTGGTCATCCATGGGGATGCCCATCAGCTTGACGAACCAATGGAAGCCGTAAGGGATGAACTCGCCAAAAGGCAGCAGATGGCGCTTGCCGTAGTCGTAAGCCTGATCGCCGCCAAAAGCCAGCAAAGAGTTGGTGAAGCCGCTGGTGTCGTCGCCCAAAAACGTGCCCAGCAAGAGCGGCCGCTGGCGTGCGGCAGCGTCCAGGCGTTGCACATATTCGCCCTGCAGATAGGCCACCGGCACGGGCGCCACCGACTCCGGCGTGATCACCACCTGGCCGCGTGCGGCCTCGATCTGCTGCGCCAGCTGATCCAGATTGGCGTCGATCAAGGCCTGATCAAATTTCTGATCCTGCGGCACATTGGGCTGCAGCAAGCTGGCATTCAATGAGCCGGTGCTGACGGTGAAGTCATGCGGCAACAAAAAGGGGCCGAAGGCTGCGAGGTTCAAGCTCAGCACCGCCAAGCGCCATTGCTTCTTGCCTGCCGCCACCAAGCTGAAGGCCATCAACGCCGCCAGCGCCGAAATGCCGTAGACACCCAGCCAAGGCGCCCAGGCCGCCAGCGGCCCCGCCGTGTGCGCATAGCCACTGGCAATCCAGGGGAAACCGCCGAAGAAAGTGGCGCGCGCCAACTCGGCCAAGGCCCAGCAGGCCGACCAGATCGCCATGCGCCAGCCCCAACCCGAACCCCGGCTCAACCAAGCCGCCAGGCCGAGGGCCGCGGCGTAATAGCTAGCCAGGAACAGCGCCAGCAGCAACACGGCCAGAGCCGCCAGCAGCCAGGGAATGTGGCCGAATTGATGCATGCTGATGTGCAGCCACCACAGGCCGCTGCTGAGCCAGCCCAGGCCAAAACTCAGGCCCAGCACCGCAGCACGGCGTGGCGGCGCGTCCAGCGCCAGCCAGGCCAAGCCGGCAAGCGCCAGAATTTGCGCCCACCAAGCGTATGTCGGAGCAAACGCGGCCGTATGCAGCAGGCCAAGCAGCAGTGCGGCCAGCGCTTTCGGCATTGCGACCGGCCAAGACAGGCCTTTCAAGCCCATCAGCTATGCGCTTCGTCGGGCAGACGGCTGACCTTGTACCAGCGCACCGAACCGCCGCGGGTCAGCATCACGCTGAACAGCAAGCCGCCCAGTTCCACCGCCTCGCCCCGGCGTGGCACGCGGCCATGCTCATGCGCGACCAGCCCGCCGATGGTGTCGAAGTCATCCAGTGGCAAGCGGATGCTGAAGGCCGCATTGACGGCGGCAATTTCTGCGTCCCCTGCCACCCGGTGGCTGCCGTCGGCCAGGGTGTAGATGCTGGAGTCACCGTCTTTGTCGTCGAACTCATCTTCGATTTCGCCGACGATTTCTTCCAGCACATCCTCGATGGTGATCAGGCCGGCGGTGTTGCCGAACTCATCGATCACGATGGCCAGATGGCTGCGGTTGGAGCGGAAGTCGCGCAGCAACTCGTTCAAGCCCTTGCTCTCGGGCACGAAGACGGTGGGCCGTAGCAGGGCGCGCAGATTCAACTCGGGCGCGCGCTGCACTTTCAGCAGGTCTTTGGCTAGCAAGATGCCGATGATGTTGTCGCGGCTGTCCTCGAACACCGGGAAACGCGAATGGCCGGTGGTGATGACCACGCCCAGCAACTCGTCGTAAGGCGCGTCGATATCCAGCAGGTCCATATGCGGGGTGGCCACGAGCACATCGCCAGCACTCAGCTCCGCCATGCGCAGCACGCCTTCGAGCATCTGGCGCGACTCGGGCTCGATCAGCTCGCGCTTCTCGGCATCCGCCAAGGTATCCATCAGCTCGCTTTTGGAATCGGGCCCGGGATGGAGGAATTCCAGCAGGCGGACCAGAAAGCCACGCGGCTCCGGCTTCATTTTTTGGCCCCCTCGGTGAGAGGGCCGACTAGACTGAGGTTCAGACACTGGGAACTGTGTGTCGTAGTTGCGATGGCCCCGAGAATAACCCATTGACTTGTCAAAGCCCTTGCAACACAGTCGCACGCCCCCATATTTCGGCCAGCCATTTATTTCAAGGTTCACGCAAAACTGCCAAGAACGGGCGTTTCACACCGCCACCATGACCGTTTTGCGCCAGCCCCATATTTTCTAGATTGAGCGATCAGCCATGAACAGCAGCACCAAGGGCCTCATCCCCGCCACCATCCTCACCGGCTTCCTCGGCTCGGGCAAAACCACGCTGCTCAAGCGCGTGCTGAGCGAGGCCCACGGCCAGAAGATCGCCGTGATCGAGAACGAATTCGGTGAAGAAACCATCGACACCGACATCCTGCGGGTCGACTCCGAAGAGCAGATCATCCAGATGAACAACGGCTGCGTCTGCTGCACCATCCGTGAAGACCTGCGCACCACTTTGTCCGACCTGGCCGCCAAGCGCCGCAAGGGCGAGTTGCAGTTTGACCGTGTCATCATCGAAACCACCGGCCTGGCCGACCCTGGCCCGGTGGCGCAGACCTTCTTCATGGACGACGAGATCGCTGAGAGCTATCTGCTGGACTCCATCCTGACCCTGGTCGACGCCAAGCACGCCGAGAATCAGCTCAATGACCGCCAGGAAGCGCGTCGCCAGATCGGCTTCGCCGACCAGATCTTCATCAGCAAGAGCGACCTGGTGGACGAAGCCAGCGTGGCCGCCCTGACCCACCGCATCAAGCACATGAACCCGCGTGCCCCGGTGCACAAGGCCCATTTCGGCGAAGCGCCGCTGAACCAGATCTTCGATCTGCGCGGCTTCAACCTGAATGCCAAGCTGGAAATCGACCCCGACTTCCTCAAGGTCGATGAGCCGCACGACCATGATCACCACGATCACGACCATGAGCATGGCGAGCACTGCGACCACCCGCACCACCATGCGCATGAAGATGATGTGAAGTCCTTCGTTTTCCGCTCGGATCGGGCCTTCAACCCGGCCAAGCTGGAAGACTTCTTGGGCGCCATCGTGCAGGTCTACGGCCCCAAGATGCTGCGCTACAAGGGCGTGCTCTACATGAAGGGCTCGGACAAGAAGGTGATCTTCCAAGGCGTCCACCAGCTGATGGGTTCAGACCTCGGCCCGAAATGGATGCCGGGCGAGAAAAAGGCGAGCAAAATGGTTTTCATCGGCATCGATTTGCCCAAGGAAATCCTGCTGCAAGGCATGGAAGGCTGCTTGGTCTAAACATCAAGCAGAAATTCATTACAAATTGACAAACCGGGCGTCCGCGAAGCATGGCTACAATCCGCGGCGCCCAAAATGCAGACTTCAATTGAAGAAGCGCGCAAGTTAAGACAAGCTGGTCCCGATTGATATCTAGCCTGACAGGACATCCACGACTGTCAGAGCGAGGAGAGAAACGTGAGCAAGACCCAGGCACCAAAACCGACCACCTCGGCCCCCGCCGAGCCCGGAGCACGCCCCGCCGTCAAGACAGCCAAGGCCAAAACTGCGGCCAAGATAGACGCGGCCAGTGCCGATGACATTGCTCTGATGGACCCCACGCCGGCGCCAACGGCCAGCAGCCGCTTCGCCGATCGATTTGCACCACCCAAGCCGCCAACGCGACAAATGAGTTCACCCGTGATTGAAAGTCCCCGCACCGCGGCCAAGGCCGACCCCAAACTCGTCAACGCATGGAAAACCAAGTCCGGCGCTGAGCTGACTGACGCCGAAGTGCTGGCCATGCCAGAGGCCGAGTACATGGGCCCCAAGCAGATCGAGTTCTTCCGCACCAAGCTGACCGCCCTGAAAGATGGCGTGCTGTCGAATGCCGGCGAGACCACCGAGCATCTGCGTGAAGACACCTCCATCGTCCCCGACCCGGCCGACCGCGCCACCATCGAGGAAGAGCACGCCCTGGAGCTGCGCACCCGCGACCGCGAGCGCAAGCTGCTGAAGAAGATCATTCAGTCGCTGGCTCGCCTGGACAACGGCGAATACGGCTATTGCGACGAGACTGGCGAACCCATCGGCCTGGGCCGTTTGATCGCCCGCCCGACTGCCTCGCTGTCGCTGGAAGCCCAGCAACGCCGCGAGATGAAGCAAAAGATGTTCGGGGATTAAACCCTTTTCACTAAAAAAACCAGCAGGCCGTGCTCGCGGGCTCCGGTTCAGCCGGCCAGCCCAGGCCGGCCGCCTCCGGCCCCACCCTTGCTGAAGAGCGCTGCACAAACCTGGTCCACGGCGAATGACAGAACCGAAAGACGGCGAGAGCTTTTTACGCAAGGTCGCGCGCTTTGTGGCAAACCCGACGACCGATTGGGCCGAGATCAATTCACGCCAGGACGACCCCGAAGCTGACCTCGCCAAAGCCGAGTTGCGCGCCATGGTTGACCGCAAGCGCCGCAACGACTTCGTGCGCAAGCGCGAGCTGGACATGCTGCGCCGCATCCGCCGCGAGGGCCTGAGCCCCGAGCAATTGGCCGCCCTGGGCGCGGCCTCCTCGCGCATCGACGAGATGGAGCGCGGCAGCGAGGTCAATTCCAGGATCGATCTGGGTGTGAAGGCCAAGATCGACCGGATTGAGCAGCAAATGGTGGGCGACAGCTTTGCCACCACCGTCAATCAAGGCCTCACCACCAGCCGCCGCCAAGCCCTGTATGAGCAAAGCACGCGGCCGGTCAATTTCGCCCCGACGGAACCGGCGGGCTTCTCGATTGAGAAGCCTGACAGCCCAGAAGCCAGCCGCGTCAGCGAGTTCGCCTCGGCCGACGAGCGCGAGCGCCTAGAAACCAGCCCCGCACCCGCCGCCGTGGTGATGGGTGCAGGCATGTCACCGCCTTCGGAAGCCGAAGCTGCGGCTTTGCCTGCCCTACCCGATCTGCTGCCGCTGGAAATGTCACTGGACATGCCGCTGACCTTCAGCTTCGCGGAGGCCACGTCCGACGCCGCGACTGACGCTGCTGCGCCCGTGGCCAGCCTGGAATTGGCCCACGACGCCGAGCTGGACGAGGCCGTAATCGCCTTCGCCAATGCCGACTTTGAGGGCTGCGAGCAGATGCTGGCGGCCTATATCCGACCAGGCGGCGCGCGCAATCTGCACAGCGACACCTGGCTGGTCATGTTTGACCTCTACCGCGCCACCGGCAACCAGGCCAAGTTCGAGGCCCTGGCGCTGGAGTTCGCACAGATTTTCGGACGCTCGGCGCCGCAATGGTTCTCCATGCCCAAGCTGGTGGCCGAAGCCCACCGCAAGGTGCGCGCGCCCATGGCCAAGGCCAGCAATGTCAGCTGGGCCGCGCCCGAAGTGCTGACGGCCGAGGCCATGCAGCTGCTCAAAACCCGCACCCAGCTGATGCCCATGCCTTGGGTCTTGGACTGGTCCGCCTTGCGCGCGGTGGATGCCGACGCAGCCCTGCAGCTGCGCGACCAGTTCCGCAACTGGGCCAGCCAGCCGCTGGACATGCGCTGGATCGGCGGCGACCATTTCCTGCAGGTGCTGAGCGGCTTGTCGCCGGTGGCAGATGCCCAGGTCGACCCGACGCTGTGGATGCTGCGCCTCGAAGCCCTGCGCCTGGTGAATCGGCCCGATCAGTTCGACGAAGTGGCGATCGACTACTGCGTCACCTACGAAGTCTCGCCCCCGTCATGGGAGCGCAGCGCCTGCCGGGTGCGCCTGGCCAGCGGCGTCAATTCGGTCCAGGGCCCCAGCACCAGCATCACGCCCACCGAAATGAGCAGCAGCTTTGCGGAATCGCAAATCAGCGAGCTCAATCCCATGACCCCCCCCACCGAGCTGGAGCTCAGCGGCCAACTCAGTGGCGACATTTCCGCGCAGCTGCAGTCCATGACCGACGAGCTGGGCAGCGCCACCCTCGTCAACGTGATGTGCGGCACGCTGATTCGCCTGGACTTCATGGCTGCCGGCGATCTGCTCAACTGGGTGTTGACGCGCCAAGGCGAAAACCGCCAAGTGGTGTTCATTGACGCGCATCGCCTGGTGGCCCTGTTCTTCGCCGCCATGGGCATCAACGAGCATGCGCGCATCAAGGTAAAACAAACCTAGAACTTCGCGCCGGGCGGTTGAAAATTAGGCTTCCACATCCATTTGTGAAGCCATGGACTCTCAACAACACCCCGTTTTTCACGGCACCACGATTGTCAGTGTGCGCCGCCAAACGCCCACCGGCATGCAGGTCGCCATTGGTGGCGATGGCCAGGTCACGCTGGGCACCATCGTCGTCAAAGCCAGCGCGCGCAAGGTGCGCAAGCTGCACCGCGATCAGGTGCTGGCTGGCTTTGCCGGCGCCACGGCCGATGCCTTTACCCTGTTTGAACGCTTCGAAGCCAAGCTTGAGAAGCACCAGGGTCACTTGGTGCGCGCCGCCGTTGAACTGACGCGGGACTGGCGCACCGACCGCGTACTGCGCCGCCTGGAGGCCATGCTGGCCGTGGCCGACCGCACGGCCTCGCTCATCATCACCGGCAATGGCGATGTGCTGGAGCCCGAGCTGGGGATTGTGGCGATTGGCTCCGGTGGCGCCTACGCACAAGCGGCCGCGCAAGCCTTGCTCAAGCACAGCACGCTCAGCGCGGCCGAGATCGTCAAGCAGTCGCTTGAGATCGCCGGCAATATCTGCATCTACACCAATCAAAATCACACCATCGAGGTGCTGGAATGAGTTCTATGACCCCGCAGGAGATCGTCTCCGAACTCGACCGCCACATCGTCGGCCAGCACCCGGCCAAACGCGCCGTGGCCATCGCCATGCGCAATCGCTGGCGGCGCCAGCAAGTGGACGACAAGCTGCGCGCCGAAATCACGCCCAAGAACATCTTGATGATTGGCCCCACCGGCGTGGGCAAGACCGAGATCGCGCGCCGCTTGGCCAAGCTGGCCGGTGCGCCCTTCATCAAGGTCGAGGCCACCAAGTTCACCGAAGTGGGCTATGTGGGCAAGGATGTGGATTCCATCATCCGTGATCTGGTCGAGATCGCCGTCAAGCAAGAGCGCGAGCAGCAAATGAAGCGCCAGCGCCTGCGCGCCGAAGACGCCGCCGAAGACCGCGTGCTCGACATCCTGGTGCCGCCACCCCGCAGCGAGGTCGGCTTTTCCTCTGCGGCTGCCCCAGCCACACCGGACAACACGGCCCGGCAAATCATGCGCAAGCGCCTGCGCGAGGGCTTGCTGGACGATAAGGAGATCGAGGTCGATCTGCTCGAGGGCAAGCCCAGCATGGAGATTCTTGGCCCCATGGGTCAGCCCGGCATGGAAGAGATGGCCGAGCAGCTCAAAGGCATGTTCTCGCAGCTCGGCGCCGGCAAGCGCAAGACCCGCAAGCTCAAGATGCAAGACGCGCTCAAGCATCTGATCGAGGAAGAAGCCGCCAAGCTGCTGAACGAAGACGACATCAAGACCGCCGCCTTGGCCGCCGCGCAGGAGATGGGCATCGTCTTCATCGACGAAATCGACAAGGTTTGCTCGCGCAGCAGTCATGCCGATAGCGGCACAGCCGAAGTGTCGCGCCAAGGCGTGCAGCGCGATCTGCTGCCGCTGGTGGAAGGCACCACGGTCAACACCAAGTACGGCATGGTCAAGACCGACCACATCTTGTTCATTGCCTCGGGCGCCTTTCACCTGGCCAAGCCCAGCGATTTGATCCCCGAGCTGCAAGGCCGCTTCCCGATCCGGGTCGAGCTGGGTTCGCTGTCGGTGAACGACTTTGAAGCCATCTTGAGCAGCACCCATGCCAGCCTGGTCAAGCAATACCAAGCTTTGCTGGCCACAGAGGGCGTCACCTTGGAGCTCAGCGCCGAGGGTATTCGCCGCCTGGCCGAAATCGCCTTCGAGGTGAACGAGCGCACCGAAAACATCGGCGCGCGTCGCTTGGCCACGGTGATGGAGCGCTTGCTGGACGAGATCAGCTTCGATGCGCCGAACTTGGGCGGTCAGACCCTCACCCTGGGCGGCGCCGAGGTGGACGCCAAGCTGGGCGAACTGGCCAAGAACGAAGACCTGTCGCGCTTCATTCTTTAAGCTGGCGGCATAACGCAGGGCTCGCGCGCAATCGCTCGCCCTGCGCCCTCAGCGAGGCCAAGAAAGCCGTGCTCAACTTGCGTCAGCGCCCGCAAGCACAGCTGCGCCTTAGCCCCGCTTGATTCAGGTCAATTCCAAACTCGGCTCGCCCCGCTACGCTGCGGGCTATGCCGCACCGCAAAGCCTCATTTCTCAACACCCGCAGCTGGGGCTTGGCCCGACCTTCGCCGCTGAACCCAGCGGCGGCGCGTGCCGAACGCGCATGGCGCTGGCCGGTGCTGATCGCCTTGTTCGCCACCATTCCGGCCTTCTACATCGAGCTGCTGGAGAACCTGCCCACGCCCCTGGCTCAGGCGATCTATTTTGCGGCAGCGGCCATCATGTGCACTTCGCTGTGGCGGGTTGGGCGCCACGTCAGCCACCCGCGCCAGTACCTGCGCAGCAATGGCCTTGATCTGCTGCTGGTGTTGGGCTTGCTGACGGCGGCGCTGATCGCGCCCAGCGCGCACTCCAACGTCGCCCTGGCGGTGCGCTTGTTTGTGTCCATGCTGACCCTGGTGCGCATGGTCTGGGCGCTGAAAAGCTGGGTCACGCGCGGCGGACTGGGCTATTTGCTCTCGCTGGCCTTGCTGGTGCTGGGCTTTTGCGGTGTGGGCTTCTGGGCTCTGGAGCCGCGCGCCCACGACCTCGGCGACGGCCTCTGGCTAGCCTTCACAACCGCCGCCACAGTGGGCTATGGCGACATCGTGCCGACCACACCCGCGGCCAAGATCTTCGCCGTGTTCGTGGTGCTGCTCGGTTATGCGGTGCTGTCGCTGGTGACGGCGGCCATCGCTGCGATGTGGGTAGAAAGCTCCGAGCGGCATATGGAGCAAGACATCTTGCGCGATATGCATGCGCAGCTGCGCACCGTGCACGAAGAATTGGCGGCACTGCGCGAAGAGCTCACAAAGAAATAAGCGGCTCGCCGCAAGCGCTAGCGCTGCGGCAGTGGCGACTTACAAGGCCAGCCGGTGCGACTGCAGGGCCAGCATGCCCTCGAAGATGAGCGAGTCCACCAACTCATGCGCAATCTCCAGCGTCGGTGACACCTTCCAGCCCGCGCCGCCGGTCATCAGCGTTAGCGGCACATGGCCGACGCGCTTTTGCAGATGGCGGTGCATGCGCTCGATCGCGCCGGTGATGGCGTAAGTGCCGCCGCTGGTCAGGGCGTCCGAGGTGTTGGTGGGGAAGTCGCGCACCTCGCCGGTGGGTACACGCAGGCCGGCGGTGCCGCCTTCCAAAGCGCGCAACATGATGCCGTGGCCGGGCAGGATCAGGCCACCGAGAAAGCGTCCGGTCTCGTCCAGCGCATCCACCGTCACTGCGGTGCCAATCATCACCACCAGGGCGGCACGGGGCGGCACCTCGGCGCCACAGCGGTTCAGCACATGCCAGCGCGCGCCGATCAGGGCCACAAAGCGGTCCACCCCCAGGCGGCCGGGGAAGTCATAGCCATTGCTTACGCCTGCGGCATGGCTGCTGGCCACCACCCAGCGGGGCTCCACCTCCCAGAGCTCCAGCTGCTCCTCGACCCGCCGGCGCATCGCGTCACCCGCCACATTGCAGCCCAGCACGCTGTGCGGCGCGGGCAGATTGCGCCAGTCACTGTCGGCCAGTTGCTCGATGTTCTCAAGAAACACCGCCCCATGCGCCAGCAAGGCTGCGCCCGGCTGCGGCGAAGCGTACAGTGCCCACTTGAGGCGGGTATTACCGATGTCGATGGCCAAAAAGCTCATGGTCGCAAGTCAAATTGCTGGCAAGGGTGCTCAGCCTAACAGCAAGCGCATGCTGAATACGCGAGTTCAGTTTCGGCGCGCGCCGCCGATAGCGAGAGAAGTCGTCTTGCGGCGGCCATGCCGAAGCGCCGGATGTGGCCGCGCGCGCGCGCCGCACTCACCCATTTCTGTCTCAGTTGGAAGGCTCACGTCATGACCTCACTCTCCATCAAGACCAAGCTGTGGCTGCCCATCATCGCCCTGGCGCTGGTGGTGACCCTGATCATCGCCGCCACCTTTGCGCGCGCTCAGTCGCAGCTGGCCTTGGTGAGCACTGGCCAGGCCTCGCAGCAGCAGGTGTTTGAGTTGGCCCTACGCTGGCGCGGCTTGACCGAGACCAATGCCGTCCGCACCACGGCCGGTATTTTGAGCAGCGACCCCAATGTGGCCGCCACCTTCAAGCCCGAGATTGCCAGCACCACGGCGGCGATCTCCGAGATTCAAAAGCAGCTGGAAGCCATGGCCGATGACGCCAGCGAAAAGGCCGCGATGGCCTTGATTGCCCAGCGGCGTAGCGCCTATATCGAGGTGCGAACCGAGGTCGGAAAACTCAAGGCCGCCGGCGATATGCCGGCGGCCCTCGCGGCGCTGAACTCACGCATGCTGCCCGCCGTCAGCGCCTACTTGGACGCCCAACAGGCCTTCGTCAAATTGGAAACCGAGCGCTCCCAGGCCGTGCGCGATGCCGCCGCGGTTGATCGCATGCGTACGCTCTGGACGGTGTCGGGGGTGATGGTCGCCATCGTCATCGGCTTGGCGATTTCCACCTACTTTATGGTCCGCTCCATCACCACGCCGCTGACCCGGCTGGCACGCCAGGCCGAACGCATCGGCGGCGGCGACCTCAGCGGCAATATCGAGGTCAACCGCCAGGACGAGATCGGCGAGGTGCAGCGCTCGCTCAGCAGCATGCAAGACGGGCTCAACCGCGTGGTCAGTGAAGTGCGCGTTAGCGCCGACAGCATCCAGACCGCCAGCACCGAGATTGCCTCCGGCAACTTGGACCTGAGCCAGCGCACCGAGCAGACCGCCTCCAATCTGCAACAAGCCGCCACCGCCATGACCGAGCTGACCGGCACGGTGCGCCACAGCGCTGACAACGCCGCCACCGCCAAGCAACTGGCCGGCAATGCCGCCAATGTGGCGCAGCGCGGCGGCGAGGTGGTCGGGCAAGTCGTGTCGACCATGGACGAGATCAACACCAGCTCGCGCAAGATCAGCGAGATCATCGGCGTGATCGATGGCATCGCGTTTCAGACCAATATCCTGGCCCTGAATGCGGCCGTGGAAGCGGCTCGCGCGGGCGAGCAAGGGCGCGGCTTCGCGGTGGTGGCAGGCGAGGTGCGCTCGCTGGCGCAACGCTCGGCCGAGGCCGCGCGTGAGATCAAGGCCCTGATCGGCGCCAGCGTCGAGCGGGTCGAAACCGGTGCCCGCCTGGTGCAAGCCGCCGGCAGCACCATGACCGAAATAGTGACCAGCGTCGGCAAGGTCAGCGACATCATCAGCGAGATCCGCGCCAGCACCGAAGAGCAAAGCGAGGGCATTGGCGCCGTCAACGGCTCGGTCGGTCAGCTGGATCAGATGACGCAGCAGAACGCCGCCTTGGTCGAGGAAAGCGCGGCTGCGGCCGAGTCCTTGCGCGAGCAGGCCAAGAAATTGGCCGGCCTGGTGAGCGGATTCAAGCTTCAGGCCTGAGGCCTGAAGTGTTTGCTCGGCGCGATCAAGCGGCCTTAGCCGCTCGCGGCGGAAGAAGGTAAGGCGGGCTGCGCCACCAAGCTGGCCTGCACCGCATCGGCCACGCTCCAGAACATGCGCTCGGGCGCGCCCAGGCCTTGCGGGTCCCAGCCCTGCAGCAACTCGCGCACAGACTCCTTCACGCGTGACAGCACCAGGGTCTTGCCGCAGGCCCGCAGGCGTTGATCCAGCTCCTGCAGGCATTCGACCGCCGTGCTGTCCAGATCCGAGCTTTCCTCCAGGCTTAGGATCACGGTGCGTATGCCGTCGCCCGGCGCCACCCGGCCCATCACCTCGGCCTCCACGCGCTCGGCACTGGCAAAGAAGAGCGGCTCCTCGGGGCGCAACACCAGCAGGCCGGCTTTGGGCTGGGCGCCGCCGCCCAGGGTGACGTAGTTGCGGCTGTCGTCCAGCTCGCCCAACTCATGCACCACCGGCTGGCTGAAGCGACGCAAGGCATCCACCAGCGAAAGCGCAATCGCAGCCAACATGCCGTGCAAAACGCCAAACAGAATCACCGCCGCCACCGCGGTGATCATCAAGGTTCGGTCGCGATTCATGCGCCACAGGGCCAGCAAAGGCGCGGGCTTCAAGACATGGAAGAGCGCCCCAATCACCGCCACCGCCAGCACCGGCCGGGGCAGGAAGTGCAAGGCCGGCAGCGCGAACAGCAGCACCAGCACGATGGCACCCAAGGCGGCAACGCCGGACCAGCGGCTGGTCGCCCCCGCCGCCGCGTTGGCGGCGCAGGCCGAGAAACCCGCGCCCACCGGCATGCCTTGGAACAAGGCCGAGCCGATATTGCAAGCACCCAGTACCAGCAACTCGCGATTGGGCTCCAGCCGGTCGCCATGCGCCAAGGCCAGGGTGCGCATGCTGCCCCAGGATTCAGCAAACAGCAGCACAACCAAGCCAAAAGCCAGCTCGGCCAGTTGCAGCCATTCAGCAACCGGCAGATCAGGCAAGCTCGGGGCAAAACGCAGGGCATCCACCGCGCCCACCTCGGCCACGCCAAGCGCACGCAGGTCCAGCCCGGCGGCAGCCGCGATGGCCAGAACAATCACCACCAAGGCAGCCGGCACACGCGGCCAGGGCCTGAGCAGGGCAAGCCCCACGCCCGCCGCCAAGGCCACCCACACGCTGAGCCCATGCCATTGCTGCGGATGGCTCAACACATAGGCCAGAATTTGCAAAGGATCGTGGCGAACGCCGGCGGGCAGGGTCAGGCCCAGCGCATCGGGCAATTGTTTGATGACGATGGTGACGGCCAGCGCGAAGGCAAAGCCGCGCAGCACTGGCCGTGACACAAAGGCCGACAAAGCCCCCTGCTTGGCCCAGGCCAGCAGACACAGAATCGCCCCCGCCAGCAGCACCAGCGCCAGCAAGGCCTGCACATAATGCCCATGCTCAGCCTTGCCCACAAAGCCGGGCATGGTCAAGACGGCGGCCGCAGCCAAGGTGGCGCTGGATGAGGTAGGGGACACGATGGCGAAACGGCTGCCGCCGAACAGGGCGTACAGCAGCAAGCCCACCAACATGCCCGTCAAGGCATGGGCCACCGGCAGCCGCGCCAGGCCCGCATAAGCCACCGCCTCAGGCAAAAGCAGGCCGGCTACGCACAGGCCGGCCACCAGATCACGCCACCGCGCCTGCGGTGCGGCGACTGCGGCGGGCCGCGGTGGCGGCAATTTCGACAGGTTCACGCCCACCTCACAGTCCATGTTTGAAGGCAGACGGCGCCAAACGCCGGCTTGCCTTGGCGGGCAGCAACGCGGGGCGGCTTAGCGCCAGCCACAGCGCCCTGGCACAGGCGTGGCGGGCAGCTCGGTGTCTTGCGGTCAAGCTCGATCAGCGCGTGATGCGCAGCCAAACCTTGGGGGGTGCAACTCACGGCACGCTTCAGCGGCAAAAGCTCGGGCACAAGGCCATGCGGGAACGGGGGGATGGCGTGTATCGGATCCATGACGCGGGCTTGCTCTCCTCGGCGGGCACCGGCCAAGCATAGCCGCCAGCGCAGGTGCTGCCGCCCAGACCGAGCGGGCTGTTGCGGCTGGCCAAAAAAATTTGCGAGGGCAGGCCGGGCTTCACCCAAACACCGAGCTTGACGCGAACCTCGCCATGCCCGCCGAGAACCCATTGGGCGCGCATGGCCCACACGGTGCATACGGGCTAGTATGGGCGCCCGCCAACACCGCCGATTGCGATAGCCATGCTGAAGCGTTCCCTCGCCCTTTGCTCCGCCCTGAGCACCTTTGTGGCCCTGGCGCTGCTGCCTGCCGGCACCAGCGCAGCGCCTGCCAAGCCGCCTGCCTCGGCGCAGGCACGGCTGCATCAGATCGGTGAGCGCTATTTCGAAGCGAGCTTGCAGCTTGACCCGCTCAGAGCCAGCGAGTTGCTGGGCGAAGCCCGTTTTGAAGACAAGCTCAGCATCGATATCGCCCCCGCGCATCTGCGCCGCGATCGCCAGCTGCAGCAACAACTGCTACGCGAGCTGCGAGCCCTGCCGCAGGACCAACTGCCAGAGCCCGAGCGCCTGAGCCTGGCGCTGCTGCAGCGCCAGGCCGAGGACCAACTGGCCGCCATGGCATTCCCTGGCGAGCTGCTGCCCATCGACCACTACGGCGGCATGCCTGTGACCCTGGCCCAACTGGGTACCGGCCAGGGCGTGCAGGTCTTGAGCAGCGAAGCCAATTACCGCCATTTCCTCAAGCGCCTGCAGGCTTTGCCGGCCTGGAACGCGCAGGCGATGGCGAATATGCGCGAGGGTGTGCGCCGCGGCATCGTCCAGCCGCGCGCGCTGACTGAGCGCGCCATCGAAACCCTGCGCCCACTGGCCGAGGCGGATGCCGAGCACAGCGCCTTCACCCTGCCGCTGCGCCAATTCCCGGCCCACTTCAGCGCCGCGCAACGCCAACGCTTGAGCCAGGCCTACCGCAAGACTTGGCGCGAGCAATTGCAGCCCTCCATGGCCGCCTTGCTGCGCTTCATGCAGCAGGACTATCTGCCGCATGCTCGCACCAGCGCCGGCTTGGGCGCGCTGCCCAATGGCGCCGCCTGGTACGCCATGCGGGTGCGCGAGGCCACCACCACGGCGCTGACGCCCGAGGCCATCCATCAGCTGGGCCTGGCCGAGGTGGCGCGCATCCATGCGGAGATGGACAAGCTCAAGCCACAGCTCGGCGGCAGCGGGCCGCTGAGCGCCTTCCTGGCGGAATACAACCAGCGCCCCGCTCTGCGCCCCTTCAAGACCGATGCCGAGGTGCTGGCCGCCTACGCCGCCATCAACCAAAAAGTGGAGACGCAGCTGCCGCGCCTGTTCAAGCTGCGCCCCAAGGCAGCGCTGGAAATTCGCGCCGAACCCGAGATCAGCAAAGCCACCGCCAGTGCCCACTACATGAGTGCGGCCAGCGATGGCTCGCGCCCCGGCGTGTTCTTCGAAGTCATCACCGCGCCGGGCGATATCGCCACCACCGGCATGACCAGCTTGTTCCTGCACGAAGGCCAGCCCGGCCATCATTTCCAGATCGCCCTGCAGGCCGAATCGACCTTACCGCGCTTTCGCCGCTACAGCGGCAACGATGCCTTCATCGAAGGCTGGGCGCTGTACGCCGAATCGCTGGGCCATGAGATGGGCTTGTACGCCAATGATGCCGACGCCCTGCTGGGCCACCTGAGCGCCGACCTGCACCGCGCCGTGCGACTGGTCACCGACACCGGCCTGCACGCCAAGGGCTGGACGCGTGAGCAAAGCATGCGCTACATGATGGACGCGGAGGGCATTGACGAGGCCGACGCCCGCCGTTCAACCGAGCGCTATATGGCCTGGCCCGGCCAAGCCCTGGCCTACAAGATCGGCGCACTGAAGATTCGTGAACTGCGCGATCTGGCCCAGGCGCGCCTAGGCGCCAACTTCTCATATGCCGACTTCCATGAGCAGGTGCTGGGCGATGGCGCCCTGCCGCTGGATTTGCTGGAGGTCAAGCTCAAGCAGTGGCTGGCGCGCCAGGGCAAGTAGTCGGGCTGCGTCCGTCAGCGCGGGCGCATGGGGACGCGCCGCCTCAAGCTTGCGGCGCACGCCGGGGCAGAGTCAGGGTGAACACCGTGCCCTGACCTGGCGTGCTGCGCAGCTCGATGCTGCCGCCCAGCACATTGCTCACGAGGGTGTGGACCAGATGCAGGCCCAGGCCGCTACCGCCTTCGCCCAGCTTGGTGGTGAAGAAGGGCTTGAACACCTGTGACTGATGGGCGGGCGGAATGCCGCCGCCGTTGTCGCTGACGCTGAGCACGATTTGATCGCTGCCCAGCGACTCCAGGCGGATCAAAACCTCGCCGCCACTTTCGCTCTGGCAATTCGCCAGTCCGTGCACAAAGGCGTTCTCCACCAGATTGCCCAGCACTTGACCAAAAGCGCCGGGGTAGCTATCCAGCTGCACATCCGCCGGCACCTCCACCCGCAAGACCCCGCGGCTGTGCAGGGACTTGCCCTGCGGGCGGGCGTTGAGGGTGTAGGGCAGCAGATGCAGCACCTCATCACACACCAGCTTCAAATCGAAGAGGCGGCGCTGCAGGCTGGCGCGGTCCACCGAGACTTGCTTGAAGTCTTGCACCAAGCTGGCCGAGCGGCTCAGATTGCCCAGCGCCAGGTCCAGGCCTTGCTCCACGGTCTGCAAATTGGCCAGCAAGGCGCTGCGGCGCAGCGGCAAGCCTTGCGCCTGCTCTTGCAGCTGCGTGAGCGCGGCGCCCACAGCGGTGCGCGCGGTATCCACCGCCATCAAGCCATTGCCGATGGGCGTGTTCAATTCATGCGCCACGCCGGCCACCAAGGAGCCCAAGCCGGCCAGCGTTTCCTTGCGCACCAATTCGTCCTGCGCTTGCAGCAGCGCGGCGGTGCGCTGCTTCACCCGGTCTTCCAGCGTGGCATTGAGCTGGCGCACCTCGCCTTCGGCCTGACGGCGCTCCGTCACCTCATGCTGCAGGGCTTGCGCCTGCGACTGAGTTTCGCGCTGCCGCGCCAGCAGCTGCGCGCCCAGCGCATCAAAGGCCGAGCTCAGGCGCCGCAAATCGCTGGACGAGCCAGCCACCATCGGCTCAATCTCTCGGTCCTGCGCCAACTGCTCGGCCAAGGTGTCCACCGCGCCGGTGAGCCGCCCCAAGGGCTGCTTGACCAGGCGCCGGATCACACGCCGCACCATCCACAGCGTCAGCCCCAAGGCCAGCAGGCTAAAGGCCAGAATCCAATACGCCGCACCACGCACACGCTGGTCGAGGCGCGCTTTCTCCAGCAAGGTCACCGACCACCAGTTCGGCCCGGCAATCGGCGCCCAGGCCACCCAATGCCCCCCATCGGGCGACTGCATGGCCAGCCCCTGGCTTGTGTCCGCGACAGCACCTTGACTCTGCGCATGCGCGCGAATCATCGCGTAAGCCATGTCCAGCACCGGATCCTTGAGTTGGGCCAGCGCCAACTGGCCGTTAGCCTGGGCAATGCGCTCGCGCAAATCGGGGTGGGCAATCAGGTAGCCATCACGGCTGAGAATGATGGCCTTGCTGCCGTTCTCCACGTCTTGCGGTACGTTCAGCAGTGTGTCAACGCTGATGTCGTGTCCGACCGTGCCGACCCAGCGCCCACGCCAGTCCAACGGCGCAATCACCGAGACCATCCAGGTCTTGGCTTCGGCATCGAAATAGACCGGGGTCCAGAACTGCTCGCGCCGCGGATTGCGCTTCGGGTCCGAGCCCTGCATGGTGGGGTAGTCAAAATTGTCGGTGGCCGGCGTGGCGCTGGCACCCCAGTCGATGCCGTTGGAATAGACCATCAGGCCCTTCTCGACAAAGTCCACATAGGCCGAGAAAAACGGCGGCACCAGGGCCGGCCCTTGCTCGGCCAGCAAATCGTGGCTGACCACGGCGCGCAGACGCTCATCCGCGCTCAAGCCTTGGCCGTTCTGCAAATAAAAAGTGGGCCGGCGTTTGGCATCAACCAGCGCCGGCTTGACACGCCAGACGCCATCGGCCGAGCGCTCAAACAACTCGGCAAAGCGCCGCTCGGCCTGCGCTGGCGGAAGCGCCTCGGCGCGCTCCAGCCAGGCCGCATGCAGGCGCGCCACACTGGCCTGCGCCTGGGCGAACAACTGGCCCTGCTGAGTGGCCCGCAACACCACATTGCGCATCAGGATGGATGGCACCTGGGCGGATGTCAGCCGGGCAATCGACAGCTGCGCAATCAGCGCCAGGCACAGCAGCAAGAGCACGATGACGGCGCCGATCTGCACGGTCAGCTGGCGTGCGAGCGACATCTGCTTGAACCGAGCGAACCGCCAAAATTTCATAGAGCGCGAAATCTCACTTTGCTGAACAGACCGGACGATACCACCGCTGAATTGAGCATCCGCCGAGCATCTTCCTATGCCAACGGGCGGTGGACTTTGCTCAGCCACAAGAAGGTGCGCACGGCAATTGAAACAGGGCGTACGGCCGATGAAAGCCGACGTGGCCGGCCATGAATTTGAACGCCAGGCACTCGCTCATACGGGGCCAGCGCCGCTGCCGCTCACCCCACATGCGGGCAGCCGGACGGAGAGGCGGACGGACGGCCAGTTGGCTTGACGACTTACTTGCCCGGTACAAAGCCGCTGGCCTTGTAGACCGCATCGATGGTGGCCTTGCCCACGCGCGTCTCCATCGCCTGGTGCACCGGCATCAAGGCCTTCTTCCACTCGGCGGTCTCGGCCGGTGTCAGGGTGTAGATGGCGGTCTTGCCGCTGGCCTTCATCTTTTCCAGCGCCAGGCCGTTCTCGGTCGCGGCAATCGCATTGGCGTAGGTGGACGCCTCCTTGATGGCGCCTTCGAGCTGGCCTCGGATATCGGCCGGCAAAGCGTCCCAGAACTTCTTGTTGACGATCACCGCATAGGCTAGATGGCCATGGTTGGAGATGGTGGTGTGCTTTTGCACTTCATAAGTGCGCTGGGTGTAGAAGTTAGACGGCACGCCCTCGCAGCCATCCACCATGCCAGACTGCAGCGCTTGGTACAACTCGCTGAAAGCCATGACCTGCGGTATCGCCCCCAGCGCGCGCATCTGCGCGTCCAGCACCTTGCTGGACTGGATGCGCATCTTCATGCCTTTGAAGTCAGCCACGCTGCGCAACGGCTTGTTGGCGCTCATGACCTGGAAGCCGTTGTCCCAGTAGGCCAGACCCTTGATGCCCTTGGGTTCGAGTTTCTTGAAAAGCTCCGCACCCACGGGGCCATCGGTCACGGCGCGGAAAGCGGCTTGGTCCTTGAAGATAAAGGGCAGGTCGAAGACCTCGAAGTCCTTGGCGCCCAGCGAGCCGAACTTGGCCAGCGAAGGCGCCAGCATCTGCACCGAACCGAGTTGCAGGGCTTCGAGCTCTTCCTTGTCCTTGTAGAGCTGGCTGTTGGGATACAGCTCCACCTTGACCTTGCCTCCCGTGCGTGCCTCGGCCAGTTCCTTGAAACGCTGCGCCCCCTTGCCCTTGGGAGTGTCAGGGGTCACCACATGGCTGAACTTGATGATGATGGGGGCTTGCGCTAGCGCTGCCAGGGGTAAGGCCCCCAGCGCCAAGCTGCCGGCAGCGGCCAGCAGGGCGGACAGGGCGAAGCGGCGGATGCCTGGGTTGGCTTTGCGCATGATGGTTTTCCTCCGGCTTGATGTCCCTATTTTGCTGCGTCAAGGACCAGCCTGCGGACTTGCGAACCATTGTGAAAGCTTCGCCGGCCAAGGGGGAATTGTGGACTTCCACATCCGCGCCAATCCTTGCGCTACACATCGGAGCGCTTGCTCAGGCGCCCTTCATAATCGCCCCAAAGCCACAGGAGAGAAGGCCGCACCATGCTCGCCTCTGCCGCCTGAGCCGCCCAAGCCGATGCCACGACAAGCCCCCTTCGCCCAACACCCCGCCCCGCCCGCCCTGTGGCGCCAAGGCTTATGGAGCCTGCCGCTGGTGTTGTCGCTCTTGTTCGTGGCCGGGGTCTTAGCCTGGACCCGCGACAACGAGATGGAAGAGCGCGAGTTGCAGCGCCAGACCCTGATCTCGGACGCGCTCAGCACCGAAGCCCAGTTGCGCGCGAAACTGCGCGAAGAGCACGGCCATCTGCGTGAGCTGGCCGATAGCCTGGTCGGCCAGCGCCCCTCCGCCGAAGCGCTGGCGCGCCACCCAGGGCTCAACGCGGGCCTGCGCCGGCTGTGGCTGTCGGTGATCTGGTTGGATGCCCAGCACCGCATCGTGGCTCAGATGCCGAGCCCGCAAGACATGCAAGGTCGGCGCGAAACCGAGGACGAGGGCTTGTCTCTCCACCTCAGCGAACCGATAGGCCCGGGCGGACGCGACGGCATGCTGGTGCTGCGCTACTCCCCCGCCCTGCTGTTGCAACGCGGCGTGCCCTGGTGGCTGGCGCGTAAATACGATGTGCAGATGGTGGACAGCGCCGACCAGGTGATCGCCTCCATCAGCGAAGCCAGCCCCTTGCGCGCCGCGCAACAAGCAGCGCGGCCCAGCTACCGGGTCGACTTTGCCGGGCCTTTTCGCGCCAGCCCTTTGACTAACGGGCCAAATGCGCAGAGCGCTTTTCCGGCCGACCAAGAGCCCCTCGGCGACGCCGCGCTGGAGCTAACCCTGCGCGAGCCGCCGCCCGCCAGCATCAAGCCCTTGGCCTTGATTCTGATCGCCGGCTTCTTGCCCCTGGTGGCGGGGGCGAGCTGGCTGCTGCGCCGCCAACTGCGCCGCATCTCACGTGCCGAAACCGCCTGGCGCATGGAAGCCGCCTGGCGCCGGGCCATGGAGGACTCGGCCCTGGTGGGCCTGCGCGCACGCGATGCCGAAGGTCGTCTGCTCTATGTCAACCGCACCTTTTGCGAGATGGTGGGCATGAGCGCCGAAGCGCTGATCGGGCTGCGCCCGCCCATGCCCTACTGGCCGCCCGATGCCATCGAGCTCGTGAGCCAGCGCAACCGGCGCAACTTGGCCGGCCACGCGCCGCGCGAAGGCTACGAAGCGCGCTGGCGCCATCAAGACGGCCGCATGCTGGACGTGATGGTGTTCGAGTCGCCCTTAGTGGATGCCAGCGGCAAACAGATCGGCTGGATGGGTTCCATCATCGACATCACCACACGCAAGACCCTGGAAGAACGCGAGCGCCGCCAGATCGACACCCTGGCCCACCATGCCCGCCTGACCATGCTGGGCGAGGTCGCCTCCACCCTGGCGCACGAGCTCAACCAACCGCTGACAGCCATCGCCAGCTACAACGCAGGCGTCATCAACTCGCTGGCCAAGCTGGGCGTGAACGAGCCGCGCGTGTTGGGCGCGCTGCAGCGCCTGGGCGCACAAGCAGCTCAGGCTGGACGGGTGGTGCAACGCATCCGCCACTTCCTGACCCGCCGCGAGCCCCAGCATGAGGCCTGCGAGCTCAACAAGGTCATCAGCGCCGCAGTGGAACTGCTGCAGCGCGAACTGCAACGCGGCGCGGTGGACTTGCAGCTGCAGCTGGCGCAAGACCTGCCCCCCTTGCTGGCCGACGCGGTGCTGGTCGAGCAAGTCATCATCAATTTGCTGCGCAATGCCAGCGATGCCTTGCAAGCGCGCCCGCTCGAGCAGCCCCCGGGCCGACGCATCATCTTGCGCAGCTATGCGGTCAACCCGCCACAAGACTCGCAAGAGCAGACCTCGCGGGAGGAGTTGCAAGATGACCGCGCCCAAGCACAGCAAGCCTTTTTACGTGTCGACGTGATCGACAACGGCCCCGGCTTGGCCGGCAAGACCGCCGAAGCCTTGTGCGCGCCCTTCTTCAGCACCAAGGCCGAGGGCATGGGCATGGGCCTGGCCATCTGCCGCTCCATCATCGAGGCCCACCACGGCGTGCTCGACGCCAGCGAGGCCGCGGGCGGCGGCGCGGTGTTCTCATTCACCTTGCCACTGCGGCCGCTGGCCGGCGGCAGCACCGACAGTCCGCCGGATGAGGACGATCACGCCACGGCCGAATCGCTCACCCTCGCCCAGCGCGCCGCCCCCAACCCCGCCAAGCATGAAGACTGAGATGAACGCTATCTACCTGGTTGATGACGACCCCGATGTACGCGACGCGCTGAGCTTTCTGCTCGGCTCGCGCGGCCTGGAGGTTTTGCCCTTCGACGGCGGACCGGCCTTGCTGGCCCACCTGGACGCGCAGCCCAAGGCCGCGCCGCCGCGCGGTGTGTTTCTGCTGGACGTGCGCATGGAGCCGATGAGCGGCACCCGATTGCATGATGAGTTGCTGGCCCGGCGTCTGCGCAATCCGGTGCTATTCCTGACCGGCCATGGCGATATCCCCATGGTGGTGGAAGCGCTCAAGAAAGGCGCTTTTGATTTTCTCGAGAAGCCCTATAGCGATAACGCCCTGGCTGACCGCCTGGAGCAAGCCCTGGCCGTGGCCGCCGCCATGCAAGCCGACGGCGCCCAGGCGGCTGAGCGCCAGGCCCGTCTGGCCAGCTTGACCGAGCGCGAACGCGAGGTCATGCAGCTGGTGGCCGCAGGCAAACTCAACAAAGTGGTGGCCGATGAGCTGGGCATTTCTGTCCGCACGGTGGAGGTGCACCGTGCCCGCGTGTTTTCAAAGTTAGGCGTGCGCTCGGCGGCAGAAGTGGCCACACTGTTGGCGCTCGGCTGAGGGCCGAACTAGAAGCTTAGCAAGCTAGCCAAACCGCTTGGCCACCGCTACATTCAGGCGGCGGGCTGGATCTCAGGCAATTCATCCCGGCTGGCGGCAGATAGGTGCTCGGACTGGCCCCACTGCAGCAAAGCCAAGCCTTGCTGGGCGCTGTAGGCAAAGTGATTGACCGCGGCGTTTTCAATCAGCCAGGTGCGTGGCGCATCCAGGCTCAGGCCAACGGCGGCGCGGTAAAGGCAGTCCAGCACGCCGCCGTGGCAAACGACGGCGATGCGCTGTCCGGCATGGCGCCGCGCCAGCTCATCAATCGCCGCGAGGCAGCGTTGATTGAAGGCCACGCGGGTTTCACCGCCCTCAGGTCCAAACTCAGGTTCGCGGCGAGCCCAGCGGCCATGGGCCTCGGGCCAGCGCTGAGCCAGTTCGGCCGCGGTATGGCCTTGGAAGATACCGAAGTGTTGTTCGCGCAGACCCGCCAGCATTTGTAGCGGCAGGCCTTGGGCATCGGCCAGGGCTTGGGCGGTTTGCGCCGCGCGGGACAGATCGCTGCTGTAGATCACATCGAAGCGCTGCGCCGCCAGCGCCGCGGCGGTTTGCTGGGCTTGCTGGCGGCCCTTGTCGTTCAAGGGAATATCGGTTTGGCCTTGGTAGCGGCCGAGGCTATTCCACTCGGTTTCGCCGTGGCGGATGGCAAAGATCTGGGTCGGTGCGGGCATGGCTTGTTAACGGCGATGGGACTAGAGCAGGAGGGCGATCTCGCGGTCGCCACGCGCATCATCAATCATGCTGCGCGGCGCCGCCAATCAGCGTGCGAGCGCTGGATCGTCAGGGCTGACATTGTCCCAGCAGCAGCGGCACCCGCCGGCGCTGCGCCCGGCACCTCCCCTCCGCACGGTCCGTGCAACTATGAAGAAGCCCCGCCGCGCCAAACATCAGCACTGTCGAGGCGGAACACCGCCACCGCCTGTCCCTCTTCGCCCCAAGGCACAGGCAGGACAGCCAACAGCCCCAAAAACTGGGGTCAAAAAACTGGGGTCAGAGTCGATTTTTCAGGCCACAAAACGGCGCCTTCAGCGCCGGCAGCTGTGGCGCAAGCCCTGCGCTTGCCTTGACTTCACGCCCATACCCGCCCGCGCTTTACCCATAAGATGCAAAGTGAAGTATTCACCTTGTCCGGAGCTTGAATTGGTTTGCATCAACCGTCTGATCGGCCTTGCCATTGCCGGAGTCATTGGCATGCATCAGGCGCAGGCGGAGTCGACAGCCCTCAAGCTGGTCGCGCTGCAGCCCCTGGATCGGCCCAATTTGGTGGCCGAGCGTGCCGTGCTCGATCTGGCCTTCGCTCGGGCCGGTCTGCAGTACACGCTGGACTACAACCCGGCCGAGCGTGCGCTGCAGGCCTTCATCAAGGGAAATTTCGACGGCGACATCAACCGCGTTGCCACCTTTCACCATATCTACCCGGAAGCAATTCGGGTCGAACCCCACATCCAGAGCGGCTTCTTCTTTGCCATGGGCCGCGGCAAGCGCCCACAGCCTGCCTCCTGGGACGGCTTGGCGGACGGGCGAGTGGCCTATGTGCGCGGCTATCGATCAATCGAGTTGAGAATGCCCCCATCAGCCAAGCGCGAGGTGGTCAGCAGCGAGACCGCCTGCCTGTCCATGGCGGCATTGGGCCGAGTGGACTGGTGCGTGCTGGGCGCTGACACACGCGCCGAATGGCCCCTGCAGGCACGCTTTGGCGAGCAACTCAGCGGCAGCTTGATCGACAGCGTCAATGTCCACATCTGGCTTGGCCCCCAGCACAAGCTGGCTGCCGAACGCCTGTCAAAAGCACTGGACGAGATGGAAAAGTCCGGCGAGTTGCAGCGCATGATGGCGCCCTATCGATAAATTCAAGAGCGGTTTGAGCGCCCGGCAGGCGGCTTGCGTCGACATACCCGACCGGTTCTCGCGTACTTAGTCGCTTCAAATGACGTTTACGTAAACGTCAATCAAGACCTAGAATCCGCCCACCTTTGCTGATAAAAATTGGCCCTGCCCCGCCGGGCCTGCTGGAGACAAGCCATGACCGACTTATCCGCCGAATACAAAGCCCTGGCCGAATACCGGCCCACCAACAAGGTGCGCTTTGTGACCGCCGCCAGCCTGTTCGATGGCCATGACGCGGCCATCAACATCATGCGCCGCATCTTGCAGGGCATGGGCGCCGAGGTGATTCACCTGGGCCACAACCGTTCGGTGGATGAGGTGGTGACTGCGGCACTGCAAGAAGACGCGCAGGGCATCGCCATCAGCTCCTACCAGGGTGGTCATGTCGAATACTTCAAATACATGGTGGACCTGCTGAAGGCGCGCGGCGGCGAGCACATCCAGGTCTTCGGCGGCGGCGGCGGTGTGATCGTGCCGGCCGAGATTCGCGATCTGCGCGAGCATGGCGTGCGCATTTTCAGCCCCGAGGACGGCCAACGCATGGGCCTGGCCGGCATGATCGGCGAGATGATGATGAAGGCCGACCAGGACTTCGCCGCCCTCGCTCCCAAGACCCTGGCCGCCATCCAAGGCCATGGCGAAGCCGCTTGGCGCGCCCTGGCCCAGCTGATCACCGCGCTGGAAAACGGCAAGGCCGACCCCGCGCTGGTCGCCAGCCTGCAAGCCTCGGCCAAAGACATCAAAACGCCTGTGCTGGGCATCACCGGCACCGGCGGCGCCGGCAAGAGCAGCCTGACCGACGAGCTGATCCGACGCATCCGCCTGGACCAGAACGACGCCTTGCGCGTGGCCGTCATTTCCATCGACCCTTCGCGTCGCAAGAGCGGCGGCGCCTTGCTGGGCGACCGCATCCGCATGAATGCCATCGGCCCGTGGTCGCAGGGTTCCCGCGTCTTCATGCGCAGCCTCGCCACCCGCGACTTCGGCAGCGAAATCTCCAAGGCCTTGCCCGATGTGATCGCCGCCACCAAGCTGGCGGGCTTTGATTTGATCGTGGTGGAGACCTCGGGCATCGGACAGGGTGACGCCGCCATCGTCCCGCATGTGGACGTGCCCATGTATGTGATGACGCCCGAGTTCGGCGCTGCCAGCCAGCTCGAGAAGATCGACATGCTGGACTTCGCCGAGTTCGTGGCCATCAACAAGTTCGACCGCAAGGGCTCGCTGGACGCGCTGCGCGATGTCGCCAAGCAGGTGCAACGCAATAAAGAAGCCTGGACGCTCAAGCCCGAAGCCATGCCGGTGTTCGGCACCATGGCCAGCCGCTTCAACGATGACGGCGTGACCGCGCTTTACCAAGCCCTCAAGCCACGCCTGGCCGAGCTGGGCCTGCACTTGAGCGAGGGCCGCCTGCCCGTCGTCGCCACCCGCCACAGCACGCACCAAACCCCGGTGGTGCCCGCGGCCCGCGTGCGCTACCTGGCCGAGATCAGCGACACCGTCCGCGGCTACAAAAAGCGCGCCCGCCAGCAAGCCACACTGGCACGCGAGATCCAGCAGCTGACGGCCAGCTCACGCATGCTGGAAGAAGCCAACGCCGCCAAGACCCGCGCCCGCGAGGCCTTGGCCGAGCTGGTGGATTGCCGCGAAGCGCAAATGGACGGCGCCGCCCGCAAGCTGCTGTCCCAGTGGCCGGACATGCAAAAAGCCTATGCCGGCGACGAGTATGTAGTGAAGATCCGCGACAAGGAGATTCGCACCAACCTCGTCCACACCAGCCTTTCCGGCACCAAGATCAAGAAGGTGGTTTTGCCCGGCTACGAGTGCCACGGCGAGTTGCTGAAGTGGCTGCTGCTGGAGAACGTGCCCGGCAGCTTCCCCTACACCGCCGGCGTATTCGCCTTCAAGCGCGAGGGCGAGGACCCCACCCGCATGTTTGCCGGTGAGGGCGATGCCTTCCGCACCAATCGCCGCTTCAAGCTGGTGTCCGAGGGCATGCCGGCCAAGCGCCTGTCCACCGCCTTCGATTCGGTCACGCTTTACGGCGCCGACCCCGCACCGCGCCCGGACATCTACGGCAAGGTCGGCAACTCCGGCGTGTCCATCGCGACGCTGGACGATATGAAGGTGCTGTACGACGGCTTCGACCTGTGCAGCCCGACAACGTCGGTGTCCATGACCATCAACGGCCCCGCACCGTCGATCCTGGCCATGTTCATGAACACGGCCATCGACCAAAACTTGGCCAAGTTCAAAGCCGACAACGGCCGCGAACCCACGATGGATGAGGCCGCCAAGATCAAGGACTGGGTGCTGGCCAATGTGCGCGGCACGGTGCAGGCCGACATCCTGAAGGAAGACCAGGGCCAGAACACCTGCATCTTCTCGACCGAGTTCAGCCTGAAGGTGATGGGCGACATCGCTGAATTCTTCGTGCACCACAATGTGCGCAATTTCTACTCCGTCTCGATCAGCGGTTATCACATCGCCGAGGCGGGTGCCAACCCGCTGTCGCAGCTGGCATTGACCCTGTCCAATGGCTTCACCTTTGTGGAAGCCTATCTGGCGCGCGGCATGCACATCGATGACTTCGCGCCCAACCTGAGCTTCTTCTTCAGCAACGGCATGGACCCGGAGTACACCGTACTGGGCCGCGTGGCCCGCCGCATCTGGGCCGTGGCCATGCGCGACAAATACGGCGCGAATGAGCGCAGCCAAAAGCTGAAATATCACATCCAGACTTCGGGCCGCAGCCTGCACGCGCAGGAGATCCAGTTCAACGACATCCGCACCACGCTGCAGGCCTTGATCGCCATTTACGACAACTGCAACAGCCTGCACACGAACGCGTTTGACGAGGCCATCACCACGCCGACCGAAGAGAGCGTTAGGCGTGCCATGGCCATTCAGTTGATCATCAACCGCGAGTGGGGCCTGGCCAAGAATGAGAACCCCTCGCAAGGCGCCTTCATCATCGAAGAGCTGACCGAGCTGGTGGAAGAAGCCGTGCTGAGCGAGTTCGAAAAGATTGCCGAGCGCGGCGGCGTGCTGGGCGCGATGGAAACCGGCTACCAGCGCAGCAAGATCCAGGAAGAGAGCATGCATTACGAGATGCTCAAGCACACCGGCGAGTACCCCATCATCGGCGTCAATACCTTCCGCAATCCGCATGGCGACCAGGTGATGGAAAGCATCGAGCTGGCCCGCAGCACCGAGGAGGAAAAACAGTCGCAGCTGAGCCGCCTGGCCGAGTTCCACGCCACCCACGCGGCCGCCAGCGGCCCCATGTTGGCGCGCTTGCAGCAGGCGGTGATCGATAACAAGAACGTCTTCGACGTGTTGATGGATGCCGTGCGCGTGTGCTCCCTGGGCCAGATCACCTCGGCCCTGTTCGAGGTGGGCGGGCAGTATCGGCGCAGCATGTAATGCCTAGAAGCTGGCGGCTGCGCCAGCCAGCCCGGCATTCAATCAAGGCCTCCTCGGGAGGCCTTTTTTATTGGCGCGGCGGTGGCTTTGCCTGGACTTGCGCTGAGGAAGGCAAACGACAGAAAGCTCAAGCACCCAGACGCCCCGGCTCCTCCCAAAGCTCGGTGCGCTGCAAAGGGGTGGCGGCCGGCAGCAAGGGGTTGCGCAGCGCCAGCACCTGCCGCTCATGCAGCTTCAGGGCTTTGGACTGCCGCCGCATCTGCTGCAGAAACAGCGCTCGCCAACTGCCGTTGCTGAGGATGCGCTCAAGCCCCAGGCTCAGGTCCTTGGCCAACGCCGGTTCGCGCGGGCTGACAAAGAAGTAGAACGCGGTCGGGTAGCTCAAAAGCAAGCCCGGCGCGATGGCCAAGTCATGGCTGGCGCCATAGCGAGCCATGTCCTCCGCGATCTCCAGCACCGAGCGCGGGAAGTAGTCGGTGCGACCATGCTGCAGCATGGCGAATAGGTTCTCGTAGGAACTGCCGGTGCCGACCTGGAGCCCGTTGGCACGCAGGATCTGCGTGTCGGGCCAGTCATGCATCTGCACAGCGGTCAGGGCGCGTAACGCCTCCAGGCTGCGGATCTGGGCGAAGCGTTGCTGCTCCGCCTTGCGCACTAGCAATAAGCGCCAGCCCATCAGCCCCCGATCCAAGGGGAAGCGCAGCGGCAGCAAATCGCGTTCGCGCTCCGCGCTGGTCATGCTCCAAAGAATATTCAGCGGCCCCTCGCCCGCACTCAGCTGCCGGATCGCCCGCCCCTGGCCCACAGGCTGCAGCACCGGCTTGAGTTGGTAGCCGACCCCGCAATGCTCAACCGCCAGCTTCAAGACCTCGATGCAGTAGTGCCGGAACGAATCTTCCTGACCACCGAACACCGGGTAGCTGATTTGCCGCAACTCAGCTGCCGAGCCCGCCACCGCCGAATGCGAGGGCAGAACGGCCGGCGAAGCCAGGCTGATCAGAAGGGTGCGTCGGTCCATCGTTCCCACAAGCTGACAGAGCTGCGTACATTGTGCGGCCAGGCGCAGGCCCTGTCATCAGGGCCAGGGAGTTCCGGCCGTTGATGAACGGAGCAGCTGGCGCCACAAGGGCGTGCAGGCCATATCGGCCCGCGTCACTCGATTACTTGAAAGCCTTCAGCAAAGCCTCAAACTTGGTCTTCACCGAATGGTCATGCGGGATGATGGCCGGCACCGCGCGGTCCACCTTCAGCAGCTCGTACACCGCCATCTGCGCGGCACGCACCGAGTACTCGACGGTGAACACCACGTCGTCGGCGATCTCCACGAACTGGCTGATGAAGGCCAGATTCTTCGAGCTCTTGGGCACCGGCAGGGGCCGATCGCTCAGCGCGCGCGGCATGAACATGCTGGTGATGTAGGGCATGTGGCAAGGGATGCAGTTGGCATGCGCCACGGCATCCAAGTCGAAGCGCAGATGGCCGCAAAGCTCGCGCAGAATCTCTTCACCGGTGCATTCGGCCATGGGCTTGGCAACGAAATTGCCGATGCGATCGGGGAACAAGGCATAACCCCAGAACACCTGCACATCGGCTGGCTGATTGGCAAAGTGCGGCTGATGCGCCAGCACGATGGACATCAGCCAGTTCGAGTCCTTGAAGGTCACCAGGCCGCCTGTCCCCGGCTCATTGCCGCTGAAGGCGCGCATCTTGTCAAAGAACACCGTGTCCTTGAGGGTAACGGTGAAGGAGTTCCACATCGACTCGGCAATGCTGCTGTTGAAGGCAGCTGGGTTGCCAAACTCGGGGCGATCCTTGGCCAGCTTTTCCCACAGGGTCCAGCCGCCGCTGTCGCGCTTGCTCAAGGCAGGCGGCGCGCTGTGCATGGAGCCCAGGCTGGAGGCATCGGTCATGGAGGCGTTCTGGAAGAACACCAGATCATCGGCGCCCACCTCGACACGTTCCGTGGCGCCCGCGCGCTTCAGCTGAATGGCAGTCACCACGAACTTGCCACCCTCTTCGCGGTGCTCCAGGTCGGTCGCCTTGGCATCCATCACGAACTGCACACCCTGGGCTTGCAACCAGGCCTGCAAGGGGCGCACAAAAGAGTCGTACTGGTTGTAGACGGTGCGCTTGACGCCGCCCAGCGTCTCGATGCGCGAGAACTCCAGCATGAAGCGATGCAGATAGCGCTTGAATTCAACGGCGCTGTGCCAGGGCTGGAAGGCGAAAGTGGTGGCCCACATGAACCAGAACTCGGTCTCGAAGAAGGCAGGCGAGAGCCAGTCGGTAATGGTCGAAGTGCCCAACTCTTCTTCGCTGGCATTGCTCAGGCGCAGCAGCTCCACCCGGTCGTGCATGGAGAAGCCCATGGATTCGACCGGCATCTTGGCGCGCTGGCGATTGACCAGGCGAGCCATCGAATGCGCCTTGTACTTCTCATTGAAGGCCAGGGTTTCGTCAAACACGCTTTGGCCGGCATGCTCCAGTGAAGGGATGGTCTTGAACAGATCCCAGGTGCACTCGTAGTTGTCGGTGGTCAGCATGCGGCCGCCACGCAGCGAGTAGCCGCGCTCGGCGTCGCCGGCGCCATCCAGGCTGCCGCCCATCAGCGGGGCGGCTTCAAAAATGGTGATGTTGGCGCCGGGCACTTTGGCGTCCCGAATCATGAAGGCCGCGGCGGCCATGGAGCCGATGCCGCCGCCCAGCAAAAAGGCTTTGACTGAGGAGGGGGCGCGATTGGATGCAGAGGTCAGCATGGTGAGTTGGATTGATCAGCGAAGAAGAAGCCGCAAAACTCGGCGAAAGCCCAGTTCACGCAATTCGATGCATTGCGAAACAGGGAAAGTGCCGCCAGCTTCGTCGCTGCGAGCCGCGCTTCAAATGATCCAAATCAATCGGCAAATTTCAGCCGCAGCGCACTTGCGCTAGATCAAGCCCGCAGGCGTTTGCGGATCCGGCTCAATGCTTCGGGCGTAACGCCCAAATAGTGCGCCATATCGCGCTGCTGAATGCGCTCTGCAATGGCAGGGTAGCTGCTCAAAAAGGATTGATAGCGCTCCTCGGGGCGCATGGTCAGCAGTTCACGCTCGCGCTGCTCTTTGCGCACGATATGCCGCTCCAGCAATTGCAGCACCGCCCCCTGCCACACGGCGTGGCGCAGCATCAGGCGGCGCAGGCTGGCGTAGTCCAGCTGCTCCAGCAGGCAGTCCTCCAGGGCGATGGCCGAATAGTCCGTCTTGCGGCCGGCCACCAGCACATTCGGGCAGGCAAAGAAATCACCCTCGCCGATGAAGGACTTGATCCACTCCTCGCCTTGCTCGTTGATATAGCTGAGCTTGACCATGCCTTGGCGCAGCACGTAGACGAAGGGCTGCCACTCGCCCTCGGCAAAGATGTCGGCGCCTTTCTTGTACTGGCCCAGGCGATAGGCGGGGGCAAGTTGCTCCCAGTCGGGCAGCGGCGCCGCAGCGGCTTGTTCAAAAAGAAGTCGGGTCTGATGCATGAAGCGGGGGAAAAAGAATGCGCCGGAGGTTTGGCCTGGCCGGTCAATACCGGCACCCAACGCGGCCCAAAGCCGCAAAGATCCGCCAAGGGCGAAGACGTTCCAAACGCTCCGCTTGGGCTTGGCCCTCCGCCCTTCAGTATCGCGCAGGGTGCTGATTGAGGTACCCGAACTCGCTGGAGCAAAGCAAGCTCAGATCGTCCTTGGCCCAGCTGATCCCCTCCGGACTGAGAAAAATTCTGCGGTGGCCCCACCGTGCAAAAGTGGCTCGCCAGGCGCTGCAGTCTGCAGTAAAAAGCAGGTGTCGCGTACAGCAGCGCCCGGCCGGGCCGCACAGCGAAACGCCACGAAGGAGACTTGACCATGAACTGGAATATGAGTTTGCTGCCCGTGGAGGCCTACCCCTCGACCCCGCAGGTGCACGAGCATGCGCCGGATCACGCCGCTGCCGCGCTGGATCAAGCGGCGCCAAGCCTGCCGCAGGATGCCTTGCTGATCGATGTGCGCAGCTACGCCGAGTTCATGGCCGGGCACCTGCCCGGCGCGCATTGCCTGCCCATGCCGCGCCTGGAAGAGCAGATCCGCCTGCTGGCCACCGATGCCCAAACGCCGCTGATCGTCTATTGCGCCACCGGCGCGCGCGCCGAGTTGGCCCTGGGCTTGTTGCAACGCCTGGGCTACCGCCAAGCCCATTACGGCGGCAGCGCCGTCGACCTGGCCAAACAGTTGCATACGCGCTTGCAGCCTGGCATGTAGAACCAAAAGCCCTCCCGCTGGCCTAGCGGTGAATGAGGCCATTGCACACCCGGCTGGGGGCTTATTCCAAAGCTTGCGGCCGGTGGTGCCACTGCCCTGCGAAACTGCCGCAGGTCCCCAGCGCAAGCGCTTAGTCGCTAGGGTTTTCACCTTCCCTGATTCATGGGGGGCTATGCGCATTCAGTCACGGAAAGCCTATGCTTGCCTCCCAAAGGAGGGGCCATGTGCTGCTCATCTGCATGCCGTGACTTGGGAGTTTGGCGCTTCGCGCTGACGGCCGGCCTTGCTGGTTTGCTGTCGGCCTGCGGTGGCGCGGCGGACGAAGCGGCTGCAGCGGCGGAGCGGGCTCAGCTCGCAGCGATGCGCCAGGCCGAGGAGGCTGCCGCCAAACCCCTGGCCTTGACGGCTCTGCCCCAGTTGCACCAATGCCTCGGTGAACTCAGCCGCAAGCTCAAGGCCGCCGCGCCCGAAGGGGACATCAATCTGGCCTGCCTCGCGGGCAGCTACCAAGGGCAAACCGCGAGGGGCGAGGACTGCCTGCTGCGCATCAATGCCGGCCAGCGGAGTTTCAACTACCGGGCCGGCCAGCGTGAGGTGCAGATTCTTTGGGCCACGGTCACGCAGACGGCTGATGGCAAGCCCGTGCACAACCTGGAAAGTTCAGACCTGGATGCGCAGCGGCCGGGCGTGCAACTGAGCCAGTTCACGGCCGTGCCCGAGGCCGTCACCGAAACCATTGCGCTGCGGGCGGGCCAGCCCGTCGCGGGCGGCGGCGCGGCCGCGCTGCCGCAGATCGTTTATCAACGTGTTCAACAGGGGCAGCTCGAAGAGCTGGGCTGCCAATTTGGTGCCTGAGGACGGCTTGGGTCTTGCGATGTGAGCGCAATGCCGTGCCTGCGGTGTGGTTCTAGCTGAGGAAAAGGAGTCGATCATGCGAATGAGTTCTTTAGCGTGTCGCGCATTGCTCGCGGCCACAGGTTTGGCTTGGGGCGTGCAGGCGGCGGCGGGTGTGGTGACCTACCAGAGCCAAGCGGCTTTCGTGACCGCCACCAGTGGCTTAGGCGCCGCGCAACTGAGCAACTTCGACGGTGCAGGCCTGCTGGGCAACGCTTACACCAACAGCGCCGGCAGCCCGAGTTTCAGTCTCAGCGCCGACTCCGCCGGCCCTGCCACGCCTTATGTCAAAGGCGGCTTCTGGACCACCTCGGGCTCGCAGTACCTGGGCCTGAACAATGGCGACGGCGCCTTTCTGGGCGGCGACAGCCTGACCTTCAATCTGAGCGGATCGGTGCGGGCCTTCGGCCTTTACGTCATCACCGGCGCGGATGTGATCGCCGGGGACATTGGGCTGACGATGGGCAGCACGCAGATGAGCAATGGCGCCAGCGCCGACCGCAGCGACGGCGCCGGCAGCTATGCCTACTTCTTCGGCCTGATCTCTGACACCGACTTGGGCAGTGTGACCATGAAGTTTGGTGATGGATCCTTTCTCATGACGGCCACGGTGGACGATGTGAGCCTCTACGGCCCGGGGCAAACCGGCACTATCCCCGAGCCCACCAGCCTGGCTTTGTTGGGCTTAGGTCTGCTGGCACTTTGCGCGACAGCCCGGCGCCCGCACGGCAAGCTAGTTCAGGAGACCACGGTATGAATACGCCAGCACCCAAATCTTCCACCCTGCGGGGCGCCCTGGCCTTGGCTGCGCTATGCCTGCTGCCCACTGCGCCCGCCGTTGCGGGCAGTGGACCCATACTCGGAGAAATCGTCTGCGGTGCCTGGAACTTTGCGCCCAGGGGCTGGATGATGGCGCAAGGCCAGCTGCTCTCAATTTCGCAGAACACCGCCTTGTTTTCGCTGCTCGGCACACAGTACGGCGGCGATGGCCGCAGCACGTTTGCGCTGCCCGACCTGCGTGGCCGCGCCGCGATCAACGCCGGCCAAGGACCCGGCTTAAGTGAATATGTGCTGGGGCAGCAAGGCGGTGCGGAAACGACGAGCCTGCTAGCGAGCAATCTGCCTGCCCATAGCCATCAGGTCGTGCAACTGGGCAGCACGCAAGACGCCAGCCTGCAGTCACCGGCCGGGGCCGTGCCCGCCAGCAAGGCGCGCAGCCAGTTCTACGCCGCTGCCACGCCAGGGACCGCAAGAGCGGCGAGCCGAACCGATTCGGCAGGCCAAGGCCAGCCCATCAACATCATGCAACCCTTTCTGGCGATGAGCTGTGTCATCGCCACGCAAGGTGTCTTTCCTTCCCGTCCGTAAGCAGGGGCTCATCATGATCAGTAAGAGCGAAAGAAACCCTTTGAACTTGAGCATGCGACGGTGCCGCCGCGCCCTGGCGATCCCATTGATGGGGCTAGCGCTGGCCGGCATGCCGTCCGCCCATGCCGGCCTGGACCCCTTCATCGGCCAAGTGATGTGCGGCGGCTGGAACTTCGCGCCCTATGGTTGGATGGAGATGGATGGCCGACTGCTGCCGATCTCGGAGTACGAGCCTCTGTTCGCCCTGATCGGCACCGCATTTGGTGGTGACGGGCAGGAGACCTTTGCCCTGCCAGACACACGCAGCCGCATGATGGTGAGCCAAGGCCAAGGGCCGGGCTTGTCCACCCGCGTGCTGGGCCAGGCCATGGGCAGCGAAAGCCAGACCCTGACGAGCAGCCAGCTGCCTTCGCACAGCCATGGCTACCGCCCGCGGGGCAGCTTGGGTGATGCCACAGCGCTGTCCCCGGCAGCTGCAGTGGCCGCCAACAAGGCCCGCACAACGCTGTATGCGCCCGGCCCCGGCACTGTGCCCATGCAAGGCGTGCAAAGCAGCGTGACAGGAGGCAGCCAGCCCTTCCAGGTGCAGCAACCGTATCAAACGATCAAGTGCGTCATCGCCGTGTGGGGGATCTTCCCCTCGCAAAACTGATGAGAGCGGCCGCCGCCATGGCTGCGGCTGAACCCGTACCGAATCATTCAAGGAGTTGCCATGTCTTTGCAACAAGCAAATCGTCTGGCCCGTCAGCTGCGTGGGCTTGGCCTGAGCGTTTGCCTCTTGGGCGCCACAGCGTCCTGGGCCGACACCCCGTTTTTGGGTGAAACCGCCTGCGGCATCTGGAACTTCGCGCCCAAGGGTTGGGCGCTGATGAACGGGCAGTTACTGTCCATCCAACAAAACCAAGCTTTGTTTTCGCTCTTGGGCACAACTTACGGCGGCAACGGCATCCAGACCTTTGCCCTGCCCGACACGCGTGGCCGAGTTGTCATCGGCGCGGGCGGTCAGTACCAAGTCGGTGATCGCGGCGGCACCGAGGCGGTGACCTTGACGACGGCGCAAATGCCCATGCACAACCATGAGGTCGCGCTGCCCGGCAGCGCCTCGATAGGTGACACACAAAGCCCCGCCGGCAAATCCCCCGCCAGCCAGAGCCGCAGCACCTTGTACGCCGCGCCCAGCGTGCCGGGAGTAGACATGAGCCCGGCCTCGGTGGCCTCGGCCGGTGGCAATCAGCCCGTCAGCGTGATGCAGCCCTCACTGACGCTGACCTGTGTGATTGCCCTGCAAGGGATTTTTCCGAGCAGAAACTAATCAATGCCCTTGGCGCCAGCCGTCTGAGCCCGCCCACTCAGACGCTGGCAAACACCAGATGCGTCGGGCTGGGCACCGGGACATAGCGCCCGGTGAATTGCAGGCCAGCGCCCCGCTCAGCCAAGCGGAACACCGCCAGGTGGTCGCTGCGCTGGTTGCAGACGAAGAAGTAACGGCCGCTGGGGTCGAAGCTGGCGCTGCGGGGATAGCTGCCGCGCGTCCACTCGTGGCCCAGCAGCTGCGGGCGGCCGGCGGCGTCGATCTCGAAAATGGCGATGGCATCGTGCAGGCGATTCAGGCATAGAAGCTGGCTGCCGTCGGGCGTGAATTGCAGCTCCGACGCGAAGCTCGAGCCCGCAAAGCCCGCCGGCAAGGTGCTGATCTCGCCCAAGGCCCGCAGCACGCCGCCTGCGGATGCATCGAAGCGCCACCAACTCAAGGTGGACGACTCCTCATTGAGCACGTAACACAGCGAGGCATCGCGCGGATGAAAGCACAGCTGGCGCGGCCCGGCGCCCGCCGAGCTGGGGTGGCAGCGCGGCGCCGACAAGCGGCCACTGCGCGCATCGAACTGCCAGCTGATGATTTGATCCAGCCCCAAATCCGTGCTCAGCAGGAACTGGCCCGTGGGGTCCAGCCTGGCCTGGTGGGCATGCGGCCCGTCGTGGTCGCTGTGAGCAAAGCTGCCAGGCGGCGCTTGCTGCGCCAGCGCGGTGTAGGGCTGCAGGGTTTTGAACTGGGCCGGGCTTTGCTGATCCAGCTGTTGGCCCAGGCCGCCAGCCGCGTCCAAGGCCAGCACAGACAAGCTGCCGCAGCCGTAGTTGGCCACGAAGAGATAGCGCTCTTGCGCATCCAGGCTCAGGTGCACCGGCCGCGCCCCACCCGAGGCCACACAGCCGGCCAGGCTCAGCGCACCGCTGGCGGCATCGCGCCGATAAACGCTCACCGAGCCGGACAAGCGGCCTTGAAAATCCTCATGCTCATTGGCCACATAAAGCCGGGAGTGATCGGCATTGAAGAGCAAAAAGCTGGGGTTGGGCGCCAGGTCCGGCGCGCCCAAGCTTTGCAAATCGGCCTCTGCGCTATTCATGGCGAAGCGGTAGATACCTTGACCATGCGGGGCATAACTGCCCACATAAGCGTGGCAAGGCTTGGCACTGATGCCGGAGCTGACTGGCAGAAGATTCACGATCGAGAAGGACAGAAAACTGAGAGATGGGAGTCTAGATGCGCAGGCGAACCCCACGCGCCGCAATGAACTTGACGAAAGCGGCCACCGCCACGGCATAGGCCATGCCTAACACGACGCCCAGCGGTGCGCTGCGGGTGAAGGCCGGCCAGTCCCAGTGCAGCAGTTGCATCAGCGCTTCGACGACGAAGGGTGTCAGATAGGCCAGCAAGGGGTTGGCGGCCACCGCATCCAGCAAGCCGGGCAGGCGTGGCGCGGCCATGGAAGTTGCCGCTGCACGTTGCCGCCACTCCGGCCACAGCTGCAAGGCGGCAAAGATCAGCACGCAAGCCGCCGCGCTGTAGAGCGCCCAGCTGGGCGTGGCGTAGATCTTGGAGATCTTGAACGCCGGCCGCATCAGCCCCGCCAGCACAGCGAGCGCGGCAGCAAACAGCAGGGCCAGGCCCAGGCGCTGCGCCATGCTGCGGGCACGTGTCTGGTCGAAGAAGATCAGCGCCGTGATGCTGCCGCTGATCGCCAAGCCGCCGTGCACGGCATTGGCATCCTGGCTGAACAGCAGGCGCAGCCAGTCGCTGCCTTGCACCAGCGGCAGGCGCTGCAGGGCGAAGTAGGCCATGCACAAGCCCAGCGCCAGCAGCAGGCCGGCCACGCGAGCCCGGCAAAGTAGGAATGCCATGCAGCCCAGCAAGTAAGCCCAGCCGATCAGGCCCAAAATTCCCCACCACTGCGTCGTCATGCCGCCGCCGTCTGGCGCACCGCGATAAAGCCAGGCCAAGAGTGCAAACAAGGCCACCCCGGCCAAGCGCCAGCCGCCCGCCAAGGCCGGCCCGCCGCGCAGCGAGCCCCAGAGGGCAAAGGCGGCCACATAGCTCAGCAGCGCCCACAGAGCAATCGGCATGGGCATAGACGCGGCGTGGAAGCCGCTTTCCGCATTGACCATGAAGACGCCAATCAACACCAGGCTTAAGCCCCGTTGCAACACATGCAGCAAGAGTTGGCCCGGCGTATCGCCCGCCTTCAGGCGCTGCTGCAACGCGAAGGGAATGGACATGCCGACGATGAACAAAAAGGCCGGGAAGACCACGTCGACAAAGCTCATCGCATCCACATCCGCCGGCATATGCAGCATCCAGACCGGCAGATCGCTGACCCGATGCCATTCATTGACGGTGATCATCACCAGCACCGTCAGGGCGCGAAAGATGTCGATGCTGGCAATGCGGCCAGCGCGCAAATGGCGTCCGAACATCAGTAGTCAATGCCCACGCGCAGGCCAAGCATGCGCGGCTCATTCCACATCGCCTTCACAAAGCCGCCGCCATCACCCGCGGCGTTCTTGGTCCACTGATTGGTGAGGTTGTAGACATAGGCTTCCACATGCCAGTTTTTGGGCGAGACCAGCTTGATCGAGGCGTCGATCTTGGTGAAGGCCTTTTGCGCGTCCGAGATGTGCGGGTTGTCCAGATTGCGCAGGGTGAAGTACATCTTGTCCTGCCACTTCAGCGCGACCCAGGGCGTCAGCACATAGCCGCCGTCGAAGTTGAAGCTCTGCGAAAAGTTGAGGCCCAGGCTGTACTTGGGCGACATGGGCAAGTGATTGCCGGTGATGTCGTGAACATTGCGGCCCACCAGCGTGGGGTCGTTGCCGGCATAGGCTGGCGGGCAGGCGGGTGCGCCGTTCTCCTGCCGGTAGTCGCAGTTCCAGGTGTCGCTGAAGGCGGGGTAGTCCTTGATCTTGGAGTTGATATAGCTGAAGAAGCCGCCCAGGCGTGCGCCGGCCCAGGGCTTGTAGTCCAGCTCCAACTCCAGGCCAGGGATCTCCACCGTGCCGACATTGATGGTCTGCCACTTCTGCACGATGTCGCAGCCCACGGTATTGGCCGTGCAGTCATGCTCGGGCTTAACCTTGGCAGCGAAGAAAGCGTCGGTGACCTGCATGTCCTTGTAGCGGCTGAAGAAGGCCGTTGCCGACAGCGACAGACGCTTGTTCAGCATCAAGCCCTTGTAGCCAAATTCCAGATTAGTGACCGTCTCGGGCTTGTAGGGGAAGAAGGTGAATTGCGGCGATGGGCCTTCGGCGCATTGGAAGCCGCCGCAGCGGTCGTCCTTGTCGCCGAACCCACCCGCTTTGTAGCCGGTGGACAGCGAGGTGAAGACCATGTCTTGCGGCGTGAGCTGATTCATCAGGCCCAGGCGATAGGTGAACTTGCTCCAAGACATCGAGTTGTCGTTCTGCGCGGGTGGTTGGTAGTGCGCGTAAGCGCCGGTGCCGGCCAAGGGGCCCATGCCGGCCGTCAGATTGCTGCTGCTCGGTGGTTTGAAGTCCGACGCGCCAGGCACGCCCGGATCAAACAGACCGTTGAAGTAGGCCGGCGAAGTGCTGTCCCACTCGCCGCCGTAGACCTTTCCGCCCTTGTCGGTTTTGCTGTCGCGGCTGTAGCGCCCGCCCAGGGTGGCGGTCCATGTGTTCGCGAACTTCAGGTCCATTTGGCCGAAGATGGCCTTGGCATCGATCTGCCGATTGGGCTGCTGGTAGTACTGGCTGATCGGGTAACCGTAAGGCGCATTGACCAGTTGCTCCTGCGCATAGTCAATGGCGTTCTTCTCGCGCATCCAGAAGGCACCCAGCACGTACTGCAGGTTCTCGGTTTTTTGCTTGAATTGCAGCTCCTGCACCAGCGAGAGATATTTGGAACTCAGCGTGCGCGAGGTGTCGTCCCGCACCGGCCAGCTGCCCCAGTCGCCATCCGGCCCAACCGGCCATTGGGCCGTGACCTGGCTGGAGAGGCGGTGATAGCCGGAATCATCATCCCCCTGCTGCGAGCGGCGCTGGTCGGCGTAGGCAAAGTTGTATTCCAGGCTGCTGTGCTTGCTGAGGTTCCAGTTCAAGCCGCCGCGCACGGTGTCGATGGACATATCGATCTTGCCCGGCACATTGATGCTGACATCCCACTGCCCGCCCGGGCAGGCGAAGCGCGTGCCGGCGGCCTGGGCGCAGTCTTTCAGGCCGATATCGCCGGCGCCATTGTTCTTGAACTTTTCATAGCCCAGCGTGGCTTCCAGATCGGGGCTGATCTTCCAGCGCCCGGTCAGGCGGGCCGCCCACTCGTTCTTGTTGTTGTAGGCATCGGCCTTGCTAACCTTGCTGTTGTAGCGCTGGTCCACATCGGGGATGCCATCGGCCACAAAACCGTGTTCGGGCATATTGACGTCGGTGAAGTCCTGCGACTGGTTCAGCCAGCTGTCGCGCTTGAGCACCATCACGGTGGCACGCAGGGCGAAGTTGTCGCTCAGGCCGATGTTCTGAATCAGATTGAGTTGGCGCTTGTTGTAACTGCCGAAGTCCAGTTCGGCGCTGCCGTAGGTCTCACCAAACTCGGGCTTGGCGGGAATGATGTTGATGCTGCCGGCGGTGGAGTTGCGGCCGAACAGCGTGCCCTGCGGGCCGCGCAAAACTTCCACCTGATCCAGGTCGAACATCAGGGCCATTGCGCCCTGCGGCCGGGGCGAGTAAAGGCCGCCCACATGCAGGCCCACGGCGGGGTCGCCGATCTCGGTGAAGTTATTGGAGCTGATGCCGCGGATGGCGATCTGCACGCCTGAATCGGCGCCGGTCGAGATCTGCAAATTGGGCACCGTGCCGGCCAGGCCGCGCACATCGGTGACGCCCTCGCGGGTCAGCTTGTCCTGCGTGATGGCAGTCACCGACACCGGCGTTTGCAGCAAGCCCGAACTCATGCGAGTGGCCGTAACGGTGACGGTGGGCAGTTCGGCCTTGTCAGCTTTCTCAGCTTTCTCAGCCTTGTCAGCTTTATCGGCTGTCGCTGCTGCTTGTTGTTGCGCCCAGGCGGCCGGGGCCAGCAAGCTGCTGATGGCCAAACCAATGGCGCCGAGGCGCACGCTACTGCAAAGGCGTCGGGAAGATGCATTCATGGTCGGTAGTCTCCTGGTTTTCTAGGGCAAATTCAGCAGCTCAGGCGCGGACCTGGCGGGATCTTGAACAAGGCCGCGGCGCGGCGGTAGAAATCAATGCGGCGGGCGATTTGCTGAGCCGCTGGGGAGTCAGCTGGCTTGTCGCATTCCAGCGCACCGTTGATGGCGCGAATGCTGGCGCCAAATCCGTCGCCCGCGACCAGGGCCTGGTGGGCCGGAATGGTGGCCGGGCCGGGCTGGCTCATCCAGTACCAGATGGCGGTTTGCCAGGCCAGCTTGGGTTCGCGCGCCACCCGGTCGGGATCGGCCCACAGGTCTTCGCCCAAGGCCTGGCCGGCAGCCAAGTACTGGTAGTTCCAGCTGAGCTGAATCGGGCCTCGGCCGTAATACTGCTGGCCGGGCGCGCAGCGCTGGCCGCGCTCCACACTGCAGTAATGGTCGTAGTTGGCGCGGTTGTACTCGCGCACGGCCTGAAGCGAATCGGACTCGTGCGCGATATTGGCTAGAAAGGCCGCCATCTCCTGGCGCCGCAGCTCGGCCGAACCTTCCGCAGCAAAACCAGGGAATGAGCGCGCCGCAGCCACAAAGCCTGCGTAGCTGTAGAAGGGCAGGCGCTGCGGGAACAGTTGCTCGAACTGCGCTTCGCTGGGCAGGAATTGCGCTTGCTCTGCCACCGCGGGCTTTCCGGGCTGGGCGCAAGCAACCAGCAGCAGGGCCAACAGAGAGGCCAGCGCCCCAGGCCAAGCAAGGACTTGCCTACGGCGACGATGCGTGAAACGCGACATAACACCTTTCCTGCGGGTCAAGGACGCCATTATTGGTATCGGACTGGTCATGGGTTTTCGTCCGGCTGCCGCATCTTCTCCAATACCGTCTTAAGACCGCATTAACGCGGGCCTTGGTAGAGTCCCTCGCTATGCGAATCTGTCTGGTGGAAGACGACCTCGAGCTGGGTCATTCGGTGCAGGCCCTGTTGCAAGACGGCGGTCATGACGTGGTCTGGGTGCGGCGCTTGACCGAGGCCCGCTACTGGCTGGAGCAGCAACAAGGCTTTGACGCCCTGGTGCTGGACCTGGGCCTGCCCGATGGCAATGGCCTGGAGTTGCTTCGCCTGATGCGCCAGAGCAATAAGCAGCTGCCCATCGTGGTGATCACCGCCCGCAGCGGCATTGAAGACCGCCTGCACGGCCTGGACAGCGGCGCCGACGACTATCTGGTCAAACCCTTCGCCGGGCCCGAGCTGCTGGCCCGTTTGCGCGCGGTGGCGCGGCGCGCCGGCCTGCTCAGCAGCGATGCCGAGGGGCAGGAATGGCGGCTCAAAGACCTGAGCCTGGACGAACGCCGCATGGTGCTGAGCCGACATGGCCAGGCCATCAATTTATCGCCCACCGAGTTCTCCATCCTGCTGACCTTGCTCAAGCTGCCCGACCGTGTGGTGACGCGCCGCGAGCTGGAGGCACGCGCCATGCCTAACGCCGACAGCCATGCACTCGATGTGCATATCTTCAATCTGCGCAAGAAGATCGGCGAGGGCTATGTGCGCACCGTGCGCGGCGTTGGCTTTGTGCTGGAGCGGCAATGAGTGCGATGACCGGCGCGGTGGCCCATAAATCGCTATTCCGCCGCACCTTCGGGGCCTTTGCGGCGGTGGCCTTGCTGAGCTGGTGCGGGCTGATGGTGCGCGAGTTCCACGAGGTCAGCGTGGTGCATTCCCGCAATGGCCAGGCCGCCAATCGTCTGTGGGCGGAGCAGGCCCGCATGCAGGCCCAGCAATGGGCCGGCCAGGCCGAGCGTCTGGACGCCGCGCTGGCCGAGCTGGAGCATTTGCGCGAGCAGGAGTGGCAAGACATCGGCTACGAGCCACCCATCATTGCCCAACAGGTGTGGCAGGGCGAACGCCTGCTGCATCGCATGGGCACGCCCGAGATGGGCGACCGCCTCACGCCGGACGAGCAAAAACACGCCAGCGACTCGCACTGGCTCTACATCGAAGTCCGCGCGCCCGAGCAAAACCTGATCGTGCGGCGCTGGCAAGAGGTGCCGGGCGACTGGCATTTCAGCGCCGATGGCCTGAGCTATTACGCGCGCCCGCTGTTCTACAGCCTGCCGCTGATGCTGCTGATCGCTTGGTTTTTGTTGCGTGCGGGCTTTGCGCCGCTGCGTCGCATTGGCGCGCAGATTGCGCAGCGCTCGGCCACCGAGTTGAACGCGCTGCCGCCCTCGCCTTTCGAGGAGTTGGCCCCGGTGGTCACGGCCGTCAATCAGCTGATGGCGCGCTTGCAGCAGCGCTTGGAGCGCGAGCGCGAATTCCTGCTCGACGCCGCGCATGAGTTGAAGACGCCGCTGGCCGTGATCCAGCTCAATGCCGAGACGCTGCAAAGCCAGCCCAGCCCGCAGCGCCGCGAAGAGTCGCTGCAGCGCCTGGGCGACGGCGTGCAGCGCGCCAATCACACAGTGCAGCAATTGCTGGCCCTGGCCCGCAGCGGCGCCGACACCGAAAGCGCCGAGTTGCGCCGCCATGATCTCGTCAGCCTAACGCGTGACCGAATCGTGCTGGCCAGCGAACTGGCGCTGGCCCGAGGCATCGAGCTGGAGCTGCTGGCGCCGGAGCACTGCGAGCTGCCCATGCACCGCGAAAGCCTGGGCGCCTTGATCGACAACCTGGTGGACAACGCCGTCAAATATTCGCCGCCCGGCAGCTTGGTGCAGGTGAGCATCAGCGAAGCCGGCGACAAGGTCACGCTGAGCGTGCGCGACCAGGGGCCGGGCATCGCCGCAGACATGCACGCCAAAGTGTTCGAGCGCTTCTTCCGCCTGCCCGGGCTCAATCAGCCGGGCAGCGGCCTGGGCCTGGCCATCGTGGAGCGGGCGGCGGCGCGCCATCAGGCCACGGTCAGCCTGGCCGCGGCGCAGGCCGATCCGGCGGCGCCGGGGCTGTGCGTCACGGTCATATTGCCGCGCCGTTGAAGCCCGGTCTCAGGCCTGGCGCCAGCCCGATTCCAGCGACAGGCAACGCAAAAATTTGAGTGCCCGGCCCAGCCTGCAAGCTCTATGCTGATCGTATGAATGCCAAGGCCAGACCTGCTGCTTCCGGTTCAGATGCATCTGCATCTGCATCTGCCGCTGATGCCACGGTGCCACCCTGCAAGGACGAGGCGCACGCAGACATGCAGTCGCTCTATCGCTGGCGGGCGCCGGTCTACGACCTGGAGCTGGCGGCCTTCGAGCCGCTGCGCCGCCTGGCCATCGATAACTTGAACCTGCAGCCGGGGCAATGCGTGCTCGATCTGGGTTGCGGCACCGGCTTGTCGCTGGGCTTGCTGCGCCAGGCGGTGGGCCCACAGGGTCGGGTGATCGGCGTGGAGCAATGCCCGGCCATGGCCGAGCGGGCGCGGGCCAAGATTCAGGCCCATGGCAAAGCTTGGCGCAATATTGAGGTGCTGCTCACACCCGCCGCGCAGGTCGAGTGGCCGGCCGATCTGCCGCCGGCCGATGCCGCCCTGTTCCATTTCATCCACGATGTTTTGCAAAGCCCCGCCGCGCTGGACCGTACCCTCGCCGCGCTGCGCCCCGGCGCGCAGGTGGTGGCCTTGGGCCTGTGCTGGGCACCGCCCTGGCAATGGGCCAGCAATGCCTTTGTGCTGGGCGCAGCGCTGCACTCGATGAGCTCACTCGACGGCCTTGCCTGCCCTTGGCAAGGCCTGGCAGCCCGGCTGCAGCAGCACCGCATCAGCCGCCACTGGATGGACAGCATCTATCTGCTGCAGGGTCAGGTCTGAAGCCGGCTTGCAAGGCTGCAAGGCCCGGCTAGAGTTCAGCTTAGAAGTTCAGCCCAAAAGTTCAGCGCAAAGCCGGGAGCACGACACACCATGAGCAAAACTTCAGGCGACCGACGCATCGACGCTTACATCGCCGCCGCCGCGCCCTTTGCTCAGCCGATTCTGCGCGACTGGCGCGCCCTGGTTCGGCGCTGCTGCCCTGAGGTCGAAGAAGACATCAAATGGGGCATGCCGCACTTCATTTTCCGGGGCAAGATTTTGTCGCGCATGGCCGCCTTCAAGGCGCATTGCAGCATCGGCTTCTGGTTCGGCGAGGTGGTGAGCGGCAGCGAGGACAGCAAGGACAGTGGCGGAAGCACGGGTCGGGACGGCATGGGCGACCTGGGCAAACTGCGTAGCGCCGCTGACCTGCCGCCCCAAGCTGAGCAAGAGGCCATGCTCACACGCGCCATGGCCTTGATCGAATCCGGCAGCACACCCGCCTGGCTTTTGGCCCGCAGCAAAGCGCCCAAGCCGCTGCCCGAGATGCCAGCCGAGTTAGCGGCCGCCCTGCAGGCCAATGCCGCTGCGCAAGCCGGCTACGCCGGCCTGGCGCCGGGCCAGCAGCGCGAGTATCTGGACTGGGTCATCGAGGCCAAGCGTGCCGAGACGCGCACGCGCCGCGTGGCCCAGGCGGTCGAATGGCTGAGCGAAGGCAAGACTCGCAACTGGAAATACGCCAACTGCTGAGGCCAGGCCCAAAAGCCTGGACCGAGCCCGCCCTACTCCGGGCTCAAAGTGCCACGAAAAAGAGCCCTCTTTGCCGCGCCACAATGGCTGCAAACCGAGGAGACTCTGCGCATGAGCTTGTTGACCCCGCCCTTCTTCGCCCCCCAGCATTTCAGTGACCCCGACGCGGCCCTGGCGCAGGCCCAGCAAATCTATGCCGCCAGCTTGCGGCATCTGCGCCAGGCCTTGCAACGCTTTGTAGGCGGCGAAGATTTCGGCGCCCAGCGGGTGCGCGCCTGCTACCCCTTTGTGCGCCTGCGCACCAATACCGGCGCACATGGCGACTCGCGCCTGGCCTACGGCTTTGTGGCGGGCCCGGGCACGTTCGAGACCACCCTCACCCGCCCCGATCTGTTTGCGGATTACTTCAAGACCCAGTTCGAGCTGCTGATGCGCAATCACGGCGTGACGCTGGAGATCGGCACCAGCCACCAGCCGGTGCCGCTGCATTTCGCGCTGAGTGAGCATGAGCACATCGAAGGCCATCTGAGCGCCGAGCGTCGGCGGCGCCTGGGCGAGGTGTTCGACCTGCCCGATCTGGCCGCCATGGACGACGGCATCGCCAATGGCACTTACGACCCCGGCCCTGGCGCGCCGCAGCCGCTGGCCCTGTTCACCGCCCCGCGGGTGGACTATTCCCTGCACCGCCTGCGCCATTACACCGGCACGGCGGCCGAGCATTTCCAGAACTTCGTGCTGTTCACCAACTACCAGTTCTACATCGACGAGTTCACCCGACTGGGCCGCGAGCTGATGAGCCAGCCGCCCGACCCGGCCCGGCCGAGCGAGTGGGATGACTGCATCGCCTTTGTCGAGCCCGGCAATGTGCTGACCCGGCGCGCCGGCCTCGCGGCCGAGCCCGGCGACGAGGCGGGCAGCATCCCGCCGCGCCTGCCGCAAATGCCCGGCTACCACCTGCTGCGGCGCGACCGCAGTGGGGTGAGCATGATCAATATCGGCGTCGGCCCCGCCAATGCCAAAACCATGAGCGACCATGTGGCCGTCTTGCGCCCGCATGCCTGGCTGATGCTGGGCCACTGCGCCGGCCTACGCAACAGCCAGCAATTGGGTGACTACGTGCTGGCCCACGGCTATGTGCGCGAAGACCATGTGTTGGACGAGGAGTTGCCGCTGTGGGTGCCAATTCCCTCGCTGGCCGAGGTGCAGCAGGCGCTGGAGCAAGCGGTGGCCGATGTGACCCAGCTCAGCGGTTTCGAGCTCAAACGCCTGCTGCGCACCGGCACCGTGGCCTCCACCGACAACCGCAACTGGGAACTGCTGCCCAATGACAGGCATGGCGGCCCGGAGCGGCGCTTCAGCCAAAGCCGCGCCATTGCGCTGGACATGGAGAGCGCCACCATCGCCGCCAACGGCTTCCGCTTCCGCGTGCCCTACGGCACCTTGCTGTGCGTCAGCGACAAGCCGCTGCACGGTGAGATCAAATTGCCCGGCATGGCCGATCAGTTCTACCGCGCCCGGGTCGACCAGCATCTGCGCATCGGCCTACGGGCGCTGGACTTGCTGCGCGCCAATTCCCTGGGGCAGTTGCACAGCCGCAAGCTGCGCAGTTTTGCGGAAGTGGCCTTCCAGTAGAGAATCCCTCAGACCCAGACCCCACCCACCATGGCCTTAGACAACCCGACGCTGTTCAATCTGCTCTTGCTGCAAGGCTTGGCCGCCGCCTTGTTGATGCTGATCCTGGTGGGGCGGCATGCCAGCATGGCGGCGCGGCTAGCGGTGGGATTTTTGCTGCTGCAAGCCGGCGGTTGGAGCTTGCTGGCAAGCTCAGGCGGCGGGCACGAGCGCCTGTTTTTGAGCTTGTCGATGGCTGCCTTCAGCCTGAGCCTGAGCCTGCTGTGGTGGGCCTTGCTCCTATGGCTGGGCCCGCAACCGGGCCGCGCCTTGCTGATCCTGGCGCCGCTGCTGATGCCGCCGGTCTATGCCCTGCAGTTTGAAGACAGTGGCTTTCGAACGGCCTGGGCGCATGCCTGGCTCACTGTGCAATTGGTGATGCTGGCGCTGAGCCTGATTCGCCCCGACAAAGCGCTCGGGCAGCAGCGCCGTCAAGCCAAGACCTGGCCCAACACCACGCCGGGCCTGGACAACCGGCGCTGGCGCGCGCTTCTGCTGGCGGCCATCGTGCCCGCCACTGGGCTGAGCCTGCTGCGCGGCGGCATCGCCTTGAGCGACCTTCAAATGCTCAGCCCGCTGGGCCCTTCGGGCATCAACACCTGGTTGGCGCTAGGCCTGCATTGGGCGCTCACCTGCACCTTGCTGGGCTTGGTGCTGGCCTGGCGCGGCGAGACCGAACTGGCCCTGACCCGCCTGGCCCAGACCGATGGCCTGACGGGCTTGTGCGACGCCCGCGCCTTTGCGGCCCGCTCGGTCGACATGATTTCGATGGCGCGTCGCCACCAGGAGCCGCTGGCCTTGATGGTGCTGGACATCGACCAGCTGTCCGCCATCAACGCCAGCCATGGCCTGGAGGCCGGCAACAAGGCCCTGGCCTTGTTTGGCAGCTGCGTGCAGGCACAGATGCGCCTGGGCGACCTGGCTGGCCGGGTGGGTGGCGAGGAATTTGGTGTGCTGATGGCTCGCTGCGAGGGCCAAGGGCCGCAAGCCCTGGACAAACGCCTGCGCGAGGCCTTGGCACAACGCGCGAAGGAAGAACTCGGCTTCGAGCTCAACTTCAGTGCCGGTTGGGCCAAGCTGCGCCATGGCGACCGCCATGTCGACGACCTGATGCGGCGCGCTGAGATCGCGCTCTACGAAGCCAAGCGCGGCGGTCGTGGGCGCTTGATGGCCGAACCGGGCTTGGAAATCTAGCTCGCCGCACTGGAGCTGTACGGAGCTGGCACGGGGCTTGCAATGCATGTTTACCCCCACACCTTGCCCCAACACACCCATGTTCAGGCTCAGCAGTCCCTCCCGCTTCATCAGCGGCTTCTTGCCCTCCACACCAGCCCGCGCCGCAGCCGTCAGTGCCCGCACCGTGCCACGGGTAGCAGCTACACCCGGGCCCAGCCTGAATCTGCGCCTGCGCAGACTCTCAAACAGGGATGAGGAGCTTTTGCCCCAACTGTGTGAGTTGCTGATCGACAGCGTGCACCGCGGCGCCTGCCTGGGCTTTCTGGCGCCCTTGTCCATGGGTGCGGCGCAAGACTTTTGGCGCGGCGTGCTGGCCCGGCTGGGCCCGCAGGAGGAGCTCTGGGTCGCCTGCGACGACCACGACGAGCGCCCACGCCTGCACGGCGCCGTGCAATTGTTCATGTGCCCGCAGCTCAACGCGCACCATCGTGGCGAAGTACGCGGGCTGATGGTGCATAGCCAGTCCCGCGGTCGGGGCGTGGCCAGCCGTTTGATGAGCCGCCTGGAATGCACAGCGCTCGAGCGCGGCCGCCAATTGCTGGTGCTGGAAACCCCCGCCGGCTCACAGGCCGAGGCGGTCTACACCCATCTGGGCTGGCAGCGCGCCGGTGAAATCCCCTCCTACGCCGCTTGCGCCGAAGGGCGTTTGCACAGCGCGGCGCTGATGTTCAAACACTTGCGCGTGCCGATGGAGCTGACCTGAGGTGTTAGCTAGGGTCGGCCGAGTGGGCAAAACCCACTTACCCGTCCTAGCCCGCTAGCTGCGGCGCTAGTGAACGCAAATCCTGAGCGAGCTGGCTCAAATGCCCGCAGCCGCTGCTGATCTGCGCGTCCAAGGCATCCAGCCAGGCAGCATCCGGCGGTTCGCCGCGTTTGAACGCAGCCTCGGCCTCGGCCCCCAAGGCCGCCAATTTGACGGCGCCAAGCGTTGCCGCCAGGCCCTTGAAGCTGTGGCTGAGCTGCACCGCTTCGTCCAAGTTGCCCGCCGCCAACTGGACCTTGAGCTGGGCGGGCAACTGCAGGGCGGACTTGCTGAAGGACTGGGCCGTGCGCTGAAACAACTCGGCCTTGCCCATGAAGCGGTCCATCGCCGCTTGCAACTCGAAGCCCTGCGCCAAGGCGCGCTCCTGCAAGGCCGGCGGCACGGTCAGGGTGGGGAAGCGGCGCTCCGGCGGCTCGTTCGGTCCTTTCAGCTCTTGCGGCGCAGCATCTTGCGGCGTCTCCGCACCCGCCATTTGCTGCAACATCACACGCACCAGATGGTTCATGTCGAAGGGCTTGCCGACATGCGCGTTCATTCCGGCGACCAGGCATTGCTCCCGGTCTGAGGCCATCACATTGGCCGTCATGGCGATGATGGGTAGGCGCGTGAGTTGCAGCTCTTGCCGGATCAAGCGGGTGGCGCTGTAACCGTCCATCACCGGCATTTGCACATCCATCAGGACAATGTCGAACGCCGCAGGGCTGGCGCGCAAGAGGTCCACGGCGACCTGCCCGTTGCCCGCCAATTGCACGCGGGCGCCGGCGTCCTCCAAGAGTTCCTGGGCCACTTGCTGATTGTTCGGGTTGTCCTCAACCACCAACACGCGCACATCGTGCAGAGGCCGGGCATGAGCGCCGCGGCTTGGCGCCTCAGTGCTGCACGCCAGCTGGTCCTCCGCTTGGCCCGCCGCCTCGATGGCCTCCAGCAGCATGGCGCGGGTGATGGGTTTGACCAGATAGCCGTCCAGCTCCGCCTGCTCTTCCGCGCTGCGCTGCATCAGCTCCTCGCGGCTTTGGCCGCTCACCATCAAGACCAAGGGTTGAGCTAGAGCCGCGCCTTGCTGGCGCAGATGCCGCAAATGCCGCAGCAGCTCAAAGCCGTCCGGGCCGGCCGGCCGGCGCCAGTCGCTCAGCACCAGGCCAATCGCCTGGCCCTGCTCGGCCTGGGTTTGAAGCCGCGCCAAAGCCTCGGTCGTGCTGGCGGCCAGCAATACGGTCGTTACGCCCAAGTCCTCCGCCATGCGTGCCAGCAAGTCACGCGACGGGCCTGCTTGGTCAAGGATCAGGCAAGGCCTATTCGCCAATGCCGCGGCGACGCGCGGCGGCGGGCTGGCATCCGCCGCAAACGCTGGCACGCCCAAAGTCAAATTGAAATGGAAGCGGCTGCCGCGCCCCAGCTCGCTGTCGAGCGCCAGGCTGCCGCCCATCAATTGCACCAGGCGCTGGCTGATCGCCAGGCCCAGGCCGGTGCCGCCATAGCGGCGGGTGGTGGAGGCCTCGGCTTGAGAAAAGCCGCTGAAGATCTTGGCCTGATGCTCAGGCGCGATGCCGATGCCGCTATCGCTGACCGAGAAGGCCAGGCGCACGGTCTCCTGCGCATCCCCCGGCTGCCCGGGCAACACCCGCACGGCGATCACAACCTCCCCCTCGGCGGTGAACTTGGTGGCATTGCCCCCCAGATTGATCAGCACCTGCTGCAGCCGCATCTGGTCGGCGACGACCACAGGCGGCAGCGCCGGATCCAGATCGAACAAGATGTCGATCGGCTTGGTCCCCACATTGGCCGAGAGAATCACCGCCAGATCGCGGAATAACTGCTCGCTGCGCATGGGCTGCGGATCAAGGCTCATCTTGCCGGCCTCGACCTTGGAAAAATCGAGGATGTCATTCAACAGCCCCAGCAGGGAGCGCGCTGCCGCCTCGGTCTTGCTGGCGTAATCGTGCTGCCGCTGGCTCAGCTCGGTTCTTTGCAGCAAGCGCAACAAGCCCAGAATGGCATTCATGGGCGTGCGGATCTCGTGGCTCATATTGGCCAGGAACTGGCCTTTGGAGCGAGCCGCTTCTTCGGCCGCCTCATTGGCGCGCATCAGGTCGGTGATGTCGATGCGAAAGCCCACGCTGTGGCCGTCTTCCATCCGGTGCTCGATCAAACGGGTCCAGCGGCCGTCATCGAGCTTTTGTACCTGCAAGGTATTGCCCTGCCGGTGCGCGGCTAGGCGCTGCGCCACCCAGGCCTCTTCACGCCCCACCGCCTCCACGTATTGGCCGCGCCTGGCACCTTCTCGAATGATGTCTTCGAAGAGTGCGCCGGGCACGATCAGGTCAGCAGAGGAGGCATAGAGCTGCCGGTACTTCTCATTGCAAAACACCAGCCGGTCATCGGGGTCATAGAGCACAAATGCCTCATTCACCGCATCGATGGCGCCGCGCAAAATGGCCTCGGCCCGGCGCAACTCAGCCTCGCCGCGCTTGCGTTCGCTGATGTCCACATAGGTCGTCACAAAGCCGCCGCCGGGCATCGGCGCGCCACGAACCTCGACCGTCTTGCCGCTCGTCAATTGGCGTTCGAATTGATGCACCGTGGGTTGGCGCGCCAGCTCAATCAGGCGCTGCACATAGGCATCCACATCGGGCTCGTGGTCATATTCGCCACGCGCAGCATTGAAACGGATCAAGGTCTCGAAGCGAATCGGCGCTTGCGCGAAAAAGGCCAGAGGGAAGCCCATCAGCTCAATGAATTTTTGGTTGTAGGCACGCAGATTCAGATCGCCGTCAAACACGCTCAGCGCGCAGGGCATGTTCTCCACCACGCTCAACAGCACCTCGTGATTGCGCTGGCTCTGTGCCTCCAGCAGGCGGTGTGCGGTGATGTCCTGGTAGGTACCGACGATGCGCTGAACACCACCATCGTCGATCGAGGCCTCACCCACCGAGCGTACCCAGATGATGCGCCCGCGCGCGGTGTGCAGGGGCAGCTCCATATCCCAAGCCTCATTGGGATGGATGGCCTTGTCCATGGCCTCTTGCAGCCTGGCGCGATCGGGCGGGGCGAAGTAGGACAGTGCTTGCGCCAAACTGATAGGCGTACCGGGCGCCACCTCGTGCAAACGGTAGGTTTGCTCGGACCATTGCACAGCGCCGTCCTTCAGGTCCAGCTCCCAGCCGCCCAGGGCGGCCAGCAATTCCGAACGGTCCAGGGCCGCCTGTTTGCGCAGCAAGGCCTCTTCGCTGCGCTTGCGCGCGCTGATGTCCAGCAGCGTGCCGGCGATCCAGGTGGGGTTGCCCTGGGCATCACGCTGATACAGCTTGCCATGCATTTGGCCCCATACCCATTGCTCACTGGCATGCAAAAGCCGCAACTCGCATTCAAAAAAGTCGGACTCCCCCCTGCAATGGCGCGCCAACAAATCGGCCGCCCGAGGCAAATCATCGGCATGCACAAAAACTTGCCAGCTCTGAGCGTGCAGCGGCCCCAAATCAGCCAGCTGGCGACCCATGATGTCGGCCCAGCGCTCGTTGAAGTGCGCCTCGCCGGTCTGCTCATTCCACTCCCAAGTGCCTGCATGGGTGCCATCGATGATGCGGGCCAGGCGCTCACGCTGCTCGGCCAGATCCTGCCAAGCGCGCTTGGCTGCGGTGATGTCGGTGCGGATTGAGATGTACTGCATCACCGCGCCGGCCTCATCCAGCATCGGCGCGATGATGCTTTTGACCCAGTAAAGCTGGCCGTTCTTATTGCGATTGCAAATCTCGCCCTGCCAGGACTTGCCCGACGAGATCGCCGCCCACAAGGCACGCCAGAACTCCGGCGGGTGGTGCCCTGAGTTAACGATGCGATGCGGCTGCCCCAGCAACTCTTCGCGGCTGTAGCCGCTGATGGCGGTGAAAGCAGCATTGGCGTCGATGATCAGGCCGGCGGGATCGGCCACCGAAACAATCGCATGACGATGGATGGTGTCCAGCAGGGAGTGATGAACCATGATGGAGCGGGTCAAGGCCAACTCACGCTCTTTGCTGGCCGAGATGTCACGCCCAACTTCGACAAAGCCAATGTGCTCGTTCGCTGCACCAAACATGGCCCGCAGCTCGCTGGCGGTCCAATAGCTGCTGCCGTCCTTGCGCCTGACCAGGTACTCGGTTTTGTGAACCTCACGCCCGCGCAACAAGGATTCAAGATCGGCCATTGGCCCATCGCCCGAGCCAAGAAATTCAGCCGGCCGGCGCCGCAACACCTCGTCCTGCGTATAGCCCGTGAGTCGGCAAAAGCCGCCATTCACCAACGTGATCTGCATGCCTGTATCCATCAGGATCAGGCTATTGCTGCTGCCGTCGATCACCTGGCTGTATTGCTGAAAAAGTGCCAGCATCGCGACAGTTCGGCGGTAGTGACGCAGGAGCAGCAGGCCCCCAATCAGCAGCGCCACGGCCAGCGCGATGGCGATTGAGGTGATCCAAGCGGAGGGCAAGTCAGGGCCGGGACTCACGGCGGCAGCGGCTGGCGCGTGGACACCTTGCAGCGCGGCCATCAGGCATAACAGCAAAAACAAACGGAGCGTGGCCCAGCGATGCCCTGCTGACGCATGCGCCGATGCCATACCGCCGTGAATTTGCATCGCAGATCCCCTGCCTTGCCGGCACTCAAGGGTTCATCAGTCACTGCGCTTAGTTTAGAGACAAGGCGCAGGCTTCGGCACAAGCTTTACAGCCCACTGCACCCAACAATCAAAAACTCAACGCTGCTCGTCCAGCCAGCTGCTTTCAGGCAAAAAAAATGCGACCCTAAGGTCGCATTTCCTGCGCAATCAAGTCTCCACGAGACCGAGTGCGAGTTCGTTCACAAGTCAAACAAGGCCGTCTTATTTAAGCCAGCCTCATCAACTCGATTTAGAAGTTGTGACGGACGCCAACAGCCAGCGAGTCGAAGTCACCCTTGTGGTTGCCGGCAGTGTTGTCAACCGCTGTGTAGAAGCCATACACCTTGGTGCGCTTGCTCAGGTTGTAGTTGTAGCCCACGGTGTACTGCTTGGCGCCATTGGAGCCAAAAGTACCGCCAGACTCGGTGCCACCCACGTTGACGTGGAACTCGGAAGCGCCCATGGTGTACATGGCGGAAACGCGGCCGATGTTACGAGTGGGGCGGGCGCCAACGCCAGCATCTTCACGCTGGTAGTAACCGCCGAAAGTGAACGCGCCCAGCTCATACAAACCACGGATCGCGTACTGCGAGCCGTCGCCTTGCTTGCTGTAGCCAGCACCCAGGTGCAGAGGGCCCATATCGTAGTTCAGGGCTGCGTCGAAGGCCTTCTTGTCAACGCCTTCGCCGGCGTGCATGGTGAACTCACCAGTGAAGCCTGCGACGTTGGGGGTGAAGTAGCCAACCTTGTTGGTTTCTGTCCAGCCGATGCCAGAGTACAGCGCGTCAGACGAAGTGCCTGTGTCATGGTTGTGCATGGACACATAGTCAGCGGTGGCGAAGTAGGAGCCATTGGTCCAACGGCCCAGCTTGACGGCACCGAAGCTGCCGCTCAACTGCACAGCCGCTTCACGGTTCCAGAAAGCGGTACTCGTTGCGGTGCCGTTATCGGAATTCAGGCCGTGCTCCAACAGGAAGCTTGCCTTCAGGCCGCCGCCCAGGTCTTCAGTACCCTTGAAGCCCAGACGGGAAGAGTTGTTCTGCACAACGGCCTTGCGGTCTTGGTTCTCAACCTTCTGGCTTTCGACAGTAGTGTTGATACGGCCCCACAGGGTCACCGAGCTTTGAGCGAATGCTGCGGGAGCTGCAACGGCTGCCAGAGCTGCCACGAGTGCGATCTTTTTCATCGTTTACCTTTGTGAGTTAAGTTCGTGCCAAGCTTGATTGCTCGGTCTTTGCGCCAAATGTGCGATGAGTATAGAAGTGCATTCCCGGCGCCGAAATCCTCCGACGTAAAATCGCAACACTTATCTGTTACACCCGGCGATGTGAATTTCAGCACTTGCGCTGCGCCGCGGGCGAGTGATCGATCCTGTCGCTGATAGGCGCCGAGCAAAGCCACGCCACGGCCCAAAGCCCCAGACCCACCAGCGCCAAACTCGCCAACTGCTGCCACACACTCAAGAGGTGGCTGTTCCACAAGACCACCATGGTGACGGTCAGCATCAGCAAGAACAGCAGCACGGCCAGCCATGCGCGCTGCGGCGGCAGCGGCGGGTCGAAGCGTTGCTGGGCGTAGGGGTCAAAGGGCGGATGCGCGCGAGACTTTTGACCGGCCGGCTGCCAATGCGCAGGCTCCCACCAGACGCGCAGCTTGTTGATCAAGCCGGGAACGCTGGCCGTTTTGCGCAGCAGTTGGCCATACACATGCCAGTTGGCGACCCAGGGATTCCAGCTGCGCAAGGCGTCGCGTGTCCCGTAAACACAGGGCTGCGCGTCCAATTCCTCCTGAAAACTACCGAAGAGGCGATCCCAGAAAATGAAGATGCCGCCGTAGTTGCGGTCCAGATAAGCGTCATTGACGGCGTGATGGACCCGGTGATTGGAGGGCGAGCAAAACCAGCGGTCGAACCAGCCGAGCCGGCCGATCTGCTGGGTGTGCACCCAGTATTGGTAGAGCAGATCGATCAGGCCGACGCTCACGAACACCAACGGCGGGATGCCAATCACCGCCATCGGCAGATAGAAGATCCAACCGGCCACCCAGCCGCTGCTGGTCTGGCGCAGGGCGGTGGACAGGTTGTAGTCCTCGCTTTGATGGTGAACGGCGTGGGCAGCCCAGAACAAAGCGCTGGTGTGGCCAAAGCGGTGATGCCAGTAGTACAGAAAGTCGTACAGCAACAATGAGGAAAACCAGACCCAGACAGAGGCCGCCGACAGCTGCGGAAACCAAGCCCAATGCTCATAAACCCAGAGATACACGCCGAGCGTGAAGAGCTTTGTCAAGCCGCCCACCAACTGACTCATAAGCCCCAAGCTGAGGCTGCTGAGCGCATCGTTGAGCCGGTAGGTGTTGCGCCCGCGGCGCAGCCCCAGCCAGAACTCCAGGGCAATCAGGGCCACAAATAGCGGCGCAGCAAGAACGATGATTTGCGCGGGTTGCATAGTTGAACAGCAAGCGGATTGGGGTTGAGTTCAAAACGCGCCCCAGCTTGCGCGCATGCAGCGCTTGCCGCCTCAGCTACAAGGCCGGCGGCGGCAGATTCTCAAGATGGGAGTCGTCGTTCCAGCCGATCACATTGAAGCCCTCGGGCGAATAAAGCAATCGGTTGATTGCCGCATTGCCGAGCTTCCAGCTGCGCGGCGCGGCCAGCGACAAGCGCCTGCTGGCCCGGTGCAGGCAATCCAGCACGCCGCCATGGCTGAGGACCAAGATCGTTTGGCCGGGGTGAGCGGCAGCCAGCGCCGTCATGGCGGCCACGCTGCGCTGGTAGAAGTCGCTGAGGGTTTCGCCGCCCTCTGCCCCAAAGTCCGGCTCGCGCTTTCGCCAGGCCTCGCTTTGCGCAGGCCAGCGCTGCGCAATTTCATTCCAGGTCAGGCCCTCGAACACACCGAAGGCGCGCTCACGCAGCCGCGCATCCAGGATGAGTGGCAGGCCCTTGAGGCTGGCCACGGCCTGGGCGGTTTGGCGCGCACGCGCCAAGTCGCTGCTGTAGATGACATCCACCGCCTCATCCTGCAAGGCCTGCGCCAAGCATTGCGCCTGCGCCAGCCCTTGCTCGTTGAGGGGAATGTCCAGCTGCCCCTGAATTCGCGCGGCACGATTCCAGGCGGTTTCCCCATGCCTGACCGCCAAAACGAGGGTGCTGCTGTCCAAAGACATGGGCTCAGCCCTGCTGACGCCGCTGGCGCCGCGTGAGCTGAACCGGCCACCCGGATCGCGACATCTCAGACGCCCCAGACCACCGGCACTTGCGCTTGCTGAGCCGCGCGTAACAACTCGACAAAAGGCCAAGCGCGCTGCTTGAGGCTGACCTCGGCGCGTTGCACAGGCGCCTCGCCCGCGGCCAGCGCCTCTGCTTGGGCGGCGGCGAACTGTGCCTCGTCGAGTTCGACCGCCTGCAGCAGCGCGGCTATGGCGGCCGCTTGGTCACTCTCAGCCACGATGCCCTGGGCGGCAGGCTGTTTGCCGATCAAACGCAAGAGTTGATCGCCCTGCGGCCCCAGCATGATCACATCGGCACCGGCCTTGGACTTGAATTTGTAAAGCATCGCTTCCTCCCCTGTTGCAGCTGCGGCATGGTCTCCTGGGTGATCAGCCACCCAGGCCAACGCCATTGTGCGTGCAGAAGCTCGTGCTGAATTGCAGGAGGGAAGAAGCTCGCCATCCGCGCTTGCCGCCTCGGCCGCTTCAACGCCCGCGCTCAGGTCAGCAAGCCGCCCAGGAAATGTCGGGCCGAACGGCTGGCCGGAGGTTTGCCGCCACCGCGCCAGACGCGCTCCTCAAAGGCCAACGGGTCCAGTGCCGGTGCGTACAAAAAGCCCTGGAATTCATCGCAGCCGGCGCGCGCCAGAAAGTCGCGCTGCGCCTCGGTCTCGACCCCTTCGGCGATCACATGCAGGCGTAGCGCCTGGCCCATCTGGATGATGGCATTGACGATGCCTGCATCGCTGGCGTCACCGGGCAAGCCCTTGATGAAGCTGCGGTCGATCTTGAGGCGCTGAATCGGGAAGCGTTTCAGATAGGCCAGACTGGAATAACCGGTGCCGAAGTCGTCAATCGACATGCACACGCCCAAGGCCGACAGCGCCTGCAGCCGGTGCAAAGCCTCTTCGGCATCGCCGAGCAAGATGCCCTCAGTCAACTCCAGCTCCAGCAAATTGGGCGGCAGGCCGGAGCTGCGCAAGGCAAAAGCCACAGTGTCGATGAAACGCGCTTGCTGAAACTGCAGCGCCGAGACGTTGACCGCCACCGGCATGCGCCAGCCCTTGCGCAGCCATGCGGCCGCTTGCTCCACGGCCTGGTGCAAAACCCATTCACCAATGGCGACCACAAAGCCGCTCTCCTCGGCCACCGGGATGAATTCACCGGGCGAGATCTCGCCGCGCAGCGGGTCGCGCCAGCGGATTAGGGCTTCCGCACCGATCACCTGGCCGCTGTCCACGGCGATTTGCGGCTGATAGTGCAAGCGGAACTGACCTTCCTGCAAGGCCTGGCGCATGGCGTGATCCAGGCGCATGCGCGAAAGCAGATCCACCTCCTTGCGTGGGCGATGGAAGTGGAAGGTACCGCGGCCGCTTTCCTTCACCCAGTGCATGGCGCGCTCGGAGCTGGCCAGCAATTCATCCGCATTGCTGCCATCGCCAGGGAACAGGGCGATGCCGGTGCTGCAGGTGACCGTGAAGCTCAGGGTGTCGAAGTTGAAGGGCCGCGACATCACATCCTGGATGCGCCGCGCCGCGTTCTCGGCGCCACGCGCATCGGCATGGTGAATCAGCAGGGCGAACTGGTCGGCGCCCAAGCGCGCCACCGAATCGACCTCGCGCAAGCAGTCTTTGAGGCGCTCGGCCACTTCCTTGAGCACACGGTCGCCGTAGGCATGGCCCAGGGTCTCGTTGATCTGCGCAAAGCGGTCCAGGTCGACATTGAGCAGCGCAAACAGGCTGTTCTCGCGCCGCGCCACGGCTTTCATGTATTCAATGCGCTCGGCCAAGGCGCGGCGGTTGGGCAGACCGGTCAGGATGTCGGAATGCGCCAGCTCTTCGATGCGCTGGCTGGCGGCCAGCTTTTCGCTCAGATCGCGAAAGGAAAATACCCGCCCGATCGGCCGGCCGCGACTGAGCTGCGGCAAGGACACGCGTTCCAGCACCCGGCCGTCGGCCAAGCTGAGCATGTCGCTGCTTTGCATCAAGGGCGCATCCTGAATGGCGCTCAAGCGCGTGGTGTAGTCGGCGTTGTCCAACACGCTGCGGCGCATCCACAGCTGCACGGCCGCGTCATCACGCTCACGCAGCAAATCGGCCGGAATACCCCACATGGCGGCAAAGCGGTGATTGAAGGCGCGCATGCGCCCGGCCAGGTCGGTGACCAAAATGCCATCGGCCGTGGACTCCAGCGTGGCTTGCAACTCCGCCACCAGCGATTCGCGCTCGTCTTCACTTTGGCGCTGCTGGGTCTGGTCGCGCATCACCACCAGCCAAAAGCCCTCGGCCGCCGCACGAGCACGCCCCGTTCCGGGCACAAAGCTGATGCGCCGGCGCACCCACAACATGCGGCCGTCGGCATGGCGCATGACGGTTTCGGAGTCGATCAGCGCCGCCGGGTTGCTGGCCGCCTCCACCCAGAACATGGCGTCCTCGGGCGTATGGGCCAAGGTATCGACGCGTTGCCCGACCAAGCCATCTGCCGGCATTCCCAGCAGCGTTGTCGCCGCGGCATTGACCGCCAAAACGCAATGACTGCCCCCATCCACCAACCAAGCAGCTTCCAGCATGCCGTCCAAAAAGGCGGCCGGCGGCAATGCAATTGCCGCGTTTGTCTGGTTGCCCGCTTGAGGCTGGAAGGGCAGGACATTCACGCCGCTAAATCCCTGCCACCGTCTTCGCCCAAGGCCTCAAAGAAGTAAGCCACCCGGGTGCGCGGGCTGAGGTAGTCCAGCGAGGCCCTCGGCAGCTGCTGGGCCTTGAGGCTGCGCCGGATGCCCAGATCGGGCTGGTCCTCCAGATTCAGAATCAAGGCCTCTTCGCGTGGCACCTTGGCATCGTGGACCATCACCCTGGGCTTGAGCGGCCTCGAGGAGTTGACCGCCACCACCAGGGCGTAACGATCATCGGTGAGTTGCACCGCCGACCCTGGCGGATAGACACCCATCATGCGGATGAAGGCATTCAGCATCGTCGCGTCAAAACGGTTGCGCCCCTGCGCAAACATCAGCGACAAAGCCTCGTGCGGCGTCATGGCCTTGGAGGCCAGCAGCGGATTGCACAAGCCGTCAAAACGATTGACCAGAGCCACGATGCGCGCCGCGGCACTCATCCGGTCCATATTGATGCGTTGCGGGAAGCCGCTGCCGTCCGCATTTTCATGGTGCTGAGCCACGACCAGCAAGGGGCCGGGCGCCAGACCCATGGCCTGGGCAATCGCCACGCCCTTGGCGACATGGCTTTGATACATCTGCATCTCGGTGAGCGAGAAGCTTTCATCGCGGTTGCGCAAGCGCGCGGGCAGTTCGGTCTTGCCCACATCGTGCAGCAAAGCCCCCACGCCCAAATCCAGCAGCTCATCACGCCCCAGGCCAAAGGCGCGGCCCAGCAGCAAGGAGATGATGGAGACATTCAAGGCATGGGCGGTATTGCGGTCGCCGGCACCTTCATTGAGCAAGCGGATATTGAGGTCACCCGCCACCAGCATCTTGTCCAGCAAGGCGTTGGTCAGGGCCAGCGACTGATCTTTGGCGCTCACTGGCTCGCGGGGCACCAACTCCATCACCTCGCGGAAGCCGCGTGCTGCCTCGCCATATTGGCGCTCACACAATTGCAGGGCCTCGCGCTGCGCCTCCAGAGCCAGGCGATGGGCTTCACGGGCCAATTCCTCAGCCGTAGGCTGCATGGCCGCGCTTGACTCTGCAACAGGCGGCACCGGAGGCAGCGGCGTCGAGTCACTGAACAACTCACTCTTACCCGGGCTCCAGCGCACCTGCGTCAAGCCCAGGCGGCGAAGGATCTGCAACTGATCTTCCGAGCTCAGCTTGAAGCTGCTGAGCGGAAAGGGGTGCGCCATCCACCCCAAATCCAGGTGGATGAACATGCCCACTTTCAACTGACTTACATCGATCAGGGGATCGGCTGTTCTGTCCTTCATATTCTTCCTACGCCATTCTTTGCGGCGCCCTCGGGTCCTGCTTCGGCAGGGGATTCGTAAAACTTAGGGATTTGACAGGCGAACAGAAGCAAACTGCGCCGCTTTTCAAATTGACGTGCAAATTGTCACGCCTCGCACGCCAGGCGTCATTCAACCATTCATTTAACTTGTTCGCATTAAGAACAATAGTTCTCACTTAGAACGAAATTCGCCACGCGCACCGGCCCACAAGCCGCATCGAAAGGCTGAAAACTGGCAAGCTGCAGACCTGAACAAAGCATCGCCATCCCCCAGCAATATCCACGGAAACACCATGCATCAAGCCTATATCTGTGACGCCATCCGCACCCCATTTGGACGCTACGGCGGCGCCTTGTCGTCTCTGCGCGCGGATGACCTGGGCGCCTTGCCGCTGCGCGCGCTGATGCAGCGCAACCCCCAGGTCGATTGGGCGGCAGTCAGCGATGTGCTGTACGGCTGTGCCAATCAGGCCGGCGAAGACAACCGCAATGTGGCGCGCATGTCGGCCCTGCTGGCCGGTTTGCCGATCAGCGTGCCCGGCGCCACCTTGAACCGGCTGTGCGGCTCCGGCCTAGACGCCGTGGGTTCCGCCGCCCGCGCCATCCGCGCCGGCGAAGCCGACTTGATGCTGGCCGGCGGGGTGGAAAGTATGAGCCGCGCCCCCTTCGTGATGCCCAAGGCCGACAGCGCCTTCTCGCGCAGCAACGCGATCTACGACACCACCATCGGCTGGCGCTTCATCAACCCCTTGATGAAAGCACAGTACGGCGTCGATTCCATGCCCGAAACGGCGGAAAACGTGGCCAGCGATTTCGGCATCGAACGCGAAGCGCAAGACCGCATGGCCCTGGCCAGCCAGCAGCGCGCCGTGGCCGCCCAGGCCTCGGGCTTCTTCGCCCGCGAGATCGTGCCGGTCAGCATCGCGCAGAAAAAGGGCGATCCCATCTTGGTCAGCCAAGATGAGCACCCCCGCGCCACCAGCCTCGAGGCCTTGGCCAAGCTCAAAAGCATCGTGCGCCCCGGCGGCACGGTCACGGCCGGCAATGCCTCTGGCGTCAACGACGGCGCCTGCGCCCTGCTGCTGGCCAGCGAAGCGGCCGCGGCCAAGCATGGCCTGACACCGCGCGCCCGCGTCGTGGGCATGGCCACAGCTGGCGTGGCGCCGCGCATCATGGGCATCGGCCCGGCACCGGCCACGCAAAAAGTGCTGGCCTTGACCGGCTTGAGCCTGGCGCAGATGGATGTGATTGAGCTTAACGAGGCCTTTGCTGCCCAAGGCTTGGCCGTGCTGCGCCAACTCGGCCTGGCGGATGACGATGCCCGCGTTAATCCGAATGGCGGCGCCATTGCACTCGGCCACCCGCTGGGCGCCAGCGGGGCTCGGCTGGTCACCACCGCCGTCAATCAGCTCCATCACAACGGCGGCCGCTATGCCTTGTGCACCATGTGCATCGGCGTCGGCCAAGGCATTGCGTTGATTCTTGAGCGGGTGTGAGCCGCCTGCGCACACGAATTTACGCACCAAAAACGTGCATATTCGTGCGTATGTCGCCCTTATTACGGAATCTACACAGACGGACTAGGGGGTCACTTCTATAGTCGGGTTTTTCGGCTTGCGCTCAATCATTTTTTTGGGCGCCTTATGCAAAACAACCATGTCAGCTGCACGCGCATTTGAAGACCTCGCCCCCGCAATTTCGCAGGGTCTTGCCACCCCCTCCACGGTCACGCCCGAGCTGGAACATCAGGGTCCGCTCAAGCGCGACTTGGTGGCCGGTCTGGAAAAAGGCTTGGCCGTGATCGAAGCCTTCGATCAGGAGCGCCCACGGCTGACCATCAGCGAAGTGGCGGTGCGCACCGGCTTGACCCGTGCCGCCGCGCGCCGCTATCTGCTGACACTGACCCATCTGGGCTTTGTGTCGCAAGACCGCAAGATGTTTGCCCTGACGCCCAAGGTCTTGCGCCTGGGTCAGAGCTATATGCACAGCGCCCGCCTGCCGCGCATCGTCGAACCTGAGCTGCACAAGTTGGCCTATGCCTTGAAGGAAGCCAGTTCGGCCGGCGTGCTGGACGGCAACGATGTGATCTGCATCGCCGCCACCAGCGCGGGCCGCGTCGTGTCGCCCACTCTGCAGCCGGGTACCCGTGTGGCCGCGCATTGCTCAGGCAATGGCCGCGTGCTGCTGGCCGCCCTGCCGCCGGAAGATGTGGACGCCTGGATCAAGCGCCAAGACCTGGTGGCCCTGACGCCCAACACCATCACCCACCCCGAGCGCCTGCGTATCGAAATCGCCCGCGCCCGCTCGCTGGGCTATGCCTGCATCGACCAGGAGCTGGAAATGGGCTTGCGCACCGTGGCCGTGCCACTGCGCAATTACAAGGGTGAAGTGGTGGCCGCGATGAATATCAGCGTGCACGCCTCGCGCATGAGCATGGAGCAACTGGTGGAGCATTGCCTGCCACCGCTGCTGCAAGCGCAAGCGCATCTGCGCATGCTGCTCTGAGGCGCATCAAGCCCCTCAGGCCCCTCGGTCAAGAATGAAGCAAGCCCGCCCTGCATCACGCAGGGCGGGCTTTTTTGTGCCATCGACAAGCTGAGGGCTCGGCGCCGCAAATGCGCCTGAGCCCCGAGCAGGCCTTAAGCCCAGCGCCGCTGATTGAGCAAAGGGCTGACCCGATAACGCTCACCGCGATAGGCCTGGAACAAGCCGTCCAGCACGGTCACGCATAGCTCTGGGCCGACCAGCGCCAGCCACTCAAACGGGCCGGCCGGGTAGTTGACGCCCAGCTTCATCGCCAAATCGGCGCCCTGCTCATCGCATACGCCCTGCCAGACGGCATCGGCGCCTTCGTTGATCAGCATGGCGATGGTGCGCGCCACCACCAGGCCCGGCGCGTCGCGCAAGAGCAGCGGCTCCCAGCCCAAGGCGCGCCACACATCCAAGACCTGCGCGCGTGCCGCCTCACTGGCGCGCGGTGCGAAGGCCAGCGCCAGCGCGTCGATGCGATCCGGCGCAATCGGCCAGTCCATCACCGCCAACTCGGGGTGTTTGAGTTCGCTGGCCAGCTGCGCCGCACTGACGCCTTCGCAAAGGTGCACATGCAATTCACCCACGATCAGCCCCGACCAGTCGGCCGACTTACCGCGGGTAAAGGCAATGCCCTTATTGCTCAGGCATTGCCCCAGCTGCTCCACCAAAGCTCCCCGGCCCACCAGGCAGATGGATGCGAGCGCCGCGCTGGGCGCAGCCACCGCTGCGGCCGGCGCGGGCGCGCCCTCAAAAAAGCCCTTGCCCACCTTGCGCCCCAGGCGGCCGCCGTCGACCAAGGCTTTTTGCACCAGCGAAGGCACAAAGCGCTTGTCACCAAAATTGGCCTCGAACACCGATTGGGTGACGAGGAAATTGGTGTCGTGGCCGATCAGGTCCATCAGCTCGCAAGGCCCCATGCGGAAACCCACCGCGCGCAGGGCGCGGTCCAGCACGGCGGGCGTGCCGGCCTGTTCTTGCAGCAAGGCCAGAGTCTCGGCGTAATAGGGCCGGGCAATGCGGTTGACGATGAAGCCCGGCGTGGACTTGGCATGCACCGGCGTCTTGCCCCAGCGCCGCGACAAGGCCTCGATCACCGCCGCCACCTCGGGCGCGGTCTCGGCCCCCGACACCACCTCCACCAGCTTCATCTGCGGCACCGGGTTGAAGAAGTGCATGCCCACCAAGCGAGCCGGATTGGCCATGCCATTGGCCAAGGCGGTCACGCTGATGGACGAGGTATTGCTGGCGATGATGGCGCCGGGTGCCAGCAAGCCGTCCAGCTCACGCAGCAAGGCTTGCTTGGGCTCCAGCTTCTCGACGATGACCTCGACCACCAAGGCCGCCCCCGCCAACTCAGCCGTGGCACTGGCCGGCTGGATGCGTGCCAGCAAAGCGTCGCGCGCCTCGGCCTCCATGCGGCCCTTGGCCACCAGGCCGTCCAGGCCCTTGGCGATTTGCGCCAGCGCTGCCTCGGCCGCGCCCGCCCGCACATCGAGCAAACGCACCGGGTGGCCGGCAAGTGCGGCAACCTGGGCAATGCCCGCGCCCATCACGCCTGCGCCCACCACGCCAATCATGGCCTGCTCGGCAGGCAGCGTGGCAATCTGCCAGACCGTCGTTGAAGTGCTTGTTTCTACTGTTGCTGCTGTCATGCTGTTCCCGCTCACTGGCTAAGGTCTTGTTTGGCCACCGGAACCCAGGCAGCCGGACGCTTGGCCAGGAAGGCGCCGAAGCCTTCGCGGGCTTCATCGCTCATGCGCACCCGAGAAATAGTTTGCGCCGTCAGCTCACGCACCTCGGGCGTCACCGGCCCCAGCGCCAGCTGCGCGAAAAGGCGCTTGATCTCGCCCTGCGCCTGCGGGCCGTTCATCAACAACTCATCCACCCAGCGCTGCACGGCGGCGTCCAGCTCAGCTGCCGGCACCACCTCATGCAGCAAGCCCATGCCCAGCGCTTCGGCAGCGCCGATGCGGCTGGCCGTGAGCGCCAAGCGGCGCGCCTGACGCGGCCCGACGGCGTTGATCACATAAGGGCCGATGACGGCCGGCAAGATGCCAAAGCGCGCCTCGCTGACGGCGAACTTGGCGTCCTCGGTCGCCAGCGCGATGTCGCAAGCCGCCACCAGGCCGAAGCCACCGCCCAGCGCCAAGCCTTGCACGCGGGCAATGGTGGGCTTGGGGCAATTCGCGATGCGCGCCAGCATCTCGGCAAAACCGCGTGCGTCCTGCAGGTTCCAGTCCTGCGTCGCTTCCGAGGCGCGCTTCATCCACTGGATGTCCGCGCCAGCACTGAAAGCCTTGCCGGCGCCGGCCAGCACGATCAGCCGCACGGCCGGGTCAGCGGCCAGCTGATCGAAGGCGGCGCCCAGCTCGGCAATCATGGCTTCATTGAAGGCGTTGAACACCTCCGGGCGGTTCATGGTCAGGCGCGCCACACCTTGCGCGTCCACCGCAATCTGCAATGTCTCCACCAGCAAACTCCTTGTTGTTGCCGCAGTATCGCAGTCTCGACCGATCGGTCGAATCAGTGCTTTCAGCATCCCGGCGTGCTGCGCAAACCGCTTGACAATGCAAGCCTGAAAAGAATCGGAGACACCCGCCATGCCCCCCCACCAGCCGCCCGGCCGCCGAGTGATTGCGCTGCAGCCCGTCAAGCCTTCGGAGAGTGCCAAGCGTTCGCAGGGCAGCAAGACCGGCGGCGCTGCCCGTGGTGGTGGCCTGCGCGGGCGCCAGCCCAGCGCTGCCGCCACGGCCGAGGTGCAGGCCACCTTGGGCGAGGCGCCGCGCGAGCGCAGCTTGCTGATCGAATACCTGCACCTGTTCCAAGACCGCCATGGCCATTTGAGCGTGGACATCCTGGCCGCCTTGGCGGCGGAGTTGGGCCTGTCACAGGCCGAGGTGCATGAGGTGGCAAGCTTCTATCACCACTTCGACATCGTCGCCGAGGGCGCCACCGCCCCGGCCCCCTTGACCCTGCGCATCTGCGCCTCGCTGAGCTGTGCCATGCAGGGCAGCGCGGCCTTGAGCGCCGAGATGCGCGCCCTGCTGGCCGAGCAGCAAGGTGTGCGCGTGCAAGAGGTCTCATGCTTGGGCCGCTGCGACAAAGCACCGGTGGCCGTGATTGGCCAGCAGCCGGTTGAAAAAGCCGATGCCGCAAGCCTGCTGAGCCTGCTGCAAACGCCCCCAGCGTCGGGCTGGCAAGACCCGGCCCCGCAGTACCAAGGCCTGGCCGACTACCTGGCCGGCGGTGGCTACGCCGTGCTGGATCAGCTGCGCCAGGGGGAACGCGACGTGGATGCCTGCATCCACACCCTCAGCGCCGCCGGCCTGCGCGGCCTGGGTGGCGCGGGTTTTCCGCTCGGCCGCAAATGGAGCGTGGTTCGTTCGCACGCGGCGCCGCGCCTGCTGGCGGTCAATATCGACGAAGGCGAACCCGGTACCTTCAAAGACCGGGTCTATCTGGAACGCGACCCGCATCGCTTTCTGGAAGGCATGCTGATCGCCGCCCATTGCGTGGACGTGGCCGCCATCTACATCTATGTGCGCGACGAGTATCACGCCTTGCGCCAAGTGCTGGCCGACGAAATCGCCCTGCTGCAAGCCCATGCGCAAAAGCAAGGGCAAGACCTGCCCCCCATTCATTTGCGGCGCGGCGCCGGCGCTTACATCTGCGGCGAAGAGTCGGCCATGATCGAGTCCATCGAGGGCAAGCGCGGCTGGCCGCGCCAGCGCCCGCCCTATGTGGCCGAGTGCGGCTTGTTCGACCGCCCCACGCTTGAACACAATATGGAAACGCTCTACTGGGTGCGCGACATTCTTGAGCAAGGCGCGGCCTGGTTCCTCGGCCATGGGCGGCGCGGCCGCAAGGGCTTGCGTTCCTTCTCGCTCTCGGGCCGGGTCAACACGCCCGGCGTGCATCTGGCCCCGGCCGGCATCTCGCTGCGCGAGTTGGTGGAAGAGTACGGTGGCGGCATGCAAGCCGGCCACACGCTTTACGGCTTCTTCCCCGGCGGCGCCTCGGGCGGCATTTTTCCGGCCAGCCTGGCGGATGAGCCGCTGGACTTCGACACCTTGCAGCCGCACGGCGGCTTCATCGGCTCAGCGGCAGTGATCGTGTTCTCGCAGGCCGACGGCGCCCGCGCCCTGGCCTTGAATGCGATGGAATTCTTCGAGCACGAAAGCTGCGGCCAATGCGTACCCTGCCGCGAAGGCACGCAGCGCGCCGTGCAGCTGATGCGCGCGCCCGACTGGAACGCGCCCTTGCTGGAAGAGCTGGCGCAGGTGATGAGCGATGCCTCCATCTGCGGCCTCGGCCAAGCCGCCCCCAACCCCATGCGCTGCGCCCTGCGCTACTTCCCGCAGGAGTTCAAGAGCCATGTCTGACGCCATCAACTTCCAGCTCGACGGCCAGGCCCTCCAAGCCCAGCCGGGCGAAACCCTCTGGCAAGCCGCCCAGCGCGCCGGCATCAGCATCCCGCATCTGTGCCACACGCAAGGCCTGGCCCCCGCCGGCAACTGCCGCGCCTGCGTGGTGGAGATCGCCGGCGAACGCGTGCTGGCCGCCTCCTGCTGCCGCACGCCGCGCGAAGGCATGCAAGTCAGCCTGCAGAACGAGCGCGTGCAGCGCAGCCAGAAGATGGTGCTGGAGCTGCTGCTGGCCAACGCGCCCGCCACCGCCCACAGCCGCAGCTCCGAGCTGACGCAGTGGTGCGAAGCTTTAAGCGTGAGCCAGCCCCGCTTCGCGCCGCGCGAGCAGCCCGCACCCGACCACTCCCACCCCGCCATCCATGTGCAGCTGGACGCGTGCATCCAGTGCATGCGCTGCGTGCGCGCCTGCCGGGACGAGCAAGTCAACGATGTGCTGGGCATTGCCGGCTCCGGCGCCAGCACCCGCATCAGCTTCGATGCCGACGACACCCTGGGCAATAGCAGCTGCGTGGCCTGCGGCGAATGCGTGCAAGCCTGCCCCACCGGCGCACTCACGCCCGCCAACGGCGCCGCGCTGCAGCTGGCCGATGCCGAGGTGGATTCCGTCTGCCCCTACTGCGGCGTGGGCTGCCAACTCACTTACCGGGTCAAGGGCAAAAAAATCTTGGAGGCCACCGGCCGCGATGGCCCCGCCAACCACGGCCGCCTGTGCGTCAAAGGCCGCTACGGTTACGACTATGTGATGAGCGATGAGCGCCTGCGCACGCCGCTGGTCCGCCGCGCCGATGCGACCAAAGACCCCGCCGACATCGCCCGCGTGCGCAGCGGCGCCCTGCCGCTGAGCGCGCTGTTCCGCGAAGCCAGCTGGGACGAGGCGCTGGACCTTGCCGCCGCCGGCTTCAACAAGCTGCTCGCCAGCCATCCGCACGGCGCGCAAAGCCCGCTGGCCGGCTTCGGCTCGGCCAAGGGCAGCAATGAAGAAGCCTATTTGTTCCAGAAGCTGATCCGCCAGGGCTTTGGCACCCACAACGTCGACCACTGCACGCGGCTGTGCCACGCCAGCTCGGTCGCGGCCTTGCTGGAAGGCCTGGGCTCGGGCTCGGTCAGCAACCCGGTGTCGGACGCGCAATACGCCGACCTGATTTTTCTGATCGGCGCCAACCCCAGCAGCAACCACCCGGTGGCGGCCAGCTTCATCAAGAACGCGGTCAAGCGCGGCGCCACCCTGATCGTGGCCGACCCGCGCCGCGCGCCCATGGCCCGATTCGCCAAACACCATCTGGCCTTCCGGCCCGACAGCGATGTGGCCCTGCTCAACGCCTTGCTGCACATCATCATCGAGGAAGGCCTGACCGACCCCGACTTCATTGCCGCGCGAGTGAATGGTTATGAGGCTTTGAAAGCCTCGGTGGCCGACTGCACGCCCGAGCGCATGAGCGAGCTCTGCGGCATTGCGCCGCAAGAGCTGCGCACCGTGGCGCGGCTGTATGCCACGTCCAAGGCGTCGATGATTTTCTGGGGCATGGGCATCAGCCAGCATGTGCACGGCACCGACAACGCGCGCTGCCTGATCGCGCTGGCCATGATCACCGGCCAGATCGGCCGCGCCGGCACCGGCCTGCACCCGCTGCGCGGCCAGAACAATGTGCAAGGCGCCTCGGACGCTGGCCTGATCCCGATGATGCTGCCCAATTACCAGCGCGTCATCCACACCGAGCTGCGCCAGCAGTTCGAAGCCCTCTGGGGCATGAGCGAAGCCATGGGCGCCCAGCCCGGCATGACGGTGGTGGAGATTATTCACGCCGCCTTTGAGGGCCGCATCAAAGCCATGTTCGTGGAGGGCGAAAACCCGGCGATGTCTGACCCCGACCTGGACCACGCCCGCGCCGCCCTGGCCAAGCTTGATCATCTGGTGGTGCAAGACATCTTCGCCACCGAAACCGCTTTGCTGGCCGATGTGATCTTGCCCGCCTCGGCCCACCCCGAGAAATGGGGCAGCTACACCAACACCGACCGCTTGATCCAGCTCGGCCGCCCGGCGCTCACGCCGCCCGGCGCGGCCCGCCAAGACCTCTGGATCATCGAGCAACTCGGCCGCCGCATCGGCCTGCCCTGGCAGTACTGGCAGGCTGACGACGGCGCAGGCCAGTTGGCGAGCGAAGCACCGGTGGCCCGCGTGTTCGAAGAAATGCGCACGCTGATGGCGCCGCTGGCCGGTGTGAGCTGGGCGCGCCTCAAACGTGAAGAAGCGGTGGTGACCCCCGCGCCGCATGAAGACGAACCCGGCCAAGCGGTGGTCTTCACCGACCACTTCCCCACCGCCGACGGCCGCGCCCAACTCGTGCCTGCCCGCTTCATGCCAGGCCCCGAACAACCCGATCGCGACTACCCCCTGGTGCTGTCCACCGGCCGCGTGCTGGAGCATTGGCACACCGGCGCGATGACGCGCCGCGCCAGCGCGCTGGAGGCCTTGTCCCCCACGCCGCTCATCAGCATGCACCCAGAAGACGCCGCCGCGCTGTACTTGGACGAGGGTCAGGTCGTGCGCATGAGCTCACGCCACGGCAGCCTGCAAGCCCAAGTGCAGCTCAGCCCCGAAGTTAGGCTGGGCCAGCTCTTTCTGCCCTTCTGCTACTGGGAAGCCGCCGCCAATGTGCTGACCGGCAGCGCGCTGGACCCCGCCGGCAAGATCCCCGGCTTCAAGGTGACGGCGGTGCGGGTGGAGGCGCTGGCGCAATAGCCAGGCAGGCCGGCGCTGTGATGGCGCCAGGTTCAGGCCTTACAGCCAGCAAAACGAAAGGCCCGCGCGACGCTGTCGCACGGGCCTTTTCTTTTCATCCTGCCATCAGCCAGGCACGCCCTCAAGCGCGCCTGCTCGTGTTCAAGCGCGGCGGCGCTTCGCCACTGCGGCCAGCAGACCCAAGCCCAGCGCCATCAGGGCGTAGCTTTGCGGCTCGGGAACAGCGGTGGTGAACTGGAGGTTGTCGACCACCACACCGACACCCTTGAAGGAGATCGAGCGGATGTCGGCGCTGGCGCGGCTGATGCCCAAGAACTGGCCTTCGTTGTAGCCGTCCGGATCGGTCACAACGCTGAAGTTATGGGTTTCGATGATCTGGTTGTTGTCACCATAGACCGACACCACCATATTCAGCGGGAAGCTGGCAATGGCGTAATGATTGACGAAGGCGCCAACGCCGGCGGTCAAGGCCGCAAAGCTGAAGCGCAACTCACCAATGCCCGCGCCCGCAGCGAAAGCGCCGTTCGCGCCCCACATGCCGTTCTCGCCCAGGACACGGTTGTTGGCGCCGAGCTCGGAACCCACATCGCCGGTGAAGATCACGCCGGGGGCCACGGCCACGGGGCCGGTGGTCAGCAGACCGTCAAAGTTCTCGAAATCCACCAAGGCCGTAGACAGGGTCAAGGCGGAGGCGTCGGTCACCAAGGCAGCCTGAGCAGGTGCCAAAGCGGCCACGGCCAAACCCAGGGCTGCAAAAATTTGCTTGTTCATGAATATTTAGTCCTGTTGTTTCGTGTTTGCTATGAAGTCAAGACTCAGCTGCCGATGATGCCGCCGTCGTCCTTGGTGATCACCACCACGCTCGAACGTGGGCGGCCAAACGGCACCGAGGTGACACCGTCAGACTCCACGCCCCACTGGTTTGCAGGCCAGCGCGACTTCATCTCCGGATTGCTTGGGCTGGCGTCTTCGCCAGGATGCTGCACGCCCACCCACATGGTCTTGCCGTCCGGGCTCATGGCGATGCCAGTCACTTCGCAGCCGTTCGGGCCGGTCAGGAAGCGACGGGCCATGCCGGTATTGGGGTCGGCGCAGACCATGCAGTTGGCACCGATGTTCTTCCAGTCGCCAGAAGCATCACCGATCTGGTCGGTTTGCACCCACAGGCGGCCGAAGTGGTCGAACCACAGGCCGTCCGGTGCGCCGAAGTCGGCGCTGCCGAAGGGGTCGGCCGCGATATTGCCCTTGTAGTTATTGGTGGGCTTAGGCGCCTTGGTGGTCTTGGTGTCGCCGGCTTGCAGGAACAGGTTCCAAGTGAAGCTGGTGGCCTTGACGGTGTCGGCATCTTCTTGCCAACGGATGATATGGCCGTAGATATTGTCTTCGCGCGGGTTGGCGGCGTCGACGGCAGGGCGGGCCGAGGCGGCCGTGGTGGAACCATCAGCCTTGTTCGACGAAGGCGTGGCGCTGCTGCCGCGGCGGTTGTTATTGGTCAGCGTGCAATAGACCTCGATCTTGCTGAAGCCGCCAATGCGTGGGCGGGCACCGGTCCACTCGGGGCGGTCCATCATGGTGGCGCCGACGGCGTCGGCGGCCATACGGGTCTTGATCAGGATCTTGGCCTGCACTTCAGCGTCATCGGCGCCGGCAAAGTTCGCGTTGTCACGCAAGGCCTTGCCGTCCACGCCGATGGTGCCGGGCACCAAGGCGATCCACTGACCGCTCAGGTCCGAGGCGAACTTGGCGACGTACAAGGTGCCGGCGTCCAGCAACTCACGGTTGGCGGCGCGGTTGGCCGGGTTGTACTTGCCGGCGCTGACGAATTTGTAGATGTACTCGTTGCGCTCGTCGTCGCCCATATAGACGGCCAGATGACCGTCCTTGTCCACCACATACTGGGCGCTTTCGTGCTTGATGCGGCCCAGGGCGGTGCGCTTGACCGGCACGCTCTTCGGATCGTAGGGGTCCACTTCCACCACCCAGCCAAACAAATTGGCTTCGTTGGGGTTGCCATTCAGGTCAAAGCGCGGGTCTTGGGTGTGCCACTTGTAGTTGAAGCCGTCCTTGGTCAGGCCGTAACGGTTGAACATCTTGCCGACTTCGCCGGAAGTCGGCGCAGGCACTGCGGCATTGGCACCGAAGTTGCCGTTGAAGTTCTCTTCGCAAGTCAGGTAAGTGCCCCAGGGCGTCACACCGTTGGCGCAATTGTTGATGGTGCCGTAGGCGGTGAAGCCATCGGTCTGCTTGCCGGTGGCGAAGCTGCCGTTCTCGTTGATGGTGTATTCATTGGCCTTCATCAAGGCATGGCCGGCGGCCGGGCCGGAGATGCGGGTCTTGGTGTTGGCGGTCAGGCGGCGGCCATAGGGCGAGTTCTTGACCACGGCCCACTTGCCGTTGCGGCGGCGGGCTTCGAGGATGGACACGCCATGGGCGGCTTGCGACTTGCGCACCGCAGCGAGGTTGGCACCTGCAACACCGGCAGTGGTCAAGATTTCTTCAGGCGTGTACTCGTTGTTGATGGCCAGAATGCCACGGTCCGAGGTGGGCTTGCCGTCAGCGCCGGTGAAGGGGAAGAAGGCCATGCCGTCGTTGTGAGCGCCGAATTGCTTGGCCTGCTCAGCGGCGGTGTTGCTGGCGTCGGAGGCGAAGGGCACGCCACCGGGCATGATCGCATCGCCCCAAGCCACAAACAGCTCAGCGGTGTAGCCGGCGGGCACGGTGATCTTGTCGGCCACAGCAGCGGCTGCAGGCGCCGAGGTGATGGACACGCTGGCAGGCACGCTTTCAAAGCCAATGCCGGGGAAGCCCAGGCCCGCAGGCACAGGGCCGGCTTGCACGGTGTTCACCAGACCCGACAGGGTCAGGCCACCAGCAGCGGCCAGAGCGGTCGTACCGACCGAGCCCTTGATAAAGGTGCGGCGGCTGCTGTCGATGCCGTCGATGATGTCGTAAATGGATGCGTTGCCGGACGGGTTGATCGTCTCGTCATTGCGGGGGTGCTTGATGCCCTTCATGCCTGGCTCCTGACTGAATCGGTGAATGTCGTGGGAAGTGAGGCCGCAACGCGACCGCTGGCAGGAATGTGCCTGCCGCGCAAGTCGACGGCATGACGCCGATAGTCCGAAAGGCCCATGCCTAGGCGCGATCACACCGCTCATCTAGGGGGGCACCAGAAAAACGAGCCGCTCGGGTCAACGGGGCACCCGCACTGGCGCTTCGGTGAATGCGCTTCAACTCAACCCCGATAGTCGGGCTGTGCCTGCAAGAAGCCGCCGCCGATGTGCTGACGGCAGCGCCCTCGATCCAAGCGGCAAGAATTCCGGCGCCAAGGGGACGGCGGTGCGGGTGGCGGCGCTGGCGCCAATCGCCGCGAGGCAAGGCCACTGCGGGGCTATGCCTTGGCTTTTTCGCCTCGCGGCGCGCGACGGCATTTGCCGGGGGGGCTAGCGCGATGTTTGCGCCCCGCTCTATTTTTCGATGGCGCCGAGCAAGGCTGGCACTGCGGACATTCCGGCCTGCGCCGAAACGGTGACTGGCGTCGGCCCAGTCAACCATGAGGCGCGGATATTGGCAGCTTCCTGCTTTTGCTCGTCAGTTAGCTCGGCTTGTAAGGCGGCGAGTCGGTCCGACAGCTCCTTGCTCGTGTTCGGCATCCGCTCCTTCAAGATGAGCATCAAGGCCAGACCCTTTGCCTTGTGCGTCGAATCGGGGCGCGTCAGATAACTGGCCAAGTAGGCGGTGGCGGGCATATTGGCCTGACGAGACGCCTTCTCCCACCACGTCAATGCGCCGGCAATGTCGCCCTTCTTGCCAAAGTGGATGGCAACGTCGAGCTGGGCGAGGTCATATCCGGCTTCGGCAGCCTGAAGTTTGAACTTCAGCGCGGCCTGTTCGTCTAGAGGAACGACATCGGGGAACTGCCCCACGTAATAGCAGCCAACCTTGTACGAGGCCAGCACGCTTCCGGCGTCCGCCGCCTCGGAGAAGTAGCGGAACGCGGCTTTGTTGTCTCGTTGGGTCCCAATACCGTTATTGAGAAACATGCCGAGGTTGTACTTGACGTCGGCATTGCCGCTCTCACTGAGCGCGCTCAAACGCTTGAACATCGCTTCGGGCGAGGACTCGGCGGCTCTGATGGGGCTGGCGCAGGCTACAGCGAGCGTCACAAGAGCGAGGAGTTGGGCGGTGCTGCGCATGGTGTGTTTTGCAAATCCTGACGTGCTCTGCGGCGACAAACATTGCCAGCTATGCCCGAAGCGTACAGACCAATCCAAGCCTAAAAGCCGGCGGCAAGTGTTTGATTGATCAATCAGCGAAGTTGGTTTCATCGACGCTATCCATGCCCCATCACAGTTCCGCTGAAGGCGGCGCCGGCCGGCAAGGCTCGGCAAGCACATGGTACGTCGCGATTTAGCGATATCTTTCTCGGACGGCTTCTTCCTTGCCTACAAGTCCAGGGCCGGCCCAGCTCGGCCCCGGCTCCTAGAATCAACACGAATCACCCAGGGGCAGCCGCCCGATTTCTTTCACCCTCACTCCACCGCGAGCAGCACATCATGATTTTGGAAATTGCCGACATCCGCATCCACCCCGGCCAGCAAGCGGCTTTTGAGGCGGCGATTGAGTTGGGCTTGAACACCGTGGCGTCCAAGGCCAAGGGTTTTATCAAAGCGCAGGTGCACCAGGGCATCGAGTCGCCCGAGCGCTATGTGCTGCAAATTCAATGGGCCACGCTGGAAGACCACACCGAAGGCTTTCGGGGCGGGCCGCTGTTCCCGGCCTGGCGCGCCATCGTTGGGCCCTTCTTTGCCGAGCCACCCAAGGTGGAGCATTTCACCGCGCGCTTTTGAGCGCTAACTCGCGCAGAGTTGCCGCGCTGAGGGCGCAGCACTGCGTATTTGCCGATAAGCGCTAAGCCGTGGCGCGCCCTTCTTCTGACGGCCTGCGCCACCACCCGCGCAGCGGCTTGTTGCGGAACACCAGCACATTGCCCGCCATCACACAGGCCAGGCCCAGCACGGCCGGCAGAGTCCAGCGATAGCCCTCAAACAGGGCAGAGGCATTGAGTGCCACAACCGGGAACAGCACGGTGCTGTAGGCCGCGCGCTCCGGCCCCAGGCGGCCGACCAGGGTCAGGTAGGCGGTGAAGCCAATCACCGAGCCGGGGATCGCCAAATAGAGCAGCGCGCTGGCATAGCGCCAGCCCGGCTCAAAGGTGAAGGGCAGGCCTTGCAGCAGGCAATAGCTCAGCAGCAGCAGGGTGCCGGTCAACATGCCCCAGGCATTGGTCTGCGCGGGCTTCCAGCCTTGGCGCTGCAGGGCGGCCGAGAGCAGGTTGCCAGTGGAAAAGCACAGCGTGCCGCCCAGCGCCCAGGCCAGGCCTTGCAAAGTACTGGCGCTGGCGCCATGGGCGCTGATCTCGGGCCAGAACAGCAGCAGCAAGCCGCCCAGGCCCAGCGCGCCGCCGGCCAGCACTTGAGGCGCCAGCTTGCGGCCATGCACCAGACGCGCCAGCAGCGCATTCCAAAGCGTGGCGCTGGAAAAAACTACGGCGACCAAGCCGCTTTGAATCAAGGCACTGGCCTTGAGGAAGCAAACGAAGTTGAAGCAGAACAGGCACAGGGCCTGACCCAGCACCCATAGCGCGGCACGGCCACGCGGCCGCTGCAGCTGGCCACGCCAGGCCAGCCAGGCGAACAGGATTAGCGCCGCCAGCCCGAAGCGGTAGGCAATGGACATGGGGATGGGCACCACGCCCAGCTGCCACTTCAGGGCGATCCAGGTCGTGCCCCAGATCAACACCACCAGGACGTACAAAGCTGCATTCAAAGCAAACTCCTCAAAAGCGAGGCCTGAGCATGCAGTCCCTGGGCGGGCTGGCATTGCACATTCCTGCGCTTTTTGCGCGCGGGCGCGGGCGCGGCGCGCCGATGCAACCGAAAATCACGGCATGCCTACCAATGCCACGCTTGCACCTAGCAGCGCCACCGACACTGCGCCACAGTCCCATGTGTTTGCGGTGCTGAGCCAGTCGCGCGCGCGCCTGGAGCGCCAAGCCGAGCTGGGCAATTCCCTGCGCCTGGCCCAGTGGCATAACCGCGAAGACCGCACCGGCTACAGCCGGCCCGGGCACCACACCTTGTCGGTCTATCTGCAAGGCGGGCAAGATGTGCGCGTGCTGGGCGAACGCAGCTCACAGGACGCAGCGCACGGCCAGCCCGGCAGCTTTTGCGTCTTGCCGGCCGATCATGAATCGCAATGGCAGATTGCGGGCGACCTGCGCTTTGTGCACCTTTATTTGTCTGACGGCGCCTGGGCCCAGCGCATCGTGCAGCTGCTGGATGCCGAGCCGCGCGCCTACACCCTGGCGCCGCGCATCTTCGGCCAAGACCCGGTGCTGGCCGGCTGGGCGCAGCAAGTCGCAGGCCTGGACTGGAACAACACCGTGCAGCGCCTGCAAGCGCACCAGCTCAGCGAGGCCGTGCTGGACCGCTTGGTGCTGCTGGCCGCGCGGCCACATGCGCGCGACCGCGCCCTGCAACTGGCCAAGGGCGGCCTCGCGCCGGCGGCACGGCGCCGCGTGCTGGCGACCATCGAGGCCCAGTTGGAAGCGGGCCTGAGCGAGGGCCTGAGCCTGGCCGCGCTGGCGGCCTTGGCCAATCTGTCGGAGTTCCATTTCGCGCGCATGTTCCGCAACAGCCTGGGCTGCAGCCCCCATGGCTGGATCAGCCAGCGGCGCGCCGCCCGCGCCCGCACCCTGCTGCAGCAGCGCCGCCCCGTGCTCAGCCTGGCCCAGGTGGCTGCTGACTGCGGCTACGCCAGCGCCAGCCACCTGAGCCGCAGCCTCAAGGCAGATTTGGGCGCCACGCCGGGCGAGTGGCGGCGGGCGGGCTGAGGCGCAGCCGCCCACTAAAATCGAGGGCTCGCGGCAGCCTGCAGTTGCCGCGCGACATCCACTTTTCCCCCTGCCCATGCCCACTTCCAGCACCCTCGACTTCGCCGGCCGCCTTTGGCGCGTGCGCCGGCCCAAACCCTTTGTGCTGGTGATTGAGGGCGAGCAGCCCAGTGAGCCCGGCGCCGCGATCGTGCCCAGCGACTATCTGCACGACATCTTGCTGCAGCCCGAATGGCGCGAGCCCTTTTTCCAGCTGGCCGATGCCACCGGCCTAGTGGTCTGCCTGAATCTGGACAGCCAGCACGAGAGCTACCGCGATGTGCGCGGCCGCTCCAGCAAGGGCCGGCTGAGCCAGGGCGAGTACTACCACCACGATGGCTGCTCCGGCCCGACCAAGCCGCGCTTTGTCGAGATCCGCTGCCCTTACCAGCCGCAGACCCGCTCGATTGCCACGGCCGTAGCCCCGCATCACGCCGTGGTGGCGGCCATGGTGCAGGCCCTGCCTGCGGAGCTGGCCGCCGCGCCGGCGCTGCAGCCGCTGCTGCAAGGACAGGATCTGTCCGGTGCTGCGGTGCAGGGCATGAGCTATCAAGCGCTGGATCAGCTGCAAGGCCAGATCACCCGCACCGTGCGCCGCAAGCTCGATGCCGAGGGCGCGCGCGCCTACTTCCGCCAGGTCGATCAATTGGCCGATGCCTATTTCGAACCCTGGCAGCTGGGTGAAAGCCGCATCGTCAGCAATGCCAATGCCGGCGTGACCATGCAGCACCGCCGCGCCTACCAAGAACTGCACGCCGGCGGCGTGGCCAACGGCCATCTGGTCAAGCGCTGGCCCAACGAGGAGCTGCCCCTGCCGGGCCAAGCGCTGGACACCGCCCTGCTGGCCTCCTTCTGCAGCGAAGAAGACGGCACTTGCTGGCGCGCCGAAACCGGGCGCAACTAAACAAAAAAAGGCGCTCCAAAGAGCGCCTTTTCTTTTACTTTCCCAGCAAGCTTTGCCTAGGGCTCAGGCCCGCCGGGTCAAAGTCCAAATTACTTCTTGGCCTTCTTGGCAGCGGGCTTGGCCGCAGTCTTGGCGGCTGTTTCAGCAGCCTTGGCGGCCTTGCGAGCGGCAGCCTTGGGGTCCACGGCGGCCTTGAAGCCAGCGCCAGGCGTGAACTTAGGCAGCTTGGCTGCGGCGATCTTGATCTTGTCGCCGGTACTGGGGTTCACGCCAGTGCGGGCGGCACGTGCGTGCTGCTTGAACGAGCCAAAGCCGGGAATCGACACGGCGCCGCCCTTTTTGACGGTGGTGACCACGGCGTCCAGCAGGGTTTCCAGGATACGGCCGGCTTCGGCCTTGGTCAGCGAGTGCTTGGCTGCCAGGTGTTCAATCAGTTCGGTCTTATTCATTCCAGGCTCTTTCTCATCTCTCATTGAAGCCCGACAAGCTCGGGCGACGCTATTTTCGCTGAATCGGCATGACCCACCTCGCGCGAATCGCGCCGATGCGCCTAGCCATCATAGATGCTCACGACCACCACTCCGCCCGGCGGCCTGCGCGGCGTGATGAATTACCTTTGGCCGGCATGCATTTTTTGATAGGCCGTTTGGCAATCGCGTTAGCATGGTGGCGCCTAGTCCAGCCTATCCCGGGCCCACCTTGCGCATGAGTTCAAGCTAAATCAGCCAACGTCATACATGAGCATGCACGCGGAACTATCCGACCAAGCCTGGCTGCAATTCGCGGCCCATCAGGTCTGGCTCATGGACGCCGACTTGCGCCCCCTGTTCGGCAACCCTCATTTGCTGAGCTATCTGGGCCTCGATCAAACCGAGTTGCAGCGCTTGCGCTGGCCCGAGCTACTGCTGCCCGATGAGCGGGCCGAGTTCGAGAAGCGCTGGGCCGCCGCACAGAACAGCGGCGAATGGGTGATGGACTACCGCCTGCGCGCGGCAGACGGCAGCCTGCGCTGGCAACTGGCGCAAGCCCGGGCCCTGCCCGACGGTCGCTGGCTGGGCAGCCACACCGACATCAACGAACGCAAAAACGCCGAGACCCGACTGCGCGAGTCCGACGATTTGTGGAAGCTGGCCCTCGAGAGCAATGGCGACGGTGTGTGGGACTGGTATGTGCAGACCGGCGTGGAGACTTACTCGCCGCGCTATCTGCAGATGTACGGCTATGGCGAAGACGAGATCCAGCCCAGCCCGGCCGAGTTCGACGCCCGCACCCACCCGGACGATGTGGCGCAAATGACCGCCGACCGCGAAGCCCATTTCAGCGGCGCTGCACCGCTCTACAGCAATGAGCACCGCGTGCTGTGCAAGGACGGCAGCTGGAAATGGATTCTCAGCCGCGGCATGGTGATCAGCCGCGACGAAGACGGCCGCCCCCTGCGCATGGTGGGCACCCACACCGACATCACCACACGCCGCTCGAACGATGCCCTGATCTGGCAGCAAGCGCACTTTGATGCCCTGACCGGCCTGCCCAATCGCAGCCTGCTGCGCGACCGGCTGGAGCAAGCCAAGCTGCGCGCTCAGCGCAGTGGCCTGTCGGTGGCCGTGCTCTTCATCGACCTCGACCAGTTCAAAGAAGTCAATGACATGCTGGGCCATGCCATGGGCGACCTCTTGCTGATACAGGCCGCGGGGCGCATCCGGCAGGCCTGCGATGGCAGGCCCAGCACCGTGGCACGCATGGGCGGCGACGAGTTCACGGTGCTGCTGGAAGACGTCAGCGCGCCCGCGCAAGCGGAGGCCTTGGCGCAGCAAATCCTGCAAAGCTTGTCCACCTCCTTCGAGCTGCAAGGCGAGCGGGTATTTGTCTCGGCCAGCATCGGCCTGAGCCTTTACCCGAGCGATGGCGAACAGGCCGAAACGCTGTTCAAACATGCCGATCAGGCGCTCTACCTCGCCAAGGGCGCAGGCCGCAACTGCCAGCGCCGCTTCACGCCCGAACTGCAAGCCGCCGCCCTGGCGCGCGCGCGGCTCAGCAACGATTTGCACGACGCCATGGCCGGCCAGCAGTTCAGCCTGGTCTACCAACCCATCATCCGCCTCAGCGACGGCCGCATCTGCAAGGCCGAAGCCCTGCTGCGCTGGCAGCACCCGACACGCGGCCTGCTGGGGCCGGCAGAGTTTGTGCCACTGGCCGAGGCCAGCGGCCTGATCATCGAAATTGGAGATTGGGTATTCGAGCAAGTGGCCGCGCAGGCCAAACGCTGGCGCGAGAGCATTGCGCCGCATCTGCAGCTTTGCCTGAACAAGTCGCCAGTGCAGTTCCGCATCGCCAATGCGCGTGAGACTGGCGTAGCCGGCGAGGCAGGCAGAAGCTACGCCACCGCGCCGGATTGGCCTGCCCGCCTGCGCGAACTGGGCCTACCCGGCCAGGCCCTGGCTGTCGAAATCACCGAGGGCCTGCTGCTGGAAGCCGATTCAGCCGTCACCGAGCGCCTGAGCGCGCTGCGCATGGCCGGCATGCAGATTTCGCTGGACGACTTCGGCACTGGCTTCAGCTCCCTGTCTTATCTGCAAAGCCTGGCCATCGATGTGCTCAAGATCGACCGCAGCTTTGTGCAAGATCTGCGGCCCGGCAGCAAGAACCTGGCCTTGTGCAAAGCCATCATCACGATGGCCCAGGCGCTGGACATGCAAGTGGTGGCCGAGGGCGTGGAAACGGTCGAACAGCGCGAGCTGCTGCGCGCAGCGGGTTGCGACTTTGTGCAGGGCTATTTGATTTCGCGCCCGGTATCCGCCGAAGCGTTTGAGCGCATGCTGCGGGAAGACGGCAAGACCTGACCCCCACGACGCGTACGCACAAACTGATTGCATAAACCCGTTTGCATAACGCGTTCACACAAACCGTTTGCATAAACAGTTTCGGAAAAACGCAAAGGGCCAGCACTTGCGTGCTGGCCCTCATTGTTTGGTGCCCAGGAGAGGACTCGAACCTCCACGGAGTTACCCGCTAGTACCTGAAACTAGTGCGTCTACCAATTCCGCCACCTGGGCTTTTCTTCATTGCTGCTGACTTGTTGTCTGCAGCGAAGAGGCCGAACTATAGCATTAATTTTTTGGTCTTGGCAAGACTTTCTAACTTTTCTATCTCAGAAGTCGAATTTAACGCCTTGGGCCAGGGGCAGCGCGCCGGAGTAATTGATCGTATTGGTGGCGCGGCGCATATAGGCGCGCCAGGCATCGGAGCCCGATTCGCGGCCGCCGCCGGTTTCTTTTTCACCACCGAATGCGCCGCCGATCTCGGCGCCCGAGGTGCCGATATTGACGTTGGCAATGCCGCAGTCCGAACCGCTGGCCGAGAGGAAGAGTTCCGCCTCGCGCAAGTCATTGGTGAAGATGGCAGAGGACAAGCCTTGCGGCACCTCGTTCTGCAGCGCGATGGCTTGGTCCAGCGTCTCGTACTTGAGGGTGTAGAGGATGGGCGCGAAGGTCTCGTGCTTGACCACGGCCGTTTGCGCGGGCATGCGCACCAAGGCCGGCGTGGCATACCAAGCCTGCGGATAAACATCGGCCAGGGCGCGTTCACCACCGCTGACCACACCGCCCTGCTCGCGCGCCTGAGCCAGCGCCTTTTGCATCGCATCGAAGGCAGCTTGGTCGATCAGTGGGCCGATCAGATTGCCTGCTTCCAGCGGGCTGCCAATCGCCAACGTGGCGCGCGCACGGTCCAGGCGCGCCACCAGCTCGTCGTGAATGCTGGCGTGAATGATGACGCGGCGGGTGGTGGTGCAACGCTGACCGGCCGTGCCGTAAGCGCCGAACAGAATGCCGCGCACCGCCAGCTCCAGGTCGGCCGAAGGGCTGACGATGATGGCGTTATTGCCGCCCAGCTCCAGCAAGCAGCGGCCAAAGCGCGCCGCCACCTTGGGGCCGACCGCGCGGCCCATGCGGGTCGAGCCGGTGGCCGACACCAGGGCCACATGGGAATCGTCCACCAGGGCCTCGCCCACGGCAGCGCCGCCATTGAGCACCTGGGACAAATGCGCCGGCGCGCCGTCAAAACGAGCCAAGGCCTTGTCGAACAAGGCTTGCGTAACCAAGGCCGTCAATGGCGTTTTCTCCGAGGGCTTCCACACGCAGGCATTGCCGCACACCAGGGCCAGGGCCGAATTCCAGGCCCACACGGCCACGGGGAAGTTGAAGGCCGAGATGATGCCCACCACGCCCAGCGGCAGCCATTGCTCCATCATGCGGTGGCCGGGGCGCTCGGAGGCGATGGTCAGGCCGTGCAGCTGGCGCGACAGGCCAACGGCGAAGTCGCAGATGTCGATCATCTCCTGCACCTCGCCCTCGCCCTCGCTGGTGACCTTGCCGGCCTCCAGCGACACCAGGCGGGCCAGGGCCGCTTTGTGCAAGCGCAGCTCCTCGCCGAACAAGCGCACCAGCTCGCCACGGCGCGGCGCCGGCACCACGCGCCAGGCCAAAAAGGCGCTGTGGGCACGCGCCACGGCTGCGCGCATCTCGTCGGCCGAGGCCTCATGCACCGCACCGATGGCCGCGCCATCGATGGGTGAGCGCACGGCCAGCGTGCCGCCGGTGAAGGCGCTGTCGGCCAGGCCAAGGGAATTCAGAAGGGTTTTGATTTCGTTCATGAGGGGATTCTCAGGTTTTTTCTGCCGCCGGGTTCAGCCCAAGCAATCAATCGAACGATCAGCCAATCGACTCGACCTGACGCGACTGCTGATAGGCCTTGCCGAAGCGGTTGGCCAGGAAATCGGGCAACGCCACCTGCTCTTGGCGGATAAAGCCTGAGGCGGGCAATTTGCCCTCGCGGAACAAGTCCACCGCCGCGCAGATGCCGGCGGCCGTGGTGATCTGAATCGCGGACAGGGGCGCGGCGCCATCCCGCTCGGCAAAGATCTTGCGCGCAAACACCTCTTGCACCAGGGCGCCGCCACGCATGCCCGACACCGTCACGAAGACCAGCACCACGTCTTGCATGGTGGCGGGCATGCTCTTGCGCATGATGTTCTTCAGCGTCTCCTGATCGTTCTTGAGCTGCAGGTCATCCAGCAGCATTTGCATCAAATCGCGGTGGCCGGGGTAGCGCACGGTTTTGTAGTCGAGGTTGCGCACCCGCCCTTGCAGGGTCTCGCACAAAGTACCCAGGCCGCCCGAGGTGTTGAAGGCTTCGTACTCGGTACCGTCGAGGGAGAAATGCTCCAGGCCTTCAAGCGGCAGCGCGGCAATCAGCTCGCCGTCGTGGATGGACTCACAAGGGTGGCAGTACTCGTTGATCAGCCCGTCCACACTCCACGTTAGGTTGTACTTCAGCGCATTGGTCGGGAAGGCCGGCAGCGCGCCGACGCGCATCTTCACATCCTGCAGCGTGTCGAAACTCTTGGCCAGATGATGGGCAACGATGCCGATGAAACCGGGCGCTAGGCCGCACTGCGGCATGAAGGCGGTGCGGGCGCCTTCGGCAATGCGCTTGATTTCCTTGGTGGCCGCCACGTCCTCGGTCAGGTCGAAGTAATGGCAGCCCGCTTCGAGCGCCAGATGGGCGGCGGTGATGGCCAGGTGGTAGGGCAAGGCATTGACCACCGTCTCCTGGCCCCGCAAAGCCACGGCCAGCGCCACCTTGTCCTCGGTGTCCACCGCCCGGGTGGCAATGCCCTCGGCTTGCAGCTTGGCCAGGGCTTGGGCGTTCTTGTCGATCACCGTCACTTGGTAGTCACCACTGGCGTGAAGCAGGCGGGCGATGGTTTGGCCGATGTGTCCGGCGCCGAGCAGAGCGACTTTCATGGGGATCTCCTGAGGATTGAGGTGGATGGGCCTAAGGCTTGTTTCGCCGCAGTCTAGGGATGAGTCCGGACGAAAGAAAGCATGAGTTCGACGAATAATCGGGTTGATTCGTCGTTTCGACGAAGCACTTCGTCACATCGAATCAAGCAAGGGTTTGTCATGAATAGCCCCTCACAGCCCCCCTCCGCCGCCAGCTCACCCGCCAGTTCGGCCCCAGCGGGCCCGGCGCCCGTGCCAAGCAGCCTCGACGCGCTGGACCGTCAACTCATCACCCAGTTGCAGGCCAATGCGCGCGCCAGCACCGCCGAACTGGCACGCAAGCTGAGCGTGGCGCGCACCACGGTGGTGGCTCGTCTGGCCCGTTTGGAGGGCAATGGCACCATCGTGGGTTACACCGCGCGCCTAGGCGCCGACGCAGCCGACCGTGGCGTGCAGGCTTTTGTGGGCATCACCGTGCAGCCCAAGGCCGGGCGCGAGGTGGTCAAGCGCCTGAGCCAATTGCCCGAGTTGCGCCAGCTCGCCTCGGTCAGCGGTGAGTTCGACTACATGGCCTTGCTGCGCGCGGACTCCACCATGCGACTGGATGCGCTGCTGGACGAAATCGGTGAAATCGACGGCGTGATCAAGACCACCAGCTCGGTGGTGCTGGCCCTGCGTGTGGACCGCAGCAGCGGCTGAAAGTACGGCCCGCAAAAGCGGCATTGCGCAGCACCGACGCCAGCTGGCACGCGGCTTGCATCGGTTTGCCACTTGTTTGTTGGACATCGCCCCGAGGAGGCCATCATGAGAAGCGCCCAACTGAAAGACCGCCGTGCCGCCACCCAGCAACTGATCCCGCCACGTGGCGCTTGGCGAGACGCGGCTGCGCAACCCGCACACGCGCAGCGCGGCAAGAGCCACGCTTTGATTGCGCTGAAGTGTGCCGGCCTGGTCTTGGCGAGCTGGGGCCTGGTCTATCCCGGCCTGATGTGGGGTTTGAACAGCTTGCTGCCGAACTGAAGGGCGAGACTCCGCCTCAACTGCTTCGGCTTCCTGCCCTACTAGAATCGCCGCGCCAGGCCCATATGGGTCTGGCAGCGTTCTCAGGGCGGGGTGAAATTCCCCACCGGCGGTATCCGTGTTCTGCACGGGAGCCCGCGAGCGCCCGCAGCTGGCTTCGGCCGTCTGCGGGGTCAGCAGATCTGGTGCGATGCCAGAGCCGACGGTCATAGTCCGGATGAAAGAGAAACGCGTGGTGTCGGCGACAGCTTCCGCGGAGGCTGGCGCCGCGCTTGCGTGCCTGCGCCCTGATTCTGGCAACCATCCTATTGAGGACCACCATGAATCAGACCCAAGGACTGAAGCAATCCCAACCCGCCACCCCAGGCTCGGCACCGCCTGCCGGCCGCGCCCACCAGGGCAAACGCCTGGCCATCATCAGCGCCAGCTGGCACAAAGGCATCGTCAGCTGCGCCACCGAAGCCTTCAAGGCCGAGTGCCGACGGCGCGGCAAATGCGCCGACGAAATCGACCACTTCGAGGTGCCGGGGGCGTTCGAAATCCCGCTGCATGCCAAACGCCTGGCGCTGAGCGGCCGGTACGAGGCCATCGTGGCCTGCGCCCTGGTCGTCAACGGCGGCATTTACCGGCATGAGTTTGTGGCCGGTGCCGTCATCGACGGCCTGATGCGCGTGCAACTGGACTGCGATGTGCCGGTGTTCTCCGCCGTGCTGACGCCGCACGACTTTCACGAACATGAGGTGCACCAGCAGTTCTTCCGCCAGCACTTTGTCGAAAAAGGCCGCGAACTTGCCCAGGCCTGCCTGGACACCGTGAGCAGCTTGGAGCGTTTGCGGCACTTGCAGCACCAGCCCATTGGCGAGCTTGAACTCGCCTAAGCGGGCGACGCGTCTGTAGTGATGCGGCAGACGGCGCGGCGTGCTGTGCCGTCTGCCAAGCCCATTGCGCGCTCATGGGACCGGCCGCGGGCTCTGCCATCCGCCGTGACCTTCAGCGCTGCCACGCCAGCCCGCTACCATCGGGCTCATCCGAACACCCTGGCCCGCACCATGTCCCTCGTCACGATTGAACTGAACCCCGCCAGCGCCCCGCGCGCCACCTTGATCGTCTTGCATGGCCTGGGCGCCGATGGCGCCGACTTCATCCAGATGTTTGACGCCCTCGATCTGGACGCCGTTGGCCCCGTGCGCTGCGTCATGCCGCGTGCGCCCGAACGGGCCGTCACCATCAACAACGGCTACCGCATGCGGGCTTGGTACGACATTGCCGGCAGCGATCTGCAGCGCCGTGAGGACGAAGCCGGCCTGCGCCTGTCCACCCAACAAATCCACGCCTTGCTGGACCGCGAAATCGCCAATGGCATGCCGGCCGAGCGCATCGTGCTGGCCGGCTTCTCGCAAGGCTGCGCCATGACCCTGCTGGCCGGTCTGCGCTACCCACAGCGCCTGGCCGGGCTGGTGGGCATGTCCGGCTATCTGCCGCTGGCAGAGGCCACCGCGGCGGAACGCCACAGTGCCAATCACAACACCCCCATCTTCCTGGCCCACGGCACGCGCGACCCCGTTGTGGCCCTGGCCCGCGGCGCAGCGGCACGGGACAAGCTGCAGACCCTGGGCTATGCGCCGGAGTGGCATGAATACCCGATGGAACACTCGCTGTGCATGGAAGAGGTGCAAGACCTTAACCAGTGGTTGCTGCAAGTGCTGGCCTAACTGGCCTGTGGGCCAGCCAAGCGCCTAACTGAAATTCAAGACGCATCCGACTCAAGAAGGAACCGCCGCATGAACGCTGCCAACGCCCGCCGTCAATTTCTGCACCGCACCCTCACTGCCGCCGCGCCCGCCGCCGCGCTCATGCTGCTGGGCGGCTGCGCCGCGCTGGGTCAGCGCGAGGCCTTGCGCGTGAATGTGGTGGGCGTCGAGCCGCTCAGCGGCGAGGGCTTGGAGCTGCGCTTGTTGGTCAAGCTGCGCGTTCAGAACCCGAATGAAACGCCGGTCGAATTCGACGGCGCGGCGATTGAGCTGGAGCTCAACGGCAAGAACTTCGCCAGCGGCGTCAGCGACCAAAAAGGCACGGTGCCGCGCTATGGCGAAAGCATTTTGCAGATCCCGCTGACCATCTCCGCCTTCGCGGCCCTGCGCCAAGCGGTGAGCTTTGGCAGCGTGGCCGAACAGGGCGAGCTGCCCTATGTGCTGACCGGCAAACTGGCCGGCGGCATGTTCGGCACGGTGCGCTTCAGCGACAAGGGTTTGTTGAAGCTGCCCAAATAGTTCACTGAGGATTCAAGCCCTTGCTCTGCGCCATCAAGCGCACCAGGCCGAGCAAGGCATCGGTGAACGGCGTCTCCATCCCCAGCTTCTGCCCGATTTCGCGCGCCGCGCCGATCAGGGCGCTGTACTCCAGCGGGCGGCCCGCCTCGGCGTCTTGCAACATCGAGGTTTTGAAGGCACCCAGCGATCGGGTGATGGCATGACGCTGTTCGGGCGTTTGGTCCACCGCACAACCCATGCGCGCGCCGATCTCGGCGGCCTCCAGCATGATGCGGGTCATCAGGCCGCGCACCAAGTCGTCGTCGAGGATGCGGTCGCAGGTGGCGCCGGTCAGGGCGGACATGGGGTTGGTCGTCATATTGCCCCAGAGCTTGTACCAAATATCGCGCTGGATGCGCTCGGACACGCTGACCTTGAAGCCCGCTCGGCCTAAGACTTCGGCCAATTGCAAGACCGACTCGGGCCGCCCGCCCGAGGGCGCGCCGATGATCAAGCCCATGCCCATCACATGCCGCACCAGGCTCGGCTCGGGCGTCGCGCAGCTGGCGTGCACCACGCAGCCGATCACCTGCTCGGCCGGGATCAGGGCAGCCACCACGCCGCCAGGATCCACGCTGTCCAGATGCTGACCTTCCAACTCGCCGCCCAGGCCCTCAAAGAACCACCAGGGCACACCATTCATGGCCACCAGCACACGGGTCTGCGCCCCCAGCATGGCCTTGACGGCCGGCGCCACGGCGGCCAGGGCCGGGCCTTTGACGGCCAGGATGATCAGGTCTTGCACACCAAGCTCGGCCGGGTCATCGCTGAGCCGGGCCGGGGTGACGCTGATGCGTTCGCCGCCCGTGTCCATGCGCAAGCCGTGCTGGCGCAGCGCGGCCAGGGTGGCGCCACGCGCCAGCACACTCAGCTCGACTTCCGCGCCCAGTTTCGCCCCCAGAAAGGCGCCAAACCAACCGCCAATGGCACCCGCGCCAACAATGCAAATTTTCATGACCGCACACCCACGCTTGAACAGATGGCGGCAGTCTCGCATAGCCGGCGCAGGGCGAGACGAGCAACTTGAACACGCCACAATGCAAGCATGAATACGCCTGATACGCCCAGCGCAACGCCAAACCCGTCACCCACTGCGCAAGCCCTGCCCCTGGCCGGCCTGCGCGTCATCGAGTTCACCCATATGGTCATGGGGCCCACCTGCGGCATGGTGCTGGCCGATCTGGGCGCCGAAGTCATCAAGGTCGAACCGCTGACGGGCGACAACACCCGCCAACTACTGGGCGCGGGCACGGGTTTTTATCCGCTGTTCAACCGCAATAAAAAGAGCCTGGCGCTGGACATCAAACACCCGCGCGGGCTGGAGATCGTGCTCAAGCTGCTGGCCAGTGCCGATGTGTTCAGCGAGAACTTCAAGAGCGGCAGCATGGAACGGCTCGGCCTGGGCTATGAGGCCTTGAGCGCGCTGAACCCGCGGCTGATTTACGTCAGCCACAAAGGCTTTCTGCCCGGCCCTTACGAGCACCGCACCGCCCTGGATGAGGTGGTGCAGATGATGGGCGGCCTGGCCTATATGACCGGCCGGCCCGGCGACCCGCTGCGCGCCGGCAGCAGCGTCAACGACATCATGGGCGGCATGTTCGGCGCCATCGGCGTGCTGGCGGCGCTGCAGGCGCGCCATCAAACCGGGCGCGGCCAGCAGGTGCAGTCGGCCCTGTTCGAAAACAATATCTTTCTGGTGGCGCAGCACATGATGCAGTTCGCCATCTCCGGCAAAGCGCCCGACCCCATGCCCAACCGCATCTCGCCCTGGGGCATTTACGACGTTTTCAGCGTCAAGGACGGAGCGCAGATTTTCCTGGCCGTGGTCAGCGATACGCAGTGGCAGATTTTTTGCCAAGCCTTCGGCTTTGCCGATTTAGCGCAAGACGCTCGCGTGGCCAGCAATAAGCAGCGCGTGCTGGCGCGCGAGTGGCTGCTGCCCGAGCTGCGCAGCCGCTTGGCCGCACAGCCGGTGGCCGAGATCAGCGCCGTGTTCGAGCGCGAGGGCCTGCCCTTCGCCCCCATCACCCGGCCCGAGCAGCTGATGGACGACCCCCATCTGCTGGCCACCGGCGGCCTGGCCCCCATGACCCTGCCCGATGGTCGCGCCACCCGCGTGCCCTTGCTGCCGCTCACCCTGGACGGCGAACGCCTGCCCCTGCGCCTGGACCCGCCGCGACTGGGTGAGCACAGCCAGGCCTTGTTGACAGAGCTGGGCTACAGCACCGCGCAGATCGCCGAGCTGTTGGCCGAAGGCGTTATTGGGCAGGACGCGGCGCCAGGCCCATGAACTCGCGGGTGGACTGCTGCACCAGCGCCGGGTCATCCCACATCAGGAAGTGATAGCCGGCAGTGCTGATCTTGAGCTGGACACCCTCCAGACCGGCGTACTGGCTCTGGTACAGACGAGTGACGATGTCCTGGCTGGAACCCATAGGCGCGTAAGCGGCCCAGGCGCCGAACACCAAGGTGGGCACTTTGATCTTGGGCAGCAGGGGGCGCAGATCGGTGGTCCACAACTCATACATGGCCTGGGCCACCGAGGCGGGGTCGGAGTCCAGGCCCCACTGCACCAGCTGATCCACACGCGCAGGGCTGTTCGACATGCTGGCCATCATGGGCTTGAGCTGGGCCGCCTGCGGCTTGCCCTTGGACATGGCATCCCGCATGGCGGCCATCTGGGGGCGCACGCTCTCCACCGTTGCATTCGGGTTTTGGACCCCTGGCAGGAAAGGCAGGCTGTCAACAATGATCAAACGCTCAATCTGCGCAGCATCGGGCTGAGCTGCCAGCATCAGCGCCAGCGTGCCGCCCAGGCTGTGGCCCATCACCGTCACCCGCTTGGGCGCCTGGGCCTTCAACACGGCCTGCAACTGATCGCGCATGGCCGCCAGATACTGTTGTTCCTGCCGCGGGCCTGCCGCCGCACCGGCAAAGCCCGGCAGCTGAGCAATCTGGCATTGCACCTGGGGCTGCAGTGCCGCGCAGGTTTCGTCCCAGACCTGGGCCGAGCTGCTGAGGCCGGGAATCATCAAGACGGGTGCACCGCTGCCACGCACGGTGATACTGATCTGGCCAGGTTCGTTCGCAGCATGGGCCGCGGCAACAGGCGCAAGCACGGCGGCCAATGCCAGGCTTGCGGGTGCCAACAGGCGCGAGAGGACGGGCTTGGAAAACATGTGTGAACTCCAGTTAGTGGTTTCAATGGCTGCAGTCTCTGCGGCCATCGCGGCCAAACCTTGTCCCGAGCGACGCACGAACAGCGCAAGCGACGAATCGCCAGCAACGAGCGGCGAATGGTGGCGCGCCGGGCCGAGAACTCTTGAGTTTTGGGGCGAAGCGCGCTTATGCCGGGGTGAATGGCCAGGCAAAGCCTCAGCACGCGCAGCCTGCGTGATAGCGTGAGGCCCATGACGGCCACAACCCCAAACACTACCCCGCCGCCGCCGCAGCGCCGCCTGCTCTGGTGGGCTTACGCCGCCCTGGTGCTGGGCGTGGGCCTGCTGCTGAGCGTGGCCGAGCTGCAGCACTACCAAGCGCGTGGCGGGCCCCACCCCTGGGAGCCCTTTTTGTGGGAACTCAGCAGCGTGCTCATCGTGGGCTTGCTGGCCATTGCCCTGTTTCGCTGGCATGCGCGGCTGCGCGACCAAGGCGCACCACTCTGGCGCCTGTTGCTGGGGCATCTGCTTGGCTTGGGGCTCTTTGTACTGCTGCACGTGGCTGGCTTGCTGCTGCTGCGCGCCAGCGTCTATGCCTTGATGGGTCTGCCCTATCAGCGCGATGAACTGCCCACCATGTTCGCCTACGAGGGCGCCAAGGACAGCATCAGCTACCTGCTCTTCGTCTTCATCAGCGAAGGCCTGCGCCTGGCCAATGCCGAGCAAGCGCGCCGCCATGAGCTGGAGCGCTTGCGCAGCGAGTTGGCCGAGGCGCGTTTGCAGCGCTTGAGCGATCAGATCCAGCCGCACTTTCTGTTCAACACCCTGAACCTGATTTCCTCGGTGATGTATGAGGACGTGCAGCGCGCCGACCGGCTGCTGTGCGAGCTGGCCACGCTCTTGCGCCAAGCGCTCAACGCCCAGCACAGCGAACGCCACACCCTGGCGCAGGAGTTGCAACTGGTGCAGCCCTATCTGACGCTGATGCAGGCCCGCTTCGGTGAGCGCCTGCAAGTCAGCCTGAACGCCAGCACGGCGGCACAAGGCTGCCTATTGCCAAGCCTGCTCTTGATCGCGCCGATTGAAAACGCCATCACCCACGATGTGGCCCAGCATCTAGGCCCTGTGCAGCTGCGGCTATGCGCTGAAGTTGCCGCGGGGCAGCTGCAAATCACGGTGGACAACAGCGGCACCGCCCCCAGCCGCGACACCCGTGCCGGCGCCATCGGCATGGCCAATACCCGCGAGCGCCTGCAAGCCAGCTACGGCGCGCGGGCCAGCGTCAAGCTGGAAAGCCTAGGCAGCGGCAGCCGCCTGAGCTTGAGCCTGCCGGCGCAAATGGCAGAGGCCACCAATCTCTCGGCTAACCCCAAGGCCACACTCACCGCTGCGGACACGCCCAGATGACGCCCCTCAAGGTCTTGATCGTTGACGACGAAGCCCCGGCCCGCGCCAAGTTGCGCCGCCTGCTGCTGGCCCATGCGCCAGCCGTGCAAGTGGTGGGCGAGGCGGGCGATGCCCTGGAGGCCTTGCGTTTAGCCGAGGCCTTGCAACCCGACCTGGCCTTGCTGGACATTCAGATGCCCGGCATGAACGGCCTCGAGCTGGCCCTGGCCTTGCCGCCCGCCACCCATTGCGCATTCTGCACCGCGTTTGAGCAACACGCCTTGCGCGCCTTTGAGCTCAATGCGGTGGACTATTTGCTCAAGCCTTTCAGCGCGGAGCGTCTGGACCAGACCCTGGCCCGGCTGCGCCAGCGCATCCAGGCCAGCAACAACAGTGAAGATCGAATCGACAGAGAGCGGCCCCGTGCCGCCCTGCTCAGCGCTTTGCAGCAATTGCAGCCGGTCAGCGGCCACTGGCTGGTGCCGCAGCGCGGCGGCGGCTTGATGAAGCTGGCCTTGGCCCAGGTGGAATGGGTGGCTGCGGCGGACAACTACATCGCGCTGCATGCCCCGCCCGCCCAGCATCTGGACCGCCACACCCTGGCCGATTTTCTGGCCCATGCTGCCGCGCAGCAGGCTGGCTTTGTGCGGGTGCACCGCAGCCATGCGGTCAACCCGGCGCATATCCACTGCATCGCCAGCCTGGCGCGCGGCGAGGCCGAGTTGACGCTCAGCTCGGGCGCCAAGCTGCGCGTCTCGCGCGGTTATCGTGAACAACTCATTTAGGAAACCCTCAGGCATGACACCCGAACAAAGACTGCAGGCCCTGGGCCTGGAACTCCCCAGCGGCGGCGCGCCGGCCGGCAACTATGCGGCCGCTGTGCAAGCCGGCGACTTGCTCTTTCTCTCCGGCAAGGCGCCGCTGGCCATCGCGGGCGAAAGCTCCAAGGGCCGTTTGGGCGAGCAATACGACGCCGAGCAGGGCTATGCCCTGGCACGCTCCGCCTGCCTGGCGCTGATAGCGGCCATCAAGGCCGAGCTGGGTTCGCTGGACCGGGTGCTGCGTGTCGTGGAATTGCACGGCTCCATCAACAGCACGCCGGAGTTCGAGGAACACGCCGAGGTGCTGGACGGCGCCTCCGATCTGCTGGTGGCCGTGTTCGGCCCCGCCGGTGTGCATGCACGCTCGGTGATCGGTGTGGCCTCGCTGCGCAAAGGCGTGCCTTTGACGGTCAAGGCCACGCTGCAGATCCGCGCCGCCGCGCACTGACCCCAGGCCAAAGCCAACTCGCCCCAGAACGCTTGGCCGCAGCGGCCCGGCGGGCGATGCTGGCCGCCATGGCACACACATCACTTCCACTGCATATCGGCAGCGCTGCGCACGAATCACAAACATCGTCGCAGCGCCTCTTCTTCCTCGACTGGCTGCGCATCCTCGCCTTCGGCTTGCTGGTGCTCTATCACGTCGGCATGTATTACGTGACTTGGGGCTGGCATGTCAAAAGCCCGGCGGCCAGCTCGACGATCGAGCCGCTGATGCTGCTCAGCTCGCCCTGGCGCATGGGCCTGCTCTTCCTGATCTCGGGCGCCGCCCTGATGCATGCCCTGGCCGCCAAGCCACAGCCCGCAGGCGCCTTCTTCCGCCGCCGCAGCAGCCGGCTGCTGTGGCCTTTGTTGTTCGGCATGTTGATCATCGTGCCGCCGCAGTCCTACTTTGAGGTGATCGCCAAGTTCGGCTACAGCGGTAGCTATCTGGACTTCATGCCCGACTATCTGCGTGGCAATGCCGACTTTTGCCGGCTCGAAGAAGGCCGCCGGCACTGCCTCAGCCTGCCGACCTGGAATCATCTGTGGTTCTTGCCCTATCTGTGGGCCTACACGGGCCTGGCCCTGCTGCTGGCGCGCTGGGCGCCGCGCCTGCTGGCCTGGAGCAGCGGAGCCATCGCTGCACGGAGCGGCTCCACCCTGTTCCTGATGCTGCTGGGCGCGCTGCCACTGATGGTCGCACGCGTCACGCTGATTCAATTCGAGGTAACGCACAACCTCGTCTGGGATTGGTACGCCCATGCGCAATACCTCGGCTTGTTTGTGCTCGGCTACCTGATGGCTGGCGCCGGCGACAAGCTGTGGCTAGGCCTGCGCCGCCTGCGTTGGCTGGCTTTGGTGGCGGCCCTGTGCAGCTGGGCTGTGCTGATGCTTTACTTCCAGGCCTATGCCGACAGCCCACCGCCCGACGCGCTGCGCTACGCCATGCGCCTGCTGTGGGGCGGCATGCAGTGGTGGGCCTTGGTGGCGGTGTGCGGCTTTGCGCGGCAGTGGCTGAACCAGGACAGCCCCCTGCGCCAGCGCCTCAGCGCCGCGGTGTTCTGCGTCTACATCCTGCACCAAACCCTCATCGTCGTGCTGAGCCAGGCCATCAAGCCCTGGCACTTGCCGCCCTTGGCGGAGGGCTTGGCCTTGATCGCGCTCACCGCAGCGTTGTGCGCCCTGGGCTATGCCTTGGCACGCCGGCTGCCGGCGCCCTTGGCCCTGCTGCTGGGGGTGGAGCGCAAAAACGCGCTGCAATATCCCCCGCAATATCCTTCCAACAGCGCCAGCGGCCGGCAGCCGCGACAATCCTGCTCAGTCCTCACTGCCGAGAAGAAATCATGAAATACCTGCACACCATGGTTCGCGTCACCGATCTTGAAGCCTCGCTGAAGTTTTACCGCGATGCGCTTGGGATGGTGGAAGTGCGCCGCAACGAGTACGAGGCCGGCCGCTTCACCCTGCTCTATCTCGCCGCCCCGAGCGACGCAGCGGGCCCCTACCAGCCACAAGTGGAGCTGACCTATAACTGGCCCGATGCCGACGGCAAGAGCGAGCAGTACACCGGTGGGCGCAATTTCGGCCACCTGGCTTTTGCCGTGCCCGACATCTACGCCGCCTGCCAGCGCCTGGCCGACCACGGCGTGACCGTGCTGCGCCCACCGCGCGACGGCCGCATGGCGTTTGTGCGCTCGCCCGATGGCATCTCGGTGGAGCTGCTGCAAGACGGCCCGGCGCTGGCCCCGGCCGAGCCCTGGGCTTCGATGGCCAATACTGGCAGCTGGTAAAAAACGGCGCCGCGACACGGCTTCGTCGTCATGAAAAAAGGGCCCGATTACTCGGGCCCTTTTGCTTGGCGATGAAACTGGCCGTGCTTACTTGCTGGCCTTCTCAGCATTTAGCTTTTCCAGCTTGTCCATGGTCGCATTCATGCGGCGCATCAGCGCGCGATAGGGCTCGGGCGAGGCCAGGTCCACACCGGCTGCCAGCGTCAGCGGATAGGCATCAGCCGAGCTGCCGGCCTTGAGCATGGCGAAGTACTTGTCACGCAAGGCGGTGTCGCCCTTGCGGATGCCTTCGGCGAAGAAGGCCGCGGCGCTGACGCAGGTGGCGTACTGGTAGACGTAGAAGTCGTTGTAGAAATGCGGGATGTAGGCCCACTCGATGCCGTAGAGGTCATCGATCTTGACCACGCCTTGCGCGTCGCCGTGATAGCGCTTGAGCAGGTCGAGGTAGGTCTTGGTGAACCATTCGCCGGTTACGGCTTCGCCCTTCTCCACCGCCTCGTGCGACTTCAGCTCAAACTCGGCAAACATGGCCTGGCGGAAGAAGGTGCTGCGGATGCTTTCCAGCTCCTGGCTCAGCGCGAAGATTTTCTCCTCCCGTGTGGCGGCCTTCTCGACCATGTGATCGACCAAGAACAGCTCATTGGCCGTTGAGGGGATCTCGGCAATGAAGGTCGAGTAGTCAGCCGTCTCAAAAGGCTGCGCCGCATTGGACAACACCGAGTGCATGGCGTGACCCCACTCATGCGCCAGGGTCGAGACGCTTTGATACTCGCCGTTGAAGCTCATCAGCAAATAGGGGTGCACATCGTAGGCGGCCGGGTTCATGTAAGCGCCCGAGCGTTTGCCGCGCTGCGGCACGGCATGCATCCAGTTGCCCTTGAAGGCTTGATCCAGCTTGGTGGTGTAGTCGCTGCCCAGCGGCGCCAGGGCGGCCAGGGTCAGTTGCTCGGCCTCGGCCAGGGTGTAGCTGCGGTTGGTCTTGGCCAGCGCCACATAACCGTCTTGATAACCGGGGTTCTTCAGGCCCAGCATCTTGCTGCGCAGCTTCAGGTAACGGTGCAGCGTGGGCAGGCCGGCATTGGCCTCTTGCACCAGGCTGCGGTAGACGGCCTCGGGAATGTTGTCATTACCCTGAGCCATGGCCACGCTGCTGGGGTACTGGCGCACCTTGGCATTGAACACGGTGCCGCGCAGATTGGCGGCGTAGATGGCGCCCAGGGTGCGCTCGTAGGCCTTGTACACGGGCCAGAAAGACTTGAAGACTTGCTCACGCACCTTGGGATCAGCGTCGCCGCGGAAGGCCACGTATTGCTCTTGATCCAGCACCACCTTCTTGCCACGCACGGTGATGGTGGGCCAGGGCAGATCGGCATTGGTCAGCAGGCCGTAAATACTTTGCGGCTGCTGCATGGGTTCGGCGGCGGAGGCCAGCAGCGCTTCTTCCTTCAGGCTCAGGGTGTGAGCGGCCAGGCGCAGAATCGTCTTCAAACCCTGCTTGTGCTTGGCCAGGCGTGGCTCGGCGGCCAGATAGGATTCAACCTTGTCGCGGCCCGTGGCCGTAACTTCGGCAGTGACAAAAGACACCGCCTCACCGAACTGGTTGTAGGCCGAGTAGGCCAACTGATTGCGTGCCTGGTTGGCGGTGATCTGGGTGTTCTCGTCGGCCAGCAGGCCAGAGTAAGTCACCAAGCGGCCCAGGCGGCGGCGCACGGTGGAGATTTGGTCCAGGCCGTCGGCCATGCTCTTGCTGCTGGTGCCCAGCGTGCCCTGCAAGGCCTTGAGCTTGGGCAGCTCGGCCAGGATGGCCAAGCGCTCGGTTTCCCAGGCCGCCTCATTGGCGTACAGCGGCGTCAAATCCCACACGCCCTGCCCGGCCGGCACGGCGGCCGTTGCCGCGCTGGCCGAGGCCGGCTTGGCGACTGCAGCGGCGGCCAGCGCCGGTTCAGCGGTGGTGGAGAGCAGCGCCAGGGTCGCTGCCAGGGCAATCACGGTGGGTTTCAGCATGGTGATGAGGGGGCTTCGCTAGGAATTCGCGGGTAGCGAATCGGGTGGATAAGGAAGTGAAAACTTGTGGTCCTGTGCGCGCAAACCAGTCGGGTGAAATCGCCTGAAGCTCGTTTGCCAGCGCGGCTATTGTCAACCCAGCCGGCGCACGCGGCCCGTGCCACAAGTCCTGGCCAGCGCCAAAAACAAACAGCCCCGGTGGACTTTGCTTGTCCACCGGGGCTGGTCTTGCTGGCACGGGCCTCGGGACTAGCCCGGGCCGTGCAGCTGATTGGCGACTTTACTTGGCAGCGGAGGCTGCGGCAGCCGGGGCGGCCGTCGTTGTTGCTGCTGCAGCAGGAGTAGCAGCCTTTGGATGGGCATGCTTCTTCTCATGCTTGTGGCCGTGAGCCGCGTCCGCAGCGGCGGCCGGCTTGGCGGTGCCCGTGGTGGCGGCTGCCGCGGTGGTTGCCGCAGGTGCAGCAGCGGTGGTGTTCGTGGCGGCAGCAGGGGCAGCAGTGGTCACGGCTGGCGCGGCAGTTGCCGTGGTCTTGGCAGGCGCCGTCGCAGTGGCGGCCGGTGCTTGGGCGAAGGACGCCACGGCCAGGGTAGACAAAGCTGCTGCAGCGATGAAAGACGTGATCTTGGACATGATTAAAAGCCTTCTAAATGAACCCGATTTGCTTCGGGTTTCTCAAGCGAGCCTGGCATTTGCCGGCTTGTGATCTCAACGAGCGCCCCCTCGCAACGGTTGACCCTCAATGCGTAACGAATTGTTCGTTCCTCCGCCGGGCCATCTGGCGCGCCATCCGTCACACCAGGGCCGCGCAGCCACACGCAGGCACTGCCCGCTGATGGGATGATGCGGGCCTTTTGTACAAGCCGCGCCAGCGCCGCAATGCCCCACCCCTATCGCATGTTGAACCCATCCTCTACGCACGCCGCAGCAGCAGCAGCAAGTCACGCGGCACAAGCTGACTCAGCCGGAGTCAGTCGCTCTTGAACGCTAGCTACACCAAGGCCTCGCGCAACACCTCCACGCTCCAACCCCTCGTCGCTTCCTGCCGCCGGTTCTTGCTGGGGCTGAGCCTGGCGCTGCTGGCCGGCACTTGCCCGGCCAGCACGATCGACAAACAGCTCGATGGCCGTGTGGTCGGCGTGGCCGATGGCGACACCATCACCGTGCTTGACCAAACTACCCAGCCGCACAAGATCCGCCTGGCCGGCATTGACGCGCCGGAGAAGCACCAGGCCTTTGGCCAGCGTGCCAAGCAGAACTTGTCCGACTTGGTCTACGGCAAAAACGTCAGCGTGGTGTGGCGCAAGAAGGACCGCTACGGCCGCATCATCGGCAAGGTGATGGTGGGGCCGGTGGACGCCTGCCTGACGCAACTCTCACAAGGCATGGCCTGGCACTACAAGCAGTACGAGAAGGATCAGCCTGCCGCCGAACGGCGCAGTTATGCAGCTGCCGAGCAGCTAGCCCGCCAGCGTGAGCTGGGCCTCTGGCATGAGGAACAGCCCACCGCGCCCTGGGACTTCAGAAGGCGCTGAAGCCCGCGGTGACGCCCTTCAATGTGAATGGGTGTGATGCGCGTCCGGCACATGCGCATGGCTGTGCCGCGTGGGCTGATGCGCATGCGGGTGGCTGTGCGGGCCTGTGGGCATGGGGTCGTGGTGATGGTCGTGATGGCCGTCGTCATGCCGGTGTGCGTGCTCATGCGCCAGCGCTTCATGCTGATGCTCATGCGCGTGCGATTCCGCCAAGTGCAGGATCACCCCCACCAGCATCAAGCCGCCGCCCGCCACCATGCCCCAACCGGCAGAGCGATCCCCCAGGGCAAATGCAATCGCTGCGCCGATGAAGGGCGCGAAGGCGAAGACTGAGCCGGTACGCGCCGCGCCAAAAGCGCGTTGCGCCAGTAAGTAAAAGCGCAGGCTCAGGCCATAGCCTGTGGCGCCCACCGCCAACAAGCCCAGCGCGGCCAGGGGAGCAGGCAAGGCCTCGCCGCTGAGCCAGGCCAGGAAGGCGGTGGCGGTCGAGCCCAGCGCGGCTTTGGCCAGCACCACCTGGCCGGGGTCACGCTCGGCCAGCGCCCGCGACAAGCTGTTGTCCATGCCCCAGGCTGCCGTCGCCAGCAAAACGGCCAAGAGGCCCAAGAGCTGGCTGCTGCCGTGCAAGCCTTGATCCAGCACCAGCAGCACCCCGCCGCCCAGCAAAGCCAGCAGGCCCAGGACCACGCGGCGGTCCATGGTCTCGCCATACAAGCGCCAGGCCAGCAAGGCGGTGAACAAGGCTTCCAAGGTCAACATCAGCGAAGCACCGGTGGCACTGCTGCGCTGCAAGCCCCAGGCCAGGGCCACCGGCCCCAAGGCGGCACCAAAGCCGGCCACGGCCAGCAGACGAGGCAAATCGCCGCGGCGCAAAGCGGCCTCCCGCTTGGGCGACTGACGTAGCAACAAGCCGACCAAGGCCGCGCCCACATAGAGCAAGGCCGCCGTGCTGAACGGACCCAAGCCCCGACCGAAAACCTGCAGCAAGGGTGTGCTGGCGCCAAACAGGCCGGCGGCCAGCAGAGCCAAGAGCCCGCCTTCAAGCGCAGGACGGTGAGGGCGAAGCGAGTTCATCTGGAGTCCTTGGAATTGGATGGGCCACCGGCCGGGCGAGCGCGCCTAAGCGCTCAGCAAGCCCGCGTCGAGCAGATAGCGAGAAGGGCTGGCGGGATTAAAAGCCAGGGTCAGGCGTTGCCGGGCGCGCGTCATCGCCACATAAAGCAGATTGCGGTTCTCCGCGGCGCTGACGTCGCCGCTGAACTCGCCGCGTGAGAGGTGGGGGATTAGCACATGGTCGAACTCCAGACCCTTGGCCGCCTCGATGCTGGACAAGGTGATGCGGCGATTGGCCCGCATGCGCAGCTGCTGCGCTTCCAGCTGATGCAGCACGCGGAACACATCGGCCAGCTCGCCACCTTCTTGCTGCGCCAGCTGCAGCAGTTGCGCCACATTGGCGCGCACCTGCTCGATGTCATCTTTGCGCACCAGCACCGCTTGGGCCAGGCGCTGCGGCTTGAGTGCGGCCATGAAGCCATCCACAAAAGCCGGCAAATCATTCATCTTGAGCAGGCTGATGGCATCACGCAGCAGCGGCAAGGCGGTGGCCGAGGCATTGCGCAAGACCTGACCCTCGATGAAGGTTCTCATGCCGTCGGGATCGCTGGCGGCCTCGTCGATGGCGCGGCGCTGCGCGGTCAGGGCATCGACATGGCGCAACTCGATGCTGTCGATCAAGGCGCCGGCAAACTGCATCAGCGCGGCCAGCACGGCGGCGCGCTGCGCCTTGGTCTTGAAGCCGCTGAAGTCGTCGATGCAAAAAGCCTGCAGGCCGCGCACCAACAAAATCTCCGGACGTTGCAAAAAGGGTTGCACGCCGGCGCAGGCATAGTCCAGGCCCAGCTGCAACAGCTCGCGCTCGATCGGGATGGAATAGGCGGGCTGGCGCAGCAAGATGCGCAACTCATCTTGCTGGCTCTGACCCATATGCTCGCGCGCCACTTGCGCGATCAGGCGCGCCATCACGCGGGTGGATTCACAAGGCAGGCTGACGATCTGCGTCGCCTGCTGCTCAACTGCCGCATAAGGCTTGCCCGCCAGCGCGCCCACGGCCTGTGCCAGCGCGGGGCCGAAGCGGTGGCTGGCCGTCAGGGGCAGGCGCAGGGGCGCGCCAATCTCATGCTCAAAATGCTCGGCCATGAAGCCGGCCTCGGCGCCGGTCTGCGAGTGAATCACTTGGTCGCGGTCACCCACGCCCACGAAGGCGGCGCGGCGGTTCGCGCCCAGCAAGGCCTTCAGAATGGTGAACATGGCGCGGTTGGTGTCGTGCATCTCATCCACCACGATCAGCGCCAGGCCGAGTGCAAAGGGCGTGTCCTCGGCGCTGAACTCCTCCGCCATGATGGCGTGGGCCAGATCGTAGGTGGCATCGCCCTCGAAGCGAAAGGCCGGATGGTCCGGGTGGCCGCCGCGCCGGATCAGCTCGTAGGCCGAACGCACGCGCAGGGTCAGATAGTCAAAGCCCAAGGTTTCGGCCAGGTCGGGCGTGATGCGGGCGCCCTCGTCCAATTGCTCGATCAGCATGCGGCCCTTGATCACGTCAAACGAGCGCAGCAAACCTTCCACCAAGGCGCCGGGCGGCATCCCCAGCGTCAACTCGTCGGGGTAGCGCTCCTCGGGCAGGGTCTGCGCCCGCTCGATGGCGCGCACGACAAAGGGCTTCACCAGCGTGGGCGTGGCCAGCAGCTCCGTGCCCGGCCCTTCACGTTCGGCCAGCAAGGCAGCACTGAAGGACTCGAAGCTGTGGATATGCATCTGCTCGATCTGCTCGGCCGCCAGGCCGATCATGCGCAGCTGCGTTCGCAAGGCCTGCACCGCCGGGGCGGTATAGGTCAGCGCCAGCACCATATCCGGCCGAGCGCCGCGCGTCAGCGCCTGGGCGATGCGCAAGGCTAAGGTGGTGGTCTTGGCGGCGCCGGCATTGGCCTCGATCAGCACATGGCGAGCCCGCGTGGTTTGAATGAGCAACTGCTCGGCACTGGGCTGGATGCGCTGCGGGACGAAAACTGAATCTGACATTGATTGAGAGCTTGGGCGTTCGGCGGGACGTAGCCGCCAGTGTCGGGCAAAAGTGGCTGCAAACAGGGCGCGCAGCGCGATCACTTCGGCGATTGCGCTTCGCTAAGCGAAGTCGCTGCGTTCGACAGCGCACAGAGCGCGGCTGAATGTGCGCCTAATCTCGGCCTGGCGCCATTCGCAGCCCAGACGCCTGGGTAAAGCCGTGCGTTGCCCTTGGGCGCATTTTTTCATGCCGGCGTCAAGCACAAAGCCTAGGCTGTGCCGACTATGCCGAGCGCGGCAACCGCGCCACCACCCCTTCCCATTGAAAAGTTAGCATCACGATATGCAAGCCACCGGCCTGACCGAGACCCAAGCCCGCGAGCAACTGGCGCGCGAGGGGCCCAATGAGTTGCCGGTGTCGCGCCCGCGCAGCGTGCTGCGGCTGTTGGCAGACATCGCGCGGGAGCCGATGTTCCTGCTTCTGGTGGCCTGCGGAGCGATCTACCTCGTGCTGGGCAATCGCAATGACGCGCTGATGCTGCTGGGCTTTGTGTTCGTCGTCATGGGCATCACCTTTGTGCAGCAAAGGCGCACCGAGCGCTCGCTGGAAGCGCTGCGCGATATGTCCAGCCCGCAGGCCTTGGTCTTGCGTGAGGGCAAAACGCGCAAAGTGCCTGGCCGTGAGTTGGTGTGTGGCGACATCGTCTTGCTGGCCGAAGGCGACCGCGTGCCGGCCGATATGGACTTGCTGGAAGCCGCGAATCTCACCGTGGATGAGTCCATGCTCAGCGGGGAATCGGTGCCGGTGAGCAAGCAGCTGACAGCGGCCACCGACACAAGCGCTGCGGCCAGCCCGGCGCCGGTGGATGGCAAGCACGACGAACAAGAAGCCAGCAGCGACAACGCCGGCCGGGTCTTCTCCGGCACGCTGGTGACCCAGGGCACGGCCCAGGGCCGCGTGGTGGCCACTGGCGAGCGCAGCGCCCTGGGGCGGATCGGCAAGTCACTGGAAGGCCTCGGGGGCGAGGACACGCCGATCCAGAACGAGACCCGCAAGGTGGTCAAACGCGTGGCCATCATCGGGCTCTTGTTGGCGGCCGGCCTGGCCCTGGCTTACGGTGTTAGCACCGGGGACTGGTTGCACGGCCTGCTGGCGGGCCTGACGCTGGCCATGGCCATCCTGCCCGAAGAACTGCCGGTGGTGCTGACCCTGTTCCTGGGCTTGGGCGCTTGGCGCCTGGCGCGCGAGCAAGTCTTGGCACGCAGCATCCCGGCAGTGGAATTGCTGGGGGCGACCACGGTCTTGTGTGTCGACAAGACCGGCACCCTCACCGCCAACCGCATGGCCGTGCGCAGGCTCTGGACGCCGGCGGCCAGCTACGACAGCGCGCAAGCCGCCGACAAGCCGCTGGGCGAAGACCTGCACGAAGTGCTCGAATTCGCCGTGCTGGCCAGCCACCGGCGCGCCTTCGACCCGATGGAAGCCGCCATCGGCGCCGCCGGCCAGCGCCTGCTGGCCCACACAGAACACCTGCATGCCGACTGGACGCTGGTGGACGATTACCCCTTATCGCCCGAGATGCTGGCGATGTCCCGGGTCTGGCAGTCGCCCGATCTGCAAGCCCGGATGATCGCGGCCAAAGGGGCGCCGGAGGCCATCGTCGACCTCTGCCATATGGACGCCACCCGCCATGCCGCCGTCGCGACGCAAGTCGCGCTGATGGCTTCCGCGGGGCTGCGCGTGTTGGGCGTGGCCCGGGCCAGCTTGGCCGCGCCAGAGCTGCCCGCCGAGCAACATGATTTCGACTTCGAGTTCCTCGGCCTCATCGCGCTGGAAGACCCGGTCCGCCCCGAGGTGCCGCAAGCGATTGCCGAATGCAAGGCCGCAGGTATCCGCGTGGTGATGATCACCGGCGACCACCCGGCCACCGCCAGCTCCATCGCGCGCCAGGCCGGGCTGAACACCGAGAGCGGCCCGCCTATTACCGGCACCGAATTGGCGACCTTGAGCGAGGCCGAGCTAGACAAGCGCCTTGCCGACACGCACATCTTCTGCCGCGTCCAGCCCGAGCAAAAGCTGCGCCTGGTGCAGGCCTTCCGCGCGCGCGGCGAAGTGGTGGCGATGACGGGCGACGGCGTCAACGACGCGCCGGCGCTGAAGGCCGCGCACATCGGCGTGGCCATGGGCGCGCGCGGCACCGACGTGGCCCGCGAGGCCGCCGCGCTGGTGCTGCTGAACGACGACTTCACCGCCCTGGTGACGGCGGTGCGCTACGGGCGCCGCGTCTTCGCCAATCTGCGCAAGGCCATCGTCTTCGTGATCGCGGTGCATGTGCCCATCGTCGGCCTGTCCATCCTGCCTGTGCTGCTGGGCTGGCCCATGCTGCTGATGCCGGTGCACATCTTGTTCCTGCAACTGATCATCGACCCGGCCTGCTCGGTCGTCTTCGAGGCCGAGCCGCTGGAGCCGGACGCGATGCGCCAGCCTCCGCGCCGCCCAGATGCCCGCCTGTTCGACCGCGCCGTGCTGGTACGCGGCCTCTGGCAAGGTGCGGGCTTGCTGGCCCTGCTGCTCGGCGTTTTCGCGTTGACGCGCACCTTCTCCGGTTCGGACGAAGTGGCGCGTGCACTGACCTTCTCGGTGCTGGTACTGTCCAATCTGGGCCTGATCTACGCCAACCGGTCCTGGAATCGGCCCGCCCTGCTGGTCGGCGGCACCGGCGCGCCTGGGGGAACTGGCGTACCGGGAACAGGCCCCAAATTTGGTGGCCTGAACCCCACCTTCCTGTGGATGGCGCTGGCCACCCTGAGCTTGCTGGCCATCGTCCTGGCCGTACCCGCCGTCCGCGCCCTGTTTTCCTTTGCCCAGCCCTCGCCGCAGCTGCTGCTGGCCGGCTGCGGCGCCGCGCTACTGAGCCTGGTTTGGTTCGAAGCCGTCAAATGGAGATTGCGGCCGCGCGCGGGCGCGGCGGCTTGATTCCGCTCAGCGACGGTCTTCAGCGCGGCGCCCATCTTGCTGTACCGCGGGGTTGGCCAGCGCAGCGTGGCAGCCCACTCAAGCCCTGGCCGGCCGGACCTCGGTGAGCTTGGCGCGCAAGAAGGCTTGAGTCTCAAGCGAGAAATCCCACTGCTCGATGCGGCAGCAGCCAGGCGCCGAGTCTGCGCCCCAGCGCAGCAGGTTCACCGAGTTGGGCACACCCATGCGCAGCCGAGACGAGACGGCCGTGCCCGCCTGCACGGCCCACAGCGGACGCGCCAGGCCTTGCAGCGGCATCACGTAAGGCAGGTGAATGTGCCCACCCATGATGAGGTCGGCCCCGGCCTCAGCCCAGCGCTCGAGCGCGGCCGCATGCCCGCGCAGACGGTTGGTCAGATCCTCGGCACGCGTCACGGCCACGGGCTGATGCACCACCACCACCCGTAGCTGAGTGGCTTCGGCGCCCGCCAAAAGTTGCGCCACATGGTCGACCTGCTGCCCGGAGATCTCGCCATGCTTGTGCCGCCACGGCCGAGTGGTGTTGACGCCTAGCACCAGCAAATCGGGCGAGCGATGTATGGGTTCTAGGTCCACGCCGAAGGCAGCGCTGTAGCGCGCATAGGGGCGGCGCAAGCGCGCCCAGAGGTCGAGCAGCGCGATGTCGTGATTGCCGGGAACGGCGAGCACCGGCGCGCCGAGGCTGTCCACAAACGCGCGTGCGGCCCTGAACTGCGCCGGGCGTGCGCGCTGGGTGATGTCGCCGGACAGCACGATCAGATCGGGCCGCTGCTGGCGGGCCAGCTTGGTCAAGGCTTCGACGACCGGTGCCTGCTCGGTGCCGAAATGCGTGTCGGAGATCTGCAGCAGGAGGCTCACAGGCTGGCCCCGTCCGTCGGGGATGCGGCGGCAGTGACGGCAGCCGTGGGCTGCGTTATTGGCTGCGGCCTCAGCAGATAGAGCGGTTTGGCGAGCACGCGAATGTCGAGCGGCGCGCGCATCATCGCCACCTCGCCGTCGAAGGCCACCTTCACCCCGCGACGGCCCTGCGCCAGCGTGGGCCTGACCACCAGGTGATCAAACTCGAAGCGATCAACGCCGGCGGCCTCACCCAGCCTGCCCATGGCGCCATGCAACATCAAGCCCATCATCGACAGCGTTCCGATGGGCCGCAGCACCAAGGCGGCCATGCTGCCATCGCCCGGCGTGCCGGCCAGGGTATCTTCCGGCTCCGCACCGAACTGCTGGAGTTGCAGGCGGTTATTACCCACAAACAGCGTCAAGGTTTGCATATCGCGAACCGTGCCGCCTGTTTCGATATGCAGCCGCAGCCGGCGCTGCGCGCGCAGCAGCGTCGCGCAGGCCGCCACAAACGCCACCCAGCGGCTGCGGCCGAAGCGGGCCTTGTAGGCTTCTCGGTCTTCCAACAAATCAGGGTAGAGCCCCAGGCTGGCGTTGACGAGGAACACACGCTCGTTGATGCCGGCCACCTGAACGGGCTCCGGCGCTGCATGCAGCAGCTGGCGGACCGCTTCGGCCGGATCGGCGGGAATGCCATGCGTGCGGGCAAAGTAGTTGAACGTGCCCTGCGGCACCACACCCATGGCGCAGCCCGCAGCGTGAGCGGCCTGCGCCACCGTGTTGAGCGTGCCGTCGCCACCGACGGCGACCACGGCCGCGCGGGTCGATAAGGCCCGCTGCGCCGCTTCACGCGCCACGCTCGCCAAATCTTGGGGCGTGCAGAAGTGCAAGTGGCCGCTGCGTCCTTCTGCCCGCAGCACCGACTCGATGACTTCGCGCTTCATGTCCGCATCGCTGCTGCCGGCAGCGGCATTGATGACGAACTGGATCGGTGCGGCAGGATCGAGCTCAGAGGCTTCGGCCATGATGGATTGACTCAAGGGGCTCGCGGTGAATGCCCTCAGTCGCGGCTCAGCAGGTCGCCGAAGACGGCGTGTTCACCATCCTTGCGATCGGCACCAGGCGCGTCGTACAGAACGAGCCAACGCGCCTTGCCTCCCGACAGCGCCGGCGGCAAATCGCAGATCGCTTCAGCCCGGTTGCTTCCGCGTCCATGCGGCAGGGGCACCGACTCGGTCAATGCATCCTCGAAACGAACGGGCTCGCGGTTGGCGGCCAGCAAGGAGCGGGCAGCGGGCCATTTGAAAACGCGGATGTCACCGTTCAGCACCATCGTCGGGCCGGCCAGGATGTAGAGGTCATCGCCCGAGAAGTGCAGATCGCGAATACCCAGCCCGTCAAGCTGCAGGAAATGCTTGCGGATCAGCGTGCCACGCTCGTCCAGCGGCAGCAATCGCAGATCGTCAGCGCGGGCCTCGACCTCGATCTCAATCAGCGCCGACCAGCCCCTCAGCACCGGGCCGCGCAGGCCAAGCAACAAACGCCGGCCGTCGACGGCCAGGCCTTCGATGTCAAAGCCGTTGTCCTTGCCCGGGATGGCCATATAGGGGCCAAAGTGGGGGTCGTCGGCCAGCACGCGCGTCAGCAGATTTGACTCGGCATTCCCCTTCAGGCGCAGCGCCTTGCGGCCGTCCTGGGCCTGCCGCACCAGGCAGGGCTCGCCCTTGGCATCAGCCTCGATCGGCAGGCAGGCCAGCAAGCGCCGGTTGCTGTCGAGCGAGACCTTGGCCAGGCGCTTGGCGTTCTCAGCATGGCCCCGGTCTGGCTTGGCGTTCTTGCGCTTCAGGCCATGCGAGCCGACCACCCACAGGTAGCCATCGGCCACGGCCATGCCTTCCAGATCGGCCTCTTCCTCGGCCGTGCCGGGCAAGTCCAGCAGATCAGCGAGTGGGAAATCGCGTGCCTCGCCAAAGCGCAAGGCTTCGCGCCCGACGGGTTCGAGCCGGCGCAAACGATCCAGGCCGCAGGCTTCGTCGCCAGCCACCCAAAGCCAGTCACCGGTGAAGGCGGCCCCCGACAGATTGGATTGAACCAGGGAGCCGGGAGCGAACTCCAGACGGGCGGCGTTGGCGGTGCGAGTTTTCGGCATCAGATCGGTCTCCAGAGGGTGAGGCGCCAAAAAGGCGGGCGCGATGCAAGGCATGCACGCGGCATGCAGCGAACGCTGAAGTGTGAGGTCGAAACCCCGGCGGGTGTTCAGCTTTGTCCGATGTTGGAGTTCTCAAAAAGCTGCTTTGTCGCAAGCGCTAGGTCCCCCACATTCCGCTTGCCACCCACCGACGGAGATTCGTGTTGCAAACGCTCGTCAAGTCTAGCCACCCGCCAACCGCCGAACTGTGCGGCCTGACGGAGCACCGAACGCCCTCCGATTTTGCGGGTGTCGCGCCCTGTGCTGCGCGAAAGCTATGCAGTGCTAAGGCACAACCTCGACTGATCTATGCCCATCATCAATCACCCAAGAGGACTTCCCATGCGCCACTATCCCGTGAACAGCCCGCAGGCAGCGGCCCGCATCGTCGCCTTGACGGTGGTCGCCGACGGCGACATCGCAGCCTCAGAGATCGAGTGCCTCGACCGTCTCGCCGTGCATGAGCAGCTCGGCCTGACTCGCCATGAATTGCTCACGCTGCTGGACCACTTTTGCGAAGACTTGCTGTCGAGCGGCCAGTTGAACTGGGCCGACGTTTGCCCGGTAGACGAGCGCACCCTGGCAGACCTGATGAGTGAAATCGAGGATTTCACGCTGCGGCTGAAGGTGCTGCGCTTGTGTGTCGAACTTGCTGAAGCCGACGCGCATGTCGATGACGGCGAATCGGCCGTGCTTGTCGCTGCCGTCGAGCACTGGGGCCTGCACCGCGAGATGTTTCGGCCGTCGGCCCGGAACTGATCGCCACGACGCCCCCGGCTCTTTCGTACTGCGGCTCGGGCGAGGCGGCGGGCAGGCTGGCATGCGGCCAGGGAAGCTCTGAACGAAGCGGGGCGAGGCCGTGAAGTGCGGATCGGCATGGGCTGCAAGGCGCGCGTTGAAGCCAATAACTCAAGCGCTTGGCAAAAAGTGCAAGGCGGCAGACCGCCCGAGTCCGCGCTAGCGCGGAGCGACCTGATTTGTGCAGAGCTTCCCTAGGGCGACAATCGCGGTCTGGACTGCCACTGGTCGGCTAGACAGCCTGTCCCCTTTTTTTGCACTTGGTGCCCTCAGACCGCTCATGACCGACGCTTCTCAATACACGACCTTGCCGCAGTGGCCCAACGCTTATCCGGCCAGCGGCGCCTGCGCCACCCTGAAACGCCTCAACGAGGATTTCATCGTGACCGAACTGCCGCTGCAACTGCCCTCAGGTGCAGGCGAACACATCTGGCTGGACATCGAGAAGAACGGCGCCAACACCGCCTTCGTCGCTCAGCAACTGGCCCTGGCCGCCGGCGTGCAGGAATGGGACGTGGGCTATGCCGGCCTCAAGGACCGCTACGCCATCACGCGTCAATGGTTCAGCATCTATCTGCCCAAAGGCGAGACGCCCGACCTGACCCTGCTTCAGCACCCGGAGTTCAAGGTGCTGAGTCAGAGCCGCCACGTGAAAAAGCTGCGCCCCGGTGATCTGCAAGGCAACCGATTCCACATCGTGCTGCGCGACGTGAGCGGCGACCGCGACATGATCGAGACCAATCTGAAGGCCATCGCCTCACTCGGCGCGCCCAATTATTTCGGCGCTCAGCGTTTCGGCCATGACGGCGGCAACGTCGAGCAGGGCCGGGCCATGCTGGCGCGCGAAATCCGCGTGCGCAACCCGAAGAAGAAGGGCATCTACCTGTCGGCGGTGCGCTCCTTCGTCTTCAATGAAGTGCTGGCCCTGCGCATTCAGCAGGGGCTCTGGGGCAAGACCTTGCCCGGTGACGTGATGGACGAGACAGGCCGCCCCACCGGACCACTCTGGGGGCGGGGCCGTGTGAGCAGCACCGACGAAGCGCAGGCGCTGGAAATGGGCGTGGCCGAACGCAACGCCACCTTGTGCGACGGCATGGAGCACGCCGGTCTGGATCAGCAGCGCCGGGCCCTGGTGGCGAGCCCGGGGGAGATGTCATGGGAATGGCCGCAAGCCGCTCAACTGGTGCTCACCTTCTCTTTGCCCGCCGGGAACTACGCCACCTCCGTTCTCAACGAAATCCTCCGCACCACGGAGCCTGAGCGGCACACAGAGAACAACGAGCCTGAGGTTGTCGAGTAACGGTGTCCTCAGCTCGGGTTGAAGGGTGGCCCTTACTGCCATGTGATCACGGTTGCCTCACGCAAGTGGCCCCCGCTCGGCCGTGATCGCTCGCAAGCCCTGCTTGCATGGGCGAAGCTGGAAGGCAGTGAACCCGACCCGAGCATTAAGACCTTTGATGTGGTGTCGCTGCGATATGAGCGAGAAGTGATTTCGACCAAGGCCAGGCGAACACAGAGCGACAACCTGAAAGAGCTTGAGCGCCTGCGCGCCATCTTCGGCCGGGTGATGATCGATGCCATCAAGCAGCGCCATGTGCGCGCCTAACTGCGCAGGAGTTGGGCAGCAAAACCACCAAACCACAATGGGCCAACTCACCCTTCATCAACGCCGATTCCGTTTCCGCCTCACACGGCCCAGCATGTCGTCGACAAAATCATAAAGAGCCTGGGCTTTGTCTATCAGGTAGCGCAACGAACGCGGCATACGCCCGCCCACATTTGGGTAGGGGACCCTGTTGGCCCTATCGGAAGCAAAGGGCCCGAGGAGATATTCGCCTTCGCGGAGGGGCGCGGGACCGAAGCGGCTGTCATCGGGACGGTTTTCCATGAAGCGCTCCTTCTGCGGCTAGACCACAGGGCAACTAGGCCCGTACGCCGACTCGTTGCCTTTCGCCTCTTTCCAAACATCCGAGAACGAATATGGCAAACGCCGGGCACTTGCTCGATAGGGAAAAACTGCTTACATCCGCCGTTACATCCTGAGCGGGCAAGAAAAAAGCACTTAGAGCCAGCAGCGCTAAGTGCTTGATTTCATTGCGTATTCTTGGTGGCCTGGGGCGGAATCGAACCACCGACACGCGGATTTTCAATCCGCTGCTCTACCAACTGAGCTACCAGGCCAACTTGATCTTCTTCAGATCTTCTTCGCTGCAACTCAGCGAAGACCGCAACTATAGCACCATTTTTTCAGTCAAACACCAGATCCGCGTTTATTTCTACTCAAATCGACACCGAGCTGCTTGAGCTTGCGGTACAGATGGGTGCGCTCCAGGCCGGTTTTCTCGGCCACACGGGTCATGGAGCCGTTTTCCTTGGCGAGATGAAACTCGAAGTAGCTCTTCTCGAAAGCATCGCGGGCTTCGCGCAGGGGGCGGTCCAGCTCGAAGATTTGCTCGGAGGCGATGCCCATTTGCGGCGCCGAGGGCATGGAGTTGATGGTGGAGCCATGCACGGGTGCTGCCACCGGGTAGACCGGGCTGATGCTGTCGCTGCGGGTGTAGCTCAGCGGCGCGCCCATCGGGGCGGGCGCGGGGCGCGGGGCCACCTTGACCAGGGCTTGCTCGACGGCGCGCAGCAGCTTTTGCAGCGTGATGGGCTTTTCAAGGAAGGCGATGGCGCCGACCTTGGTGGCTTCCACCGCGGTGTCGATGGTGCCGTGGCCGCTCATCATGATGACGGGCATGGTCAGCAGGCCGGCCCCACCCCATTCTTTGAGCAGGGTGACGCCGTCAACGTCGGGCATCCAGATGTCCAGCAGCACGAGGTCAGGGCGAGCGCGCTCGCGGGCGGCGCGCGCCTGCGCTGCGTTCTCGGCCAGTTCGATCGTGTGGCCCTCATCGGTGAGGATTTCAGACAAGAGGGCGCGTATGCCCAGTTCGTCGTCGACTACAAGAATTGTTGCCATGGAGTCCTAGTTCACTCTTGTTTTTGGGCAGTGCCGCCGTCGGCCGCTGCAGTCGCGAGTTTTGAAAATGATAACGAAACTTGTGCACCTATCACGGCCGCCGTCTCGTCACCCTCTAAATGAAGGTTGGCCAGACGGATGCGCGCACCGTGTTCATCGGCGATTTTTTTCACCACCGCCAGCCCCAAGCCGGTGCCTTTGGTCTTGGTTGTGACATAAGGTTCGAAGGCGCGTTTCAACACTTTTTCGGCAAAACCCGCGCCGTTATCGCTGATCAGCAGGCGCAGGGCGCGTGGCTCACCGGCCTCGGTAAAGGCTTGCTGGGTTCGCACCAGCACCTGTCCGTCGGCGCGGTCTTGCACGGCATCAAGCGCATTCTGTACCAAGTTGTGAATGACTTGCCGTAATTGGCTGGCGTCGCCCTTGATTTGCATCGGTGCCAGGGCCAATTCGGCGCGCAAGCGGCCGGCTTCCTGGGCCTGTGAGTACAGGGTTAGCACCTCGCTCACCAGGGCATTGAGGTCCAGGTTTTTCAGATTGGCCGAAGGCAGGCGGGCGTAGTCGCGGAACTCGTTGACCAGCTGCTTCATCGACTGCACTTGGTTGACGATGGTCGCCACCGAGCGCACCAGCATGGCCTGATCCGCCCCTTCCAGCTTGGCCTCGAGCTTGTGCTGCAAACGCTCGGCGGAGAGCTGAATCGGCGTGAGCGGATTCTTGATCTCATGCGCCAGGCGCCGCGCCACCTCGCTCCAGGCGGCCGAGCGCTGGGCCGACACCACTTCGGAGATATCGTCGAACACCATCAGCCGCGCGCCTTGCGGCAGTTGGGCGCCGCGAACCAAGAGGGTCAGCACGTCCTGGCCGGCTTCGACCTGCAGCTCGAAGGCGTCTTGCCAATGGTCGCGCTCGCCGGCCTCGGGGTTGTATTGGTCAAAGCGCTGCCACACCGATTGGGCAAAGGCCTGCAGCTGCGGCACTTCATCCAGGCGGCGGCCGCGGTAGGCCGACAGCGGCAGGCGCAGGATGCGGGTGGCGCCGGGGTTGACGGTGTCGATGTGCTGCTGCGCGTCGAACACGATCACGCCGGCGGTGAGGTTGTCCAGAATGGTTTGCAGATTGGTGCGGGCGCCTTCCAACTCGGCCACGCTGCGTTCCACCATCGCGCGGGCGTCCGAAAGCTGCTCGGTCATGTCGGCAAAAGATCGGGTCAGGCCGCTCAGCTCGTCGCGCGAACTCAGCATCGGTTTGCGGCTCAAGTCGCCGCGAGCCACCTGGCGCACGCCTTCGGCCAAAAGCAGCAAGGGCCGCGCCAGCTGATTGCCCAGCGTGACGGCCAGCAGCAGCGCAGCAAACACGGCCAGCACCAGGGCCAGGGTCAAGGTGCCCAGATACATGCGGCGCAGGCCGTCACGCTCCAGGGCGCGCTGCTGATACTCGCTGCTGGCGGCCTGCACGGCCAGAGCATTGCGCAGCACGGTCGGCGGGATGCGCCGCACCATCATCAAATAGCGCTCGGCCCCGCTGCTGTCACCCAGGCGCAGATCAGTGCTGGGCAGCAGCGCCAGGGCGCGGATCTGCGCCTGGCCTTGCAGGGCCAGGGCTTCGTCTTCCAGCCCCTCCAGCTGGCTGAATGCCAGGCTGCTGCGTGCCTGGCGCAGCATGCTCTCCGACGGCCGCTCCGGGCTCAGTACGCTGGCGTCGCCGCCGGCCGAAAGAATGATCTGCCCATTGCTGCCCACCAGGGCCACGGTGCGCAGACCCATCTGCTCGCGCAGGCGATCCAGAGCCAATGGATGCGGCAAGCCGCCATCGCGTTCGGCCAGATGGTCGGCCGCCTCGCGGGTCTTCTTGCCCAGGTCGCTGGCCAGCTCGTCCAAGGTGCCGCGGCCGAGATTCAGGCCGGCGTCCAGGGCGCTGGCCAAGCGCACATCGAACCAGCTGTCGATGCTGCGATTGACGAATTGGTAGGACACGCCGTAGATCAGCACCCCTGGCACCACACCCACCAGGGCAAAGATGCCGGCCAGCTTCATCAACAAGCGGCTGCCGAACTTGCCGCTGCGTACCCGCAGGGCCAGACGGATGGCCGCTCCGCCGATGACCAGCACCAGCACCGTGGCGACCACGGCATTGACCCAGAACAGCCAGACCGAATGCCGCTCCAGAAAGCCGCGCTGCGAGGTGGCGCCGATGGACAGCAAGAAGGCCAGCACACCGCAAACCCCCGTCACGGCCACCATCGAGATGACCCATGCCCACCGCGCGGCTTTGCTCATTGATCAGGAACCGGCAGCAGTGCGCAGGCTGAAGTCAGGGTTGAGGGTGAAGGTGTGCTCCACATTCAAACCCCAGCCCTGGGGCGAACCCAGCCCGATTTGCATGGGCTTGGGCAGTTGGCTGGTGTCCAGCCGGTAACTGAATTCGAGGTAGTAGCGGCCATCGTCCTCAATGTCTTTGAGGTCGGCCACATGCCAGCTGGCGGCGCCGCGCAGCGAACTCAAGGCCTCACTGAGGCTGGCGTAATTGCGGTTCAGGCCTTCGGTGCTGACGCGGAATTGGCGCGTCAGCGATTTCCATTCCAGCCGCCAGCTGCGCGAAGCCCGCGCGGCGCGCACATCGCGCCAGTACCAGCGGCTCCGCAGCACCGTCACATCGGCCGCGAAGTAGACAGGCACGCCCTTCATCAAGGCGTCTTCCACCGCCGCCGAGAGCGTGAAGCGGGTGCTGAAGCTCAGCTCCAGCCCGTCTTCCGACTTTGTCGTGCTGATCTGGCTCAGCTCCACGCCCTGGGCCTGCGCAGCCTGGGCCGGCAGCACCAGCAAGAACAGCATCAATAGCGCCAGCAGCACAGCCATGCCAGCGCTCACCCAGGGCCGGAGCACCCGGGGGCAAGAGGCGGTAGTGGCGAATGACAGGCCGAGCGATCTCAATGGGCAGGAACCGAAAATTTATGAACAGGCGCCAAGTGCGCCCTCAGGACTTGCTCAGCAGCGCGTAGTAGAAACCATCCAACACCGCGGGGCCTGCTTGAGCATCGGCCCCATTGTGAGCGAGGGGCAGCAGGTGGCCGGTCACCCCGGCCACATCATGGGCCTTGGCGCTGGGCTGGCGTTGCAAAAATGCGTCGATTTGCTGCTGACCTTCGGCCTTGAAGATCGAGCAGGTGGCGTAGACCAAGCGCCCGCCCGGCTTGAGCAAGGGCCACAAAGCATCCAGCAATTCGCTTTGGATGAGGGCCAGCTGGGCAATGTCGGACTCGCGGCGCAGCCAACGCACATCGGGGTGGCGGCGCACGATGCCGGAGGCGCTGCAGGGCGCGTCCAGCAAGATGGCGTCAAAGGCTTGGCCGTGCCACCAACTCTCAGGCAGGCGGGCGTCAGCGGCCTTCAGGGTAGCGCGCTGGCCCAGGCGGTTGAGGTTCTCTTGCACCCGCTGCAGGCGCTTGGCATCGCTGTCGAGCGCCATCAGGTCAAAGTCACCCAGCTCCAGCACATGGGCGGTCTTGCCGCCGGGGGCCGAGCAGGCGTCCAGCACCCGCGCATGCGCAGGCAGCGCCGCCAGCTCACCGTGGGGCTGCACCAGCAAGGCGGCGGCCACCTGTGCGGCGGCGTCTTGCACCGAGACTTCGCCGGCCGCAAAGCCCGGCAAGGCCGTCACCGGCACGGCCCGCGCCAGCACCACGGCCTGTGGCGCCAAGGGACCTAGTACGCGGGCAGCAATGCCCACATCGGCCAGGCGCTGCACATAGTCGGCCGCCGTACCGTGATGGGCATTGACCCGCAAGCTCATCGGCGGATGTTCATTATTGGCGGCCAGAATGGCTTGCCATTGCTCGGGCCAGTCTTGCTGCAGGCGGGCGATCCACCAGGCCGGGTGATTGAAAGCCGCCACCGGGTCGGCGCAGACGGCGCTGACGATGGCCTCACGCTCGCGCAAAAAGCGCCGCAAGACCGCGTTGACGAAGCCGGCGCTGGCCGGCAGGCGCTTGCGCACGGCGCTGACGGCCTGGTCCACCACCGTGTGCGCGTCGTAAGGTGCCGCATCGCTGGGCCACAGCAAGGCCAGGGCACACAGCAGCAAGCCCTCCACCTTGGGCGGCGGGGCCTTGGGCGCCAGCAGCTTGCGTGCGCCCTCCGCACTGGCGAGCAGGCGCAGCACATAAAAACTCAGGGCTTGGGTGCCGGGGCGCAGCTCGGTGGGGCAGCGCGCCAGCACCTCGGTGAGCGAGCGGCCCGCGCGCACGGCTTGAATGGCCTGGGCCACCTCGGCCAACAGGCGTTGCAGCGGGGGCGCCAAGGTAGCTTGGGACGACAATGAGGAGGAAGTAGGTGCAGACACGCCCGGCAGTGTAGGGCAGCGCCAAAATCCAAGTCACACCCGAGGCCTGAGCCTTGGCGTGGCAAAGGCAGCAAACGCCACCGCGCCACCCCCACCCAATTTGTCACTTACCCGGCAAATGCACGGGCTTTGCAATGCGGCCACAATGCCTCTTCACAGCCTCGACTCATAAAGACACACACCATGACTGGCGCCTCCACACCTAAGCCCACCCTCAGCCAAGCCGAACTGGCCGCCCTGCCGGCGTCAGAGCGGGTGCGCTATCGCCTGCTGGCCGCCGGCTGCCGCCATCACGCCAATGACAATATCGCCGCCTTCATCGAAGAGGGCGAACTCGACGCGTTGCAGGCCGAGGTGCAGGCCAAGATGCAAGAAGTCTTGCGCGCCCTGGTGATCGACACCGACAGCGACCACAACACCCAGGACACCGCCAAGCGCGTGGCCAAGATGTTTGTGCGCGAAGTCTTCGCCGGCCGCTACAAGGCCGCACCGGCGGTGACCGAGTTTCCCAATGTCTCGCGCTTGAATGAGCTGATGATCGTTGGCCCCATCACCGTGCGCAGCGCTTGCTCGCACCACCTCTGCCCCATCATGGGCCGGGTCTGGATCGGCCTGCTGCCGAACGAGCATTCCAATCTGATCGGCTTGTCCAAATACTCGCGTATCTGCGAATGGATCATGAGCCGGCCGCAAATCCAGGAAGAAGCCGTCACCATGCTGGCCAACGAGCTGCAAGAACGCGTGCAGCCCGACGGCCTGGGTGTGGTGATGGAGGCCGACCATTTCTGTATGCATTGGCGCGGCGTCAAGGACACCGAAACGAAAATGATCAATAGCGTGATGCGCGGCGCCTTCTTGAAGGACCCCAATTTGCGCCGCGAGTTCCTGTCACTGGTCAAGACCTGAAGCCTTTTTCCGGAGCCCCCAAGATGCTAGTCCGCCTTCTTTACGCCAGCCGCGCCAACACCCCGATGGACGAGGCCGCGCTGTCCACCATCCTCAAGCAATCGCGCGAACACAATCCCAGCGAAGGCATCACCGGCCTGCTCTGCTATGCCGACGGCATCTTCATCCAGGTGCTCGAAGGTGGGCGTGACGCCATCAATGCGCGCTACAAAGCCATCGTCAGCGACACCCGCCATCACGATGTGATTCTGCTCAGCTACGAAGAAGTCAGCGAACGCCAGTTCGCCGGCTGGTCCATGGGCAGCGTGAACCTGCATCGACTCAACCCCGGGCTGGTGCTGAAGTACTCGGAAAACGCCAAGCTCGACCCTTACCGCATGAGCGGCAAGACGCTGGTCTCGCTGTTCCACGAGTTGGTCAGCTCAGGCGCCATCGTCTGCTCCTGAGCCAAACCAAACCTGCGGCTAGAGCGAGCGAGCCTCGCCAAAGCCGTAAAGGCTGGCCAAGATGCGGGTCGGGAACTGCGACACCGCTTGGTTGTAAAGCCCCACAGCCTGGTTGAAAAGCTGGCGCGCAAAGCTGCGCTGGCGTTCCACCAGCTTGAGTTCATCCACCAGCTCGTACAGCTCGATATGCTCGCGCAACTCGGCATGGTGATCCAGCAAGGACATCAGCCGGGTCAGCGCCGCCGCATGCACCGCATTGGCCACCGCCAGGCTGGCCACCGGGTCACTGGCATAGGGTTTGTTGCGCACGGCCTGCGTCAAGGCCTGCGTCTCGCTCTGCGCCGTTTCCAGGGCCGCAAACGTGGCTTGCTCGTTCGGCAACAAGGGTGGCAACAGCTCCAATAACTTGGCGCACAAGCGGGCGCGCTCGGCCAGGTGCAAATCCAACTGCGCAAAAGCGGTGGCGATGCCGTTGCGCAAGCTCATCACCCGGTTGTAAGCGCCAATGCCCCAGAACAGCAGCATGGCCGCCAAGCCCCAGCCGAACCACGCCCAGTTGCTCATGCGCCGGCACTCCCGCTGCTGATGAACTCGGCATGGCCGCGCGCCCGCAGCTCACAAGCCGGGCAGCTGCCACAACCGTAGCCCCAAGCGTGGCGCTGGGTGCGCTCGCCCAAATAGCAGGTGTGGGTGTGGTCCACGATCAGCTCGTTGAGCGCGGCGCCGCCGAGTTGCTCACTCAGCGCCCAGGTCTGCGCCTTGGTCAGGAACATCAGCGGCGTTTCGATGGTCATGGGCGTGTCCAGCCCCAGGCTCAGCGCGACTTGCAGGCTTTTGAGCGTGTTGTCGCGGCAGTCCGGGTAGCCGGAATAGTCGGTCTCACACATGCCGCCCACCAGCACCGAGGCGCCGCGCCGGTAAGCCAAGGTGGCGGCAAAGCTCAGGAACAGCAGATTGCGCCCCGGCACAAAGGTGTTGGGCAGGCCATTGGCCTGCATCTCGATGGCGCGCGACTCGGTCAGCGCGGTGTCTGAGATCTGCCCCAGCAGGCTCAGGTCCAACAGATGGTCTTCGCCCAGCTTGGCCGCCCATTGCGGGAACTGCGCCATCAACTCGCGCCGCACCACCTGGCGGCAGTCCAGCTCGACGCGGTGGCGCTGGCCGTAGTCGAAACCCAAGGTCTCCACCTGGGCGAAGCGGTCCAGCGCCCAAGCCAGGCAGGCGGTGGAGTCCTGGCCGCCGGAAAACAGCACCAGGGCTTTGCGTTGAGAGTTGGCTTGCGGGGGAGGCATGGTCATGGTGATAGGGCGAACAAAACGAAACAAAAGAAGGTGCAGCGGGGGCGAATGAGGATCAGGCGGGCCGGGCCTGCGCAGCAGCGCCATCACCAGCAAAGCAAAAGCATCAGCCTTTCGCGCTTGCCCTGAAGTGTGCCAGGGTCGCTGCCGCTTGGCGCAGCGGCATTACGGCACACCGCGCCAGCGCAAGTCACGTCAACTATCCGAAAGATAGTGGCAGCCACCCTGCCCCGGGCTACGCGCCCACAGCCCCGCAGAGTAAGCTAGCCCGCTGATTTCCCACCCCTGCTGCACAACAAAACCGCCATGGCCACTATTCAAACCGTGCGTGACCGCTCCCGGCTCGGCCAGTTGCTGGTCGAAAAAGGCATCATTTCAGACGCCCAGCTGAGCAAGGCGATTGCCCAACAGCAGCAGTCCGGCCAACGCCTGGGTGAGATCCTGACTGAATGGAATCTGGCCAGCCAGCGTCAGATCAACAGCGTGCTGCGCAAGCAGAAGAAGCTGCGCCTGCTGGCCGCCGTGGTCACCACCCTGATGGGCCCGCTGCAAGCCTTTGCGGCCGCGCCGGCAGCGCCCACCGAGATCAGCCGCAGTAGTGAAGAACAAGCCAGTTCCAGCAACCCACGCCTGGCGCGCGGCCTGCAGCCACTCAACGATGAGGAGATGGGCGGCGTGTCAGCCCGCGGCATCGATCACAACAGCTTGCTGGCCCTGGCCAAGAATTCGAAAGACGAGACTCTCAAGGATTTGGTCAAGCTGCTGAACCCGGTGCTGCAGATGTTTGACGCCGACACCTCGATGAAGAACGTGGTCTACGACGCCGAAAACGCCAAGACCCGGATCAACAAAGACGGCTCGGTCACGCTCAGCCTGCCCAGCACCATCGGCGAGTTGAACATCAACAATATCCGCGTGCACGGCGACACCAACGGCGCCAGCTTCGGCAGCATTCAGTTCAGCAATATCGACTTGCGCGGCACCACCATCACGATCAGCACGCGCCACTGAGGCCTGGCTCAGCGCTGGTTCATCAGCAGCAGCACGATCAAGCTAAGGGCAGAGCCACACAGGCACCGCCCCGCGGACGCTCAGGCGCTCAAACGCGCACTTCGCCCTGCCCCAGCACCACCCATTTCAGCGAGGTCAAGCCTTCCAGGCCGACCGGGCCGCGGGCATGCAGCTTGTCGGTGGAAATGCCGATCTCGGCGCCCAGGCCGTATTCAAAACCATCGGCAAAACGAGTGCTGGTGTTGACCATCACGCTGGCCGAATCCACCTCGCGCAAGAAGCGCATGGCATTGGCGTGATTGGTGGTCAGGATGGCATCGGTGTGGTGCGAGCCATAACGGTTGATGTGGGCAATCGCCTCATCCAGGCTGTCCACCACCTTGATGCTGAGGATCAGGGCCAGGTACTCCTCGCTCCAGTCCTGCTCCGAGGCGGCGCGGATCTTGGCGCCCGGAATCGGCCCCAGCAAGGCCAGCGTGCGCGGGCAGCCGCGCAACTCCACGCCCTTGTCGGCCAGCAAGGCGCCAGCGATGGGCAAAAAGTCCGCCGCGCTTTCCGCATGCACCAGCAAGGACTCGGTGGCATTGCAGGGGCTGACCTTTTGCGTCTTGGCATTGATCAGCACGCGCAAGGCCAGGTCGAAATCCACCTCAGCATCGACATAGCTGTGGCAGTTGCCGTCCAGGTGCTTGATGACAGGCACTTTGGACTCGGCGCTGATGCGCTCAATCAAGCTCTTGCCGCCTCGCGGGATGATCACATCCACATGCTGCGGCGCGGTGATCAAGTGGCCCACGGCGGCGCGGTCGGTGGTGTTGATCAGCTGCACCGCCTCGGCCGGCAGTCCGGCTTCTTGCAGCGCCGCTGCCACCAACTTGGCCAGCGCCAGATTCGAATGCAAAGCCTCCGAGCCGCCGCGCAAGATGCAGGCATTGCCGCTCTTGATCGCCAGCGAGGCGGCCTCGATGGTGACATTGGGCCGGCTCTCGTAAATCATGCCGAACACACCCAGCGGCACCCGCATCTGGCCCACGCTGATGCCGCTCGGCCGGCGCTTGAGCCCGCTGATCTCACCCACCGGGTCGGGCATGGCCGCGATCTGCTCACAGCCCAGCGCCACCGTCTCGATGATCTCGGGCTTGAGCTTGAGGCGGTCCACCATGGGCGCCTCCAAACCCGCCTTAACGGCCGCTGCCACATCCTTGGCATTGGCCTTGGCCAAGGCCGGCCCAGCCGCCCGCAAGCGCCGCGCCAGCGCCAGCAAGGCCTGGTTTTTGGCCGCAGTGGGCGCAGCAGCCATCAGGGCCGAAGCAGTGCGGGCGGCTTCGCCCACCTGATGCATATAGGCGGCGAGTTGGTCGGGGGACGTTTTGGCGGTGGAGGTGGCGACAGAAGATTTCATGGCTGCGATTCTCCGCGATCTGCGGGGCGACCATCGATCTGCCGCCGGGGCGCCAGGAACTGCCAGCTTGCCCAAGCTCGCAAGCGCGGGCACGGAGCCAAGACTTCGCGGTACTTGCGCGAAAGCAGCATGCCGGAGAACTACCACCAAGAACGCCCATTGGCCACCAGGCCGAAGGCACTTGGCGCACCCCACGCCGCCCTTGCGGCTGTGTACAAGAAGCTGGCTAGAGGCGAGCTCGCAGCCTGCGCGGACGCCAAATTTCGGTTAGTCTGTAAGCCTGACTTCCCCGAGGAGCTGCCGATGAAACCTGTGTCCGAACTATTGAAGCCACGCGAGGGTACTTTGTGGCAGTTGCGCCGCGAAGACTCGGTGTACACAGCGCTGGAATTGTTGGCACGCTTTGACGTGGGCGCGCTCATGGTCATGGAAGGCGGCCGCCTGGTGGGTGTATTCAGCGAGCGCGACTACACGCGCAAGATCGCGCTGCAAGGACGGGGCTCCAAGGACACGACGGTCGGCGAGATCATGACGACCAACGTCATCACCGTCACGCCGAGCACACGCACACACGCATGCATGTCCCTGATGCGGGACATGCGCATCCGCCACCTGCCGGTGGTGGACGGCGACACCGTGTTGGGCATGATCTCGATCCGCGACCTGATGGAACTCATCATTGCCGAGCATGAGACCACGATCTCCCACCTGGAGAACTACATTCGGTCTTGAGCAGAGCGACTGCGGATCGGCCGTCGCCAAACGTCCACTCGTGGTTGGGACGAGCCAAAGCGGAGTTCAAGTTGGCCGCCGTCAAGCAGCCATCCAAGCTGGGCCAGCAGGGGAGATTCTGAGCGGATCACCAGCGGTCGGTTTTGGCCGGGAGCGTGAGGCCGCAACTCCGCCAGTAAGCCGCCGTTGACCAAAAAGGTCGGGACCCGAACGTCAACTACGCGGGGCTTGTTCGAACGGTCGGCCTGGCGCAGGCCGGGACATATCGAGAGCAGGCCATGCGTGGCAACACAGTGCCCAAACCCGGCATCGCCAAGGAAGTATTCCCCGCCCCTTTGACGTTCAAGGTCGCTGGCTTGACGCAGCGCTATGAAGCGTCACCGTTCTCGACCGCAGATTGAGTGCTGGGCGGCCAAACGCCGGCTACAAATCGACAATGGCCTCATCAGCCCGGCCGGAGCTTGTGCCACTTCGTTGTGGGGTGACTCCATGCATCAAGGTCCAGACCATCTGGCCTGGCTCATTGCATCTGGAAGACCTGGACCCGGTTGCGGCCCTCCGCCTTGGCCTGGTACATCGCAAAGTCGGCATTCTTCGCCAACTCGATATCGTCGCTGCCATGCTCCGGATAGAGCGCGATGCCGATGCTGGAGCTGATGCTCACCACATGTTCGGCGAGGGCGAAGGGCTGGTTCAAGGCCTCACGGATTTTCTCGGCCACCCGGATTGCATTCTCAGCATTGACGGCCTCGGGCAGAAATACGACGAATTCATCCCCGCCGATGCGGCCCACGGCGTCCGAATCGCGCAGACAGGCCGCCATCCGGCGAGCCACTTCTTTCAGCACCAGATCACCGGCAGCGTGACCATGGATGTCGTTGACGGGTTTGAATCCGTCCAGGTCAATGAACATCAGCGCGGGCTTGTTCATATTGCGCTTGGCCAGCGCCAGGCCCTTGGTGACGAGTTCGAAGAACAAGGCACGGTTGGGCAGTTGCGTCAGGCCATCGTAATGCGCCAGTTGGGCCAGTCTGTCATGGGCTCGTTTGCGCTCGGTGATGTCGAGTTTGACCGCGACATAGTTGATCGTCGTCCCGTCAGCATCCCTGACCGGCGCGATATGGGCCTCTTCCCAATAGATTTCGCCCGATTTGCGGCGGTTGATCAGCTCCCCACTCCACAGTTCGCCACGCCTGAGCGCAGCCCACATCGTGCGGTAGATCGAAGGGTCCGTCACGCCGGACTGCAAGAACCGGGGGGTCTGGCCCAAGGCTTCGGCGGATGAGTAGCCGGTTTCCTTGCTGAACTGCGGGTTGACATACTGGATGATGGCGTCGGGCCCGGTGATCAGTACCGAGGTCGGACTCTGGTCGATGGCGGTGGACAAGACCTTGAGTTGCAAATCGGCCTGTTTGGAACGGGCCAGACCGAGTTTGAGTTGCCGGTTGATGCGATGGATGTAGACCGCCAGTCCCGAAAGCACACCGACCAGCGCCACTGCGGCGAGCAACTGGCTGCGCAGCCGGAGCAGGTCGGTCTCAAGGTTGGTTTCATACAAAAAACCTTCCAGGCTGAAATTGGCGGGCAGCATGCCGATCTCGGTATAGGTGTCGGCGATATGGCGCCAGCGGCCCGGGTTCATATAGCCGACCTCGATCAGGTCGGTGCGCATGAGCGCGGCCATCTGCCTGGCTTCGAACTGCAGTTGGGAGCGCAAATGGGAGTTTGAATCCGCGGTCTGCCCCGCGCTGGCGTACTTGCGCAGAATCAGCTCGATGATTTCATCCGGATGCGCCATTGCATATTGCCAACCGCGCAGGCTGGCGGCCCGGAAGGCCTTGACGCGCGCCGGATGTAGCTGCAACTGCTCCTCCGAGGTGAACAGGTTGTCACCATAGAAATCGATGCCAGCCGAGCGCGGCGTGTAGATCTGATAGGCAAAACCGGCCAAATCCAGCTGATAGGGCTCGACGGTCGAATAGGCGGAAACTGCCTCAGCGCTGCCATCGAGCAGACTCTTTGACGAGAAGTTGTGCTCGATCAGCTTGATATTGCCGGAGGCAATGCCCTCCCGTTTCAGATAGGCCAATAACTCCTCTGACTGGGGCTCCAGCATGATGCGTTTGCCGACCAAATCATGGATGGTTTGCCCTGCCGTCAAGCGGCTGGCAATCAGCACCTGTGGTGAATGCTGGAACACCACGGCCAGCACCACGACCGGCCGACCGGCCTTCCTCGCCAGCAACAGGCTGCTGGTGCCGACGCCAAAATCCGCCCGACCAGACAGGACTTCGTCGAGCGGATCGATACCAGGCCTGGCTTCACTGATGTTGACATCCAGGCCCGCCTGCGCGTAATAGCCAAGCTCCTTTGCGGCGTAGTAGCCGGCGAATTGAAAGGCATGCCGCCATTTCAACTGCAGGCGCACCGGCTCCTCTGCCATGGCTGTGGTCAAGCCCAGTGGCCCGCAAAGCACGACGGCGAAAGCGAGGATGAGAAAACGCATAAAGCTTAGCTGGCTGGCTGGCTGGACGGAAAACTAATGAAGATCAAGGACGCCATCGTAATAGCCCCTTAGGGATAACTTTGCGCGGGCGGCCATATGCCGCCATCCTTCGCCACGCGCCCGTATTCAAAATCTAGTGGCTTGGCGGCGGCGAAATCCCCATCTTCAAGTCGTCGTGGCCTGACCGTGTGGAGTTTTCCCAAGACCAGTACGCGTGGCGCGGCGCTCCTCAGGCAGCATCTTGAAGGCTGACCGCACCTAAACCCAGGGGCGCTACAGCGAACCTCCGCTCGGCTAGCCTCCCGGATGCCAAGCAGGCAAAAGAAGTCACAAGCGCTTAGCCATCCAGCTGTAGTCCATCTCCTGGCCATCGATGCGAAACATGGCCGCGATCTCGCCGATCTGCACAAAGCCTTCGCGTTGATACAAGCCCTTGGCGGCCAGGTTGTGGCTGAGCACTTGCAGGTCTATCCACGCCAGGCCCGCCTCCTCGCGTGCCCATTGTGTGGCATGGCGCAGCAGCGCCTGGCCAAGCGCTTGGCGCCGGTGCATGCGGTCAACCCCCATGCCCAGCAGGCAGCGGTGCGCTGTATGCGCTTGCGGGTGGGCACGCAAATCCACATGGCCGATGATGCGGCCATCCGCCGTGCGAGCCACCCAGGCGCGCCGCCAGCCGGGATCATCCAGCGGCACTGACAAGGCCTGGCGAAAGGCCAGCAGGCGCTCGGGCGGCAGGCCACTCTGATGGCGCGACTGGGGCTGGAAGTAGCCCGTCAGCGCACTACCGTTGTCGCGCAAATGATCATCGAGGTAGCGGGCAAAAGCCTCGAAATCCTGCGCGGCCAAGGGCGCAATGCTCGGCATGGTTGGCTCAGCCATGCAAGAGCGCCAAAGCACCCAGCCACAGCGGCGCGGTGCCCGCGAAGAGCACGGTGGAAAGCACGATGGCGGCGGTGGTTTCGCTCTCCATGCAGCGGTAGCGCTGGGAGAAGATCAGGGCGTTGGAGCCCACCGGCAAGGCGCCCATCATCACGATCACGCCCAGCGGCAGGCCGCTCAAGCCCAGGCCCCAATGCGCGATCAGCAGCACCAGGGCGGGCAGCAGCAAGAGCTTGGCCGCCACCGGGCCCAGCACAGCGCGCCAGTTCTTGGGCCAGCCGTAATAGGCCAGCGACATGCCGATCAGCGTCAGGCACAAGGGCACCACGGCCGTGCCCAGCAGTTGCAGTACCTCGTCCAGCACGGCGGGCAAACGCAGGCCCAGCGCATTCCAACTCAGGCCCGCCAGCACCGGCAGCACGACAGGGTGGATCACCGTGTTGCGGGCCGTGCTCAGCAGAATCTCCCCCAGGCTTTGCTGGCCCTGGCCGGCGGCGCGTTCGCGGGCCAGGTCCAACTCCACCAGGGCGGTGAGCAGTGTCAGGATGCACAGGGCGTGCAGGCTGACCACGGTGATGTGGATGGCCAGGCCGGCCTCGCCAAACACGCCGGCGGCCAGCGGCACGCCCACTTGCAAGGTGTTGCCGAAAACGGCAGTGATGGCTTGCACGCTGGGCACTGCGGCCCCTGCCCGCCCAGCGCCGCGCCGGCGCTGCAGGGCATAGACCAGCACCATCAGGCCCAGCACCGGGATGAAGAAGCCCATCAGCGTCAGCCAGGGCAGCGTGGCAAAGTCCACCCGCGCCGTGGTGCGGAACAGCAGGGCCGGCACAAAGATGTAGAAGGCCGCCGCCGACAAGACCTTGGCGGGGTCGCCGCCACTGCCGCCCGCTGTCGCCTCACCCAACCAGCGCATGCGGCCGACGAACCAGCCGATGGCCACCACGATGAAGATGGCCAGTAATTTGTAGAAAACGATCCAGGACATGACCAGAGTGTGCCGCAAGCGCAGCCACTGCCCGGCGGGTCGCTGACCCGCCCGCCTGGGCAGGGCTTGCTGCGGCACCGCTAGCGCGTGGCGTTAGCGGTGGTTCAAAGCGTCACGCCATCAAGGCATCAAGGCTTAATCAACTGCCCACTGGCATCGCGCAGCTCCAGGGGCTGGCGACCCCAGCTTTGCAGCTGCGGCAAGACCTTGGCGCGGTCACCCACGGCCACGACGATCAGCTTGGCGTCGTCCACATGCGTTTTGACAGCCTGATAGGCGCTGGCCGAGGTGACGGCAGCGAACTGGGCCGGCAGGTTGGCGACATAGCTGTCGGGCAGGCCCAGGGACCAGAAACCAGCGAAGGTGGCGGCCACCACGCGATTGGTGTCCAGCATGCCGGGCAAGCTCAAAAGCTGGGCATTGCGAGCACGTGAGAGCTCCTCGGTGCTCATGGGCTTGGCGCGCATGGACTTGATCTCGGCAAACATATCCTTCAGCGCGGCGCCCGTCACATCGGTGCGCACGCTGCCGCGGATGCCGAACATGCCGACCTCGCGCCCCATGCTGAAGTTGGAGTAGATGCCGTAGGTATAGCCCTTGACCTCACGCAGCTCGTGATTGATGCGCGAGGTGAAGCTGCCGCCCAGGGCGGTGTTCATCACCTTGATGGCGGCCGCTGCGGGGTCGGCCGCGCGCGGGCCGGCTTGCACCACAGCCAGGGCTGTTTGCGGAGCGGCGGGCTTGTCCACCAAGATGACGCGTGCCGCGCTGCTGCGCACCGGCGGCAAGGCTTGAGGCTTGCTGGCCGCCACGCTGGCATCACCCTGCCAGGCGCCGAACAGGCTCTGGGCCAGGCTGCGCACTTCGGCCTCGCTGACGTCACCAGCGATCACCAGCGCCGCCTGATCGGGGCGGTACTGCTGGCGCCAGAACTGGCGCAGCGCGGCGGCGTTGGTGGCGCGGATGGCGGCGTCGTCACCCAAGGCATTGGCAGCCAAGGGGTGGCCGGCGCCGTAAACCGCCTGCGCGGCCAGCATGCCGGCGACGGCCGGCGCTTGCTCGCGCTGCTGCGCCAAGGCGCCCAGGCGCTCGGCTTGCTTGCGCTGAATCTCAGCCTCACTGAAGGCCGGGTTCAAGGCCAGGTCAGCCAGCAGGGTCAGGCCTTGCTTGAACTTGGACTTCAGGCTGCTGAGCTCAAGGCTGGTGGACTCACTGCCGGAAGTCGTCGTCAACACCGCGCCCAGATTGGCGATCTCATCGGCCACGTCGCCGGCACTGCGCGTCGTCGTGCCTTCTTGCAGCATGGCGGCGGTGAAGCTGGCCAAGCCCGGCTGTTCGGCCGGGTTGCTCAGCTGACCGGCGCGCAACACCAGGCTGGCGCTGACCAGGGGCAAGCCCGGCTTGGCCACATGCACCACGGCCAGGCCATTGGGCAGAGTGAAGCGCTTGCCCTCGGGCAGGCTCAGGGCCAGGGCCTTGCCAGCCTTGGGCTGCTTCATGCGCCAGGGCTCGGCCGCGTTCAGCTGCGCCAGCTCGGCTTTGCTCAAGGCGGGCTGTTTGCCGGTAGGCATGGGCGGCGTGGCCACTTCGGCGGCCAGCACTTTTTCACCCGGCATGGCCTGCACCACCACGCGGCTGTTCTTGGCCAGGTACTTGGCCACGGCGGCCTGCACCGAGGCGGGCGTGACGGCGCGGTAGCGCGCCAGGTCCTTGCCGACAAAGTCGGGGTCGCCGGCCATCTGGTTGTAGTGGTTCATCAAATCGGCCAGGCTGCCGACCTTTTCCACGCGCGAGAGCAATTGCGTCTCAATGCTGGCCAGCGCGCGCTGCAGCTCGGCCTCGCTGGGCGGGGTCTTGGCCAGTGCGGCGAGTTCGGTATCCACCAGGCCTTCAATCTCGTCCAGCGATTTGCCGGCCCGCGCCACCACCTCGATGCCGAACACCGAGCCCAGCGACAGCGACTCCTGCGCGACTTGCACGGTCTGCGCCAGCTGGCCTTCGTAGACCAGTTTCTTGTGCAGGCGGCTGGCCTTGCCGCCGCCCAGAATGTGGCTGGCCACGTCCAGATCGGCGTCGCCAGCCTGGAACATCGCCGGCGTATGCCAAGCCAGATTCAGGCGGGGCAGCTCAACGCGGTCGGTCACCCGCACGCGGCGCTCGGCACTGATGACGGGCTGGGCCGCTTTGGCCTCGGGCACCGGCGCGCCGGCCTTGAGCGTGCCGAAGTACTTCTGCACCAGCTTCTTGGCCTCGGCCGGATTGAAGTCGCCGGCCAGCACCAGGGTGGCGTTATTGGGGCGGTAGTAGGTGCGCGAGAAGGCCTTCACATCGTCGAGCTTGATGCTCTGGATGTCGGCATGCGAGCCGATCACCGTGGCGCGGTAAGGATGGCCTTCGGGGAACAGAGCCTGGTAGACGGCCTCTTCAACAATGCCGTAGGGCCGGTTCTCCACCGACTGGCGGCGCTCGTTGCGCACCACGTCTTGCTGGTTGGCCAGGGCCACGGCATCGACCTTGTCGAGCATATAGCCCAACATATCGGCCTTCAGCCACAAGCCGGTTTCCAGCTGATTAGCTGGCAGGGTGAAGAAGTAATTGGTGCGGTCGAAGTTGGTGGAACCGTTGGCATCGGTGCCGCCAATGGCTTCGACGATCTGGTCGGCCGCGCCGCGCGGGATGTGCTTGGTGCCGGCAAACAGCAGGTGCTCGAATAGATGCGCAAAACCGGTCTGGCCCGGCGCTTCATTGCGCGGCCCGGCATGCACCCAAAGATTGAAGGCCACCAGCGGCAGGCGGTGGTCTTCCACCAGAATCACCTCGAAGCCATTGGCCAGGCGAATCTTTTCATGCTTGACCGCGAGGCGGCCCTCGGCCGAAATCACCGCACCTGCGCCGGCTGGCGAGTCCGCGGCCCAAGCGGGGCTCAGCCCCAAGCTTCCGAGCGAAAGGCAGGCGGCGGCAACAACAAGAAGTTTAAAAGGCATAGTCGAACTCAACAGAGTAAATGGGGCCTAAGACCGAGGCGGCCCAAGATAGCCAGTTGAGTCGCCGACCGCAAGTGCCCTAGGTCAGGCGTGAAGGGGTGTGTGGCTTAGCCGCGCAGACGCGCGCTTTTCGCGATGGCTTCGGCCTGGGGCGCGTACTGGTCGAAGAAGCGCAGGCGGGGAGCCACAAAGCTGATCATGTGGAACTGGCCGGCTTTGACGGCGCCGTAGGCCAGGCCTTGCAGGCGCACATCATCGAGCTTGCGCGTCAGCACAAACTCCACCCGAAAGCCCCTGCCACCGAGGAAATCGGCCGGCTCGATGCGCTTGACGACGAAGGTGGAGCCATCGCGCGTCAGCACGCTTTGGTACAGCGAGACCAGCTCCTCGGGCTGCATCGCGGCCTTGAAGATGGGCGGCGCAATGCCTTTGTCACTGCTGGCCAGCGGCAGCAAGGCCTCGCCGTCCTTGATGCCGACGAAGAAGGAAAGGGAGTCAATCGTCACACCTTCCTTGGTCCAGGTCGGTACCTTGCTGACCAGGCCCTCGTCAAACTGATTCCAGGCGGAATCCGTCTTCACCATCAAGCGCTCTTTGATGGTGACCTCGCCGGTTTCCACCTTGGTCAGCTTGGCCGCACAGGCGGCCAAGAAAACCGCCAGCAGCGCGACCAGCACACCGCGTCCCCGCCCAACTTGAGTCTGTTTGATGTTCATGATGTTTCCTTGTCTTTTGCGTCAATCGGTTCGAGGTAGCTGCGGATCAAGCCGGCATCCGGCGCTTGCGGCAAGCGCTCCAAATACTTGGCAAAGGCCTCGCGCGCGCCGGCGCCGTCTTGCTTGCGCAGCAAATAGCCCAGGCTGCGGTAGGTTTGCGGCGGTTCTTGACCACTGTTGATGGCGGTCTGCAAATCATTCAGCGCCAGTTGCGCATCGCCCTCGGCGGCACGCAGGCGGCGCAGTTCGGCGCGGAAGTAGTGGAAGTCCGAGCGCTGAGGTTTGGCGGCAATCTTGCGATCCAAAAGCACCAAGGACTGTCCGTATTGCCCGCGGCCGAGTTCGTCCTCCAGCAAGTCGTACTGCACGCCCCGAAGCGCCTTGGCCAATTCCGCCTCGCCCACAAAGCCGCCCTCGCTGGATTCGGCCAAGCGGGCCAAGGTCTCGCTGCGCTCCTTGCTGTGCGGATGAGTGGCGAACATGATGTTGGACTTGCTGGGATCGCCCCCAAAAGAGGCGGCCAGCTCGGCCTGCAAATTCACCCAAATCTTGCTGGCCTCGCGCATGTCATAGCCGGCCTGGCGCATCAGGCTCAGGCCGATGGCATCGGCCTCGCGCTCATGGTCGCGCGAGAACCCCGCCGCGCCCGCAAACACCGCCAACTGACCCAACAGGCCGACGGGGCCTAGCAGGCCGATGTAGGAGGCCACGGCCGCCCGGTCTTTGATGTCGCGCAAGCGCATCAAGCTATGGCGCTGGAAGTAGTGGCCCAACTCATGGCCGAGCACGGCCGCCAGTTGCGCCTCGTTATCCACCCGCAGCAACAAGCCGCTCCAGATCTGGATCGCGCCATTGGGCGCCATGCTGGCGTTGAAGAAGGGGGTGCGCATCAGGTACACGCGCACATCCGGGCAGTGGCCCTGCGCCAGCTTGCACACCAGGCCCTGCAGATACTCGCGCAGCGCGGCCTCTTTGAACAGAAAGGGGCTGCGCCGGATGCGGGTTTCTTCCCGGTCCATCATGGCCCACAGGCCGCCCTCGTCCGTGCTCACATCGGGCCGCGAGAAGCGCTCCGGCAAGGCCCAGCCCTCCATCGAGACATCCGCTGCGCGGGCAGAAAGCGGCAAGGCCGCAGCGCCGCAAGCTGCGGCGATAAAACGGCGGCGGCGCATTTACTTGCCGGCCGGGAAGCTCGTCAGCAAGATGTCAATCGTTTCGGCCGCTGCGGCGCTTTCACGCAGGTCGCCGGAGCCGCGTGCCAAGCGGTTGAACCACAGCACCTGGCCGGTTTGCAGATCAACCAAGGAGGCGTAGCCCACTTGCGAGCCGCCGGTCAGACCAACGCCGAACAAGGCCATGGCCACCATGGTGGCCTTGCGCGCAGCGCTGGCGTAGCTGTCTCGCACCCAAACGAAGAGGCCGTAACGCGCTTGCGTCTTGGTTTGAATGCCCTTCATGGCATCACCCAGATTCCAGTCCAGTTGGCCGTTCTTGCTGGGCAGCGCCCACATGCCACCGATGGCGTGATGCAAATTGATCGAGCGTGCCACCGCCGCTTGCAGGCCGATCTCCTCGGCAAACTCATCGGCTTCAGAATCAGGCAAGACATGACCCCCGGTCAGACCCAGCATCTTGGTCTTGCGGGCCAGCTCGGACTTCATATGCTGTTGGGCGGAGCTGGTCCAGTCGGCCTTGGGCTCAGCCACACCGCCGGCCGACAGCTCAAACAGCTCCACGTCCACCGGCATGATCACCACATTGGCGTTCTTCTCCAGGCTTGTGAAGCCCGGTGCCAGGAAGCGCGAGGCTTCGGCCGCTACGGCGGTGTTGGGCCCCGCGACCATGGCGAGCACGGCAAGGCAAAACCCTGCAACTCGTCCGAATCGCATCAACGTCAAATCCTGCAGCATGGCACCCTCGAATCTCTCTTTTTGAATGGTTCTGCGGCGGCGCCAAGTTCGACAACAAGGGACCGCGCACCGAGGCGGCCGATGATAGGCAAAAGCTGTGAAGGTCCTACTAAGGTAAGCCCTATTTTTTCAAAAAGAGAAAATTACCGCGCCCACGTTTGACGCAGCCGCTCAGTGACTCTGCGGCATCTCCAGGCTCAACTCGAATTCAAACTCACTACCCTGCCCCGGCTGGCTGCGCAGCTGAATCTCACTGCCCATTTGTTCCAGCAGCTCCTGGCTGATGGACAGGCCCAGGCCGGTGCCGCCCAGGCAGCGGGCGTCGTCTGCTACTTGCGCGAAGGGCTGAAACAGCTGCGACAGATGCTCTTCGGCAATGCCGATGCCGGTGTCGCTAACGGTGAAGCTGAGCCTTGCGGCGGCGCCTTGCCAAGCCAGCAGTGCCACGCGCAGCCGCACCTCGCCGGCATCTGTGAACTTAACCGCGTTGGAGAGCAGATTGAGCAGCACCTGGCGCAGGCGCTGACCGTCCACCACGACGCGCTGCGGCAGCTGTGGGCCCAGGTCGACCACCAGGCTCAGGCCTTTCTCGATGGCGCGCAGCCGCACCGTGTCGGCGGCCATGTCCAGCAAGGCGCGCAGATCGACCGGGCCGGGGTTGAGGCGCACCTTGCCGGCCTCGATGCTGGCCATGTCCAGCACATCGGAGATCAGGCTCAGCAGATGCTCGCCGGAGTTGCGGATCGAATCCACCCGGCTCATCTGCTCGGGGCTCAGGCGGGTATCCATCTGCAGCAATTGCGAAAAACCCAGGATGGCATTGAGGGGGGTGCGGAACTCATGGCTCATGGTGGCGAGGAAGCGGCTCTTGGCCTGCCCCGACACTTCCGCCCGCGTGCTGGCCTGGCGCAGCGCGCGTGTGCGCTCGGCCACCAGCTCTTCCAGATGGTCGCGGTGCAGCATGAGCTCCTGCTCGGCCAAGCGGCGTTGGGTGATGTCGCTGACCATGCCTTCAATCAAGGGCTGGCGCCCATCGGCGCTGAGCGTGCGATGCGCCGTCAGCGCCACCCACACGGGCCGGCCCTCGCGCTGCAGTTCCAGCTGCACCTGCTGCACGCGGCCGTCGCGCCATAAGGCGCGGGCCAGATTGAGATAGTCCAGCCGCTCCAGCACCACCAGGCGGCGCAGCTGCCCATGAGCCTCCAGCGCCTGCGCCGGTGTGGCAAATCCCAACAAGCGCGCCATCGCCACATTCAGGCGCAGCAGGCGGCCACGTCCGTCGGCCTGAAAAATGCCCTCGGGCGCGTTCTCGTACAAGCTGCGGTAGCGCGCTTCGCTGCGCTTGAGCCCATCGGACGATGCCTTCAGCTGCGCGCTCATGCTATTGAATTGGCGCGTTAGCTGGCCGATCTCATCATCATTCGCCACCTCGGCCTGTGCGCCCAGATCACCGGCGGCCACGCGCTGGGCCAGCTCACCTAAACGCTTCACCGGCTGCTGGACAAAGCGCCGCACCAGGAAGAAGGAGCTCAGCATCACGGCCGCCAAAACGCCCAGGGCCAAGGTCAGCACGAAGCGATTGGCTTTTGCCATCTGCGCACGCACCTGCTCGCTGCTGAACACCAGCACCGCCTTGGCCATGGTGCGCTTGACTTGGGGCACGCGGCCGGGCTCATCGCCGGGATAGTCCAGCACGAATTCATGGCGCTGCGGCGCCACCGCCTCTTGCGCGCGGCGGCGCAGGATGGGCTTCTCAGACAGCTCGCTGCTCAACTCGATGGCGTAGACCTCAGGATCGGCCATCACCGCGTCGAGCAGGTGGTTCACCGCATCGTGATCAACATTCCAAAGCGGCGCGGCCAGATTGCTCTTGACCAACTGAATGCTGCGAGCCATGCGCGCTTGCAAAGCGCTCTCAAGCTGCTGCTCCACTTGATGGTTCCAAGCCCATCCCACCACCGCCACCAAGGCGGTGGCCACGCCGGCTATGCCAAGCATCAGACGTGCTTGTAGCCCCAAGGCCTTACGCCTTTTCGCCATGCAATCCTTCCCCGGGGAATCGCTTCCCCCCTCCCATACGACAAAGCACCTGAGCGTCTATCCTTTTTCGGCTTTTAACGCTCAGGGTGCTGGCTCAAGCCTTGCTGGTCTTCTTGGCCGCCACTTTCTTAGCGGCCGCCTTTTTAGCAGCGGGCTTTTTGGCCGGCGCTGCGGATGCGGTGTCGTCTGCCTCGGTGGCGGCAGCGGTGGCTTTGGCGCTTGATTTGGCTGCCGGCTTCGCCGCCGTCTTGGCGCCCGGCTTGGCCGCACGCGGCTCAAACTCGAACATCACCTTGCCCTCCTTCTTGTCAAAGGCCAGGAAGGCCTTGAACTTACGGCGGGTCTTGTTGGAGACAAAGTTCTCCAGCAAGTCGGTCTTGCCGGTGCTCAGCAGCTTTTGCATCTGACCCAACTCGATGGGCTGCTGCAGGATGATCTTGCCGCTCTTGAAATCGCAGCTGCTGCCCGCGCCCACGGCGTTCTGGCAGACATAGTTGCTGCCATGCTCGAACACGCCGCCACCGCATTTGGGGCAGTGGCCCAAGCTGGTCTGGGCGCTGAAGTCCACCGGCTCGCCATCGGCCTCGGCCTTCTTGGCGTCTTCACCGAAGTCGAATTCCAGCTTCCAGTTCTGCAACTCATCGTCGAACACCAGCGCCAGCTCGGCCGTGAAGGGCCAACCCGCCTTGGAGCGGAAGCCTTCCAGCGGGCCGATCTTTTTGTCGACCAAGAACTTCTCGACCTCATGCAACTCGAAGCTGCGGCTGCCGGGAATCTTGCCGATGGAGAAGCCGCAGCCCTCCGCAGCGCCGTCCTTGCCGGTGCAGGTGAAGCGGCGATAGTTTTCTTTGACGACGCCTCCGCATTTGGGGCACGGGGCCTTCAGCGTGGCGTAGTCGCCGGGAATGGTGTCACGGTCGTATTCCTTGGCTTTTTGCACCACGCGCTCGGTCATGGCCGCGATCTCGGCCATGAAGGTGTCGCGGTTCAGGCGGCCCTTCTCCATCTCGGAGAGCTTGAACTCCCATTCGCCGGTGAGCTGCGGATTGGTCAGGTTGTCCACCTGCAGGCCGCGCAGCAGCGTCATCAGCTGGAAGGCCTTGGCGGTAGGGATCAGCTCGCGGCCGTCGCGCACCATGTATTTCTCGGTCAGCAAACCTTCGATGGTGGCCGCGCGGGTGGCTGGCGTACCCAGGCCTTTCTCGGTCATGGCGGCGCGTAGCTCTTCGTCTTCGATCAGCTTGCCCGCGCCTTCCATGGCCGACAGCAGCGTGGCTTCGGTGTAACGAGCCGGCGGCTTGGTGGCCAGGGACTTCACGTCCACGCCTTCGGTACGCACCACTTCGCCAGGGGCCACGGCCACCAGATTGGCATCGTCTTCCTGCGCTTCCTTGCCGTAGACGGCCAACCAGCCCGGCTTGACCAGCACCTTGCCGTTGGTTTGGAAGTTGTATTGCTGACCCTCAGCCTTGACGGTGCTGATGCGGGTGGTGACCATGAACTCGGCCGGCGGGAAGAACACCGCCAGGAAGCGCTTGACCACCATGTCGTAGAGCTTGGCCTCGATGTCGGTCAGGCTCTTGGGGGCTTGCAGCGTCGGGATGATGGCAAAGTGATCCGAGACCTTGCTGTTATCAAACACCTTCTTGGTCGGCTTGATATAGCCTTCCTTCAAGGCCTTGCGGGCATGCGTGGCCAACTCGCGCAGCGGGCCGGGCATGTCTTCGCTGGCGATCATCTCGGCCGTTTGCTTGGCCACGTTCAGATAGTCCTCGGGCAGATAGCGCGAGTCGGTACGCGGGTAGGTCAGCACCTTGTGTTTTTCGTACAAGGCCTGCGCCAGGCTCAGCGTGGTCTTGGCCGAGAAGCCGAAACGCGAGTTGGCCTCGCGCTGCAAGGTGGTCAGGTCGTACAAGCCGCCGCAGCTGCTGTTGCTGGGCTTGCTTTCCTCGGTGACGGTGGCGGGCTGGTGCAGGCAAGCCTTGGCAATGGCGTCGGCCGTGGCGCGGTCCCACACGCGGTCGGCGCGGCGCTCCAGGTCTTCGTCCTTCTTCCAGCTGGGGTCAAACCACTTGCCTTCGTACTGGCCGGCTTGAGCGTCGAACTGGCCGCGCACTTCCCAATAGTCGCGCGCGACGTGCTTGCGGATCTTTTCTTCACGCTCCACCACGATGGACAGCGTGGGCGTCTGCACCCGGCCGACGGTAGTCAGGAAGAAGCCGCCGTCACGCGAGTTGAAGGCCGTCATGGCCCGCGTGCCGTTGATACCGACCAGCCAGTCAGCCTCCGAGCGGCAGCGTGCCGCATCGGCCAGGGGCAGCATCTGCGCATCGCTGCGCAGCTTCTCAAAGCCCTCGCGAATGGCTTGCGGCGTCATCGACTGCAGCCACAGGCGCTCCACCGGCTTGGCAATGGCCGTCTTGGCGGTGCCGGCGTATTGCACGATCAAGCGAAAGATCAGCTCACCTTCGCGGCCCGCGTCACAGGCGTTGATCAGATGGGTTACATCCTTGCGGCGGATCAGCTTGACCAGGGCGTTCAGGCGGCCCTTGACCTTGTCGATCGGGTTGAGGTCGAAGTGCGGCGGGATCACCGGCAGATTGGCAAAGCTCCACTTCCCGCGCTTGACGTCGAACTCCTCCGGCGCCTTGATCTCCACCAAGTGGCCGACGGCCGAGCTGACCACGTATTGCTCGCTCTCGAAGTACTCGTCATGTTTGTCGAACTTGCCCGCGCTGGGCGTGAGCGCCCGCACGATGTCCTGCGCCACGGAGGGCTTCTCGGCAATGATCAGTGTTTTGCTCATGGTTTCGCTAATGATGTTTTCTTGTTCAGCTCAGGTGCATCACGGTCCGCTCTGCCTACAATCCGGCCTCGCGCATGCGCCTACGCATGTGTACGCGCACGCGCACACCCATGAATTCACTGTAACCACAAACTCGATGACGCAAGCCGCTCGTAAAAAGTCCCCGGTCGCCGCCAAGCAGGTTCCGGTCAAAGCCGCCGCCGCCAAGGGCCGCCGTATTGTGGTGCGCAGTTCGGGTGTGCATGGACGCGGAGTCTATGTCGTCGCACCCATCGCGGCGGGCGACACCATCATCGAGTACACCGGTGAGCGCATCAGCTGGGACGAGGCCATGGACCGCCACCCCCACGACCCCAGCCAGCCCAACCACACCTTCTACTTCCACATCGAGGACGGCCGCGTCATCGATGCCCTGGTCGGCGGCAATAGCTCGCGCTGGATCAACCACAGCTGCGAACCCAATTGCGAGACCGACGAAGTGGACGGTCGCGTCTTCATCAAGGCTCTGGTGGACCTGAGCCCCGGCGAAGAGCTGTTCTACGACTACGGCCTGACCATTGACGAGCGCTACACGCCTAAGCTGAAAAAAGAATTCGCCTGCTACTGCGGTAGCCCGCATTGCCGTGGCACCATGCTGGCGCCAAAACGCTAGCGCAAGCGCCGCCCACCATGCCCGGTACAGAAGCCCCCCATTACCAAGACTGGCACGCCGAAGCCTTGTGGCTGGCAATGACCCCGCTGCTGCCCGACATCAGCATCGAGGTGCTGGCCCGCACTGAATCCACCAACACCACCCTGCTGGAACGCGTGCGCAGCGATCCGCACAGCGGCACGCCTCTGCCCTACGGCCGGCGCTCCCACGATATGCAGCCCTGCTTGCTGGTGGCGGAACAGCAAACGCATGGCCGCGGCCGCCTCGGCCGGGCTTGGCTCTCAGGCATCGAGGGCAGCTCGCTGACCTTTTCGCTGGGCTTGCCGATGGCGGTGAAGGATTGGTCAGGCCTGTCGCTGGCGGTCGGCGCCGCCATTGCCGATGCGCTGGAGCCCGACTTGGCGCCGGGCCAAAGCCCGCAGCTGATGCTGAAGTGGCCCAACGACATCTGGCTGGACGGCCGCAAGCTCGGCGGCATCCTGATTGAAACCGTGCCGGCCGGCGCGCAGCGCATGGTCATCATCGGCGTGGGCCTGAACATCAAGCCGGTCAGCGCCGACTTTGAAGCCTCGCCCAGCCAGTATCAAACCGGCTTTGCGACGCTGTCCGAGCTGCACCCGGGCTTAAGCGCCCCGGCAGCCCTGGCCCTGATTGCCCCCGCCATGGCACGCGCCCTGCTGGACTTCCAGGCCCAGGGCTTCGCGGCCGGCCAAGCCGCTTACGCGCGACGAGACCTGACCCTGGGCCGACAGGTCAGCGCCGGCCCTCTGCACGGCATTTCACGGGGCATCAGCGCCAGCGGCGAGCTGATGCTGGAAACCGCCGATCAAGGCCTGCAAGCCGTCACCGGCGGCGAAGTCAGCCTGCGCTTTTTTGATGACGACACGGGCGGAGCCAACTGACCATGTTCTTGCGTGCCCTGCTGGTCTTTCTGCTGCTGATCAACACCTTGTTTTTCGCCTGGACGCGCGGCTGGCTCGATGAAGCCGTCGGCATCAAGGCCCGCGGGGACAGCGAACCCGAACGCGCCGCACGCCAGCTCAAGCCCGACCTGGTGCAGGTTTTCAGCCCGCAAGGCTTGGCCGCCGCCAAGGCCCAGCAAGCGCCAAGTTGCCTGGAGCTTGGCCCGCTGCAAGGCGACGCCGCCCTGCAGGCCGTGCAAAGCGTGCTGGCCCGCGCGGGCATCACGCCCACCGACTTCCAGCCCCAGCACAGCGAGCAGCCCGGCGTGTGGGCCGTGGCCAGCATCAAGCTGCCCAGCAAGGACTTCCAGGAACGCAAGGAAGACACTTATCGCAAGATGAAGATCGACTTTGAGTATCTGCAAGGCATGCCGGCCGAGATGCCCAGCATGATCCTCAGCCGTCACGCCAGCGAGAAGGCCGCCGCCGCACAGTTGGCTGCGCTGGACCGCCGCGCACTCAAGGGCCTGCGCGTGCTGCAACTGCAGGCCCCCGTCAATCTGCACACCTTGCAAGTGCCACAAGCCAGCCCCGCTTTGCGCGCCAAGCTGACCGAGCTGAGCCGCGACCCGGCCCTGGCCCCCGGTTTCAAGCCTTGTCTGGCGGTGCCCAATGTGGGGGCAGCGGCAGCATCTTCTTCTGCTCCCGCTTCTTCTGCAGCCGCATCTGCGGCCTCGGCAGCAGCTAGCGGCCCTGCTGCCGCCTCAGCAGCAGCCGCCAAGCCAACGGCCTTGCCGAACGCCAGCCGCTGAGGCTTGCGGGCGCGCTAAGCGCCTGCGTTGGAGCTCAAGCTCAGGCCTGAACCCGGCGCCGCAACACCCAGCTGGCCAAGCCCAGCAGAACAACCCACCAGCCACCGGCGGCACCGCCGCCACCGCCGCCGCTACCGCCGTCGGAGGAAATGGGCGTAGGCGTAGGCGTAGGCGTAGGCGTAGGCGTAGGCGTGGGCGCCGGTGCAGGCGCAGGCGTCGCAGCCACCGTGACGGTGCTGGTATTGCTGTAGTTCAGGCCTTGATCATCGGTGAGCGTCAGCTTGACGGTGAAGCTGCCAGCAGCGCTGGGTGTCAGCGCGGCCGTCATGCTGTTGGCGCCCGAGTCAAAGGCCGCAACGATGCCACCGCCGTTGACGATGCTCCAGACTGAACTGGCAATCGTGCGCCCGGCCGCCAATCCAGCACTGCTCCCCGTCAAGGTCACCGCTTGTGTGGCAGTGGGGATGGCCGGGGCGCTGCTGATCTGGACCGTCACCGCATTGGCGGCTTGCGCCGCAGCCACCGCCGCGCCAGCGTCCAGCATGCCGGCGCCGCAGGTGCTGATGGTGCAGTAGCACTCGTCTTGCACAGTACTGGACGGGGCCGTGCATTGCGGAATGCCGGCCGTACCGCCCTTGGTGACGAAAGGTCGCGCCGTGCTCTTTAGCAGCGCCGTGACATCAGCGGCTGACAAACTGGGTCGTGCCGACAGCATCAATGCCACCGTGCCCGCTACGATGGGCGCGGAAAAGCTGGTGCCTACGGAGGCGCTGTTATTGGTGTAGCTGCCGTCATTGGCCACCGGGCTGGTGCTGCCGCTATTGGTGGTGCTCAGCATGGGGAAGAGACAGGCGCCGCTGAGGTTGACGCAATTGCCACCAGGCGCCGCAATCGTCACCTCCGGGCCGATGCTGGAAAAGCCGACCTTGCTGCCCACATGGCGCAGGGCGGCCACCGCGATCACGCCGGGGCAGTTGCCGGGGATGCCAACGGCCTGGCCCTCACTATTGCCGGCCGCCGCCACGATTGTTGCGCCTGCGGACGTGACCTGGCTGATGGTGTCGCGGTACAGCGTGCCTGTTCCGCCGGTGCAAGAGGCCGTGCCGCCCAAGCTCATATTCAAGACCTTGGCCGGGCTGGGGTTGGTCGGCAGGCCGGCCACGGCGATGCCGGCGGCCCATTTCATGCCAGCCATGATGTCGGAGTCGTAACCGCCGCATTTGCCCAGCACGCGGATGGGCAGCAGCTTGATGCCCCAGCCCACGCCGGCAATGCCTTGTGCGTTATTGCTGGCCGCGCCGATCAGGCCGGCTGTGCGGGTGCCATGCCAGGAGCTATTGGTGATGTCATTGCTGTCGCAACCCGAGCCCAGGGTGCCGCCGGTGATGTCGGCCTGGCTGACCCAGTCACCGGGATCTGAAGGGTCATCATCATTGCGATTGCCGTCATTGGCCGTGCCCACCGCGCTGGCATTGCTGTAGCCAATCATGTCGTAGCCCACCTTGCCGGTGGAAAACGCGCTGCTGGCCACGAACTGGCCGCTCAGATCCGGGTGGTCAAAGCGCACGCCGGTGTCGAGGACCGCCACGACGACGGCCGGGTTGCCGGTTGTGATGTCCCAGGCTGCCGGGGCATTGACGCTGGACACCACCTCGCCCGCCGGCGCCTTCAAATACCACTGGCCATTGGCCGAGCCATTGCCGCCGCTGGGCGCGATGCCGCCATTGCCCGCGTACAGGGCGTCACTGGGGGTGACCGAGGTATGGCGGCGGCGTTGATCCACCACGGCCAGTTCCACCTCGCTGTCAGCGGCCAAGCTGCGCGCCAAGTCGGCGGAACTCATGCCGCTGGCGGTGATGACGTGGGTGCGCTCATCCAGGCTCAGATGGGCCCGCAAGCCTTGCGCGTTGCGGCTGTTCAGCCCCGTACGCAAGCCCAGGGCGGTGGCGCGGGTCTGCGCCACATCGCGGGCGTTGGCGGCGTCCATGCGGGTCGACATGATCTTGGCGCGCACGCTAGCCGCTTGCGGTTTGAAGCGCACGATGACACGGGCTTGCGTGTCGGCCGAGACGGCCAGGGCCGCGGACTGCACCGGCCGCTGCGGCAAAGCCAGAGCCAGGGCGGCGCCCAGCAGGCTCAGGCCGAAAAGGCGGAAAAAGGCCGTCGAGTTGTTGGGGGTCTGCATGGTGCTGGCCTCTTGGGTACGGGCGAAGGGGAATGCCGCCTCAGAGTTTAGGCGCGGCTCCCAGCAGCGTCTGTGAAGAAAAGCGAAGCATGCGGCTCTTTTCAATTTGATACAGGCGAAAAAAAGCCCCGCCAAAGGGCGGGGCTCGGTGCCGTGCGAGCTTGGCTCGGAAAACTCACCGGCCAAGCATCTGCGGCGTTCTATCAGGCGGAAACGACCTTGACCATTTCCAGCACCTTGTTCGAGTAGCCCCACTCGTTGTCGTACCAAGCCACCAGCTTGACGAAGGTGCTGTCCAGCGCGATGCCGGCATCGGCGTCGAAGATGGAGGTGCGGGCATCGCCGCGGAAGTCGGTCGCGACGACCTTGTCTTCCGTGTAACCCAGCACACCCTTGAGCGCGCCTTCCGACTGGGCCTTGAACTCGGCGCAGATTTCCTTGTACGTGGCTTCGCTGTTCAGCTCCACGGTCAGGTCAACCACCGACACGTCGGAGGTGGGCACGCGGAAGCTCATGCCGGTCAGCTTCTTGTTCAGCTCGGGAATCACCACGCCCACGGCCTTGGCAGCGCCAGTGCTCGAAGGAATGATGTTTTCCAGAATGCCGCGGCCGCCGCGCCAGTCTTTGTTGGACGGGCCGTCCACGGTCTTTTGCGTGGCGGTGGCAGCGTGCACGGTGGTCATCAGGCCGCGCTTGATGCCCCACTTGTCGTTCAGCACCTTGGCCAGCGGAGCCAGGCAGTTGGTGGTGCACGAAGCGTTGGAGATGATGGCTTGGCCGGCGTAGGTCTTGTGGTTGACGCCGTAGACGAACATCGGGGTGTCGTCCTTCGAAGGGGCGGAGAACACCACCTTCTTGGCGCCAGCGGCCAGATGCTTCTCGCCCGAGGCCTTGTCCAGGAACAGGCCGGTGGCTTCGATGACGATGTCGGCGCCGACTTCGTTCCACTTCAGGTTGGCGGGATCGCGCTCTTGGGTCAGGCGGATCTTCTTGCCATTGACGACCAGGGTGTTGCCCTCGACCGAGACTTCACCGTCGAACTTGCCGTGCACGCTGTCGTACTTGAGCATGTAAGCCAGGTAGTCCGGCTCCAGCAAGTCATTGATGCCAACGACTTCAATGTCCTTGAAGTTCGCGATGGCAGCACGGAACACCATACGGCCGATGCGGCCGAAGCCGTTGATACCGATTTTGATCGTCATGGAAGAGTTCTCCTTTGATGTGGAAGCGATGATTGGAATCCGGAACTGACGCAAGTTTAGTTGCTTGCGGCCCTGCGCTCCGTCCGGCCTGCGCCCATCGCCCTCAATCGCCCAGCTTGACGGCCCCGCAAGGCACGCTGATCACCATGGACTGCCCCAGCAATTGCTCCAGCGCCTCGGGGGGCACATTGAGGCTCAGTTCCGCCAGCCAGGCCATGAATTCGGTGCGGTTGAGATTGCGTGCACCCACCTCGCCCACCTCATTCTTTTGGATCGGCATGCCCACGCGCCACATGAGTTGAAACGGGCAGTCCATGGTGCCCAGATCGAAGTTCACCTTTTGCTGATCGATTCCCTTGACCGCACGGAGGAAGGTGGCCAAGTCCAAGTCCTTCAAGGTCATGAGCTTGCCAGAGCCCGAGTTGTTGACGTGGAATTGCTGTTGCACGGTGATGGGCTCACCACCTTCGTCCACGCAGGGCATGCGGTACTGCGCCACATAGTCCAGCACCGGCTGGCGGAAGTCGGGCGGCACGCTGTCATAAACCACCGTGATCTGCGGCGAGCGATCGGCCGCCTCAAAACGCATCTTCAGCACGAGGTTGCCATAGTCTTTTTGCTTGAGGCGGGAAGCCAGGGCGTAGGTCGAGTTCAGCCGCACCGTGTCGGGCGGCGTGCGCATGCACTGCCTCACCTTTTCTGAGCGCATATTGCTGACGCCGCGCACATCGCTCCAATTCACCTCCGTGGCCGACTGCGGCGTAAAGCTGAATTCCTGCACCGCCAGCACCGTCTTGCCGGCCGGCAAGCAAGGCACTCGGTATTGACGCAGATAGGCCTGCACGGCGTCCAGCAGGCCTTCGGGAATCGCACGGGACAGCACCTCCACCTGCGGCGGGCCATCGGCACGCTCGAAACTCAGCTTGACCCGCACAAAGCCGCCTGACTTGATGGCGCGGTGCTGCTCCGGGTAGGCCAAACTTTCCGTGCCCCTGCTGAGGCATTGCATCCATTCACGCGCCTGCTCGTCGGGCAGCACGGTCTGCGCCTGCAGCGGCGCGGTACCCAAACAGGCCAGCAAGCCCGCAAAGAACCAGGCTCGCACGTTCACGCTCGTCACCATCATCACTCCCTTCCCTGATTGAACTGGGGCTGCCCTGGGGCGCCCCGTCTTTTGATTTCGGCCGCAAGTATCACTGGCCGGCAGGCTAGGAAAATTGTTGATATGACCCGCTTCAAGATGAAACAGACATGAAAAAAGGGCAAGGCTCATCAAAAGCCTTGCCCCTCTCGGGATCCTTCTTGGGAGCCGCATTAAGCCGCTACCGCTGGATTCACATACTCAGCCCAGCTGCTGGTATCGCCGCTGGGCCTTCGTCAGCCAGCAAACGCCTTCCGGCGTTTGTGCGCAGACTCAGCGCTTGCCGCCCTTGAGCTTGGCGACGCCCAGCGCGACCTTGACGGTGTCGACCACGTTTTCGGTGGTGAAGCCAAAGTGCTTGAACAGCACCGGTGCGGGTGCCGACTCGCCGTAACTGTCGATGCCCACCACGGCGGCGCAGCCGTACTTCCACCAGCCGTCCGTCACGCCCATTTCAACGGCCACGCGCGGCAGACCGGCCGGCAGCACGCTTTGCTTGTACTTGGCGTCTTGGCGATCGAACACGCTGGTGCAAGGCATGGAGACCACGCGCACCGGGATGCCTTGCGCAGCCAGGCTGGCTTGGGCGTGCAGGGCCAGTTGCACTTCGGAGCCGGTGGCGATGATGACGCCGCGGGCCTTCTTCTTCAGGCCAGCGTCGGCCGGCTCGCTCAGCACATAGCCGCCCTTGCTGATGTCTTCCACGGCCGTCTTGGGCGCGTAAGGCAGGTTCTGGCGGCTCAGGGCGAGCACGCTGGGGCGGGTGGCGCTGGCGATGGCCATGGTCCAGGCCACAGCGGTTTCGGTCGTGTCGGCGGGGCGCCACACGTCCAGGCCAGGGATCAGGCGCAGCGAAGCGACATGCTCGATGGACTGGTGGGTCGGACCGTCTTCGCCCAGGCCGATGGAGTCGTGCGTGAACACATGGATGACGCGCTGCTTCATCAGCGCGGCCATGCGGATGGCGTTGCGGCTGTAGTCGCTGAAGGTCAGGAAGGTGCCACCGTAGGGGATGTAGCCACCGTGCAGGGCCACGCCGTTCATGATGGCGGCCATGCCGAACTCGCGCACGCCATAGTTGATGTGGCGGCCGCCGTTGGACGAACCGTCGGCTTCGACGCGGAAGGCCGGGGTCGACTTGGTGTTGGTCAGGTTGGAGCCGGTCAGGTCGGCCGAGCCGCCCAGCAGCTCAGGCACTGCGGCGGTGAAGGCTTCCAGCGCGATCTGGCTGGCCTTGCGGCTGGCCACAGTTTCGCCCTTGGTGTGGGCGGCCACAACGGCGTCCACAGCGGTTTGCGCGAAGTCGGCAGGCAGCACGCCGGCCATGCGGCGCAAGAACTCGGCGGCCAGCTCGGGGTGAGCGGTGGCGTAGGCTTCAAAACGCTCGTCCCAGGCGGCTTCCTGGCTGGCGCCGGCGGCCTTGGCGTCCCAGTCGGCATAGACCTCTTGCGGGATCACGAAGGGCTCATGCGCCCAGCCGATGGACTCGCGAGTCAGCTTGATTTCTTCAACACCCAGCGGCTCGCCGTGCGCCTTGGCGGTGTTGGCGCGGTTGGGCGAGCCCTTGCCGATATGCGTCTTGGCGATCACCAGGGTCGGCTTGTCTGTGCTCAGCTTGGCCTTGGCAATGGCGGCGTCAACAGCGTCGACATCATGGCCGTCCACCGGGCCGACCACGTTCCAGCCATAGGCTTCGAAACGCTGGGCGGTGTTGTCGGCGAACCAAGGGGCGACCTGGCCGTCAATGGAGATGCCGTTGTCGTCGTAGATGGCGATCAGCTTGTTCAGCTTCCAGGCGCCAGCCAGCGAGGCGGCTTCGTGGCTGATGCCTTCCATCAGGCAGCCATCACCCAGGAAAACGTAGGTGTGGTGGTCGACGATCTTGTGCGCGTCGATATTGAATTCCTTGGCCAGCATCTTCTCGGCCAGGGCCAGACCCACGGCATTGGTGATGCCTTGACCCAGCGGGCCGGTGGTGGTCTCAACGCCGGGGGTGATGCCCACTTCGGGGTGGCCGGGGGTCTTGCTGTGCAGCTGGCGGAAGGCCTTCAGCTCTTCGATCGGCAGGTCATAGCCCGTCAGATGCAGCAGCGCGTAAATCAGCATGGAGCCGTGGCCGTTGGACAGCACGAAGCGGTCACGATCAGCCCACTGGGGGTTCGTCGGGTTGTGGCGCAGATGGCGGCTCCACAGGGCCACGGCGATATCGGCCATGCCCATGGGCGCGCCGGGATGGCCGGAATTGGCTTGCTGCACGGCGTCCATGGCCAGTGCGCGGATGGCGTTGGCCATCAGGGTGGTGTTGCTTGCAGCGGTATTAGCCATGAGCTTCGCAGGTGAGGAGTTAGGGGGTAACCCGTGATTTTACGTGGCAGACGCGACTTTGCCGCCAGCGCCTGCAACTTCGCGCGCTGACAGCGTGCCAAGTATTGACTTAAAACAAGGCTGGCCGGCCATGTTCTGGCACCCTTTGGCAGACAAAAACAGCCGATGGAGACATGTCATGAGCCAGAGTTCAAGCCGGGCCACGCCGCTGACCCTCAAAGTCATTCAAGACGAGCACAGCGCGCTGGCCGCGATGCTGCGCACTATCCCGCTGCTGCTGGCCGAGCAGCGCCGGCACGGCGTGCTGCCGGACTTTGGCGCCCTGCGGGCCATGTTGTTCTACGTCGACGAATTCCCCGAGCGCCTGCACCACCCCAAGGAAAGCCTGCTGCTCTTCCCCAAGCTGCGCGCCCGCGCGCCGGAGGTCCGCGGTGTGCTGGACAAGCTCGATGAAGACCACCGCCGCGGCGAGCACGCCATCCGCGAGCTGGAACACGCCCTGCTGGCCTACGAGATGATGGGGGAAGCGCGCCGTGCCGCCTTCGAGGAAAAGGCTCAGCACTACGTCAAATGCTATTTGCAGCATATGGAGATCGAAGAGCGCGAGGTGCTGCCGCTGGCCTTGAAGATGCTCAACAACGCCGACTGGGCAGAGCTTGACGATGCCTTTGCCGCCAACCAGGACCCGCTGGCCGGCCATGCACCGTCGCAAGACTATGTGCAGCTGTTCCAGAAGGTGCTGGCCGCCCTGCCCGCCCCGCTAGGCCTGGGGCCCAGCCTGGCCTGACGGGCCGGCGCCCGCCTGCGCCGGTACCCATACCCACAAGCCAGGGCCTGCCGTGCCATTGTTCACGGCGGGGAATGCGGCCGGCGCACCATGAACGGACGCAAAGGCATACCCTTCAAGCGCGGCGGAACTCTAGCTACCTTGTCGAGGTAAACATCCGCTGCAGCAAGGAGGGCGCTCATGAGCGACCAAACTGTTGAACCGGCCGTCATCTTGTTTGTCGATGACGAGCCTTCCATCCTCAGTGCCCTGCGGCGCTTGTTCCGCCCCCTGGGCTACCAGGTGCTGTTGGCCGAGGGCGGGGCGGCCGGCTTGGCCCTGCTGCAAGCCCAGCATGTGGATCTGGTCGTCTCAGACATGCGCATGCCGGAGATGGACGGCGTGCAATTCCTTGAACAGGTGCGGCAAGGCTGGCCCGAGGTCGTGCGCATCTTGCTGACCGGCTATGCCGACATCACCTCCACCATTGGCGCGATCAACCGCGGCGAGATCAACCGCTACATCAGCAAGCCCTGGGACGATCAGGAAATTGTGCTGGCGGTGCAAGACGGCCTGCGGCGCCAGCAGCTGGAGCGCGAGAACCGGCGCCTGGCGCAGCTGAACCAGGCCCAAACCCAGGAACTTCAAGACCTCAACCAACAACTCGCGCAGGCCAATACACAGCTGCAAGACGCCAACAGCCAGCTGCAGCAGGCCAATGACAGCCTCAGCAATGTCAACGGCGAACTGGAGCGCCGCGTCAGCGAGCGCACCAACGAGTTGGCCCAGGCCAACAACAAGCTCGAAGCCAATCTGCAAGAAATTGCGGCCAGCAACCAAAGGCTGGAGCAGCTCAATGTGCAGCTGGAGGAGAACTTCGCCCTGTCCATCAGCGTGTTCGCGGGCTTGCTGGAATTGCGCGACGGCAGCGTGGCCGGCCACGGCCACCGGGTGGCCACCCTGGCCAGGCGCATTGCCGAACATATGGCGCTGGACGACAAGGAAGCGCTGGACATCTACAACGCCGGCCTGCTGCATGAAGTGGGCAAGATCGGCCTGCCTGACAACTTGCTCAACAAGACCGTCTCCCTGATGGACGGCCAGGAGTTCAGCGCCTACAAGCAACACCCCATCATGGCGCAAGCGGCACTGACGCCACTGGGGCGCCTGCGCCAAACCGCCGTCATCATTCGCTCGCAACAAGAGCGCATTGACGGCAATGGCTACCCCGATGGTTTGACGGGTTATGAGGTGCCGCTGGGTTCGCAAATCATCAATATCGCCAGCACCTACGAGTCGCTCATCAGCGGCAAGCTGGCCGAAAAAGAGTTCTCCACGGTCGAGGCCGTGGCCGCCATCCGCGAAGGCGCGCCAGCCCGCTACGACCCCGAGGTGTTGAAGGCCTTCGACGAGGTGCTGCTGGAGATGGCGCAGGAAGCCGATGCCGACACCGAGGTGAATTCCGAAGGCTTGCGCCCCGGCATGAAACTGTCGCGCCCCTTGCTCAGCCCGCATGGCAGCGTGCTGCTGCCGGTAGGCTTCAGCTTCTCCGTGCCGGTGATCAAGCAGGTGCGTGAACTGGAAGCGCGCGATGGCCTGAACCTGAGCTTCTTCGTCAAGCAAGCCGCAGCGTCAGGGGCCTCCAAGGCCAAGCCGCCCGCCGCAGCCCCAAGTGCCAGCCCGAAGGTGCAACATGCTTGAATTTCACAGCACCAGCAGCAGCGCCCCGCTCCCCACCCCGCTGCAGCGCCCCTCAAGCGCCGCGTTCGAGTCGGTGCTGGACGATTTGCAGACCGCCACTCTGGAGGCCGTCAGCGCGCCGGTACTGGTGCATGGCGGACAGTCGATCTTGTTTGCCAACTCGGCCATGCAACGCCTGCTGGGCTACGGCCTGGCGGACTTGCAAGCCATGCCGCATTACGCCTGGGCGACGCAGGACTTCATCGCGCCCTTGAAGGCCTATGGCGAACGCTGCCTGAGCGAGAGCGAGCAGCTGCCGGCCCTAGAGTGCGAAGCGATGACGGCCAATGGCTCGATTCGTTACCTCGAAGTGACGGCCCGCCACTGCAGCAGCGCTGCAGGCAAGCTGGCATTGCTGACCTGCATGGATTTGAGCGATATGCGCCATGTGCAGATGACCCTGCTGGACGTCGGCAGGGTGATGCAGCAGATCCTGGAAAACAACCCGGTACCGACCTTGGTGCTGGACGCCAATAGCCGCGTCAGCCACTGGAACTCGGGCTGCGCGCAGCTGACCGGCATCGAGGCCTTCGACATCATCGGCAGCGCCGACGCCTGGCGGGCCTTTTACCCGGAGCCGCGCCCCCTGCTGGCGCAGATGCTGATTCAGCCCGAGTTGCGGCCGCAGCTGGAGCAGCTCTACGGCGCGGCCTTGCGCCCATCCAGCCTGGTGCCCAATGCGGTGGAGATCGAGCAGTTCTATCCCCATCTGCTGGGCAGCGGCCGCTGGATTTTCTGCACCGCCGTGCCGCTGTTTGACGTGCAAGGGAAAACGGTGGGCGCCATCGCCACCATGCAGGATGTGACCGAGCGGCGGCTGGCCGAAGACGCCCTCAAGCGCCACCAGCAAGAGCTGGAACGACTGGTAGCCATGCGCACCGCCGACGCCTTGAAAAGCCATCTGGAGCTGGACGCCTTCATGGAGAACGCCTCGGTCGGAATTCTTTGCACCAGCGGGCACCGCATCCTGCGCGCCAACAAAAAGTTCTCCGAAATTTTTGAGCTGGCCGACGCCAGTGCGGAAGGCGAGTACAGCCGGCGTTTCTTCGCCAACCCTCAGGCCTACACCGACCTGGTTCGCAAAGCCATTCCGGTGCTGGCCCGCGGCGAATCTCTGGCGCACGAGATGACCATGATCACCGCGGCGGGCAATCAGATCTGGGTGCAGATGATTGCCTACAGCTCGGACGCTCACAACCCCAGCGCCAGCGTCTGGTGGCTGCTGCAGGACCGCAGCGATGTGATGCGCGCGCAGCGCGAGCTGGTGCGCAATTACGGCGAAATGAAAGAGACCAATGCGCGCCTGGCCGAAGCGCAAAGCCAGCTGCTGCAATCCGAGAAGCTGGCCTCCATCGGCCAGTTGGCGGCCGGCGTGGCACATGAGATCAACAACCCGGTGGGCTTTGTGTCCTCCAACCTCGGCACGATGCGGCGCTATATGGAGTCGATGCTGCAGCTGATCGGCCTGTTCGAATGCGTCGGCATCGAACATCTGCCCGCCGCCGTGCATGCCCAGATCACCCAGCTGCGCAAAGCGGCGGACTTCGACTTCATCCACGAAGACCTGCCCCTGCTGCTGCAAGAAAGCGAAGAAGGCCTGAACCGGGTCAAGAAGATCGTGCAGGACCTGAAGGACTTTTCCCGGGTCGACCAGTCCGACTGGCAAGACGCCGACATCAACAAAGGCCTGGACTCCACACTCAATGTGGTGATGAACGAAATCAAGTACAAGGCCGAGATCAAGAAGGACTACGGCACGCTGCCCGCCGTGCGCTGCCTGGCCGCCCAGCTCAATCAGGTCTTCATGAACCTGATCGTCAACGCCAGCCATGCGATTGAAACGCGCGGCGAAATTCAGCTCAGCACCCGCTGCGTGGACGACTGGGTCTGCATCAAGGTGATCGACAACGGCTCGGGCATGCCGCCCGAGGTGCTGCGGCGCATCTTCGACCCCTTCTTCACCACCAAATCGGTGGGTCAGGGCACGGGCTTGGGCCTGTCGCTGTCCTTCTCCATCATTCAAAAACATGGCGGGCGCATCGAGGTGGAGTCCACCCCCGGCAAGGGCACTTGCTTCCAGGTCTGGATTCCCGTCAGCGGTCCCGACCTCAACGCCGCTGAGTCGCCCGGTCTGGCCTGAACGGCCTGCCTGGATTGAGGCTGGCCCTACACTCCCGGCCATGCGAGCCATCATCCTCGCGGCCGGGCGCGGTGAGCGCATGCGGCCGCTCACCGACCACTGCCCCAAACCCCTGCTGCCCGTGATGGGCCGACCCCTGATCGAATGGCATATCGAAGCCTTGGCCCGCGCTGGCGTGCGCGACATCATCATTAATACCGCCTGGCTCAGCCCCCAGTTCCCCCAGCTGCTGGGTGACGGGGCGCGCTTCGCCGCCCAGTTCCCCGGCCTGCGCCTGCATTACAGCGACGAATCGGCCGAGCCCGGCGGCGCGCTGGAAACGGCCGGCGGCATCCGCCGGGCACTGGACTTGTTATGTGCCGACGGGGACGAGGCCTTCTGGGTCGTCTCGGGTGACGTCTACCTGCCCGATTTCCAGTTCGATGCCGGCTTTGCCCAAACTTTCGCCCAAGGCCCGCTGGACGCCCACCTCTGGCTGGCGCCCAACAGCCCGCATCACCCGAAAGGTGATTTCGGCATCAGCCCCCAAGGCCTGGCCAGCAACGACGTGCTGCCGCGCTACACCTGGGCGAGCGTGGGCCTGTTCAAGCGCCGCCTGTTCGCGAGCCTGCCGCTGGGCCAAAAAGCCGCCCTGCGCCCCAGTCTGGAGGACGCCATTGCGCGCCAGGCCCTGGGCGCCGAGTTGTACCGGGGCACCTGGGTCGATGTCGGCACGCCGCAACGCTGGGAAGCGCTGCGGCCACAGTCTGAAAGGCATTCGGATTAGCCCCCATTGGGTGCAGGGACAAGTCGGCCAGAATAGGCCGGTCGGGGTTCAAGAAAAGCAAGGGGCCCCGCACAAGCTTGGGCGCCCATGGCAGACGTATTCCTACAGTGCAAGGAAGATTTGCGCGCTCTGCCGCGATGGCTAGGTGCGGCAGCAGCATCGGCGCTGGCGGCACTGGCCCTGCGACTCACTCCGCAACTTGCCCCGCAACTCACCCCGCCATGGCCGGCGTTGCTGCAAACGCTCAGCCTGTGCGCCCTGCTGGCCTGCTTGTTCGGCGCTTGGCGGGCCTGGCAACGCAGCCTGGCGGCCCAGATGGCGCGCGAGCAAGACTGGCAGCAAATCATCAACGAAGCCATTGAGGCCATGCCGGCGGGCTTTGAGCTGTGGGACCGCCGCGACCGGCTGCTGCTGTGCAATCAAGCCTTGCGCCGGCTCTACCCCAGTGTGGCCGCCGAGTTGCAGCCTGGCGTGTCGCTGCAAACCGTGCTGCAAAAAGCGCTGCAAAGTGGCGCGATTCAAGACGCCGTCGGCAATGAAACGCGCTGGCTGGAGCAGCGCCTGGCCGAGCGCGGCAGCCGCAGCGAACCGCTTTTGCAGCAGTACGCAGAACGCTGGTTCCATGTCTACGAGCAGCGCACGCCTTCGGGTTATGTGGTGGGCCTGCGCCTGGATGTGACCGAGCTGATTCAAGCCCAGCAAGCCCTGGCCACCACCCAGGCACAGGCCCATCATGACCGCCAACTGATGGAACGCGCCATCGATGCCATGCCCGCCGGCATTGAAATCTACGATGAGCAAGACCGCCTGGTGCTGGTCAACCAGCGCATGGTCAACTGGCTGCCGCATCGCAATAATGCGCAGGCCTTGGGCAAGGACTACGAAGCGCTGGCCCAGTCCAGCTGGTTTGACGACCTGCTGCCAGAAGAGCCCGAGGCGCGCAAGCAAGCCCGCCAGCTCAATCGCAAAACCTTGCGCGGCCAGCAAGATCTGACCCTGCTGAACCAGACGCCCGGCGGCCTGTGGCTCAAGACCACCGAGACCCGCACGCCCGAGGGCTTTGTGTTGACGGTGCGGCAAGACGTCAGCGACCTGATCCACAAGGAGCAGGCGCTTAAAGCCAGCCAAGCCCAGCTCAAAGCCATCATCGGCACGGCCGGCGTCTCCATCCTGACGCTCAATGACGACGGTGTGATCCTGAGCTGCAACCCGGCGGTGGAGCGCTTGTTTGGCTACGCGCGAGCGGAGATGGTGGGCCACGCCATATCCCTGCTGATTCCGGATCAAAGCGGCGAGGTGTTTGGCACGGCTTGTGAGGTGGCGGCGCGGCACAAAAGCGGTCAGATGCTGACGGTGCAACTGGCGCTGGCCGCCGTACCGGATCAGGACGACGACTTATTCGTTGCCGTCTTGTCCGACATCACGCAGCGCAAACAGTTCGAGCAAGAACTGCAGGTTGCCAATGCCCGGCTGCTGCGCCTGTCCACCACCGATTCACTGACCGATCTGGCCAACCGACGCCTGCTGATGGACAGGCTGGACGATGAATGGCGGCGCGGCCTGCGCAGCGGCCAGCCGCTGAGCCTGGCGCTGATTGATGTGGACCATTTCAAGCTCTACAACGACCACTACGGCCACCAGGCCGGCGATCAATGCCTGGCGCGTGTGGCCGAGGTGCTGCGCAAGAGCGCCAGCCGGCCGGCCGATCTGGTGGCCCGCTATGGCGGCGAGGAATTCGTCATCCTGCTGGCCCAGACCGATGCCGACGGCGCCCTGGCCGTGGCCACGCGCTGCCGGGAGCTGCTGCGCGCGGCCAATATCAGCCATGCCAATTCCCCCCAAGGCGGGCTGCTGACCTTCAGCATCGGGCTGGTCACCCAAGTGCCCAAACCGGGCAGCCATATCGGGCAATGGCTGGCACAGGCCGATCAGGCCCTGTATCAAGCCAAGGCCGAGGGCCGCGACCGGGCCGTGGCTGCACAGCCCGTCGTGAGCAGTTGAAGCCTGCTACTCAGGCTCGCCCGGAAATTTCGGGCGCTTGGCCTGGCACGATCGAGCCCGCCACCCGCAAGTCGCCACTGTCCACCCAATGCGCCCAGGCTTGGCGCGCGGAGGCCTTCACCGCAATGGCATCCCCTCCACCGCAACTGATCGCGCCCAGCCAGCCATTGCGGCCGCCGCGCTTGACCTGGTAGAGCGCGGCATCGGCCAGATCGATCACCTGGGTCCAGTCCAGCGCCGTCGGCGCAGCCGGCGCGAGCGGGAAGCAGGCAAAGCCCAGCGAGCAGGTCTTGCTGAGCAAGCGCCCATCGTCCAGGCGGAAGGGCTGCGCCGCCACCGCCGCGCAAGCGCGCGCAGCCAGCTCGGCCGCATGGGCGCGTGAGCTTTCACGCGCCACGATCAGGAACTCCTCACCGCCCCAGCGCACCAGATAGTCGCTCTCGCGGAACACCAGGCGCAGCCGGTCGCGCATCTGCTGCAAGACCACGTCGCCGGCCGCGTGGCCGAAGCGGTCGTTGATGTCCTTGAAATGGTCAATGTCGAGCAGGAAGAACACCAGATCGGCGTCATCCGGTGCCGACACGCCCTGGCGTACCGAGTCCTCGTGCCGCCGCAAGCTCATGGCGACGTCGGCCTCGATATGCTGAGTCACAAAGCGCCGGTTGCGCAGGCCGGTGAGGGGGTCCGAGAGGCTTTGCTCCTCCAGCGCCAGCGTTTTCTCATGCAAGGCTTTGGACAGTTGCTCCAGCTCCGCGGTCCGCTCGCGCACGCGCTCCTCCAAAGCATGCTGGCGCCGCACCAACACAGCGGTACGCCAGCGCACCAGAGCCAGCAGCACAGACACGGCCGTAAGGCCAAACAGCAACAGGGCCCACCAAGACTGCCACCACGCTGGCAAGACCTGCACAGGAATGCTCAGCTCATGCGTGCTCCACAAGCCACTGCGGTTGCTCGCCTTGACGCGCAGACGGTAGTGGCCTGGAGCGAGATTGCTGTAACTGGCCACGCGCACCGCCGCGCCCGTCTCGATCCAGCCGCTATCAAAGCCTTCCAGCCAATAGGCATAGCGGCAGCGAGTCGGGTCGCTGTAGTCCAGGGCCGCAAACTCAAGGCTGAAACCCCGTTGGCTGGGCGCGAGCGTCAAGCCTTGCTGCAAGCGCCCCACATTGACGCGTTCGCCATCGATGCGCAATTCGGTCGCCACCACAGGCGGGTGATAAGTCCAGGTCTGGAACTGATCCGCATCCACCAGCATCAAGCCCTTGCCGGAGCCAAACAAAAAACGCCCGTTGCGCAACTGGGTGTAAGAGCGAAACCAGGTCGTGCCGGCATCGGCCCCATCGGCCGGCGTCAACTCATGCAGGTGATCTCGGCTCGGGTCATAAACATAGACCTGACTCCAGATGCGGCCAAACCCGTCCTCCAGCAAATTGGCACCAAAGGCACGCCCGGCGATGCCGTGGCGCTCGCTGATGCGATCGAAGGCAGCCATTTTTCCGTCCCAGGCCGCCAGCTTGTGCAGCCCGACGGCGGTGTCCACCCACAGCTGCTGACGGCGGTCCAGCAGGAGCCCGGTGATGGTGGCATGAGCCAAACCTCGGCCGGCGGGACTGCGAACTTTCTCCAGCGCTTGCGCCCCGGCGCTCAAGCGGTACAAACCCGTCTCGCCGCCCACCCACAAAGTGCCGTCCGGCGCCTCGACGATGGCATTGATATCGCCGCGCAGTGGCTCGCCGGCGGCCTGGCTCATGCGCTGCAACTCGGCTTGGCCAGGATCGAGCTTCTGCAAACCATCTTGGGTGCCCACCCACAGCACGCCGTCACGACCCAAGACGATGCGGCGCACGCGGCCTTGACCCACCGTCAGTGACTGCAATAACTGCCCGCCTTCATTGACGCGCAAAAGGCGTGACTCCGAGCCAATCCAGATCGAGCCGTCGCGGATCTGCGCCATCGCCGCCACGCGCATCGGCGGCATGGTGCCCGAGCTTCGATGGGCCGCCGGCCGGGTATCCAGCTGCAACTGACGTTTCAGGTTGAGCTGCGCATCCAAAATACCGATGCCATTGGCCGTGGTGCCGACCCAGATATCGCCATTGCTCAACTCCAGCAAAGCACGTGCGCTGGGGTCTTCAAACACGGCGTCATCCCTGTCATCGAGCCTGCGCACGCCGATGCTCTTGTTGTCCGCGTTATAGCGCTGCAAACCGCTGCCAAAGCCACCCACCCAGACCGAGCCCGCCCGGTCGCGCAAAAGGCTGCGTACCTCATTGCCGCTCAAGGTGGCCGGGTTGCGCGGGTTGTGGCGCAGCAGCTGCTCCACACGGCCATCAGCGGCTGCGCGTAGCTCGACACCGCTGGCCCGGCCCACCCAAACCTGCTGGGCGTTGGCGTTCATCAAGGCATAGATCGCGCCGCGGCTGCCGCGCCGTTCAACCAACCGAGCTTCGCGGCTGCCCGCGCTCAGAAGCAGCAAATCCCCTTGCTGGGTGGCCACCCAAATCTGCCCATCCTCGGCCTCCATCAGCCGCAAGACCAGGGGCGGCGAATCCAAACGGCTGAGGCCTGGCAAGGGCACGTTCTCGAAGTGCTCGCTGCCGGCGCGCTTGCGCGCCAGGCCGGTGAAGCTGCCGACCCACAAATCCCCCTGACGGTCCACCAGAGCCGCCTGCACCCGATCATCCGGCAGACTGCCCGCGCGATCACTGTGCCGATAGCTGCGCAGCGACTGATCGGCAGGATCAATGCGCGCAAGGCCATACAAGCCGCTGCCAACCCAGATGCCGCCATCGCGGTCTTCGGCCAGGGTCAGGATGGTGCCGCCCGGCACCCCGCCGGGCTGGCCTGGCGTGTCACTGGTCAGCACCTTGATGGCCTCGCTGACCGGGTCATGAACAATCACGCCGCCGCTGTCGGTGCCGACCCACAGCCGCCCGTCCTTCGCCACCAGCAAGCTGCGCACAAAGCCCAGGCTGCGTTTGTCCGCCCCGCCCTCGCCCGGCAGCAGCAGCGGCCGGAAGCTGTAACCATCAAAGCGCATCAGCCCGGCCGCCGAACCCACCCAGACAAAGCCCGCCTGGTCTTGCGCCAAAGCGGACACCACGCTATTGGGCATGCGACCCAAGGACTCCAGGCGCGGCGCCATCTCGGACGGCGACAGCCCTTGCGCCACGCTCGGCAAAGCGAGGCAGCAAAAGGCCAGCAGCACGCCGCAACGCCAAACCCACTGCTGCAGGGCCAGCAAACGATGCCGGGCCGCGCCAGGGAGGTTCAGAACAGGGGTCGATCGAAGCAAGGAAAAGCGTGCAGTCAAAGCCATTGGGCGGATATTAGGGCAAGGCGGGCAGAGGCTCTGACGCCTTGCCGCACCTTGCCATGAGGCTCAACGCGCCAAGCTCACTGCGCCAGTGGCTTGCTGATCTCGTCGATGCGCGCCATCACCTCGGGCGTGAGCTTTGGCGTCAGCGCCAGGGCGCCGAGGTTGTCCGTCAGCTGGCTGGCCTTGCTGGCGCCCAGGATCACGGTGGAGACATGCGGGTTCTTGTTGACCCAGGCAATCGCCAACTGGGCCACATTGCCGCCCAGCTCGGCCGCGATGGCTTCGAGCTGCGCCACGGCGGCGTTCTTGACCGGGTCGGTCAGGCCTTCACGCATCCAGCTCATGTTTTCCAGCGCGCCGCGGCTGCCCTCGGGCACACCGGCCTTGTATTTGCCGGTCAGCAAGCCGGAGGCCAGCGGGCTCCAGGTGGTCAGGCCCAGGCCCAGGTCTTCGTACAGGCGGGCGTACTCGGTCTCGACCCGCTTGCGGTGGAAGAGGTTGTATTGCGGCTGCTCCATCACCGGCTTGTGCAGGTGGTGGCGCTCGGCAATTTCCCAGGCAGCGCGGATGTCGGAAGCCGACCATTCGCTGGTACCCCAGTAGAGCGCCTTGCCCTGGGTGATCATGTCGTGCATGGCGCGCACGGTTTCCTCGATCGGCGTGTGCGGGTCGGGGCGATGGCAGTAGACCAGGTCCACAAAGTCCAGCTGCAAGCGTTTGAGCGAGCCATCAATCGCCTGCATCAGGTACTTGCGATTGAGCGTGTCCTTGCGATTGACCGTATTGCCTTCGCGGGACAGGCCCCAGTAGAACTTGGTCGAAACGATGTAGTTCAGGCGCGGCCAATTCAGCGCCTTGAAGGCCTCGCCCATCACCACCTCGCTCTGGCCGGAGGCATAGACCTCGGCGTTGTCGAAGAAGTTCACGCCGGCATCGAAGGCTTGCGCCAGCATCTCGGTGGCCGCCTTGGTGCCAACTTGGTTGTGATAAGTGATCCAAGAGCCCAGCGACAGCTCAGAGACTTGCAGGCCGCTACGGCCCAGACGACGGTATTGCATGGAAGAAGCTCCTTCGCTTGGCAGCCGCGCGCCGCGAGCAAAAGTGCCGCCCGTGCGTCTGCCAGAGATTGATTTGACAAGCGACAAGCGTAACCGAGCCTGAGGCGCGGCACTGTCACCTGCGCAAATCCTGCTGCTCAACTTTGCCCGGGCCTTTTCCCGTGCTTTTACCCGTGCCTTTGCCATCGGCTTGTCACAGTCGCTCCGCAGAATGACGCACCCTTGCAAAGCCCTCGCGCTCCCCGATGAAAAAGAATTCCCTGTCTTCGTTGGCCACTGGCCAAAACTTGTTGAAGCCCAATCGCAGCGGCGCTGCTGCCCTGGGCCGCCGCAACTTCGTACGCGGCACCGTGTTGATGTCGGCCGGCGTCGGCCTGAGCGGCTGCGGCGGCGGCGGCGATGTCATGACCCCGGTCACCTTCACCCACGGCGTGGCCAGCGGCGACCCGCTGAGCGACCGCATCATCTTGTGGACCCGCGTGCAGCCGCAAGACAGCACGGACAAATCCGATGTCGCCCTGCGCTGGGAAATCGCCAGCGACGCCGACTTCAAAACCGTGGTCAATAGCGGCGACGCCAGCGCCAGCGCGGCCAGCGACTACACCGTCAAGGTCGACGCCACCGGCCTCAAGCCCGGCCAGCGCTACTGGTACCGCTTCACGTCCAACGGCCAGACCTCGGCCGTTGGCCGCAGCAAGACCCTGCCCGGCGCCGATGTCAGCCAGGTCAAGCTGGCCGTGTTCAGCTGCGCCAATTACCCGGCCGGCTACTTCAACGTCTACGCCGAAGCCGCCAAGAACGCCGAGCTCGACGCCGCCGTCTTCCTGGGCGACTACATCTACGAATACGGCCGTGGCGGCTATGCCAGCACGCAGGCTGCGGCCATGGGTCGCGAGGTACTGCCGGCCGGCGAGATCATCGCCCTGGCCGACTACCGCCAGCGCTACGCCCAATACCGCAGCGACGCCGATCTGCAAGCCCTGCACGCCGCCATGCCCATGATCGCCGTCTGGGACGACCATGAGCTTTGCAACGACTCCTGGGCCAATGGTGCCGAGAACCACCAAGCCGCCACCGAAGGCGACTACCAGGTCCGCAAGGCGATTGCCCAGCGCGTTTATCACGAGTGGATGCCGATCCGCCCGCAAGCTTCGCAAGCCCTGATCTACCGCAGCTTCAGCTTCGGCAAGCTGCTGGACCTGCATATGCTGGACACCCGCCTGGTCGGCCGGGACGAGCCCCTCGACTACGTCAACTACACCACGGCCGGCGGCTTCAACGCCACCAAATTTGGCGCCGATATGGCCGACGCCAAGCGCCAGCTGCTGGGCAGCACGCAAACCGCCTGGCTGCAAGGCCAGCTGGCCAGCTCCACCGCCACCTGGCAGGTCTTGGGCCAGCAAGTGGTGATGGGCCGCATGAACATCCCCGCGCCGATTCTGTTCGGCGCCAGCAACCCGGCCACCGGCGTAACGGTGTCGCGCTACATCGAGATCGTCACCAAGGCCAAGACAGCGCCCGCCACCCTGACCGCCGCCGAGCAGGCCGTGCTGGCCCAGCCCAGCATTCCCTACAACCTGGACGCCTGGGACGGCTATGCCGTGGCCCGCGAGACCGTGCTGGCCACCGCCCGCCAACTGGGTAAAAACCTGGTCGTGCTGGCCGGCGACACCCACAACGCCTGGGCCAATGATCTGCAAGACCTGGCCGGCAATCAGGTTGGCGTGGAGTTCGCCACCTCCAGCGTCACCTCGCCCGGCTTTGAGGAATACCTGCCCAAGGAAAACCCCAAAGTGCTGGCCGCCGCACTCACCGAGTTGATCGGCCCGCTGCAGTACTGCGACACCTCACGCCGCGGCTTCATGGTCTTGACGGCCAGCGCCAGCGAGTGCCGCGCCGACTGGGTCTACGTCAGCACCATCAGCAGCCGCAGCTACACCGCCAGCGTCGACAAGTCGTTGAAGGTCTTGCCGGGCGCGGGCCAGCGCAAGCTGACCGCCGTCTAATCACCGTCCGACCGCCGCTGGCCCGGCCGCCCCGCTGCGGCCGGCTTGTTGCAAGGGTGCCGCACCCGGGGGAACCCGGATGCGCACCTGCACTGCCCTACCTAAACTCGCCCACTTTTTCTCAAGAAGAAAGCTGAGGGAGGGAAGATGGAGAAAGCGATAGCGGTGCGGCCTTGGCCCGCAATCTGTGCCTCTGGCCTGCTGGCCTTGGCCTGCGCCGGCTGCGGCGGCGGAGGCAGCGGCGGCAGCCCTGCTGCCCCCACTCCAGCACCTGCACCTGCACCTGCACCTGCACCAGCTCCTGCCCCGGCGCCCGCCCCTGCCTCTGTGCAAAGCGGCAAGGTCATCGACGGCTACGTCAACGGCGCCACCGTCTGGCTCGACATCAACGGCAACCACATCAAGGATGCCGACGAGCCCTCCACCCTCTCCAAGGCCACCGGCACCTACCAGCTGGCCTTGAGCGAAGCCCAGCGCGCCTGCCTGCCCTACGCCACGCTCTACGTCGATGTGCCCGTGGGCGCGGTGGACGAAGACACAGGGCCGGTCAAAGAGGCCTACCAGATGGCCATTGCCCCGCAGTTCCAGCCCATCAGCGTGGACCAGGTGCTGAATATCTCACCCCTGACCACCGCCATCTGGGACCAGGTCCGCACCCGCCTCACCGCCAGCGACCCCAAGATCAGCAGCTGCGATCAGCTGCGCCAGAACCAAAGCCTGCGCGAGGGCATGATCAACGAAATCAAGACCGTGATGGGCGACTTGGTGCGCCGACATAACCTGTCGGAAGCACGCATCCATGACGACTTCATCAAGTCCAAGGACACACAGAGCTACACCGTGGCTCAGGACATCGTCAAAGGCCTGAAAGCCGGCTATGCCTACAAGCAAAAGCTGCACGCCCAGTACCCCGACGCCAGCTACATCCGCGCCGAGGTCTACCGGGGACGCGGCAGCAACAGCTATAGCGATGTGGCCGGGCTTTGGTACCGCAATAGCTCGGTCTGGCGCCCGTCAGGCTATCAGAACGAGTCGGTGGTCTTGAGCGAAGACCTGAGCAAAACCCTGCGGGTGCTGAACCTGCGCAGTCAGACAGAGCAAGCCTGGGGCTCGGCCAAGCTGAAGACCACGCGCACGGGCTACAACTTCGAAACGAATGTGAGCAGCTTCCGCTGCGTGACCGACGAGGCGATCGAGCAGGTCAAGGATGGCATCACCTACGTGTTGGTGGTCGACTACAACGACCCGAAACGCGAGGATGACCCGACGGCCTGCTTGCAGGAGAGCCGTGCCCTGCCGAGCGAAATCGGACAGCGCCAGTACTACGCCAACTATCGCGTTGGCCAAGTGAGCTACACCAACAATCTGCGCTTCGACCCGCAGCAGCCCGAGCACATCGCGCTCAAGGATTGGTTCAACCTGAAAGCCAAGAGTAGTCAGCTGGACTTCGCCAGCGTGATCTCGCGCATCGCGGGCAGCGGCATCCGCTTTGACGAAGAAGTGAAACTCACGCCCTTCAGCAGCTGGTACAAACGCTCCGAGGACGACACGGGACTGCGCGTCACCATCGAGAAATCGGACATCGGCAGCTGGACCCGCAGCAGCGCCCGCGCCGACGGCACCCACCTCAAGGAATGCAGCAGCGACAGCGGCAAGACCTGGGGCAGCTGCGGCAGCTGAGCCCGGGCACTGCGCTCACAGCCCCGCCCAAGCGCGGGGCATTTTTTTGCGCGTGACGCTGCTCGCTATAGTTCTCGCACTCAGCACTCGCACGCCCTAGCAGCACCATGCCCAAGCCCAACCCCGTCTCGGTCAACTCATCGCCCACGTCAACACCGCTGAGCCTCGCCATCGTTGGCGCCGGCCCCGCCGGCTTGGCCCTGGCCTTGCTGGCCGCGCAACTGCTGCCGCAAGCGCGCATCAGCCTGTTCGATGCCCGGCCGCTGGATCGCGACGTTTCGGGCGACCCACGCACCCTGGCGCTGGCCCTGGGCAGCGTGCAGCTGCTGCAAAGGCTGGGGGTCTGGGATGCCGCTCACGCACAGGCGATTGCCCAAGTGCGGGTCAGCCAAGCGCCACCGACCTTGCAACACCCCGTCTTCGGCAGCTCGCAAGAGCCTGAAGTGCTGATCAGCGCGGCCGAGCAAGGCGTGGCCCAGCTGGGCGCCGTGCTCAGCTACGGCCAGCTGGTGGCGCCCATGCAAGCCGCCTGGCAGGCCCGCGTGGAGCGCGAGCCTCAGCGCTTGTTCAGCCATTTCGGCGCGCCGGTGCAAGGCATCAAGCCCCTGGCTGATGCCGGTGTAGAAGTGGATGCCGGCATTGCCGAACGCTTCGACCTGGCCGTGGTCGCCGAGGGCGGCGTGTTTTCTGACCAGGCCCGCAAGGCCATCACCCACGACTATCAACAAAACGCCTGGGTCGGCACCGTGACCCTGGCCGACGACAGCCCCGCCGGCGTCGCCTACGAGCGCTTCACCCGCAATGGCCCACTGGCCTTGCTGCCGCTGAAGCCGCTCACCACTAACGGACAAAGCCAGCGGCGCGCGGCCTTGGTGTGGTGCATGCCCAAGTCCGAAGATGAGGTGGCGGGCCTGAGCGACGCGCAGCGCCTGCTGGTGATCCAACACCTCTTGCCCGCCTCGGTGGGCCAGTTGCAAGCCATCAGCCCCCTGAAGTGTTTTGCGCTCGGCTTGAATGCCGAACGCACCTTGGTGGACGGCTGCACTGTGCGCATCGGCAATGCCGCGCAGACCCTGCACCCGGTGGCCGGCCAAGGCCTCAACCTGGGCCTGCGCGATGCCTATGCCTTGGTGGAGGCGCTGCGCAGCGCCACCAACAGCTCGTCCGGCGACAGCCAAACCAGCAACTGGGCCAGCCTGGTGCAAACGGCACTCAGACAAGTGGAATGGAACCGCGCGCCCGACCGCTGGACCACCATCGCCGCCACCGACTTCCTGGCCAAAACCTTTGCCTGGCGCTGGCCCGGCCTGCCCCTGGCTCGCGGCCTGGCCCTGGCTGCGCTGCAAGCGCTGCCACCGCTGAAACGCACCGTGGCGCGGAGCATGATGTTCGGGCGGCGCTAGGCCTAGTCCTCTTCCGCGATCACAAACTTCTTGCTGCCTGCGGGCTTTTCAAAGGCGCTGCCGACCGGAGCGTCGAGGAAATCCACGATGCTGGGGTCGTAGTTGGCGATGGTGTTGACGTCGTAGACACCCAGGTTTTTGGCGTCATCGACATAGTCGTCCGTTTCCTCGCCGGAGAAAAAAGCCCAGCCGCTGTCGTTCGCATCGCGCGGGGCCTCGCGGTACATGAAGCGCACCGGCAGGCCTTGCACCGTGATCATGTCGGTGGCAACGCAGGCGCCGCGGCCGGGGGCCAGCGGCTTGATGTTCTCGGCGGGAATCTTGAATGACTTGTTGGACATACGTTTTTTTGACCTACTGATGATTTGGCGTGAATGCCTGATGGGTGTTCGTGATGTGGCTGGCGCAGAAGGCTAGTTGACTGGATGGCGGGCTGAACTGAAGCTGATCAGGGGCTAGCGCCCCCGCCGCCAAACAATCTGGCCGCAACGATAGCGCTGTGAGCCCAGGCGCTCAATTCCAGCCGATCTCCATCAACTCCCGCACCATGGCTTCCACATTGCGGCGCACCGCGCCTTCGCTGGCGAGGCGGGTGCGGTCGTTGATGTCGAGCATGCTTTCGGTGAAGTTCACCATATGCACCGTGCGCAGGCGGTGCTGGTAGACCACTTTGTCGTCGACCTGGCGGTCGATCAGGCTGTATTCGATGGTGACTGAGACCTTCATCGTCAGCGCCACCATGGGCTGATCCAGTTCGATCAGCTTGGCCGTCAAGGTGTAGCGGCCGCCGCCGGGCACATTGGTGAGCAGGCCCAGAGCGCGCAGCGACTCGTCGATGCTTTGCTCCAGCATGCTGTTGCTGATGCGCGAGCCCCAGAAGCGCCCGGTGGGCTCACCACCGGTGACCGGGGCCAGCACCATCTGCCCTTTCAGGCCAGGCGGAATCCAGGAGCGCATTTGCAGCACATCGGCCGGAGTGATGCGCATGCCCGGTGCATCGGCCGGGGTGCCGCAGCCGGCGAGCATCAATAGAGGGAGCAGCGCCAACAGAAAAGCACCAAGCCAGGTTTTGAACTGCATTACCGCTTCACTCCTCAATGAGCAGAACTCAAGGCCTACAGGCGCCGGTGTGTCAGGGCCGGCAGTTGCTGGCGCACGCTGCGCAGGCGCTCCAGATCCAGCGTGGCCATGGCCAGGCCTTCGCCCTCGGGCAGGCAGGCTAGCACCTCGCCCCAGGGGTCGATCACCATGCTGTGACCCCAGGTTCTGCGGCCATTTTGATGCGTGCCACCCTGGGCCGGTGCGATGACAAAGGCCTGGTTTTCGACCGCTCGCGCGCGCAGCAGCAGCTCCCAATGCGCCTGGCCGGTGATGTAGGTGAAGGCGGCGGGCACAGCGAACAAGTCGCAAGGCGGCTGCGCGGGGTCGGCAAAACTCATGGCCCGATACAGCTCAGGGAAGCGCAGGTCGTAGCAAACGCTCAGGCCCACTTTGAGGGCTTGGCCGCCAATGTCGGCCACAAAAGTCGTGGGCTGCTCGCCGGCTTCCAGCACGCGGCCTTCGTCATAGCTCTCGCTGCCGTTGTCGAAGCGGAACAGGTGAATCTTGTCGTAGCGGGCGGCCAGCTTGCCGTCAGGCGCGTAGACGCAGCTGGCATTGCGCACCCGCGCAGGCGTGGCGGCATGCACGGGCAAGGTGCCGCCGATCAGCCACAGGCCGAGCTCGGCCGCGGTCTGGCTGAGCATGGCTTGGATCGGTGCGGCGGCATCCTGAAAGGTTTCGGCAATGCCGAGCTTGTCGCTGTCCTGCAAACCCATCAGGCAGAAGTATTCCGGCAGCGCGGCCAGCTGCGCGCCTTGCGCGGCGGCGGCCTGCAGCCAGTGACGGGCGCGCGCCAAGTTGTGGGCCACATCGGGGGTGGACACCATCTGAATGGCCGCCACCTTGATCGTCTTGCTCATCAGCTACTCCTTCGAATTCATGGCTCACTTGCCGGCTGGTGCCGAGGCCGGCGCACTGGCCGCAGCGGCTGGTTGGACGGGAACGGCTATGCGCTCCATTTTGTCCACCTTGGGGGCATCCCAGCTGCCGGTGATGTGGAACTCCCGCGTGCCCGCCGCTTCCATCGGCCGGCTCAGAATCAATTGGGCCAGAAAGGCCCCCAGGCCAATGGCCGGATTGATGGCCGCGTAAGCCAGCGAGGCGCCGCCCATGCTCACCTCGGGCACCACCAGCACGCGTAGATTTTGCGTCTCAGCCGCCAGATCGGCGCGGCCTTCCACCGCCACGGTGGCTTGCAAACCACGCATGCGCAGATTGCTGCTGCTGGCCACGCCCTTGTCGATGCTGACGTCGCCGCTCACGCCGTCAAAGGTGAAACCCTCGGAAAACACATCGCGGAAGTCCAGCAAAAAGCGGCGCGGCAGCGATTGCAGGCTCAACACACCCAGCAGGCGGCCCACGCCCGGCTCGGCATTGAGGAACTGGCCGGAAGCCAGGGTCAGCTTGAGCTGGCCGTTCATGCTGGCGAAATCAGGGGACAAGGGCGAACCCAGCCAGCCCAGCTGGCCGGCCATTTGCCCCTTGCCGCCGCGCAAGACCTGACCCTCACCCATGCGCTCGAGCACCCCGCCGGCATCGGCAATATCGAGCTGCCAGTCGAGCTGGGTGCGGCGCTGCGCAGCACTGGGTTCGGCCAACCAGTGGCCGGTGGCGTTGAGCACCGCATCAGGCGACTTGAGCTGCAGTTTGGTGAGGCGCCAATCACGCTGCGGGCCACTGGCCTGAGCCAGCACTTCCAGGCGGCCCAGGCGCTTGCCGCGCAGCTCAAAGTCCTCCACCACGATGTCCAGCGCCGGTGGGGCGCTGCTGCCGGCCTTGCTCTCTGCCGGCGCTTTCTCCAGCAGCTGGGTGACCGAATCGGCCGCCTGCTTAGGCAAGGACAAACGGCTGAGCCGTGCGAACACCTGACTGCTGGCCTGGGCGCCGCGCAACTCGATCACGCCGCTGAGCTGCTCGGCGTCCAGCGCAAAGCGCCAGCCCTCGCCGTCCAGCTTGGCAATGCCGGCCGCCACCTTGTTCAGCGTGCGCCCGGCCACTTGCAGGTTCTGCACCCGCAAGCTGGCTTGCTTGGGCAGGTAGCCGCTGTCGGCCGTGGCCGCGCCCTCAGTCGCTCCGCCCGAAGTGCCTGAAGCGCCGACAGCACCGGTGGCATTGCCGCCCAGCAAGCGCTGCTGCAGCGCGCTCCAGGCATCGAGATTGAGGCTGTCCAGCGTGCCCGTCATCAACACGCCGCTGGCGGGCAAGGCGGGCAGCTTGTCTTGCAGGCTGAGCGCGCCGCGCAACACGCGGGCGGGCTGCGCGCTGATGTCGCGCTGGTACAGGGCTTGCACGGTATTGCCCAGCTCCAGGCGCAATTCATCCCGCTGACCTTGAGCGTTAGTGATGGTTTCAAAGCGCAGCGGCAAGCTGGCCTCGGCCTCTTTGCGCAGCGGCGCGGGCAGGTTCAAGGCCAGGCCTTGCAAGGAGCTGCTGAGCTTGACGTCGGCATGGCCATGCTGAATCGCCACCGCCAGGCGGTAGCCCATCTGGCCGCTGGCGGCCTGCGCCAGGCGCGCCAGGCTGCCCAACTCAGGCGCACGGCGCAAGCCCTCGGCGCTGGCCTGACCCTGGGCGCTGAAAGCCAGGGCGCCGGCATTGGCCGCGCCAGGCACGCTGCCGCCTTCGAGGTTGATTTCCCCCCCCAGCGCCTGGGCCCGCGCGCCAATCAGCTTGACGCTGTGCTGGTCGAACTCGATGCGGCCACGGGCATTGCTGAGCAGCGGGATATCCGGGCGGATGCGCAGCTCATTGCCCAAGAGCTGCACCGTGCCCTTGACCTGGTTATGGCCCAGGTCGAGCAGGGGCAGCTTGAGCGCCAGCTTCAGGCTGCTGGGCCCGCTGGCCTGGGAGGGGCTCAGGGCCGCGCCGGTCCAGTCCTCCAGCGAGGTCTGGCGCATATAGCGCAGCAGCTCACTGGCCGGGCCACGGCCGTTGCCGTCCAGCTCGAGCACGCGGGCATGGGCCAGGTCCTTGATGGCGCCGTTCACGCTATTGAGTTCGTAACCCAGGATCTGGCCGCGGCCGCCGCGGATCTGCATGCCGCCGCGGTCAAACAGCAACTCGGCCTGCGCATGCAGAATCGGCGGCCAGGCATGCGCCGGGGCCGGCGCGCCCTCGGGCAGCGGGTCGGCGGGGGCATAGTCCAGCTCGACATCGCGGGCCTGCGCGCTGACGCGGAACAGACCGTTGCGGCCCTTGTCAAAGGGGAACTCGTCCAGCGCGCCGCGCACGCGGAACTGCACATTGCGGGCTTCGCCGCCACGCAAAGCGCGCTGTAAATAGCTGTGGGTGTGCTCGCCCGCCGACAGCGGCAGATAGGCGCGCACCCGGGTGGCATCGATGCGCTCGATGAAGCCGCTCAGATCCAGATGGCCCGGGAAGCGCGGCTCGGCATTGCTCTTGCCGCTGCGCCAAGTGGCATTGAACTCGCCCTTGGCGTCGGGGGTCTGCAGCTTCAGGCCGCCCAGCTTGACTTCAATTTGCTCGAACTGCCCCGGCGCGCTGCTGTCGATGCGCCAGTCCAGCGCGGTGCTCAGGCGCTTGAGCGAAACGACTCGCTCGGGCAGCACGCCGGGCAAGTCCAGCTCGCCCTCGTCAAAACTCAGCTTGGCTTTGCCGCCGCGCTCGTTGGCGTCGACTTGCAGGCTGGCCCCGCGCAAGCCCGGCCGGCCCACGGGGTGGCCGCCCTCGCCCTGAACCGGCCCCGCACTCAGGCTCAGGCCATCGATCTGGCCTTTGACGCGGTAGCTGCGCGGCGCTTCCAGCGGCCCTTGCCAGCGCGCGTTGAGCTGGCTCAGCACGCCTTGCGGTGCCACCTCGGCCAGCCATTGCCGCGCCGCCTCGCCCACCGGCAAGCTGCCGGCAAGCTGGGCCATCAGGGCCAAATCCAGGCGCTCAGCGCTCAACTCGCCACCCAGGGGCGCGCTCAGCTCGGTGCTGAAGGGGCTGCTGTCCGCGAGATCGGCGGGTTCGGCGTGACCCACTTGGGCGGCCCGGCCCAGATTCGGGGCGGGCAGCTGCAAGGCGATGCGCCAGTCAGAGCGAGGCCAGCTGACCCCATCACCGCTGATAAAGCCCAACTGCTTGGCGCTCAGCGACAGCTCGTTCTTCTGCCGCTGCAATTGCAAGCGACCCTGCACCTGCGCCAACTCCAGCATCGGCGCCTGGGCGCCCAGGCGCAGCTTGACACTGTTCAGGCCGAGGTCGGCAGTGACGGCTTGCGGCAGGCCAGCCTTGATGTCCACCCAGGCGCGCAAGGCGCCGTCGCCCTCGCTCAGCTCAAAAGGCAGGTTCACATGCTGGCGCAGCTGGCGCATATCGGCCTGCGGCAGGTCGATATAGAGCTGGCCGCTCCAGGCTTTGAAATCACCCGGCCGCTTCAGCAAGGGCCGGTTGAACTTGCCCTGCAGGCTGAAACGCTGACCCCAATCGGCCGGCGGTGTGGCGTCCAGGCGCATCTGGTGTTGGTGCAAGCCGTTGCGCAGCACCAGGTTCAGGGCGGAAAGCTCCAGCGGCGGCGCGGCGCGGCGCTCGTCAATCCAGCGCACCCGGCCGTTCAGAATCACAAACTCGTGTTGCACCAGCAACCAATCGGCCCAGGCGCCGGCTAGGTCGGCCGTCTCGGGGCTTTGCACCGCATCGCTGAGGCTCAGGCCGGCCACAAAGATATGGCCTTGCGCGTCGCGGCGCACCACCATTTGCGGCGCGTCGATCAGCAGTTGTTCGAAGCGCAATTCCAACGCCAGCAGCGAGCGCGCCGACAGCGCCGCTGCCACCTTGGGCAGGCGCAGCGCCTCGCGCCCCTGCGGGTCCAGCAAGACCACCTGGCGCATTTCCACGGCCGGGATCCAGCCACCCGAAGTGACGCTGATCTGGCCGATGCGCAATTGCACCCCCAGCTGCGCCGAGGCCTTTCGCTCCAGCGCGCCACGCCAGTCATCGATGTGCGGCAGAATCGCCCAATGCAAGACCAGCCACGCCGCCAGCAACAAGCTCCACAAAAACAGGGTCAGGATCAGGGCCCAACGCGCCAGCCGCAGGCCTAAGCGCATGGGTTTTTTGATCCAGTGGCCCCGTTTGGCGCTCAGCGTTGCAAGAAAAGACATTGAAGAGGAGCGCTCACCGTGGAGAGTTGTCGTGATGATGAATCCGCTGAGCTGGGGCTGGCGCCTGCACGGCAAGGCCATACCCTGGGGAATCTAGCACAGCCCACCCCCCGCAGCCCCTGGGCTGGCGTGACAAAAAGCCCGATAGCCGCCGCCATTTCGCCATGACCGATTGTCAATTTCCTGCCTCTCCCGCGCCCGCCCTTCCCGCCAGTGCGGCGCATAGCCGCTTTGTTCAGCGCGTGCGGCGCCGCTATGCAAACGAGTTAGCCCTGCTGCCCGCCGGCCAGCCGGACCGCGCAGCCATCGCCACCCTGGTAGAAACCCTGGTAAACCAGGGCCGGCCGCTGGCCAGCAGCCTGCGGGTGGCCCGCCACTTGGTGCTGGAGCGTCTGGCCGTGCTGGACGTGGAAGAGCAAGCGCCGATGCATGTCATCACCGAGGCCATGACCCATCTGGCCGAAGTGACGCTCTGCCTGGCGCTGACGGCGGCCCGCGCCGAGCAAGACGCCATCAACGGCGCGCCCCGCAACGAGCAAGGCGAGGTGATCGAGTTCTGGGTGCTGGGCATGGGCAAGCTGGGCGCGCGCGAACTCAATGTGTCCTCCGACATCGACCTGATTTACGTTTACGAGGACGAAGGCCACACCGACGGCCCGCGCCCCGTCAGCGCGCACGAATACTTCGGCCAGGTAGCCAAGCGCTTGTACGCGCTGATCGGTGAAGTCACCGATGACGGCCAAGTCTTCCGCGTGGACCTGGCGCTGCGGCCCAATGGCAATTCCGGCCCGGCCGCCGTCAGCATGGCGATGCTGGAAGAGTATTTCCTGATCCAGGGCCGCGAATGGGAGCGCTTCGCCTGGCTGAAGAGCCGGGTGGTGGCACCGCTGGAAAGCGTACAAAACGGCCGCGCCCTGGCGCTGCGCTCACTGGTGACGCCTTTCGTCTACCGCCGCTACCTCGATTACGGCGTGTTCGAAGGCCTGCGGCAATTGCATCGCAAAATCCGCGAAGAAGCGCAGCGCCGCGCCGCGGGCCGGCCCGAACGCGCCAACGATGTGAAGCTGTCGCGTGGCGGCATCCGTGAAATCGAGTTCACAGTGCAGCTGCTGCAAGTGGTGCGCGGCGGGCATTTCCCCGAGATCCGCACCCGCTCCACCCTGAAAGCACTGGAGAAGCTGGCCGCCGGCGGGCTGATGAAGGCCGAGACCGCCGCCAAGCTGGCCGAGGCCTATATCTTCCTGCGCCGCGTCGAGCACCGCATTCAATTCCTGGACGACCAGCAAACCCACTGCCTGCCGGGCGGCGACGAAGACCTGGCCTGGATTGCCCGCAGCATGGGTCTCGTCTGCAGCCGTGAAGCTTGCGAGTTACTTGATCGGCTCTGCGAGGTGCGCGAGATCGTCGCCACCGAGTTCGACTCACTCCTGCACGACGGCAATACCCCCGGTGGCCCAGGCGGCTGCAAAGGCTGCGGCGGCCCGCCGCTGAGCGTGGACAGCGAAGACTTCCTGGCCAAGCTGCAGCCCGAGCTGGCCAGCGCCGTGCGCCGGTGGGCCGCGCAAGACCGGGTGCAAAACCTGCGCGAAGAATCGCGCCAACGCCTGGCCAAGCTGGTGGGCCGCGCCGCCCTGGCGGTGCGCGACGAGGGCTGCACCCTGGACGCTGCCCTGCGCTTCATCGATTGGATGGAGCCCCTGCTGCGGCGCGAAAGCTATCTGGCCCTGCTGGTGGAGCGGCCGGCGGTTCAAACCCGCTTGCTGCGCCTGCTGGGGCTGGCACGCTGGCCAATGCGCTATTTGATGCTGCACCCCGGTGTGATCGACGAGCTGGCCGACAACCGCCTGCTGGGCGAGCGCTTCGACGGCGCCACCTTTGTGAGCGAGATGCAAGAGCGCTTCGAGGCCTGGGGCCGCAGCGGCGAGGCCGATGAAGAAGCCTTGCTGGACAGCCTGCGCCGCGCCCACCAGAGCGAGGTGTTCCGCACCCTGGTGCGCGATGTGGAGCAGACAATCACGGTCGAGCAAGTGGCCGATGAACTCTCGGCCCTGGCCGACGCGATTCTGCAATGCACCATCCGCTGGGCCTGGCTGCGCCACAAGCAGGCGCACCGGCCCGAGCCACGCTTTGCCGTCATTGCCTATGGCAAGCTGGGCGGCAAGGAGCTGGGCTATGGCGGCGACCTCGACGTCGTGTTCTTGTTCGACGACGAGGACGAGAGTGCGCCCGACGTGTACGGCGCCTTTGTGCGCAAGCTGATCACCTGGCTGACCGTGCGCACCTCGGCCGGCGGCCTGTTCGACATCGACACCGCGCTGCGGCCCAATGGCAATTCGGGCCTGCTGGTCACATCGCTGGCCAGCTTCAGCAAGTACCAAACCGGGCGCGGCAGCAATACCGCCTGGACCTGGGAGCACCAAGCCATCACCCGCGCCCGCTGGTGTGCCGGCGACCCGCAGCTGCTGGCCGGCTTTGACGAGGTGCGCCGCCAGGTGCTGACCGCCCCGCGCGACCACGCCGCACTGCGCGAGGAAGTGCAAGCCATGCGCGAGAAGGTGCGCGCCGGCCACCCCGTGCGGGCCGGCAAATGGGACTTGAAGCACAGCCCCGGCGGCATGATGGATGCAGAGTTCGCGCTCCAATACCTGATCCTGGCGCATGCCGGCGAGCACCCCGACTTGATTCCCAACCTGGGCGTGATCGCACTCCTGCAGCGCGCCGAGGCCGCCGGCCTGCTGCCCGCCGAGGTCGGCAAGCGCGCGGCCGATGCCTACCGCGAACTGCGCCGCGCCCAACACCGTGCCCGCCTGGACGAGCAGCCCACCGCCGTGGATGCCGAAGCCCTGGCCACCAGCGGCCTGCTGCCGCAGCGTGATGCGGTGCTGGCGCTGTGGCGCGCCGTGTTTCCTTGAAAAGCAGTCATGGCGCTTGGGGCTGGCTGGGCTTGAGCGCCATCCTGGCGCTGGGCTCTCTGCTGGTCTGGACCCAAGCCACTGAGCGCTGGGACTGGCAACCAGCCCTGCTTTGGCAAGAACCCTGGCGCGCCTGCACCGCCGTGTTCGTGCACTGGAGCCGCCAGCATCTGCTGGCCAATCTGGGCGCTTGCGCCGTGGTGGCCTGGTTTGGCTGGGCCGCGCGCGTGCCACCGCGTGCCCTGCTGGCCTATGCACTGGCCTGGCCGCTGACGCAATGGGGCTTGCTCATGCAGCCGGGCCTGCTGCATTACGGCGGCTTGTCGGGCTTTTTGCATGCCGGTGTGGCGGTGGTGCTGGTGGAGCTGGTGTGCGGCCCCGGCGCCAGCACCCGGCAGCGCCGGGTTGGCCTGGCCGTCACCCTGGGCCTGATCATCAAGCTGATTTCCGAAGATCCCTGGGGCCCGCCGCTGCGTCAGCTGGCCGACTGGGATATTGCCGTGGCGCCCTTTGCCCACCTCAGCGGCGCCGTCGCGGGCGGCCTGTGTGCGGGCCTGCTCCTCCTTTTCACTCAAGCCAAGCAAAGCCGCCGTGCCCGATAGAAAAACAGAACTAGATCGCTTTGCCGTCACTTGCCTGCTGCTGTGCTGCATGTTGTGGGGTTTGAATCAGGTGGCCGCCAAAGCGGGCCTGAGCGAGATCGGCCCGCTGTGGCAGGCAGGACTGCGCTCGCTCGGCGCGGCCGCGCTGGTGGGGCTGTGGGCGCTGTGGCGCGGCATACCGCTGTTTGGCCGTGACGGCACGCTGCCTGGCGGCTTGCTGACCGGCACCTTGTTCGGCCTGGAGTTCGCCTGCATCTTCCTGGGCCTGCAATACACCAGCGCCTCGCGCATGGTGGTCTTCCTCTACCTCAGCCCCTTTGTGGTGGCCCTGGGCATGCCCTTCATCGCCCGCAGCGAGCGCCTGAATCTGCGCCAGATCGGCGGCCTGCTGCTGGCCTTTGCGGCCGTGGCCTGGGCTTTTGCCGAAGGCTTTGGCCAGCGCAGCGGCGCGCCCCTGCAGTGGCTGGGCGATGGCTTGAGCGTGCTGGCGGCGGTGTTTTGGGCCGGCACCACGCTGTGCATACGCGCCAGCCGCTTGTCCAGCGCCAGCGCTGAAAAAACCCTGCTCTACCAACTGGGCGTGTCGGGCCTGGGTCTGTGTGCCGGCGCGCTGCTGATGGGTGAGGCCCTGCCATTGGCCTGGTCGGCGCGGCTGGGTGGCTTGATGTTCTTCCAGACCGTGATCGTCAGCGCCTTCAGCTATTTGCTGTGGTTTTGGATGATTCGCCATTACCCCGCCACCCGCCTAGCCAGCTTCACCCTGGCTACGCCGCTGTTCGGTTTGCTGGCCGGCGCTTGGTTGCTGGGCGAGCCCATCACGCCGCGGCTGTGGCTGGCTTTGCTGGCCTTGGCGGCGGGCGTGGCCCTGGTCAATGGGCGCAGGAGCGACACCAAGGCCTGAGGTGCGACGAGAGATTTGTGTCAGCTGAATGACGGTTTGGACGGGCAGACTAGTAGGATGCCCAGGTCGCGTTTGCCGACCCGAATTCCGCACACATCCTTTCCCGATTTTGACCCGCGCCCTCGACACTGCTGCCGCCCTTTGCCCCAGCTCTGCCACTCAGGCATTGACGCGCCGCAGCTACCTGCGTGGCTGCTTGGGTGGTGCACTGGGCTTGGCCCAGGTCTGGCCAAGCTGCGCGGCCGAGCCCGTTCAGGCCGCTGGCCCGGCCGACGTGATGGCCGACCTGCAGCGCTTTCTCGGGTCGCGCAGTCCCTTGGACATTCAGGACTTCGGCGGCCCCTTCTCCCGCCGCGATGTGGTCGAAGCGGTGTTGCTACACCAAGCGCTGCACCGTGGCGGCTGGACGCAAGCGCTGCAGTTCCAGGACATGCCCTCGGGTGAGCGCCTGCTGCGCGAAATCAGCAGCGGCAAACTGATCTGCAGCGCCACCACCTACTGGAGCCAAGACATCGCCGGCGCGGAAGACGGCACGCTGCTGAGCTTGCCCATGATCGGCGTGGGCGAGTTTGAGGCCGGCCTGTACACGGCGCCCAGCAATACGCATGCGCTGGCAGCCAAAAGTGCCGCCGATGTGCGGGCCTTGAGCGTGGTGTCCAACCGCAACTGGGCCGTCGATTGGCAAACGCTGGCGGCACTCGGCTTTCAGCAGCGCCACCATGTCACCAGTTGGGAGCTGATGCCGCGCATGGTGGCGGCCGGGCGGGCTGACTTTCTGCTGGCGCCGTTCCAGAACAGCGCGGATCTGTCCCTGCAGGTGAACGGTGTGCGGCTGCTGCCCATCCCGGGCTTCAAGATCAGCTTGCAGGGCACGCGGCACTACCTGGTCGCACGCAAGCATCCGCAAGGCATGGCCCTGCTGGGCGCACTCAACAACGGATTGCAGCAGTTGCGCGCCCAGGGCGTGATTCACAGCGCCTATCAGCAGTCGGGCTTCTTCAATCCCAAGGTGCGAGGCTGGCAAAAGCTCTGAGCCGGCCAATTTCGGCAACCCGAGAGGCTTGTCACCCGCGCGCCAGCCTGGCGCGCAAGCGCGCCGTAGACTGCGAGCTTTCCACCTTGCGGCGCATTCATCATGACGATCAAACTCTGCGGCTTTTCGCTCAGCAACTACTACAACAAGGTCAAGCTGGTCTTGCTGGAGAAGGGCATTCCCTTCGAGGAAGAGCTGGTGATGACGCATTCGCACGACGAGGCCGTGCTGAGCTGCTCGCCGCTGGGCAAGGTGCCCTTCATCCGCACGCCGCAAGGCGCTTTGTGCGAGAGCCAGGTGATTCTGGACTACCTAGAAGCCGCTTACCCGCAGCCCGCCCTGCTGCCTGCCGACCCGTTTCAGGCCGCCAAGCAGCGCGAGCTGATTAGCTTCATTGAATTGCATCTGGAACTGGTGGCGCGCGAGCTTTACGCGCAAGCCTTCTTCGGTGGCACGGTCAGCGAAGGCACGCAAGCCCGCGTGCGCAAGCAACTCAGCAAGAACATCGCCGGCTTCAAGCGCCTGGCCAAGTTCGCACCCTATGTGGGTGGCGACAGCTTTGGCATGGCCGACTGCGCCGCCTGGGTCAGCCTGCCCCTGGTCGCACAAGCCAGCAAGCTGGTGCTGGGCGAAGACATGCTGGCCGCCGCCGGCGTGGACTGGAAGAGCTATGCCAAGCTGGTTGGCGAGCGCCCCATGGCGCAAAAAGTGGCGGCCGACCGCAAAGCGGATCAGGAACGCATTGCGGCGCTGAAGGCACAGGCAAGCTGAGCTGAACCGAATTCAGCTGAATTGAGTTGTGCCGGCTGGCGCCCAGGGCAAACACCTGGCGCCAGCCCCGCCAAGGCCTCGGGAGAGGCCGCCAAACATCGGTGTCCCTGGCCCCAAGGGCTTGTTGCTGACCCACCGCAAGCCCAAGCCATGGCGTGGCCTTCGCCGAGAACTACTTCACGCGCGCCGCGGTCAGTTCATCGCCGACGTTAGCTCGGCTTGATACGCTCCAACTCACAACACGTAACAAATCGTGATTGGCACACCCGCGCGAAAGCCGGGGTCGCAAAGCTTCCGGTCTTCAGCGGCTGAACCTGGTTCAGCCGCAACGACAGCGGGGTTGCACCGAGAGGCTCTCACGCCTCTTGCTCCGAGAAGAGCCCTGCAATCCCCCGCCCGTCGGCAGATCGCTTGGCACTTGCACCCTGCTCAGGCGCCCGGGATGGGCCAGCCAGAAAGAGGGGGAAATCCATTTGCAGCTATCACATGAACCGCCCATCAGCCCGGTGCAGGCGCGCCTTGCCCTTGGCCGCATAGCGCCCACCTCCTGCACGCCAGTGACTCACCGCTTCACCCATCAATTCGCATTTGACGCAGGCGGCGCATAGCCGAGCAGGACGTCAAGCTCAAAAAACAAACAAACCACCAGTTCGAGAGAGGGTTCCTCATGATCAGCAAATTCAAGCCCGCCCTGTTGAGCCTTGTCGCAGGCATCGCCATGAGCACGGCCCACAGCCAAGGCCTCGACCCCCAGCAGCAACAGTTGCTGCAACAACTGCTGCTGATGCAGCAGCGCGCGTCGACTCAGCTGAACGCACAGCCCGGCCTCAACCCTCAGCAATTGCAGCAGCAACAGCCACGCCTGTCCGAGGCGGATCTGGCATCCCGTGTTTCGGCCTGGCCCGCAGTGCAGGGGCCGTTCTCGATGGACCGCTTCCGTGACGGCTTCGCGGTCAATGGCCAGCGTGTACTCGATCCCGAAGGCCGCATCATTCAATACTCACTGGACGGCGCCAGTGGCGACATCGCCTATTCGATTGAAATGGGCCCGAACCAATATCAAATCAAGCTGACTCGCCAGGGCGTGACTCAGCCGGTGGTCATCGCCTCAGCGAGCAAGCAGGGCGGCCAGTGGATCGTCGAGACGGTGACCGGGGTACGTGTCTCGGGCGCGCGCCTGACGCTGAGCGGCCGTGGCTTCATCGTTGCGCGCGACAACGCCTTGTTCCGCTACGACGCCGGCCGCGGCTTGAGCAGCAGCGCCCTGCCCGAAACCCACACACTGGCCGCCATGCAGAACGGCGACATCGCCGCCACCGGCTGGGTGCTGCTGGAAAAGCGCCAGGACACCAAGGCCCAGGAAGACGGCGTTTTGGCCAACACCTCTCTGGGCGGTCTATTCAGTGCCGTCAAGGCGCTGGGCGCAGCCGCAGGCGTGACCAAGTCCGACAGCGACTACGCGCTCTTTGAGCTGGCTACCAGCAAGCTGCGGCCGGTCGGCATTTCGCTGGGCGAGAAAGAGGCTCAGATACTCAGCCAGTGCCATCGCAAGAACAACTTCGTCAATATCTGCGACCGCATGGAGTCGGTGGAATCGGTCTGGTCGCAGAGCGGCACGCCCAACCGGGGCCACTACTTCTGGCGTGTGTCTTGGTACCGCACGCCCACCGGCCCGATGGCCGTGGTGATGCAGGACGGCATCGGCAAGATCGAGGCCATCGACCTCACAAGCGATCGCCAGCTTGTCGTGTTCGAACGCGCGCTCGGCATCGGCGACTGGTCCGCCAAGCAGACACCGGATGGCCGTGTGCAGGTCAAGGCCAAGCTCGGTTTCGAAATCGCCACCCGCGACGATGTGGCGCAGTTGTTCAACGAGGTGGTCTCGGCGCGTTGATTCGCGAGGCGCAGCCGTGAAGAGCCGCGAGCTGCGCCCGCCCTTCTACTGCCAGCGGTACTGCTGTTCCGCGGCGAAGCGCTTGAGCGCCTCGTTCAGCAGCTTCGCTGGCACGCCCTGGCGGATGAGTTCGGCCAGCTTGGCATTCATTGGCGCCGCCAAGCTGTTGCAGGGCGAATCCTTGCTGAAGGCGAAATGAATGCTGCCCGTGCTAATCGGGGGCTGCAGCGCCACGATGCCGGTCAAGTCCTTGTCCGGGCTATTCGACAAGTACGCGCGGCCCAGATACTCGCCGGTGACGAAATAGTCGATGCGGCCCAAAGACAACTTCTTGAAGTTGTTGACCATATTGACGGCCTCTTCAACGGAAAGGTGTTGCTTCAGGTATTCGTCAAAGCCATTGCCGAAAGAGTCGCCCCGGCTGACGCCGCCGCGAAAGCCTTTCATCAAGGCCCAGTCCGCCGTCTTGAGCGGGCTGTCCTTCAAAACGAACACCACGATGTTGTTCGCGAAGGCCGGTGCGGCGAAGAAATTGAGGTACTTCTCGCGCTCCGGCGTCACGCGAAGGCTCAAGAGCAAGTCAATCTGGCCGCGTTCAGCCATGGCCAGGGTGCGCACCCAGGGCACGACCACGGGCTTGAGCGCGATGCCCGCCGGCACCAGCATTTCCAGCAAGTCCTTGCTGGCCCCGCGATAACTGGCCCCATCGCTGGTCCAGCTATAGGGCGGGTAGTTCGCGTTGGCCGCATAGCTGAGCTCGGTGCAGCCGTTCGCCTGGCAGGCAAGCGCAACCACGGCCAGCGTGAGGGCGATGAGCCATTTGACTTTTGTTGACCGCATGGGGCTGTGGGCAAGTCGTGGGCAAGTCGTATTTAGCGGGGCTAACGAGCAAGACAGGCGGGAGATTACACCGCCAAGCCCCCATGAGGGTGTCGATTCTTCTCAATCCACGGCGACCCGATCGAAATACTGCTGACTCAGCACAGCGTCCACTGCGCAGAAACTGCGCCGTCCAAGTTGAGGGCCAATAGCGCCGAACTCAGCACATACCGAAAACTACACAACCGGCCGAGCGGCGACCAAGCCGTTTCATCCCCGTCCCGCTGCAGTTCGTCAGATGAGCCTTGGTCGCCAGGCGGCAGGCTTGTTATGGTGTGCTACATCAGCAACACAGTGGCTCAGCGCCAGAGTTGATATGAACCCCACCTGGAATGACTCCTCCCCCATCTACCAGCAGCTGGCCGACCGCCTGGCCGTGCAACTCCTGGACGGCGCACCGCCCGAAGGCGAAGCACTGCCCTCGGTGCGAGCCCTGGCTAGCCAGTATGTGATCAACCCGCTGACCGTCGGCCGGGCCTTGCAGGCCTTGGTGGACCAGCAGCTGATCGAGCCACGGCGCGGCATGGGCATGTATGTGCGGCCCGGTGCCAGGCAGCAATTGCTGCGCCTGGAGCGCGAGCAGTTTCTGCAAAAAGACTGGCCTGCCCTGCGCGCCAAACTCAAACGCCTGGGCCTCAGCGCCAAGGACCTGAACTGGGAGAACCAGCCATGAGCAATAACGACAACCTGATCAGCGCGCAAGACCTGACCCTGCGCTACGGCCGTAAAACCGCACTGGAGCGCGCCACCTTCAACATCCCCAAGGGCCGCGTCGTCGGCTTGTTGGGCCACAACGGCGCGGGCAAGACCTCGCTGATGAAGGCCCTGGTGGGCCTGCTGCCCGCCGAAGGATCGCTGAATGTGCTGGGCCTGTCGCCACGCCATCAGCGCGGCGAACTGCTGGAGCAGCTTTGCTACATCCCCGACGTGGCGGTGCTGCCACGCTGGGCGCGGGTGGATGAGCTGATCACACTGATGAGCGGGCTGCAGCCGCGCTTCTCCGCCGAGCGCGCTCGCGCTTTGCTCAAGCGCACCAGCGTGAGTGAATCGGACAAGATCAAGAGCCTCTCCAAGGGCATGGTGACGCAAGTGCATCTGGCACTGGTCGCCGCCATCGATGCCAAGCTGATGATTCTTGACGAGCCGACCTTGGGCCTGGACGTGATCTCACGCAAGAACTTCTACGGCATGCTGATCGACGAATGGTGCGATGGCGAGCGCACCGTGCTGATCTCCACCCACCAGGTGGAGGAAGTGGAGTCGCTGCTCTCGGACGTGATGATGCTCGACGAAGGCAAGCTGGTGCTCAACATCAGCCTGGAAGATATGGACAAGCGCTTTGTCGCCCTGAGCCACGACCCCACCACAGCCGACGCGATTGCCAGCGCCCATCCGCTACTGCGCTACCGCCAGCAGGGCGGCCGCGCCGCCGCGATTTTTGATGGCGCGCCGCCGGCCGAAATTGCTGCACTGGGCGAACGCATCCGCCCCAGCCTGGTGGACCTCTTCATGGCACTGACGCGCAATCCGGCCCTGCAGGCCAAGAACGCATAACGCCATCACTCATAGCGCCATAACGCGACGGAGAAACCTCATGAACTCACGTTTTCAAACGCTGCTGCTGCGCGAATGGATGCAGCACAAGCGCGGTTGGCTGATCACCCTGTTTCTGCCCATCGGGCTGTTTCTGGTCTTGCTGCCCTTCGGCCAGGTCGACGGCAACCCCGACGGCAACCCGCTGGAAGTGGCACTGGCAATGATGGCCTTCACAAGCCTGGGCGTCTTCAGCATCGCCTGGATCAGTGCCATGTTTCAGCTGCCTGGCCTGGCCCGCCGCGATGTACAAGATCGCTCCATCGAGTTCTGGCTCTCGCTGCCGGCCAGCCACGCCGAAAGCATCGCTGCGCCCTTGTTGGCTCACGGCCTGCTGGTGCCCATCGCAGGCCTGTTGGTGGGCGCCTGCTTCGGCCCACTGGTTGCGGCAGGTTTGATGCTGAAGCTGGCCGGCTTCTCCGCCTTCGCGGCGGTGCCCTGGGGCACGGCCCTGGCGGCGGTGGTTCCGGTGGTCTTGCGCGGCCTGCTGGGCGTGGTGCTGATGAGCTTGTGGTTGGCGCCCCTGCTGCTGATCACCATGGTGGCCTCTGCTTGGTTGAAGCGCTGGGGCATTCCGGCGGTGGCGCTGGTGGTCGGCGTGGGCGGCTTGGTGCTGGACAAGGTCTACGGCCTGACGATTGTCTGGGACTTGTTGCACGCCCAAACGACCGGCGCCAGCGCCGCCTTTGTGGCCGACCCTGACACCGTGGGCCGCCAGGTGCAGACCCTGGCCCATCAACCGCAGCTGCCGCTCAACGTCGCTGCTATGGCTTGGCATGATGGCTTGCGTGCTTTGCAAGACCTGGCCTCCGTGCACTTCATCGGCGGCTTGATCGTCGCGGCCGGCTGCTTCGCCCTGCTGGTTTACAAGCGCAGCCAAAGCCACTGAGCCAACTCAGCAGGCCCGCCTGGCGCCACACGCCAGCGCGGGCCCGGGGGTGGCGCACGCCGCCCCCACCCTCTCGGCCATCAAGGCCATGGCGCAGCGCGGGGAGGTATGCGGCCCTAACGCAGCACCGACCAGCACCCCTTTCATCGCAGCACAGCTGAGCGCAAGCCAAGCGCCTCATAAGGCCCCCTATCGGCAGGGCTTTGGAGTATGCTTTTTTGCAGCCAAGGTTTGTTCTGTGTCTATCAAGGTCGCCGCGCTGCGACCCGCATTGAAAGGGTTCTTTTCATGCAGCTCAGCAACTACAAGCTCGGCGCCAAGCTGGGCGTCGCCTTCTTCCTGGTCGTCTCGCTCAACCTGTTTGTCGGGATCTTCTCGATCACGAAATTGGCCCACATCAATGCCAATGTCGAAGACATCGCCACCAACTGGCTGCCCAGCATCAAGACATTGGGGCAAATGCAGGACACCATCAACTCGTTTCGCAGCGCCGAAGCCGATCATGTGATGGCCTTGGACGACAAGCAGATGGCCGACATAGAAAAGAACATGGCCGACCTCAAAGCCGAGTTCGAGACCATTCGCAAGCACTATGAATCCCTGATCTCAGCCGGCGAGGAGCGTCAAGCCTATGACGCGTTCAGGCCGCTGCTCGATCAATATTGGGCTAGCAACGCCAAATTGATCCCCCTGTCGCGCGGCGGAGAGAATGCGGACGCACAGGCTTTTTTTCGGGGTGAATCTCGAACCAGCTTCCGTGCTCTGGCCACTAGCATCAACCGGCTGGTCGACATCAACGACAAAGGCTCCGTCCGGGACTACCAGGAATCGCAGCTCACCTACAGCTGGGCACGCACCTGGGTGATCATTGCTTTGCTCGGCTCCATCGCCGCGGCGGCATGCTTGGCCGTCTGGGTGACGCGCATGATCACCAAGCCAATGGCGCAGGCCGTACAGGCTGCCGAACGCATCGCCGATGGCGACCTAACGCACGATTTGCACGCCGACGGCCGGGATGAAACTGCTCAGCTGATCAACGCCCTGGGCAATATGAAGGTCAAGCTTGCCGCCATCGTCGGCACGGTACGCAATAACGCCGATAGCGTGGCAACAGCCAGCGCCGAGATCGCGCAAGGCAATCACGACCTCAGCCAGCGCACCGAACAGCAAGCCAGCGCCCTGGAGGAAACAGCGGCCTCGATGGAGCAACTGGGCTCCACCGTGATGCAGAACGCCGACAACGCCCGGCAGGGCAATCAACTCGCCATCGGCGCTTCTACCGTGGCGGCTCAAGGTGGCGAGGTGGTCGGCAGGGTCGTGGAGACCATGAAGGGCATCAATGAAAGCTCGCGCAAGATCGTCGACATCATCAGCGTCATCGATGGCATCGCCTTCCAGACCAATATCCTGGCGCTGAACGCGGCCGTGGAGGCTGCCCGCGCGGGCGAGCAAGGGCGTGGCTTTGCGGTGGTGGCGGCGGAGGTGCGCAATCTGGCACAACGCTCGGCCGAGGCGGCCAAGGAAATCAAGAGCCTGATCTCCACCAGTGTTGAGCGCGTGGAGAGCGGCACAGCCCTGGTCGATCAGGCCGGCGCCACGATGCAAGAAGTGGTCAGCGCCATCCGCCGCGTCACCGACATCATGGGCGAGATCAGCAGCGCCAGCACCGAGCAAAGCTCGGGCGTGGCCCAGGTCGGCGAGGCCGTCACTCAGATGGATCAGACCACCCAGCAAAACGCCGCACTGGTGGAACAAAGCGCCGCCGCTGCGGAGAGCCTGCGCACCCAGGCCGCGCAAATGGTGGAAGTCGTCTCGGTGTTCAAGCTGGCACGCTGAGTCGATAGGCCCGCTGCAAGCGCCGCAGGCTCGCACCAAACAGCCTGCAAAACAGCGACGTTTAGGCCTCAAAAGCCGGGCTGATGGCGGCTCGATGGCACACCCATCGGCACGCCCCGAAACTCCCAAAATAGGCAAATATTGCCACGCTACAACTCGCACAAAACCCATCTAATTCTTGGGGGGGTTTGGCGTCGCCGAAACCCAGCAAAAGTCACCAAAAAGATACTAAGTAATATTAGCTATTTTTGCAAAAATGAAACCGGGCTTGGAGACGAAATTTGCCTCAAACAATTCAACAAAACCCAGCAATCATGCCGCTTGCCGAGGCAGTGGGCGGCGCCAGCATTCAAATATCAAATTGATACATTTGTATGCAATCGCAGCGAAGGGGACGTCACTTTTTAGCCACTTGGCAAGGTTTTGAAAAGTGCCAGAAATCTTTCACAAATGGCGAATTTCCGTTAGCATTAAAGTCAGTTACAGCCGCAAGATCTCCCTAGCGATAGGGGTGAAATCTCCAAGCCGTTTTCCTCCTCCTCCCTCCCTCCCTCGTTGGCTTCGAGGCGTCTTGCGGCTATTTTTATTCCCAGGGCTTCCGCACATTGCGGAAGCCCTTTGTGTTTGTGCGGCGCCAAGTTGAGTGACGCCAATCGCCCGGCTAAGCCGAACTTCACGCCTGGCAAGCCAACGGCCGCACAAGAGTTAACGAAAGTGCCGCGCCACCCCTTAGGATGCGCACTCCAATCATTCGGGGTTTTATGAGATTGCTGCAGCACAAATGGTGGGGCCTGGCGCTGGCCGCGCTGGTCTTTTTGATCACCTTGCCCTGGCGGCCTGTGGCCTTGCCGGACGAAGGTCGCTACGTCGGCGTGGCTTCGCAAATGTGGTTCAGCGGCGATTGGCTAACGCCGCAGATGAACGGCCTGCCCTATTTCCACAAGCCGCCACTGTTTTACTGGCTGGCCGGTCTGAGCTTTGGCCTGACGGGTGAGTCCGCCATCGGCGCGCGCCTGGTGCCCCTGCTGGCGGCGCTGGCCGCGATGTTCAGCCTGACTCAGCTGATGCGCCGCCATCTGGATGCTAATCAAGCCCCCATGGTGGCCGCCTGGGCACTGATTTTCATGGTGGCCCAGCCCTTCTGGCATCTGGGCTCACAGTTCGCCAACCTGGACATGCTGGTCGCGAGCTGCATCGGCATCGCCATTTGCTCCTTGGCCAGCCATGCGCTGAAGGCGCACAACGGCTTGCGCCTGCTCGGCTTTGTGGCCATGGGCTTGGGGGTGCTGGCCAAGGGCTTGATTGGCGTGGTGCTGCCCCTGCTAGTGCTAACGGTCTGGCTGTTCTGGGCCCAGGGCTGGCGCTCGGTGCTGCAACTCGCCTGGTGGCGCGGCTGGCTCGCTTTCGCGGCAATCTGCCTGCCCTGGTTCTTGTTGATGGAACGCAGCAACCCGGGCTTCTTGCACTACTTCTTCGTGGTGCACCACTTCCAGCGTTATGCGGCTGAAGGCTTCAACAATGTGATGCCGGCCTGGTTCTACCCCGGTGTATTGGCCATCATGACCCTGCCCTGGTCGCCGGTCTGGCTGTGGCTGATGACCAAGAAGGAAACGCGCAGCAATCCGCTGGGTCAGCTGGGCCTGGTTTGGCTGCTGGGCATCACCTTGTTCTTCACGCTGCCCTCGTCGAAGTTGCTGGGCTACATCTTGCCCGTGGGCCCGGCCCTGGCCTTGCTGATCGCACCACAACTGGCGCAGTGGCATCGATATGCCAGCGGCTGGCTGCAGCGCCTGCCGACTGGCCTTGCCATCATGGGGATGGTGACGACCATCGGCATGTTCATCGGCATCATCCAGGTCGACACCAAGAGCAACGAGAAGATGGTCGCCGCCATGCAGGCCCAGTGGCAAGCGGGTGACGCGCTGGTGTTTGAAGATCAATTCACCTTCGATGTGCCCTTGCTGCTGCGCCGCGGCGAGCCCGTACCCGTCATCATGGACGACCCGTTCAAGCCCCAGAACAGCGACAGCTGGCGGCGCGAAATCGTCGAGGCCGGCGAATTCAATCGACCCAAGGCCGAGAAAATTCTGCTGCCGCCCTCGGCCTGGGAACAGCTTCGCTGTGCAGCGCCACGCACCTGGATCGTCTCGCTACGCAAGAGCGACCTTGTGCTCATCGAAGAGCGCCGCGGCCTGCCAGTGAAGGCCGCTAGCCCACGCCTGAATGCCTATCTGTGGGTGGCGGCCGAGCATTGCCCGGCAAAGTAAGTCAGCGCGCCGGGCTGGCTTGGTTTATCTGAGCCAGCCTTTGCGCCTGAAATAGATGAAGGGCGCGGCCACCGAGGCCGCCATCAGCGCCAGCGCAAAGGGGTAGCCCCAGGGCTGCTCCAGCTCCGGCATGTACTTGAAGTTCATGCCGTAGATGCTGGCAATCAAGGTCGGTGGCAGCAAGGCCACGCTGGCCACCGAGAAGATCTTGATGATCTTGTTCTGATTGATGTTGATGAAACCCACGGTGGCGTCCATCAAGAAGTTGACCTTGTCGAACAAGAAGGCAGTGTGCGAGTCGAGCGAATCGATGTCGCGCAGAATCTGCCGCGATTCCTCGAACTGCTCGGCATTGAGCATGCGGCTGCGCATCATGAAGCTGAGCGCGCGCCGTGTATCCATGACGTTACGGCGGATGCGGCCGTTCAAGTCTTCCTCGCGCGCGATGGCCGACAGCACCTCACCCGCTTCGGTGTCGTTGACGTCCTTCTTCAGCACCCGGGCACTGACTTTTTCGAGCTTGTCGTAAATGCCCTCGAGCACATCGGCGGAATACTCGGCGTCGGCGTCGTAAAGCTTGAGCAGCACATCCTTGGCGTCTTCGATCAGCGCCGGGATGCGGCGCGCGCGCAGGCGCAGCAAGCGGAACACCGGCAAGTCTTCCCGGTGGATGGAGAACAGCACATTGTTGTAGAGGATGAAAGCCACCCGCACATTGCGCGGCGCTTCGTCGTCGTCAATCAAGAAGTCGGAGCGAATGTGCAACTCGCCGTTGTCTTCCTCATAAAAACGCGCGGACTCCTCCAAGTCTTCGTCCACGATGTCTTCGGGAATCACCAGGCCGAAGCGGTCGCGGATCCAGCCCTTTTCTTCCGCGCTGGGATCTTCCAGATCAACCCACACGGGCCGCGACTGGGCCAGGTCTTCGGCGGTTTCAATTTCTTCCTGGAACAGCCCGCCCTTCAGGCGGCCGTTATCCAGCGTGAACACGTTCAGCATGCAGATCTCCAGCGCCAATGCGCCGATTGCTTGAGTCTGGACGGCTGCCAAAAACCTGGCAGGTCCGGGAGTGGATAGTGGGTTGGGGAAACCGTCTCACTGCCGGACAATCGGGTACACGATAAGCGCCGATTCACGGCCTGCACCTTTGACACGGGAGCGGACGGTCACCGAGGGTGATCGCTGTCCAAGAAAATCTCCGTAGCGGGGAAGCCGTGATTATCACCTCGCCGCAGCAGGCCTCGCGCGATCATCTGTCGCGTGCTCGCCGGACCAAAGTCACGCTCGCGCTCATCCGATCGGCCTATCGCCCAGTCGTGACCGTAAAACACTTGTCACAAAGCGGCAACGGGAGCAAACTGGATCGACCCCAACCCGACCAAGGCACGTCGTCCGAGAACCAGCCATCAGCTTCACATCGTTCTTTGAAACCGGTTTTCCATTTCTCCAGTTCTCCCTTGTGAAAGGAGGCTTTATGAACCTGACAATCAGTGGCCACCATTTGGAAGTTACGCCGTCTCTGCGTGAGTATGTGCTTACAAAGTTGGATCGAGTGACGCGCCATTTTGATCAAGTTGTTGACGTCAACGTCTTGCTCACCGTGGAAAAGCAAAAGGAAAAGGATCGCAGACAGAAGGCTGAAGTGACCCTGCATGTCAAAGGACGCGATATTTTTGTGGAGCATGCCAGCGAAGACTTGTACGCGGCAATTGACCAGTTGATGGACAAGCTGGACCGGCAAGTCTGCCGCCACAAAGACCGCTTGCAAAACCATCACCATGTGGCGGCCAAGCGCCTGGAAACTCCGGCGCCCTAGCCCCAGCCCCTTGCAATGACAGGCCCAGCCTGTCTTGCGCAGCTCAAGGCGACCCCCCGTGGTCGCCTTTTTGCTGACTGGACAAAGCTGTGCAATACTGACCGTGCTGCACCGCAGCATCGTGCGCAATAGTGCGCTGAAGGCACAACCAGGGTGCCTGCGGGCTTGCCCAGCGTTTCTATAATCGCTTTCTTAAACATCGAACGAGCGCATTGGCCAAGGCTCCCCTGCCGTACTCAGCGCTTAGACATCATGAACCGTCTCGCCGCCATCCTTCCTGCCAGCAATGTGCTGGTGAACGTGGACGCGTCCAGCAAAAAGCGCATCTTTGAGCAGGCCGGTTTGCTGTTCGAAAACAACCATGCCATTTCGCGCGCCATCGTGGCGGACAACTTGTTTGCCCGCGAGCGCCTGGGCTCCACCGGACTGGGCCATGGCGTGGCCATCCCGCACGGCCGCATCAAGGGTTTGAAGAACCCGCTGGCGGCTGTTTTGCGTGTGCAGCAAGCCATTGGCTTTGATGCGCCGGATGACGAAGCCGTCAGCCTGCTGATCTTCTTGCTGGTGCCCGAGGCGGCGACGCAAAGACACCTCGAAATCCTCTCGGAAATCGCCGAAATGCTGTCTGACCGCGATCTGCGCGAGCGCCTCAAGACCGACCCCGAGGCCAGCGAACTGCATCGCTTGATCGCCAGCTGGGAACCGCTCAAGTCGGTCGCCTGATTTCCGCGCCCTCCGCCCTCTCAACTCAGCCAGGCCCGCCCACCTGTGAAACCCACCTCCATCAGCGCCGACCGGCTTTTTGAAGAACACCGGGAGGCCATGCGATGGGAGTGGATCGCCGGGCATGCCCACCCCGAGCGCCGCTTTGACGAGGCGGCCGTGCGCGACGCGCAGTCCGCCGCCGACTTGGTGGGCTACCTCAACTACATCCACCCTTACCGCGTGCAGATCGTGGGCCGCCGCGAGGTCGCCTATCTGAGCCAGGCCGCCGGTGAGGTGCTGGACAACCGCATCGCCCGCATCGTCACGCTGGAGCCGCCGGTCATCATCGTGGCCGATGATCAGGTGCCGCCGGACCGCTTGGTGGCCATGTGCGACCGTGCCGAGATCCCGCTCTTCGTCACGACCGAATCAGCCGGCCATGTGATCGACGTGGTGCGCGCCTATCTGGCGCATCTTTTCGCCAACCGCACCACCCGCCACGGCGTGTTCATGGACATTCTGGGGCTGGGCGTGCTGCTGACCGGTGAATCCGGCCTAGGCAAGAGCGAGCTGGGGCTGGAATTAATTTCACGCGGCCACGGCTTGGTTGCCGACGATGCGGTGGACCTGTTCCGCATCTCGCAAACCTCGATCGAAGGCCGCTGCCCCGAGCTGCTACTGAATCTGCTGGAAGTGCGCGGCATCGGCCTGCTGGACATCAAGGCCATCTTTGGCGAGACGGCAGTGCGCCGCAAGATGCGCCTCAAACTAATCGTGCATCTGGTTCGTAAAGAAACCCTGGAGCGCGACTTCGAGCGCCTGCCCTACGAACCGCTGTTCGAAGAAGTGCTGGGCATGCCGGTGCGCAAGGTCATCATCGCCGTGGATGCCGGCCGCAACTTGGCTGTGCTGGTGGAAGCCGCCGTGCGCAACACCGTTTTGCAACTGCGCGGCATCGATACCTACCGCGAATTTGTGGAGCGCCATCAGCGCGCCATCGAAGCCGGCGATCACAACGCCGATTAAGAACCGATCCGCAAATAGCCGGGCTCGCCTAGCGGCCAAGCTCTAAGTGCAGACGGCGGGCGCCGCTTACTTGTTGCGGTGCTCGCAGTCTTTCTTGACGCAAGAGGCGTAGAGCGCCAGCGAATGCTCCTGCAAGTCAAAGCCGCGCTGCAGGGCAATGGCGTGCTGGCGCGCCTCAATCTCGGGGTCGAAAAACTCTTCGACCCGGCCACAAGTCAGGCACACGAGATGGTCGTGGTGCGCGCCCTCGTTCAACTCGAACACCGACTTGCCCGACTCGAAGTGATTGCGCGACAGCAAGCCCGCCTGCTCGAACTGCGTCAGCACGCGGTAGACGGTGGCCAGGCCGATATCGGCATCTTCCGTCAGCAAGGCCTTGTAGACGTCTTCGGCCGTCATGTGGCGCTGCGCCGTCTTCTGGAAAATCTCCAGAATCTTGATGCGCGGCAAGGTGGCCTTGAGGCCGCTGTTTTTGATCTCTTCGGTACGGTTCATTGGCATGATTCGCGGCGGCGCGGCCCACCATGGGCCAACCGCTAGAATGGTCCGATCATAGCCAGCTTGGCGCTTTTACGAGCCCAGCCCCCTACAAGCCCCTCATGCGCCTTCCTCTTCAATTTGCACCTACGGCCCGGCTGTGCTTGCTCAGCCTCACGACAGCCGCCATTGGCCTGTTGTCAGCCTGCTCCTACATCCCGTCGATCAGCGATGAAAAAGTCTTGGGCCTGGTGCGCCCATACCGACTCGAAGTTGTGCAAGGCAATGTGCTGACCAAAGAACTGGTCGCCAAGGTCAAGCTCGGCATGCCCAAGGCACAGGTGCGTGACCTGCTTGGCTCGCCGCTGCTGACCGACATCTTCCATGACGAGCGCTGGGACTATGTCTTCACCATCCGCCGCCAGGGCGCCGAACCGCAGAAGCGCCAGGTCGTGGCCTGGTTCGATGAAGGTGGCCGCCTGAAGACACTGGACGTGCCGCCTGACCTGCCGACAGAGGATGAATTCGTCGCCTCCATCAACACGCGCGGCAAGTCCGGCAATATGCCCAAGCTCGAATTGACCGAGGCCGAACGCAAGGCCCTGCCACCGCCGGCCAAGCGCGACACGCCTACGGCCGCCACGGAAGCGGTCGGCGCCGTGCGCAGCTATCCGCCACTGGAGGGCAAGTAAAGTGAGCGTGAAGATTGCTATTGCCGGCTGCTCCGGCCGCATGGGCCGCATCCTGATCGAAGCAGTGCTGAACAGCCCCGACTGCGAACTCGCCGGCGCGCTGGACCAAGCCAGCAGCCCGGCCCTGGGCCAGGACCCGGCGGCTTTTCTGGGCCAGACCAGCGGCGTCAAAATCACCGCCGACCTGCACGAAGGCTTGGCTAACGCTGACGTGCTGATCGACTTCACCCGCCCCGAAGGCACCTTGGCCCATTTGGCCGCGTGCCAGGAGCTGGGCGTCAAGGTCGTCATCGGCACCACTGGTTTTGATGCCGCGCAAAAAGCCCAGATCGGCGCCTTCGCCCAGCACATCGGCGTCATGCTGGCGCCGAATATGAGCGTGGGCGTGAACGTGGTGCTGCGCCTGCTCGACCAGGCCGCGCGCGCGCTCAATGAAGGCTACGACATCGAGATCATCGAAGCCCACCATCGCCACAAGGTCGACGCTCCCAGCGGCACTGCCTTGCAACTCGGCGAAGTGCTGGCAAAAGCCTTGGGACGCGACCTGAAAACCTGCGCCGTTTACGGCCGCGAAGGCGTGACGGGTGAGCGTGACCCCTCCACCATCGGCTTTGCCACCGTGCGCGGCGGCGATGTGGTGGGCGACCACACGGTGCTGTTCGCCGGCATCGGCGAGCGCATCGAGATCACCCACAAGGCCAGCAACCGCAGCACCTTCGCACAAGGTGCCCTGCGCGCGGCGCGCTTTCTGGCCGCCAGCCAGCCGGGCCTCTACGACATGAATGACGTGCTGGGATTGAACTGATGACGGGATTTGCAGAGCTTTGGCAAGTGGGCGATGCGGTCACGCGCAGCGTGGCCTTGCTGCTGCTTCTGATGTCCGTCAGCGCCTGGGTGGTGATTTTGTGGAAGGGCTGGCTGCTTGCGCGCGCCCGCCGCAGCATCGCCCGCGCCGTGCCGGCCTTCTGGTCGGCCGCCAATCTGGAAGAGGGCCGCGCAGCGCTGCAAAATTTCGACCAGGATGACGTCGTGCTGCCCCTGCTCGATGCCGCCACGGCCAGCGCCGCCAGCAATACCTTGGAAGCCTCGGGCCGACGCGAATCGCGCCTGACCCGCCGCCTGCGCGATGCCCTGCATGCGGTGCTGCAGCGCCTGCAATTCGGGCAGGTGCTGCTGGCCTCGATTGGCAGCGTGGCGCCCTTTGTGGGCTTGTTTGGCACCGTCTGGGGCATCTACCACGCGCTGGTGACGATGACGGCAGGCGGCAGCCTCAGCATCGAAAAGATCGCCGGCCCGGTGGGCGAGGCCCTGATCATGACCGCCGCCGGCCTGGCCGTAGCCATCCCTGCCGTGCTGGCCTACAACATCTTCGGCAAACGCATCGGCGTGTGCGAGGCGGAGTTGGAAGGCTTTGCGCATGACCTGCGCGAAATGCTGGACAGCACCGAGGCGACCCAGTGACCTGCAACGCTGAAATCGGAAGTGCCCTGGCTCACGATATGCGCCGCCTATCTGCGTTACAAATGCTCGCGATGCCACAGGGCATCGCTGTGCTTTGCGCCTTGCCAGGCAACCCATCTCGCAAGCCCTTCCACTCCCATTTCAACGTCACAGGTCACTAACCATGGCATTCGGCCGCCTCGAACGTAGCGAGTTGCCCAAACCGATGGGCGAGATCAATATGACGCCGCTGATCGACGTCATGCTGGTGCTGCTGGTGATCTTCATGATCGCCGCGCCCTTGATGGCCTCCTCGCTGCGCCTGGATCTGCCCAAGAGCGAAGCGGCCAGCCCCTCGGAGGCGCCCGCCTTCATCCAGGTCGCGCTGCAGCCCGATGGCGCGCTCTACCTCGGCGAGCAAAAGCTCGACCGTGCCGCCTTTCAAAAGCGCCTGAGCGAACTCGGCCGCGCCAACCCCGAGCAGGAAGTGCAGCTGCGCGCCGACCAAGCCGTGCCCTACGGCCAAGTGGCCGAGCTGATCGGCTGGTGCCAGGCCGCCGGTTTGAGCCGCATCGCTTTCGTGACCAATTCCCCCGCCAAGAGCGAGTGATCCGGTATGGCCCGCGCCGCCAGCATCGTGATGCTTCGCACCGCGTACACCTGACACCCTGACCCTTTTCGCCGTCTGGCCACAGCAGCCAGCCACACCCTTCGAAATCCCGGCAATCGGGCCGGCCGCGCCAGCGGCTCGCCCAAGCGCAGCCTCTACAATTTGACGCATGAACGAAAAGTACGCCCCCAACGAGATCGAAGCCGCTGCGCGCCAGTATTGGAACGAGCGTGACGCCTACCGCGTCACCGAGGACGAGAACAAGCCCAAGTTCTACGCCTGCTCCATGCTGCCCTACCCCAGCGGCAAGCTGCACATGGGCCATGTGCGCAACTACACGATCAACGACATGCTGGCGCGTCAGCTGCGCATGCAGGGCTACAACGTTTTGATGCCCATGGGCTGGGATGCCTTCGGCCTGCCGGCCGAGAATGCGGCCATGAAGGGCAAGCTGCCGCCGGCGCAGTGGACCTACGACAACATCGCCTACATGAAGAGCCAGATGCAGGCGATGGGCTTGGCGATTGACTGGTCGCGCGAAATCGCCACCTGCACGCCCGCCTACTACCAATGGAACCAGTGGCTGTTCCTGAAGATGCTGGAAGCCGGCATTGCCGAGCGCCGCACCCAAGTCGTCAACTGGGATCCGGTGGACCAGACCGTGCTGGCCAATGAGCAGGTGATCGATGGTCGCGGCTGGCGCTCCGGCGCCTTAGTCGAGAAGCGCGAGATCCCCGGCTACTACCTCAACATCACCAAATACGCCGACGAGCTGCTGGCCGCAGTGGCCGACCCCAGCAGCCCGCAATACCTGCACGGCTGGCCGGAGCGTGTGCGCCTGATGCAGGAAAACTGGATCGGCAAGAGCGAGGGCGTGCGCTTCGCCTTCCCGCACACGATTGCTAACGCCGCAGGCGAGCTGATTCAAGACGGCAAGCTCTACGTCTTCACGACGCGCGCCGACACCATCATGGGCGTGACCTTCTGCGCCGTGGCGCCCGAGCACCCCTTGGCCGCGCATGCCGCTGCGTCCTCGCCCGCCCTGGCTGCCTTCATCGAAGAATGCAAACGCGGAGGTTCGACGGAAGCCGAACTGGCCACGCAGGAGAAGAAAGGCCTGGCCACTGGCCTGTTCGTCACCCATCCGCTGACCGGCGCGCAAGTGGAAGTCTGGGTCGGCAACTATGTGCTGATGAGCTATGGCGACGGCGCCGTGATGGGCGTGCCCGCCCACGACGAACGCGACTTCGCCTTCGCCAAGAAATACGGCATCGCGATCCAGCAAGTGGTGCAAGCCGAAGGCGAGACCTTCTCGCTCGAAGCCTGGGCCGACTGGTATGGCGACAAGCAGCGCGCTGTCTGCGTCAACTCCGGCGAGCTGAACGGCCTGACGCACAAGCAAGCCGTTAGCAAGGTGGCCGAGCTGGTCGGCGCCAAAGATCTGGGCGAGAAGAAAACCACCTGGCGCTTGCGCGACTGGGGCATCAGCCGTCAACGCTACTGGGGCACCCCCATCCCCATCATCCACTGCGATGACTGCGGCCCGGTGCCCGTGCCGGCGCAGGACTTGCCCGTGGTGCTGCCCGAGGAATGCATTCCCGATGGCAGCGGCAACCCGCTGAAAAAGCATGCCGGTTTCCTGAACGTCGCCTGCCCCAAGTGCGGCAAGCCGGCGCAGCGCGAAACCGACACCATGGACACCTTTGTGGACTCGTCCTGGTACTTCATGCGCTATTGCGATGCGCAGAACAAGGACGCCATGGTGGGCGCCGGCACCGACTACTGGATGCGCCAGGGCGCGGCCATGGATCAGTACATCGGCGGCATCGAGCACGCCATCCTGCACCTGCTGTACGCCCGCTTCTGGACCAAGGTCATGCGCGACCTCGGCCTGGTCAAGATGGACGAGCCTTTCACCAAGCTGCTCACCCAGGGCATGGTGCTCAAGGGCGCCTTCTTCCGCAAGCCGGCCGACGCGGGCAAGAACTATTACTGGGAGCATGAGGTCAACGTCCAGACCAATGAGCATGGTCAGATCACCGGCGGCACGCTGAAGGCCGATGGCCTGCCGCTGGAATACGAAATGACCACCATGTCCAAGTCCAAGAACAATGGCGTGGACCCGCAAGCTCTGATCGACCAATACGGCGCCGACACGGCCCGCCTGTTCGTCATGTTCGCCTCGCCGCCGGAGCAGACCCTGGAGTGGAATGACGCCGGCGTGGAAGGCGCGCACCGCTTCCTCAAGCGCGTCTGGGCCTTTGGCGTCAAACACGCCGCTGCCATCGCGCAAGGCGGCCCTGACTTCGCCGCCCTGAATGGCGACGGTAAGGCCCTGCGCCGCGAGGTGCATCTGGTGCTCAAGCAAGTCAGCTACGACTACGAGCGCATGCAGTACAACACCGTGGTGTCGGGCGGCATGAAGCTGCTCAATGCCCTGGAGTCCTTCAAGGCCCAAGGCCAGGACGCCGCGCTGCGCGAAGGCTTCTCGGTGCTGCTGCGCCTGCTCTACCCGGCCTGCCCGCACATCACCCATCAGCTCTGGCAAGACCTGGGCTTTGCCGCTGAGCTGGGTGATCTGCTCGACGCGCCTTGGCCCAAGGTGGACGAAGCCGCCCTGGTGCAAGACGAGATCGAGCTGATGTTGCAGGTCAACGGCAAGCTGCGTGGCGCCATCAAGGTGGCGGCCACGGCAGACAAGGCCACCATCGAAGCCACCGCCCTGGCCAATGAGGAGTGCATCAAGTTCTGCGAAGGCCGCGCTCCCAAGAAGGTCATCGTGGTGCCGGGCCGCTTGGTCAACGTGGTCGCCTGAGCGTGACTGCGCCGCGCCGCTCGTTCTTGTTGATGGCCATGGCCACGGGCCTGACGGCCTGCGGCTTTGCACCGCGGCGCGAGCCTGAATTGCTGTTTCAAAGCATCGCCCTGACCGGCTTTGCGCCCGGCTCCTCGCTGGCCCTGGAGTTGCGCCGCCAACTGGCGCGCACCCCGGTCAAGGTGATGGAAGACGCCAACAAGGCCGAGCTGGTGCTGGAGGTTTTGCTGGACACGCGCGACAAGAGCTCGGTCGTGTCCACCAGCGCCGGCCAGGTGCGGGAATGGCAGCTGCGGGTCAAGCTGGACTATCTGCTGCGCACCAGCGCAGGTGAGCTGCTGCTGCCGCGCACCGAGCTGCGCATGTCACGCGACCTCAACTACACCGAGACGCATGCGCTGGCCAAAGAGCAGGAAGAAGCGCAGCTCTACCGCTCGATGAATTCCGATGTGGTGAACCAGCTGATGCGCCGGCTTGCCGCCGTGCGCCTGCCCGGCTAAGCCCGACCGAGACAACCATGCAGATCCGCGCCGACGCCCTGCCGCAGCAACTCGCCAAGAACCTGCGCCCCATCTACACCGTGTTCGGTGACGAGCCGCTGCTGGCCCAGGAGGCGGCCGATGCGGTGCGCGCCGCCGCGCGCGCGCAAGGCTATGGCGAGCGCAAGGTCTTCACCGTGGCGGGGGCCTATTTCGATTGGGCGCCGGTGCTGGGCGCGGCACAGGCCATGAGCTTGTTTGCCGAGCGCCAGCTGATCGAGATCCGCATTCCCTCTGGCAAGCCCGGCAAGGAAGGCTCCGAGGCTTTGCAGCGTTACTGCGAACGCCTGCCCGAGGATGTGCTGACCCTGGTCACCCTGCCCAAGCTGGACCGCACACAGCTGAACAGCGCCTGGTTCCTGGCGCTGGACGGCGCCGGCGCCACCGTCAAGGTGGAACCGGTGGAACGCCGCGGCCTGCCCCAATGGATTGCCCAACGCCTGGTCGCCCAAGGCCAGCGCGTGCCCGAGGGCGAGGAAGGGCAGCGCGCGCTGTCCTTTTTCGCCGACCGGGTGGAAGGTAATTTGCTGGCCGCGCACCAAGAGCTTCAAAAACTGGCCCTGCTGCATCCGCAAGGTGAACTGAGCCTGGCGCAGATCGAGGCGGCCGTGTTGAACGTGGCCCGCTACGACGTCTTCAAGCTCAGCGAAGCGGTGTTGGGCGGCCAGGTCGGCCGAGTGCTGCGCATGCTCGACGGCCTGGAGGCTGAGGGCGAGGCCGCGGTGCTGGTGCACTGGAGCTTGGCCGAAGACATCCGCGCGCTCAAGCGGGTGCGCGATGCGGTGGACGGCGGCAAGCCGCTGCCGATGGCGCTGCGCGAGTCGCGCGTCTGGGGCCCCAAAGAACGATTATTCGAGCGCATCGTGCCCGGCCTGAACAGCGCCGATCTGACCCGCCTGGTGGCGGCCGCCCAGGTCTGCGACGGCCTGGTCAAAGGCCTGCGCCACCCCAACTGGCCCAGTGACGCCTGGGCCGGCCTGCGCCGCCTGGCCCTGATGCTGGTGGAAACCACCGCCGGCCGTGGCCAGCGGGCACACACCTTGGCCCTGCAAGCGGGTTAAGGCCCGCACAGCTGCCGGTTTAAGTCCACCTCGATTTGCGCCGACAACGCTGGACATGCTGCATTCTTTTCAAGCCCGCCTCTTGAAGCCCTTATGACATTGCGCCTGCCGGCCTTCCTCAACCTGCGCCGTCTCGAAGGCCGCATGGTGGTGCCCTTCTTGGCCCTGCTGGCCGTTGTGCAGGTGAGCAGTTGGACCATCACTGACGCCAGCATCCGCGCCAACACCGAGCAAACCGTCAGAGCCGAGTTGCAAACCAGCCAACGCGTGCTGGAGCATCTACTCACACAGCAGGTCGAGCAGCGCGCCGCCATACTGCGGGACTTCGAGCACAGCCATGCGATCCGCCAATTGCTGGCCAACGCCGACAAGCTGAGCAAGACCGAACTTGAGCTCAGCCTGACCCGTGAGCTCGAATCCAAGAACCAGCGCCTGCTCAAGGCCGGCCTGATTGCCTACACCGATAGCCAATTCAAACTGGTCGCCGCCACCGCCCCCGAGGCGGGTGATTTCACTGCCCGTCTGCCAGCGCTAGTCTTGTCCATGGCCAAGCAAGACGGCACACCCACACCCTGGCAGTCGCACCTGCTGCTGCGGCAAGGCCGCGCCTACCTGATTGTGGCCGTGCAGGTGAAAGCCGTGGAGCCAGGCGGTTGGCTGCTGATGGCCGATGAATTGGGCGCCGGGCCGCTGCAGGAGCTGCGTATGCTCTCGCAGGTCAAGAGCTCCTTCATGCTGCGTCTGCACCCGGATGAAGCCTGGCATACCCAGGGCTCGGTTTTGAACAAGGCGCAAACCGATGCGCTGGACCAGCAAAACCTGCACGAGGCCGGCGCCATCAAATTCAAGCTCGGCGCCGACGATATGCGCGGCATGCTGCGGCCGCTGGTGCGCGACGGCGAGCAGGAATTGGCCGTGCTCTTGCTGCGCAATTTCGATCGCGCCTTCGAAACCTTTGACCGCCTGCGCCTGACCCTGGCCGCGCTGACCTTGCTGGGCTTGCTGACCTTTGCGCTGGCCAGCTTGCTGATGGCGCGACGCATCAGTACGCCCATCCGTTCGCTGGCCAACACGGCAGACCGCCTGGGCCACGGCGACTACGACACACCCGTGCAGGCGCTCAGCGGCGCCGCCGAAGTCAGCGATCTGGCGCGCTCGCTGGAGTCCATGCGCCAGGGCATCCGGCAGCGCGACGCCGCGCTCAATGAGTTGGCCTTCAAAGATGCGCTGACCGGCCTGACCAATCGCGCCGGCTTCAGCCGCTTGGCCACCCGCTTGCTGGCGCGGCCCGGGGGCCATTGCGCCGTGCTGGTGCTGGGCCTGGACCGCTTCAAGCATGTCAACGATGTGCAGGGCCATGAATTCGGTGACCTGCTGCTGCGCAAGGTGGCGGAGCGCCTAGGCCCCCTGCTGCAAGGCGATGACGATGTGCTGGCCCGCCTGAACGGCGACGAGTTCGCGCTGCTGCTCAATCTGGGCGATGAGGCGGCGGCGCTGGGTTTGGCAGACGCCATTCGCCGCAATTTCGAGCGCCCCATGCAGCTCGGCGAACAGACCGTGGACCTCAGCGCCGGCATCGGCATCAGCCTGGCACCGCAACATGGCGTTGACGGCAAGCTGCTGCTGACCCGCGCCGGCCTGGCCATGATGGAAGCCAAGAAGCGCCAGAGCGGCAGCCTGATCTACACCCCCGGCATGGACGTGGCCAGCCAGGAGTCGCTCTCGCTGCTGGGCGAGTTGCGCCATGCGGTCGAGGCCGGCGAGCTGCGCTTGTATCTGCAACCCAAGGTCGACCTGGGACGCAGCCAAGTGCTGGGCGCCGAGGCCTTGGTGCGCTGGCAGCATCCGGTGCGCGGCCTAGTGCCGCCCCTGCACTTCATTCCCTTTGCCGAGCAGACCGGCTTCATCCGCACGCTCACCACCTGGGTGATTGCCGCCTCGATTCGCGCCTGGGCGATGGCACAGGCCCAGGGCTTGAACATGCGCATCAGCGTCAATCTCTCGACCCGCGATCTGCTCGATCAAGACCTCCCGGACAAGATCATGCGCTTGCTGCAAGCCCATGGCGCGACCAGTCAGGCCCTGTGCCTGGAGATCACCGAAAGCGCCATCATGGACGACCCGCAGCGCGCCATGGGCACCTTGGCGCAGCTCAGCGAGCTGGGCTTCAAGCTCTCGATCGACGACTTCGGCACCGGCTACTCCTCGCTGGCTTATCTGAAAATTTTGCCGGTCAATGAACTCAAGATCGACAAGAGCTTCGTGCTGAACATGGAGCACGATCTGGGCGACGCCAAAATCGTGCGCTCCACCGTCGAGCTAGCCCACAACCTGGGCCTGACGGTGGTGGCCGAAGGGGTGGAATCCGCCAAGGCCTGGAGTATTCTGGCGGCCCTGGGTTGCGACGAAGGTCAGGGTTTCTTCATCGCCAGACCCATGCCTGAGGCCCACTTCTTCAACTGGGCCAAGGGCTGGCAAGCACCCGACCTGAGCGGCGACTCCACCGCCACGGTGCTGGAACAGCTCAAAACGGATCCCTTGATCTAAGCCGGCTCTAAGCAGGGCCAGTCACTCCTCGTCAGGCCCAGAGGCCTTCAGTATTGAGAACGCAAGCTCAGTAGCCCCGCGCCACCTGCACCAGATGGGCCAACGGCCGACCCTCGCGCAGCGCTCGCAAATTAGCCAGCACCACGGCCGCGGCGCTGCGGGCATCGGTCTGGGCCGCACAATGCGGCAGCACGGTCACCCTGGGGTGATGCCAAAACGCATGTGCCGGGTCCAGCGGCTCTTGAGCGAACACATCCAGCACTGCGTGTCCCAGCTGGCCTTGTTCCAGCGCCAGCAGCAAGTCGCCTTCGCGCACGTGGGCGCCACGCGCCAAATTGACCAGGCCGGCGCCGCGCTTCATTTGCGCGAAACGGCGGGTATTGAAAAAGCCGCGCGTCGCATCGGTCAGGGGTAATAAATTGATCACCGTGTCGGCCTCGGCCAAAGCCGCCGCCAGCGCGGCCTCGCCGCACAAGCCGCGCACCTGGGTGTCATCAACCCCGCCAGCAGCGCCAGCCTGCGTGCGCCAGCCGCTGACCGCATAGCCTTGCGCCGCCAGCGCGCGCGCCACCCGTCCGCCCAACTCGCCCTGACCCAATACCAAGACCTGCCACTCGCTGGCCCGCGGCTGCGCGGGCTGGCACCACAGCGCCAGCGCCTGCTGTTTTGCCAGCCGGAAGAAGCCACGATGCAAGGACAGCACAGCCCACAAAGCGGTCTGCACCATGGCCTCATTCATGGCGGGGTCGACCATGCGGGCCACTGGCACGCCAGTCGGCAAATCAGGATCGGCCAAGAGCTTGTCCACCCCGGCCCAAACCGATTGGATGAGGCGAAGATTGGGCAAGCCACGAAGGCTGCCATGCACGGGGTTGGCCACGATGGCTACCTCGACCGCCGCAGCAGCGGCTGCATCAGCGGATTCGGCAGGAGGCGCCAGTTCAAACTGTTCGCCCGGCAATTCGTTTTGCAAGAGCGCCAGCCAGCGCTCGCGTTCGGCAGCCGTCCAACTGCCCAGCAAGAGCAAACTCATCGGTCTTTGTCTTCCAAGGCCTCGCACAAAGCCATCAAGCCAGAGCGCAGCGTCGCAGTGCGCACGGCATGGCGGTCGCCGGTGAACAACTCCTGCCAAACCTTGGGCTCGCCACAGCCATGCAACAGGGCCAGCCAGACCGTGCCGACCGGCTTGTCCGCGCTGCCGCCGGTAGGCCCGGCAATGCCGGTGACGGCCAGGGCCCAATCAATCGGCGCGTGCGCCAGCAGGCCGCGCGCCATGTGCAGCGCCACCTCGCCGCTGACCGAGCCATGCAGGTCAATCAGGGCCGCAGGCACGCCCAGCAACTCGGTCTTGGATTCATTGCTGTAGCTGACCACGCCGCGCTCAAACCACTGGCTAGAACCCGACAAGCTGGTGCAGGCCGCGGCGATCAGCCCGCCGGTGCAGGACTCGGCCGTGCCGACTTTTTCGCGCCGCTGCATCAGGGCTAGGCCGATGCGATCGATCAACTCTTGCTCTTCCGGGAAATGCATGCTTTTTCCTCTCGATCAGATGGTGTCTGCGCGCCGTTTCACAGGGCCAGCGCACTTGCCTCGCTGGCGCGCTCTTGCGCGCCGCCACACCTCGTCAATAGAACAGGAATCGCCACACAGCGATCACCAAGAGCGTACATCCTGCTGCCACAAAATCATCAAACAAAATGCCGAAACCTTGCGCCCACGTGACTGGCTGACCACGCTCGCCCTTGAACAACTGGTCGGCCCAGCGCACCGGCCCCGGCTTGGCGGCGTCGAAGTAACGGAACAGCCCGAAGGCAATCGCCTGGCCCAACAAGCCGGTAGGCATGACCAGCCACAGCACCAGCCAAAAGGCCAGCACCTCGTCCCAAACAATGGCGCCGGGGTCAGGCGTTGCCATGGCGCGCGCCGTGGCCGTGCAGGCCCACCAGCCCACCAGCGTGCCGCCCAGCAGCAAGACGGCCCAGCGCGCATCCGTCATATGCGGATGCAAGGCCAGGAAGGACGCCCAGGCCCACAGCGTGCCCACCGTGCCCGGTGCCTTGGGCGACAAGCCGCTGCCAAAGCCCAGCGCGATCCAGCGCGCCGGATGGGCCAACATGAAGCGGGCGGTGGCGCGGCGCGGTGCGGTGTCCGCTGCAGTAGAGGCTTCACTCATGATTTGAAATGATCAAAGCTGCTGAAGCTGGCTGCCAGGGCTTGGCCTTGACGGTCCAGCAGGCGCAAGCCCGGCTGGGCCTCGATGCGACCGATGCGGGTCACGGGCGTTGCGCTGGCCTGCGCCGCTTGCAGCACCGCCGCCTGCGCCGTGGGCGCTGCGGTGAACACCAATTCGTAATCGTCCCCACCAGCCAGGCCGCATTCGCGCTGCACGGCCAAGGTTTGCGCGGCCAAAATGGCGCTGCGCGGCAAGGCATCTGCCTCCAGGCTGGCGCCAACGCCGCTGGCTTGCAGGATATGGCCGAGGTCGCCAATCAGGCCATCCGACACATCGATGGCGCTGCTGGCCACCCCGCGCAAAGCCTGGCCCAGGGCGACCCGGGGTTGCGGGCATTCCATCGCTTGGCGCACGGTCTCGAAGTCACTGCCGCCCAAGTTCAGCGTGCCGCGGAAGAGTTCCAACGCCAGCCGTGCATCGCCCAGGGTGCCGGACACATAAATATCGTCCCCAACCCGCGCGCCGCTGCGCAGCAAGGCCTGGCCGGCCGGCGCTTCGCCCATCACCGTGATGCAGATATTCAGCGGGCCCTGGGTCGTGTCGCCTCCCACCAGCGCAATGCCATGGGCATCGGCCAGGGCGAACAGACCCTTAGCGAAGCCGGCTAGCCAAGTCGCATCGGCGCGCGGCAGGGCCAGCGCCAGGGTAAAGACACGTGGTGTAGCGCCGCAGGCAGCTAGATCGCTCAGGTTGACGGCCAAGGCCTTGTGGCCCAGGCGCTCGGGCGCCACGGTGGAGAGGAAGTGCCGGCCTTCGACCAGCATGTCGCTGGACACCAGCCACTGCGCGCCCGCCGCCGGATTGAGCACGGCGCAGTCATCCCCAATGCCCAGCGCCACCGCGCTGTTGGCGGCCGCGCCGCGCACGAAAAACTGCTTGATCAGATCGAATTCACCCATGCGGGGATTGTCTCAGGCCAGGCGGACCAATTGTCCCGTCAATGGCCGAGGCCGCACGTTTCAGCCCAAGGGCCGCACACCTAGCCAGGCCGCATGCACCACCAAGGCAAAGCCGGCCCAGGCCAAGGCCCCGAGCACGAGCGTAATCAGCGTGGGCCAAAAACGGCCAGGCGGGTAGACGGTGCCGGCCACTCGGTCGCGCTGACGCGCGGCGCGGAAGCACAGAATGGCCCAGACCAGGAAGCCGCCAAACAGCAGCAGATCGGCCAAGGTGTTATTGGCCAGCAGATGGGCTGCCGCCCACAGCTTCACCGACAAGACCATGGGGTGATGCAAGCGCGCCTTCAGCAGATTGCCGGGCACATAGGCCGCCACCATCAGCATGAAAGCAAACAGGGTCAGCAAGGCGGCCAGATGGGCCATGCCCGGCAGGCGGGGCCATAGCACCAAAGGCTGACTGCGGGCCGCCGCAAAGCCCCAGATGATGGCCGCCAAGCCGACGGCCGAGACCAAGGCATACAAGCCCTTCCAGGCGCCCACACCGCGCGCGGCGATGAAGCTGCTGCGGGCATCGTCGGCAAAGATGCGGGTGGAATGAATGCCCAGAAAAAGCACCAGGCCGAGTATCAAGATCGTCATGCTTTTGCGTCCTTGGGCCGCTGGCCCTTTGTCTGAAAAACAGTCCGCTCCTTAGTTACTCCTTGAGCAGATTCGACAACTCTACCGCCGACTTCACATTCATCTTCTCGAACACCCGGGCGCGGTGCACCTCCACCGTGCGCACGCTGATGTGCAATTGGTCGGCAATCAGCTTATTGGGCAAGGCCTGAACCACCAGGCCCATCACTTCACGTTCGCGCTCGGTCAGCTCGGCCATGCGCTGGGCCAGGCGGCCGGTTTGCTGGCGCGCGGCGATGGCGCGGTCGCTGACGAGCAAGGCCTCTTCAATCCGGTCGACCAGGCTGTTGTCCGAAAAAGGCTTCTCGACGAAGTCAAAGGCACCGCGCTTGACGGCGGCCACCGCGGTGGGCACATCGCCATGGCCGGTCAGGAAGATCACTGGCAAGGCGGGCCCCAGGCCGCGCTGCGTCAAACGCTCGAACAAGGCCAGGCCGCTCATGCCCGGCATGCGCACGTCCAGCAGCAGGCATGAAGGCGCGTCGGGCCAGTCGCGCGCGTGATCGGGCCGGGCATCGAGCATGGCCTCGAAGGCCTCGGCGCTGGCGAAGCCTTCGGACAAGAGCCGACGCGAACGCAGCAACCAGGACAGGGACTCACGAATGACTTCTTCGTCGTCCACCAGATAGACCATGGGCAATTTGCGCGAGTTGCTGGGATTGATCAAAAAACTCAAGTCGACTCTCCTGCTACATCGTCGGTGCTCAGGCGCTGTGCCGCCTCCGGTTTGGCGGGGCTGGCCGCAGCGGCCAGGGTAAACCGAAATTCGGTGCCGGGCCCATCTTCGCGGCTGAAGAAGTCCAGGGCGCCGCCATGCTGCTCGATCACCGTGCGGCACAAGCTCAGGCCCAGGCCCATGCCCTCGGCGCGGGTGGTGAAGAAGGGGGTGTAGAGCTGCTTGGCCACCTCAGGGGAAATGCCCGGCCCACGATCAAGAACGGCAATGCTGACCCAACTGGCAGCGGTCTGGCGCGCCCGCAGCGTCAGCACCCGTGCGTCCAGCGGCATATCGCCGTCCATGGCCTGGATGGCATTGCGCGTCAGGTTCAGCAGCACTTGTTCGACCATGGTGCGGTCGCAGCGCACCCGCGGCATGGGCTGGGGCAAATCAAGCTCAATCCGGGTGCCGCTCTTGCGCGCCTGCAAGCGCACCAAAGGCAGGACGGCGTCAATCAGTTGGTCAACGGCAATGGTCTCGCGCGATTGGTCGCGGCGGCGCACAAAGTCGTGCACGCTCTTGATCACACGGCCTGCGCGCTCGGCCTGTTCGGCGATGCGGGTGATGGCCTGGCGCACCAATTCAGGTGTTTCCGGATCAGCCGCTTCAAGCTTGAGCAGATTCAGCGATGCGGCCGAGTAGCTGGCGATCGCCGCCAGCGGCTGATTCAGCTCATGGCTCAGCAGCGAGGCCATTTCGCCGACCGTGGCCAGCCGGGCCGTGGCCTGCAGCCGGTCTTGCTGCTGGCGCGACAGCTCCTCGACCCGGCGCTGGTCGCTCACATCCAGCACCGCGCTCATCCAGCCGGTTTGCTGGCCCTGAGCGTCCAGCAAGGGCGCTTCGAAAATCAGCACCGGAAAGCGCTCGCCGCCGGCGCGCATGAACACGGTCTCAAAGCCCTGGCGCGGGTCTTCCCCGGCATTCCAGCGCGCGCTGCGGCTCATGTGGCGGCGCCGGTAGCTGTCCACGAATTCGGGCGGCCAGTAGGGCGGCGCGGCCTGGCCCAGCAACTCCTCGGCCTTGAAGCCCACCATGGCACAGAAGGCCGGGTTGACGTAGGTGATGGTGCCGGCCATATCGCGCGCACGCAGGCCGGTGACCAGGGAGTTCTCCATCGCATGGCGAAAGGCCAAGGCCTCGGCCAGCGCATGCTCGGCGAAGGCGCGGCGGCGGCCATCGCGCGCCAAGAGGTAAACCAGCACAAACAGCGCCAGCGACAAGCCCAGCACCAGGGCCGTGGTGAGGTTGGGGATCAGCTTGGGTTGGCCGGCGGCGCTGTCCACCTTCAGCTGCAAGGTCAGGCCGCTGACGTCCACCAGGCGCTCGGCCAAGTAGAAGCCGGCGCCGCGGGTCAGGCCGGCGCGTGCCAGGCGGGTGCCATCACTCTCCACAAAGCTGAACTCGGCCTCGCGCGCCAAATCCTCGGAAACCGCTTCTTCTAGCAAATAGCGCAAGGCTAGTGTGGCGACGACAAAATTGGGCGGCTGCCCGGTGTGCAGCTGAGGCAGGCAAAGGTCCACCACCTCCAGCCCTTCCCCGCCGGCCAGCACGATGAAATAGCTGCGCGAGAATTGCTGCGAGCCCTGCCGCAAGGCGGCCGCGCAAGCCAGCTGGGTTTCGATTTCCATCTCCTCGCGCGAGGCTTGCAGATAGATGGGCGAGACATAGGGCGAGTCGGTGCTGCGCGCCACTAGGCGCTGGGCATTGCGGTACTCAAGCCGCAGAATTGGCCGGGTGCTGCGCAGCAGTACAGAGGCATCCTGGGCCCAGCGCGGGCCCTGATCCAATTGCGGGTCGACCCACAACAAACCCTGCAGGCCTTGCAGATCGCGGTCGGCAATCTGCTTGAGCCGGGCCGCAACCGCGACCGCCACTTGATCCACCCGCTCCTGCCCGCGCGCGGCTTCGTAGCGCAGGGTCAACGCCACCAGCAGGGTTTGCGCCACCAGCAGCAGCAACGTCAACGCCGCCCACAGCAGCGCCCGCCGCCAGTTCCAGGGACGCATCAGCGGGAGGGTGGATAAAGGATTGGGCACAGGCTTGATGGGCGAGCAATACAGGAACAAGTATCCTTTGCCCCGGCGGCGCCCGGATGCGCGTTACCGCGTACGGCTGGCGCCCGAGTTCGGCGGACACTCAAATCTTGCCTCCTACAATCGCCGACCCCTCTTGCCTTGTTTCGGGAACCCAACATGATCTCCTCCTCCGAAGAAAAAAAAGCTCAGTTGCGCCAAGCCGCCTTGGAGTATCACGAGTTCCCGACGCCAGGCAAGATCGCCATCGCCGCCACCAAGCAGTTGGTCAATCAGCGCGATCTGGCCCTGGCCTATTCGCCCGGCGTGGCGTTCGCCTGTGAAGAAATCGTGGCCGACCCGGCCAATGCCTTCCGCTACACCTCGCGCGGCAATTTGGTCGCCGTGGTCACCAACGGCACCGCCGTGCTGGGCCTGGGCAATATCGGCCCACTGGCATCCAAGCCGGTGATGGAAGGCAAGGGCGTGCTGTTCAAGAAGTTCGCCGGCATCGATGTGTTCGACCTGGAAATCGCCGAGAACGATCTCGACAAGCTGGTCGATGTGATCGCTTCGCTGGAGCCCACCTTCGGCGGTATCAACCTCGAAGACATCAAGGCGCCGGACTGCTTCTACGTCGAGCGCAAGCTGCGCGAGCGCATGAATATCCCGGTCTTCCACGACGACCAACATGGCACGGCCATCGTCGTGGGCGCCGCGTTTTTGAACGGCATCAAGGTGCTGGGCAAGGACATCAAGCAGGTCAAGCTGGTGACCTCGGGCGCGGGCGCTGCGGCCCTGGCCTGCCTGGGGCTGCTGGTCAAACTGGGCCTGCCGCGCGAGAACATCTGGGTCACCGATCTGGCGGGCTTGGTCTACGAAGGCCGGGTGGAGCTGATGGATCCGGACAAGGCCGCCTTCGCACAAAAGACCGAGCAGCGCACGCTCAGCGAAGCGATTGACGGCGCCGACATTTTCCTGGGCTTGTCCGCTGGCGGCGTGCTCAAACCCGAGATGGTGGCCAAAATGGCCGCGCGGCCGATGATCTTCGCGCTGGCCAATCCCACGCCCGAGATCTCGCCCGAAGAAGTGCAGAAGGTGCGCAGCGACGCCGTCATCGCGACCGGCCGCACTGACTACCCGAACCAGGTCAACAACGTCCTGTGCTTCCCCTACATCTTCCGCGGCGCGCTGGATTGCGGCGCCACCACCATCACCGATGAGATGGAAATCGCCGCGGTGCACGCGATTGCGGAACTGGCGCAAGCCGAACAGAGCGAGGTGGTCGCCGCCGCCTACGCTGGCGCCACACTGAGCTTCGGCCCCGAGTACCTGATCCCCAAGCCCTTCGACCCGCGCCTGATGATGAAGATCGCGCCGGCCGTGGCGCGCGCCGCGCAAGAGTCCGGCGTGGCCTCGCGCCCGATCACCGACATGGCGGCCTATGTGGAAAAGCTGCAGAGCTTTGTCTACGCCTCGGGCACGACCATGAAGCCGATCTTCAACGTGGCCAAGCGTGCGCTGAACAAGCGCGTTGCCTACGCCGAGGGTGAAGAAGAGCGCGTGCTGCGCGCCGTGCAAGTGGTGGTGGACGAAGGCCTGGCACGGCCCACGCTGATTGGCCGCCCGGCCGTCATCGCCCAGCGCTGCGAACGCTTCGGCCTGCGCCTGCAAGAGGGGCGCGACTACGATGTGGTCAACGTCGAGAACGACCATCGCTACCGCGACTTCTGGCAGACCTATCACCAGATGACCGAGCGCAAGGGCGTGACGGTGCAGGTCGCCAAGATCGAAATGCGCCGCCGCCTAACCCTGATCGGCGCCATGCTGCTGCACAAGGGCGAAGTGGACGGCATGTTGTGCGGCACCTGGGGCACCACCGCCAATCACCTGCACTACATCGATCAAGTCATCGGCAAGCATGTGGGCGGCAGCCCCAGCACGCCGCAGGATGTGCCGGTCTATGCCTGCATGAACGGTCTGATGCTGCCGGGCCGCCAGGTCTTCCTGGTCGACACCCATGTCAATTACGACCCCACGGCCGAGCAGTTGGCCGAGATCACCGTGATGGCGGCAGAGGAAATGCTGCGATTCGGCGTCCAGCCCAAGGCGGCCCTGCTCTCGCACTCCAACTTCGGCACCACCGACCACCCCAGCGCGCTGAAAATGCGCCGCACCCTGGCGCTGCTGCGCGAGCAGGCACCTTGGCTGGAAGTGGACGGCGAGATGCACGGCGACGTGGCCCTGGACGGCGCCAGCCGCAGCAAGATCATGCCCAGCTCCACCCTTCACGGTGAAGCCAATTTGCTGGTCCTGCCCAATATTGACGCCGCCAATATCTCCTACAACCTGCTCAAAACAGCGGCCGGCGGCGGCATCGCCATTGGCCCGGTGCTGCTGGGTGCCGCCAAGCCGGTGCATGTGTTGACGCCTTCGGCCACCGTGCGCCGCATCGTCAACATGACCGCGCTGACCGTGGCAGACGCCAACGCCTTGCGGACCTGAAGCAGCGATGCACTGGCCGGTCAGGCACCAAGCCAGTGCATGAATTTGCCTTGCTTCCGAGTATTTACAAAAGTTTGTAAGGGCTAACAGGAGCCGCGCCACGGCCGATGGCGTAGGCTAGCTCGGCCGCTCGTCGATTGTGTGCGCACACTTACATGCCAGATAGTCCGCACGGGTTGATGCGCCGCCGCTTGAGGTTTTCCGGTGGTTTAGATACCATTATGCTTTCAGGAACAGGGTAAACCCGTGTCTTTGCTCTCTCGGCCTCCCTCGCGGGCCATTTGGATCCAGTCAGCTTTGGCCACTTTTGTTGTGGCGATGGCAGCGGTTGGCGTCCAAGTGCAAGCCAAGGAGAACAGGGAATCGGTCGCCACACCGGCAACGGTGAGCCTATCGGCACTGCCTCGCGAAGCTCAATCCACATACCGACTCGTTCTTGCCGGAGGGCCTTTCCCCTACGACAAAGACGGTACGGTTTTTGGCAATCGTGAACGCTTGCTGCCGCGCAAAGCTAGAGGCTACTACCACGAGTACACAGTCACCACGCCGGGTGCCCGCAATCGCGGCGCTAGGCGTTTGGTCTGCGGAGGTAAACCCCCGACAACTCCTGATGTTTGTTATTACTCCGGTGATCACTACGCCAGCTTCAGCCGCATCGAGCACCAATGATGGCCGTGAAGCCGAGCGCAGTCAGCATTCGAAGACCATAAAGTTCTGTGACTATATAGGAGGATCGTGACCATGCTATTGCAGACCGTCCGTCCCAATATCGTGCAGGCCATAAGGGCCTACCGCGTAGAGGACTTGATGCAGGCAGCACAAGATGCTGGCCAGCATTTTCTGTATGCCAATTTGACCGAGGCACAGTCCAAGCAGGACGTGCTGGAAGCGATTGCCCAGGCATTCCTCTTTCCGGCCCACTTTGGCAAAAATCTGGATGCGCTCCACGATTGCATGACCGATCTGGTTCACAAGTCCGGCGCCCAGCCTGGCTTTGTGGTGGTGCTGGAGCAATTGCCCGACAACATCAAGTTCGACCGCGAAGCGCGCGAGCAATTGCTCGATGTCTTCCGTGAGGCCGCCGACTATTGGGGTGACCGCAAAGTTCAGTTCAGGTGCTTCTATTCTTTTCAGTAGCCCGCTCACAAGACAATGCGTCTTGGGAGCGGGCTACCGAAGAAGCCGCAGCTGCACCGGTCAAGCCAGCAGCAAAAAATTCCAAAGCGGCAGCCAATGCCAATTTCGGAATGAATATGCCCATGATGAGCAGCGCCTTTGACACTGCCATGTGGCTCAACGCCGCCTGATCTGAGTTTTCAGACTTGCTCAGGCAACAAAAAGGGACCGCGAGGTCCCTTTTTTATTGCTCGCTGTGAACGTGGCCCGTAGGTTAAGCCGCGCTCAAGGCCTGGGCCAAGGCCACATATTCCGCCACGGGCACCTCTTCGGCGCGACGCTGCAGATCGAAATGCCCACTGAAGCCACGCGCCGTCAGCCACACGCCCAGGCTGTGACGCAACAGCTTGCGGCGCTGCGAGAAAGCCGCCGCCACCATTTCGCCCAGCAACTTCACATCGAGTTCCGGCGGCTTGGCAAAAGGCTGCATGCGCACAATGGCCGACATCACCCGTGGCGGTGGATCAAAGGCCTCGGGCGGCACATCAAACACCGACTCGATGGCATAGCGCCACTGCAGCATCACCGTCAGGCGGCCATAGTCTTTGCAGCCGGGTGAGGCGGCCATGCGGTCCACCACCTCTTTTTGAAGCATGAAATGCTGGTCCACTACATGGTCCACAAAGCCCAGCAAATGGAACAGGATCGGCGTGGAGATGTTGTAGGGCAGATTGCCCACCACGCGCAGCTTCTGACCCTTGGCGGCAGCCAGCGCGGCGAAGTCCACCTTCAGCACATCGCTTTCGATGACGTCTAGGTTTTCGCGCTTGCGCAGCTTGGCGGCCAGATCACGGTCCAATTCGATGACGCTGAAGGACGGCATGCGGTTCAGCAGCGGGAGGGTCATGGCGCCCAAGCCGGGGCCAATTTCCACCAGCGCTTCGCCGGCCTGCGGGTCGATGGCGTCGCAGATCGATTCGATGATGTGCACATCGGTCAAAAAGTGCTGACCGAAGCGCTTACGGGCAATATGCGCGGCCATCAGTCTTGCCACTCACGCAGTTCAACAAAGGCGCGGGCGCGCAAATCCTTCACCCACTCTTGATAAGCCTCGTCGTACTTCTTCTCGCGAATGGCACCACGGGCTTGCTCGCGCAGCGCCTTGGTCTCAATCTCGGTATTGCGGCGCTCCAGCACCTGAATCAAGTGCACGCCAAAGCGCGATGGGATGGGGGCGGAAATGCCACCCAGGGGCAAGGCGTCCATGGCCTGCTCGAACTCAGGCACGAAGGCGCCGGGCGACATCCAACCCAGATCGCCACCTTCGGGCGCGCTGCCGTCCTCGGAATTCTCACGCGCCACCTTCTCGAAGGTAGTGGCGCCGGACTCAATCGCCCGTTTGAACTCGGCCAAGCGGCGCGCAGCCACTTCGGCGGTCAGCTGGGCCGAGGGGCGCAGCAAGACATGGCGCGAATGGGTTTGCACCACCGTGGTCAGTGAACCGCCCTTGCGCTCCACAACCTTCAGCACATGGAAGCCCGCACCGGTGCGCAAGAGCTGGGGCGCGAGTTGGCCGCTGCTCAGGCCTTTGACGGCCTCCACAAACACGTCCGGCAGACGGCTGGCTGTGCGCAGGCCGATCTCGCCGCCCTTGTCCTTGTTGGCGTCCTCGGAGAGTTCCTTGGCCACCACGCCAAAGTCTTCGCCGGCCTTGATGCGCGCCAAAGCGCTTTCAGCACGCGCCTTGCGCTCGGCCACCACAGACTCGGCGGCGCCGTCAGGCACGCTGACAAGGACTTGCGCCAGATTGATCTGGTCCGCCTGGCTGAGCTTCTCGCGCTTTTCGTCCAGGTATTTGTCGATGTCGCCGTCGGTGATGCGGATGCGACCTTGCACCTCGCGTTCACGCACCCGCTCGGTCATGAGCTGGTCGCGCATGTTCTCGCGGAAGGTGCGGTAGTCCATGCCGTCTTGCTTGAGCCGCTCTTTGAGCTGATCCATGCTCAGCTTGTTCTGCGCCGCCACGTTGGCGACCACACGGTCGAGTTCGGCCTCGTCGACCTTGGCGCCGCCTTCACGCGCATAGGTCACCAGCACGCGATCCTCGATCAGGGCTTCCATGGCCTGCTTGTGCAGCAAGGTGCTGTCGGGCATGGCCTCGCCCTTTTGGCGGGCCTCTTGGCGCAGCCGCTCGGTGCGTTGCACCACCTCGCTGGCGGCCACCACGTCCTGGTTCACCACGGCGGCAATGTAGTCCCCTGGCTGCAGATCAGACGCTTTGCGTTGGGCATGCGCGGGCGAGCTGGCCGCCAGGGTCAGCACAAATGCGGCCGCAGCAAGGGTCAGGGAACGATGAGACATGTCAGTCATAGGAGGCTTGTTGGCTTGCCGAGCGAGAGCCGCTCAGCGATCGGTAACCAGGGATATTGTCCCTCAAGACATTGAGCGCATTGGAGCCCAGCTGGGACAGGCCCACCAGCTCCATTTGCAGCATCAAACGTGTGCTTGCTTCACTCAGGCCGGTGGACTGCCGCTCGGCCCCGATACGCAAAATCCAGCAGCCGGCGTCGTACTCCAGGCCCAGCACCGAATCGGTCAGGCGCCGGTCACTCAGGCTGTACTGAATCCGCCCGGCGCTATACCAAGCCCCCGAGCAAGTACCACCGCCACTACGCTTGGCGGCCAAGCGTTCGTCATGACCGTATAACGGCCATTGCCAAGCCAGTTCCAACTGCTCGCTCTGGCCGCGCGCCAGGCGGTAGGCCGTGCTGACGGTGCGAAAAGGGCCGGGCGAATAACGCGCCCGCACGACGGTGCGCACCGAGCGGCCCGCCTCGGGGTTGAATTGCACCTGGCCGTCGGCCCACCATTGCTCGGTGACGTGGGCGCTGGCCAGCAAAAGCAGATCAGACAGGCGCTGATTCGCCGGCGTGCCGTCGGGCGTGATGCGCTGATCGCTGAACAAGAAGCGTTGCACCGCACCCAAGCGCAGAATTTCCTCGCCCTGGCCCGACTCAATCCAGCGGCTGGACAGGCCCAGGGTCAGCTGGTTGGCGTCATTGACGCGGTCGACGCCGGAGAACTGGTTCTCGGTGTAGATCGAGTCGAAATTGAAATCCTTGGGGGCCGAATCGAAATTGGGCAGGTTGCTCTGCGCGCGATAAGGCGTTTTGACGTAGAGCAGTCGCGGCTCCAGGGTTTGCAGCGTGGGGCGACCGAACAAGCTGCTGTCCCGCTCCAACACCCAGCCATGGTCTAGGCTGAAGCTGGGAATGCTGCGGCCCATGGACCGGCGCCCGTCTTGCAAGGGCTGATCCAGCGAATACTTCGCGGCATTCAGCGCCAAGCGCGGAATCAACCACCAAGCCGCGCCACCCATGGGCGCGCTGACATGGGCCAGGGCATGCGCACGCTGGCCGGTGTAGAGCAAGCCGGCGGCCTGATTCTTCAACTGAGTCGGGCTCAGCTGACCATCGGGCGGCAGGTCGAAGCGGTTGTATTCCAGCTCCACCGCGCCCTCCAGTCGGGCGCGCCGCACCCAGGGCACAAAGCCATCCAAGACCGCATCGTCGGCAGCGGTGTTCAGACGCAGCCCCACCTGGGGCGAGCGCTGATAGGGCGAATCGATATTGGCCAGCGGATCCGTGCCCTGCAGAATTTGCCAACGCTGTACCCGCGCATAGGCATTGGCCTCACCCCAGGGCAAGGCATGGCCGCGCGCCAATTGCACATCGTTGAGCAGCAGGCGCTGGGTGGGGCTCTGCATGCGTTTGGGCAGGTCCTTCCAGTAATCGTCGTCCGACACCCGCTCGGCCCGCACGCGGTAGCGCCAGTCCATCGCCAGTTCGCCGTCTTGCGCCAGATTCAGCGCCCAGCGGCTGCTGTGGGTAGAACGATCATTGGGCAGCAGCGCCCAGTTGACTTGGCCGCGATGCTCGGGCTCCAGATAGCGGAATTCGGAGTCCAGCCCGGCACCCCGCCGCGTCATCATGAAGGGCGTTAGAGTCGCATCGCGTTGAGGGGCGATATTCCAGTAGTAGGGCACGCCCAGCTCCAGGCCGCTGCGGCTATCGAAGCTGATATTGGGCGGCAACCAGCCCGATTTGCGGGCCAGGCCCAGCGGGAAGCTCAGCGAGGGCGCGCCGAGAATGGGCACACCGTAAAAGCGCAGCACGGCGCCGGTGGCCACACCCTCGTTGGCGTCGAAGTCCATGGCCAGCTTGTCGGCGGTGATCTGCCAGTCCTGCTGCGGCTTGTCTTCGGTGATGGGGCAGCTGCTGTAGCTGCCGTTGACGGCAGTCAAATGCTTGGCGTCACTGAAGCTGACGCTGTCGGCGCGGCCGCTGCCGCCGGTCAGGGCGAAGAAATAGCTGGGGCTGAGGAATTCACCCTCGAAGCGATTGACGTAGAGCTTGAGCTCAGGCCCGCGAAACAGCGTGCCGCCTTTGCTGACCTCGACCGCGCCGCTGGCATGCGCCAAATCATCCACCTGGCCATAGCTGAGCTTTTGCGAGCGCAGCAGCAATTCACCATAGCGCAACTCCACATCGCCCTCGGCCTGCGAGCTTTGATCCACCTGGGTGCTGAGCTTGTTGGCGCTGATGACCAAGGCCGGCTTGTCGTCCGCCCCGGGCTTGCCGATTTTTTTGGACGGCCGCAAGCGCGGGCCTTGCTCGGGCGCCACGGGCTGGGCAGCCGCCGCGTCGGCCAGCAGCAGGCTGCCCACGGCCGCAAGCACGCTCAGGCTGGCAAGCACCCGCGGGCGAGGCCGACGAACAAGTTCGGTGGCAAGAACAGAAGAGGGAGCGATGATGGGGCGCGGCACAGCGGGGGCAGGCGACTTCTCGGTTTGGTAGGGCAGGCAGCCAAAACGCTGGCATGGCCAACGCAGATGGACCCGGTGCCGAGCGCAGGGCTCACGGTTTGTAAAATCCATTATCCATGAGGCCGTCAAAGGCCGCATCCTCGCCAGTCCTCCCTCAAGAAGAACAGCAAAAATATGACGCCTATAGCCTGGCCCAGCCCACAACGCCAACAAGATTTCCAAGCCTGGCTGCTCGCCCTGCCAGCACGCTTTGAGCTGCTGCCCGACACGGTGCAAGAAGCCAATGCCGACGCCAGCAGCCGCCGCTATCTGCGCGTGCAGGCCAGCCATGGCGCCAGCTATATCGTGATGGACGCGCCGCCCGAGAGCAATGACTCGCGGCCCTTTGTCGCGGTGGCCGCCCAGATGAAGGCCTGTGGCCTGCACGTGCCGGAGATCTTTGCGGTGGATGAAGCCAAGGGCTTTTTGCTGCTCAGCGATCTGGGCACCCTGCCCTATCTGCAGGCCTTGCTGGCCACGCAGGCCGAGGGCAATCACGCCGAGGCCAATCGCCTGATGCGCGATGCCACCCAGGCCTTGCTGGCCTGGCAGCAAAAAGGCGTGGCCAAGAGCTTGCCCCCCTACGACGAAGCCTTTGTGCGCCGCGAGTTGCACATCTTCAAAGAATGGTGCGTGGAGCGCGAATTCGGCCGGCAATGGAGCGAGACCCAGCTGAAATGGTGGGCGCATAGCTGCCAGGTGCTGGTGGACAACATCGCCGGCCAAGCCCTGGTGCCCATGCACCGCGACTTCATGGTGCGCAATCTGATGGTCTGCCCGCCCGAATCGGGCAACCCCGGTGTGCTGGACTTCCAAGACGCCGTCTTGGGCCCGATCAGCTACGACATGGCCTCCCTGCTGCGCGACGCCTTCATCTCCTGGGAGGAAGAGCAGGAACTCGACTGGGCCATCCGTTACTGGGAACAAGCCCGCAAGGCCGGCCTGCCCGTCAACGAAGACTTTGGCGCCTTCTGGCAACAGCTGGAATGGACCGGCCTGCAGCGCCACCTGAAGATTCTGGGCATCTTCTGCCGCCTCAAGCATCGCGACCATCGCCCCGCCTACGTCGCCGACCTGCCGCGCCTGTTTGCCTACGCCATCAAGGTCTCGACCCGTTATGTGCAGCTGTCACCGCTGACGCATCTGCTGCAGGACTTGCAGGGCACCTTGGTGGAAACGGGCTTCACCTTGCGCTGAGCTTAAGCCCCTCGCCCAGTCTCGCCTCGCTGAACGCGGGCGAGCCCGGTCGGTCCCACTGGGGGGACGAGGCCGTTGGCGGCATTGAGCCGCAAACGGCCTCAGACGGGCCGGCTTGGGACGGCCCGTCTGAGGCCCGCAATTTTCAAGGATGCGCGGCCATGATCTGCGCCACTGCCGCCGTCAGGCGCTTGCCGTAGGGCACATGCAGGAACTCGTTAGGGCCGTGGGCATTGCTCTTGGGGCCCAACACACCGCAGACCACCATCTGCGCGGCCGGGAAGCCCTTTTGCAACATGCTCATCAAGGGAATCGTGCCGCCCTGGCCGATATAGCCCACCGGCGCGCCGAAATGCGCCAGGCTGGCGTCATTGACCGCTTGGCTGAGCCAGGCAGACAGATCGGGCGTGTTCCAGCCCGTGGCGCCGTAAGCGCCGGCGCGGCCATCGGGCACAAAAGTGACCTTGGCGTTATAGGGCGCGTTGTCTTCTAGCAAGGCCTTCAGGCGCAGCGCGGCTTCGTTGCCGTCGATCAAGGGTGGCAGGCGCAGCGACAGCTTGAAGGCGGTGAAGGGGCGCAGCACATTGCCGGCGCTCTTCATCTCAGGGAAGCCGTCCACGCCGGTCACCGACAAAGTGGGGCGCCAGGTGCGATTCAGCAGCACCTCCACCGGCTGGTCGGTCATGGGCAGCACCGGGCCGCCGTCGCCGCCGCAGGCCCAGGGCAGGCGCTTATAGACCTCGTCCTTCAGAATCGCCGCCGTGGCTTGGGCTTGTTCGATGCGATTGCCGGGAATCTCGCAGTGGAAGCTCTCGGGCAAGAGGCGGCCGGTTTTGGAGTCTTCCAGGCGGTCCAGCACCTGACGCAAGATGCGGAAGCTTGAGGGCACCACGCCCGAGGCATCGCCCGAGTGAATGCCTTCGGTCAGCACCTCCACCTTCAGCACGCCACTGACCATGCCGCGCAAGCTGGTGGTGAGCCACAGCTGCTCGTAGTCACCCGCGCCGGAGTCCAGGCAAACCACCAGCGAGACTTCGCCCAGCTTGTCCTTCTTCAGCACCTCGATATAGGCAGGCAAGTCGTAAGAGCCGCTTTCCTCGCAGGTTTCGATCAGGCCGACGCAGCGCGGGCGCGGAATGCCTTGCTTGTCCAGCGCCATGATGGCGGTCAGCGAGGCGTAGATGGCATAGCCATCATCCGCGCCGCCGCGGCCATAGAGCTTGCCGTCCTCGTACTTGGGCGTCCAAGGGCCCAGGTCGCTGCGCCAGCCGCTGAACTCGGGCTGCTTGTCGAGGTGGCCGTAGAGCAGGATGGTGTCTGTGCTGTCCGCCTTGGTGGCGGGCACTTCGAAAAAGATCACCGGCGTGCGGCCGGGCAGGCGAATCACTTCCAGCTTGAGACCCGCCACTTTTTTGCTTTCGACCCAGGCAGCGGCATCGCGCAGCACTTTTTCGATATGGCCGTTGGCGGCCCAGTCGGCATCGAACATGGGGCTCTTGGCCGGGATGGCGATGTACTGGGTCAGGGCCGGGACGATCTCTTCGTCCCACACGCGGCCGGCGAATTCGCCCAGGGCCGTGGTCTGTTCAGCCTGCAGAGGCGGCAGGGCGGGGTGGCGTGCGTTCATGGTGGGGGTCCTCGCTGATGGCAAGTGGCCGGCCGGGGTGTGGCCAGCTTCAACCCCACATCTTAAAACTTCTGCGCCAACCAATCCCGCAGCTCGGCGAAGACCAATTCCTTCTCCGGCTCGTTGAAGATCTCATGCGCCAAGGCCTCAAAGCAATGCGCACGTAGCAATGCGGCCGGCGCGGCCTCAGCGAATTCGGCGCTGCCCGAGGGCGCCACGCAGCGGTCGCTGCCGGCCCACAAGAGCAGCGTCGGCACGGCCCAGGTTTCGGCATGCTGGCGCACCATTTCGCCGGCTTCCACAATCATGTTCGCCAGACTGGGGCTGATGCGGTCATGCACCAGCGGGTCATCCACATAGGCTTGGACCACCGCCACGTCGCGTGAAATCCAGTTCGTCTTCAAGCCATTGCCAACAGCCAGGTGCGGCGCCAGGCTGACGCCCAGCGCCAGCTGCAAGCGCTTGAACCAATTCATGCCCGGGTCCAGCGCCGGGCTGCTCAGCACCAGGCCGTCCACCGGTCGAAACCAGGCCGGCAAGTCCCCGGCACTGCTGGCGGCCAAACCACCCGCCACAAAGCGCGCAGCCACCAGCCCGCCCATGCTGTGGCCCAGCAGAATCTGCGTGCCCGCCCCCAGCAGCGGGTCGGCGCGCAACTCGTCCATCACCAGGGCCAGGTCTTGCAACAGGCGCTCAGGCGTAGGCACGTCGCCGCGCGCACCACCCGAGGCGCCGTGGCCGCGCTGGTCATAGCCCACCACATGCCAGCCCCAGGCATTCAGATGCTCCGCCACTTCCTCGTAGCGGCCAATATGCTCACCCAGGCCATGCACGATCAAGACGGTGCCGCGCGCCGGCCCTTGGTCGGGCTGATTACTACTCCATTGCCGCCAGTGCAAGGGCAGGCCGTCATCGGTTTTGAGGGTTCGCATGCGGGCGAGTGTAGACAGTGGCCGCCCCCCCGCAAGCAAGGGCTTGCCCGCAGAAACGACCCGGCGCTGTCACCAACTTGTCGCCGATAAATGGCGAATGTGAATAACACTCACGCAATTGCCGGGTAGGCTTGGCAAGACCCATCACAAAAAAACACCCTGGAGCCCCAAGTGAACGACTTTTTCAGCCTCAGCAGCGACGACCAGGCGATTGCCCATCTGCAACTCAATCGCCCCGAACGCCTCAACACCATGGCGCCGGACTTCTTCCCCGCCCTGCGTGACGCGGTGCGCGCGCTGGATGCGGCCGGCAAGACCCGGGCGTTGGTGATTTCGTCCACCGGCAAGCATTTCAGCGCCGGCATGGCGCTGGAGACCTTTGGCTCGCAAGACAGCATGCTGGACACCGGCTCCGCCCGCGCCCGGCTTGGCTTCCAAACCATGTTGCGTGAGCTGATGGCCTGCTTCAGCGCGCTGGACGAAGCGCGCTTCCCGGTGCTGTGCGCCGTGCAGGGCGGCTGCATCGGCGGCGCCCTGGATCTGGCTGCCGCTTGCGATATGCGTTATGCCACGGCCGACGCGTTCTTCAGCGTGCAAGAAATTCAGATCGGCATGACGGCTGATTTGGGCGTGCTGCAGCGCCTGCAGGGCATCATGCCCGCCGGCCTGGCGCGCGAGATGGCCTATACCGGCGAACGCCTGGGCGCCGAACGCGCCCTGGCCGCCGGCCTGGTCAATGCCGTGCTGCCCGATGCCGAGGCCTTGCTGGCCCATGTGATGGGTGTGGCGCGCCAGATCGCCGGCAAGTCGCCGCTGGCCATGGCCGGCAGCAAGCTGGCGCTCAACTACGCGCGTGACCACGGCGTGGCCGCCTCGCTGCAACAGATGAGCTTGCTGCAAAGCGCCATCTTCGATGTGGAAGAAATGGGCCGCGCCATCATGGCCTGGAAGCTCAAGAAGCCGGGGGAATTTAAACCACTGGCACCCGCGCTGCCGCAGGATTGAGCCCCATACACTGTGCGGCTTGTCGACTGCCGCCCGCGCCATGAGATCGCTTTTCGTCCTGTTGTTGAGCCTGCTGCTGGCCGCTTGTGCCGGCCCGAAATACACGGTCGATGACGGCCGCAAGGTCAATGAGACCCTGCTGTCCAACATCCGCGCCTACGGCACGGGCGAGCAAGCCATTCGCCCGGCCATTGCACGCAGCGCCGCCTTGCGCGACCCGGAGTGCGACAAGCAGTGGGAGCTGCCCTTTGCCGTGGCCACCGCCTACGGCTGGGCCGAGACCGACCGGGTGGCCTGGGTGCGCGGCCTGGGGGTGGATGAGCGATTGACCGTGGTGGCCACAGCGCCCGGCTCGCCGCTGACCCTGGGCGACAAGCTGCTGGCCGTGCGCGGCCAAAAAGACAATGACAGCGAACGCCTGCTGGCCACCCTGGCCGAGGCCCGCGACACCGGCAAGCCCTTTGCGCTGAGCCTGAGCAACGGCAAAACGCTCACCGTCACGCCCTTCGAGGTCTGCCGCGGCTACACCCGCCTGGCCCCACCCAACACGCCGGAGATGCAGGACTACCACTGGCTGTTGAGCCTGCACGCCCTGGAGATCACCCGCGCCAATCTGACCGAAGACGAGGCCCTGTGGACGGTGCTGTGGACGCAAGGCCTGTCGGAAGAAGGCGGCGCGCGCATGAAGACCTATCACTACGGCTCGCAAATCGTCGGCACGCTCTATAACCTGGCCACCCTGGCTACGGGCCTGCGCGGTGCGGCGCTGGCAGCGGAAGCAGCCATCAACGCGGCCAAGAATGCCGCCAGCACGGTGGCCAGCGAAGTCGTCAAGCAGCAAATCATCGAGCAAGGCAAAGCCCTGGCCGCCCAGCGCATCCGCGACGGCCTGAGCGAAGCCGCGCAACAGCTCACCAAGCAGCAGGTGATCAATGCCATGCAGGCCGTGGCCTCCAACCGCTCCAGCCTGTGGGGCGTAGCGCGGGTCGGCGCCACCGTGTTTGACCGCGCCGATCAATGGGCGTTTGAGCATGCGCTGAAGCTGGGCGCCAACCCGCTGGCCGGCTTCACCCTGCACCAAAAACTGATCGAGCGCAGCTTGGTCAGCAACGGCCTGGCCTTCGACGCCGAGCGCCTGGCCGCCATCAACAAGATCGCCGAGGCCAAAGGCCTGGGCTACGAGGTGCAAGCGATCCTGCGCGGCATCAAACCCGATGAGCTGATGCTGGCGATGGACAGCATGCCGCTGGCCTCCGCGCCGGAAGCCTTCGCTTACGAAAATGTCAACGACCCCGGCAGCGGCCGCTATGCCCGCGGCCTGATCAACGCCATGCTGGACATTCCGATGGAGTCGGACGCGCGCAAATGATGATGAAAGTGACGATGAAGAAGATGTCCCAGCGGATCCCGTTGATGAGCAGTCGAGTGGTTTGTGTCGCCGGCCTGGCCTGGCTCTTGAGTGGGGGCGCCAACGCGCAAAGCGCCGCGCCTTTGCCGGAAGTGGCGACGGCCAGCGCCAATGCGCCGGCTGCGGCGGAGGCCGCGACTCCAGCAGCATCGGCCGCCTCTGCAGCCACGGGCGCGCCCAGCATCGTCAGCTGCTCGATGTTGACGGCCAAGGCCATGTCGGCCGATTTGCGCGCAGCCCTGGCCCGATCCACCAATAAAGACCTCGACAGCCAAGCCAAGCTGCTGGTCGAAGCGATCGCGCTGTGGACCCAGGGCCTGGAAGGCTGCGAGGGCCGCGCCCGCGATCGCGCCCAGCGCAATTTGGCCGACAACCAAAAGCAGCTCGCCAGCGTGGCCGAGCGCCAGGCCGCCGGCTCGCAATGTGAGCTGTCGCACCAAGACGGCAATGCCCTGCAAGAACTGGCTCGCCAGGCCTTTGGCGAACGCCGCTGGGCCGACGCTGCCAACCTCTATGCCAAGGCTGAGACCATGTGGGACTTGGCGGCCGAACATTGCACCGGCACCCAGCAGCAGCTGGCCGCCAAGAAGCGCGAGCAAGCCGAGACCGATGCCCACAATGCCGAGCATTGCGCGCCCCTGTTTGACCGCGCTCGCGACAGCACGCAAAAGTTCCGCAATGCCGCCGCTGGCCTGAACCCGCCGGAGCGCCAGCAACAGTCTCAAGTGGCCGAAACCCTGTGGCGCCAAGCCGTGGCCCAGTGCAAGGGCAGCGCGCAGGAATTGGCCGGCAACAATGCCCAGGCTTTGGCGCGTGAACGCGGCACGCCGTGGGTGAGCACAGCGCCAGCGCCGGTCGCAGCGGCGGCGGCAACGCCCGCGCCGAAAGCTGCGGCCTCGGTGGCCTCTACGGCCTCTACGGCCTCAGCGGGCAAGGCAGTCGCAACTGCTGCAGTACCCGCGCCAGCCCCCGCCTCGCCCGTGCTGAGCGGCGCTGCGGCAGTGACGCTTGCCGCCACCACCGCCCTCACCTCGCCACCTTCGCCATCAGCACCCGCCGGCCCGGCAGCAAGCACCAGCAAGACCATGCCGGCGGCCGCCGAGACCGCGCCGGAGATGGACATCCGCAGCGGCGACACCCGCTACCTCGGCCGCTTCGTGCGCGAGACCGGCCAGGTCGTCAGCGGCACCGGCCGGGTGGAATGGTCCAACGGCGATGTCTACATCGGCCCGCTGATTCGCAGCGTGCGCCAGGGCCGGGGCGAGTTCATCTGGGCCAGCGGCCAGCGCTATGTGGGCGATTGGCTGGACGACAAGCCCACCGGCAAGGGGCAGATGCGCTTTGCCAACGGCAACCAGTGGGATGGCCCGGTGATCGACGGCGTGCCTGACGGCGAAGGCCAGCTGGTGTTCGCCAATGGCGACAGCTACAAGGGTCAGGTCAGCCGCGGCATCCCCCATGGGCGCGGCCTGTTCCGCTGGACCAATGGCCAGGTGTTTGACGGCGACTGGGTGAATGAGCAGCCTCAGGGCAAGGGCGTGCTGCGCTTTGCCAACGGCAACCGCTACGAAGGCGCGGTGTCGGCCGGCCAACCGCATGGCAAGGGCGTGCTGGTGCATGCGTCGGGCGACCGCTACGAAGGTGACTTCAAGCAGGGAAAACCGCACGGCCAAGGCAGCTATGCATGGAAGTCGGGCGAACGTTTCGCGGGCGCCTGGGTCGAGGGCCTCAAACACGGCCAAGGCATTTACTACTGGGCCAACGGCGACCGCTGGGAAGGCGAGTTCAAGAACGACGAAACCGTGGATGACAAGGGCACGATCATCCGCAAAGAGTAGTCGCCAGACCTGAAGCCCCGCCAGCCCCCGGCCTTTGCCCAAGCTGCTAGCGTGCACGCATAGACCCACACCGAATCGGAGCAAATGGAATGAACGACGAGCAGAAGCAGCAAGCCCAACAAACCGCCACCTACACCCCACCCAAGGTCTGGACCTGGGACAAAGACAATGGCGGCAAGTTCGCCAGCATCAACCGGCCCATCGCCGGCGCCACGCATGACAAGGCGCTGCCCGTCGGCCGCCACCCTTTGCAGCTGCATTCGATGGCCACACCCAACGGCGTCAAGGTGACGGTGATGCTGGAAGAGTTGCTGGAACTGGGCCACAGCGGCGCCGAGTACGACGCCTGGCCGATCAATATCAGCGCCGGCGAGCAATTCGGCAGCGGCTTCGTCGCCATCAACCCTAACTCCAAGATTCCAGCGCTGGTGGACCGCAGCGGGTCGCAGCCGGTGCGGGTGTTTGAGTCGGGCGCGATCCTGCAATACCTGGCCGAGAAATTCGGCGGTGCCTTTCTTCCCGCTGAGGGCGCGGCGCGGGCCGAATGTCTCTCGTGGTTGTTCTGGCAAATGGGCAGCGCGCCCTTTCTGGGCGGTGGCTTTGGCCACTTCTTCGCCTACGCGCCAGAGAAATTCGAGTACCCGATCAACCGCTACGCCATGGAGGTCAAGCGCCAGCTCGATGTGCTGGACCGCCACCTGGCGGAGAACGCCTATCTGGCCGGCGCGCAATACACCATCGCAGACATGGCCGTTTGGCCCTGGTATGGCGCCTTGGTCAAAGGCCAGCTTTACGAAGCAGGCGAGTTCCTGCAAGTGCAGGACTATCGCCATGTGATCCGCTGGGCAGACGAGATCGCCGCGCGGCCAGCGGTGCAGCGCGGCCGCAAGGTCAACCGCTTTTGGGGCGAGCCATCCAGCCAGTTGCACGAGCGCCATGAGGCCTCGGACTTCGACACCAAAACGCAGGACAAGCTGGCGACGCCGGGCTGAGTCCGCAGCTCCGCCACCCGCCCCTCCCTCCACGCCCCACTTCAGCAGCAAGGCCACACCGATGAGCATCACCCTCTACGACTGCGCCACCGCCCCAAGCCCGCGCCGCGCCCGGATTCTGTTGGCCGAAAAAGGCATTTCCCATGCCACCGTGCAAGTGGATCTGCGCCAGGGCGAGCAACTCAGCGAGGCCTACCGCCGCATCAATCCGCAATGCACCGTGCCGGCCCTGATCACCGAGGACGGCCTGCTGCTGAGCGATAACGCGGCCATCACGGCCTACCTCGAAGCCGCCTACCCCGAGCCCCCCTTGCTGGGCCGCAGCCCGTCGGAGAAGGCCGAGATTGCCAGCTGGCAGTGGCGCATCGAATTCGAGGGCCTGATGGCGATTGCCGAGGCCTTGCGCAATAGCGCCCCCGCCATGGCCGGGCGTGCCCTGCCGGGGCCGGTGGGCTATGCGCAGATCCCGGAACTGGCGCAGCGTGGCTTGCTGCGGGTGCAGCAGTTTTTCGACACGCTCAACGAACGCCTGGCTGGCCGCGACTTCATCGCCAGCGAGCGCTTCAGCGTTGCCGACATCACGGCCGTGGTGGCGGTGGACTTTGCGCGCATCGTCAAGCTCAAGCCCGGCGAAGCGCATCCGCATTTGCTGCGCTGGCGCGCCGCGATGGCAGAGCGGCCAGCCATGGCGCTGTAGCCGCGGCGCGCACTGACGCGGCCTGAAGAAGACTTAAGGGCCGCTCAGACGGCTGGCGGCTGAGTGGGTGCGGGCATTGGCGCAGGCGTTGAGGCCACGGCCTGCACCACCTCCGCCGCGCTGCGGAAGGCTTCTACGGCCATGGGCACACCGCAGTAAATGGTGGCGTGCAGCAGCACTTCCTGAATCTCCTGCACCGTGGCGCCGTTGTTGAGGGCGCCGCGCACATGGCCTTTGAGCTCATGTTGGCGGCCCAGCGCCGTCAGCATGGCAACCGTGACCAGGCTGCGCGTCTTCAAGTCCAGGCCCGGCCGCAGCCAGGTTTCGCCCCAGGCATTGCGGGTGATGTGCTGTTGCAGCGGGGCGGTGAAGTCGGTCTGCGCGGCAAAGGCGGCCGCCACAAAGTCCTCACCCATCACCTGCTTGCGCATGGCAAGCCCTTGCTCGAATTGCGCGTCACTCATGCTGTGCTCCCCCAAAAAGCATCAAGCATAGTGGGCGCGAAAAAAACTAAAGGCCGCGCCCGGCGAACTCATGAATGAAGTCGGGTGCGGCCTTCGATTTGGCCAAGGGGTACCGGCAAATTCGCCAGCGCCCTTTGCTACAGCGCTTTTTACTTGGCTTCGGACGGCTTGGCGCTCGGGCGGCCAGCAGCCGTCGGGTAAGCCGACATCACGCGCACCGGGTCAGCCTTGTCCAGATAGGCGGCGTACTGCGGCTCGCTGCAAGCCAGCTTCTTGCCCGCTTGGCGCTCACCCTTGAAATCGCCCTTGTAGTAGACGAAGTGGTACTCATTGCCTTGTGCCGGCGCGGCACCCAGCTTGCTGTTGCTGGCGGCGGCGCATTCCGAACGCAAGGCCAGCTCTTCAGCAGCGGCGGAAGTGGCTGCCTGGGCCAGCGATGTCAAGCCAGCGGAAAGCAGCAATGCGATGAGCAGTTTGTTTTTCATGTTTGGACCTTGATGAAGAAGTTGCGCGTGACGGAAAGATGACACCGGCGTAGCTTAAAACCAGTCGGGCGGCTGCGCCACCCGCAATTGCAGGGGCGGCGCACTGGGTCGAAGTCTTGCGCCGCAGCAAAGCCTTGGGCCAGTAGCCGGTTCACAATCAGCCCATGAACGCCGCCCCTGCCCTGATGCTTCGCCCGCCCGATATCCAGCCCTACCGCCATAGCGCCAGTGGCACGGACTATGTGCATGTGCTGGACTCCGGCCTGCCCGGCCCCACCGTGATGGTGCAAGCCCTCACCCACGGCAACGAGCTGTGCGGCGCGATTGCGCTGGACTGGTTGTTCAAGCAAGGCATGGGGCGCAGCGTCCAGCCGCTGATGGGCAAACTGATTCTCAGCTTCGCCAATGTGGCGGCCTTCGAGCGTTTCGACGAGCAAGACCCCAATGCCTCGCGTTGCATCGACGAAGACCTGAACCGGGTCTGGGCCGATGAGGTCTTGTTCGGCCCGGGCGACTCACTGGAGCTGCGGCGTGCGCGCCAGTTGCAGCCTTTTGTGGACAGCGCCGACCTGCTGTTCGACATCCATTCGATGCAAGACGCTTGCCGGCCGCTGATGGTGTGCGGCCTGCTGGACAAGGGCGCCGCCTTCGCCCGCCAGCTGGGCATGCCCGGCGATTTGCTGATCGACACCGGCCACCCCTCCGGCCTGCGCATGCGTGATCGCGGGGGTTTTGGCGACCCCAACAGCCCCAAGAATGCCCTGCTGATCGAATGCGGCCAGCACTGGGAAGCCTCCTCCGTGGATGTGGCCATCGACGGCCTGCTGCGCTTTTTGCGCCTGACCGGCATGGTGCCGCCAGCCTGGGCCGAACAGCGCCTGCGCCTGGCCCTGCCCGAGCGCCAGCAGCTGATTCGCGTCAACGAGGCGGTGACGGCGCTGAGCCCCGACTTCCACTTCCTCTTCCCGGTGCACGGGCTGGACGTGATTGCAGCCGCCGGCACAGCCTTCGCGCAAGACGGCGATACGGTCTTCCGCACCCAGCACGACAACACCGTGCTGGTCATGCCCAGCACCAAGCATGGCAAGCGCGGTAACACCATGGTGCGCCTGGGTCGTTTTGAGGAGGCCTAAAGCCGTGAGGTCGACGCTCAGTTGATCTGCACGTCTTGCCGCAAGACCTCCGCTGGGTAATAGCGTTGCAGCTGGCGCAGCAAGCTGCCGTCTTGGGCGGCGCGCTGCATGGCCTCGCGCAGGCGCTGGCGCTCCGTCGGGCTCAGGGTTTGGCGCGATAGATAGGCGCCCACCTCCGAGCGCGGCAAGCCCTGCAAGGGCGTGAATTGAAACTCCCGGCCGAAGGCGCCTCGGCTGTCGGGGGAAGCTTGCGCAGCAGCTGCCGGCAGGCTGCCATCGGGCGCCAAGGTCAGCGCGGAGTACAAAAGACTGGGCGGCAGAATGGTGAAGTCCACCCGGCCGCTTCGCAGCATCTGGCCGACGGTACGCAGGTCGTTGACGAAGTCGATGCGCTTGTCGGCCTGCAAGGCCTTGAGCAGGCCTTCATACTCATCGCCCCAGCTGTAGCTGCGCACCATGGCGCCGCGCCAAGACTTTTTGGCCAGCAAGGTGCCCACATCCCTGACCGAGGCCAGCTCACGCGCAGTGCCCAGCGTGATCAAGGTCGGCGTGAGTTTGAGCATGGGCACGAAGTCCGCGCGCGCTTCCCGCTCCGCGGTGCGCGAGGCGGGCACAAAGACGTCGGCCTCCTGCGTTTCGAAAAACATCAAGGTCACGCGTGCGCGCGGCACGACCGGGAACTGAAACTCGCAGCGCAGGCCGGCGCTCAACTGGCGCAGCAGCTCGGGGTAGACCCCCTCGACCCTGGCGCCTTCGTTCAGCACCAGCACATTGAAGCCGGTGGGCGCCACCGGCACGCGAATTGGCTTGGCGCAATCCGCAAACGCCGCAGCGCCAGCGGCCAACAGCAGGGCCCATCCCAGGCAGGACTGCCGCATGCACCGGACCCAAGCCCTGCTGCACTTCATCCCCAAAATCGTCCTGTCAACGGCCCTCTGCGTGGCCCTTGGCTTCCCTGCGTTGGATGCTGGGCTCAGATTAGCAGGAATGGCCGAACAGCGGGGTTCGCGACACCACCTGCTTGAGTGAATCGAAACGCCTGGAACGGGCGCGGCTGGCGCGCCTTGGCGAACCTGGGCTCAGCTCAACCCATGCAAAACACATTGAGCTTGTTGCCGTCGAGGTCGCGGAAATAACCGGCGTAAAAACCTTCGCCGCGCAGGCCCACCGCGCCTTCGTCCTGGCCGCCCAGGGCCAGGGCCTTGGCATGCACCGCGTCCACCTTGGCGCGGCTGTCCACCACCAGGGCAATCATCACGCCATTGCCCACCGTGGCGGGCTCCTTGTTGAAGGGCGTCATCACGCCGAAGCCGGGCTTGTCCATGCCCGTGCCCCAGGCATAGCCGCGGCCAAAGTCCATGATGCGCTTGATGCCCAAGACGCCGAACAGCTCGTCGTAGAAGGCGCTGGCGCGGGGCAGGTCATTGGTACCTAGCGTGGTGTAGCCGATCATGTGTGCCTCTTGAATGAGTGGGGTGATGAAGCATGCACCGCGCGCGCATCGCCTCATGTTGACGAGCGCTATTCAGGCCATGCGGTTGATTCGTCGCCCATTATGTCGATCCGTCGCGCGCTGCCGGCACTGTCGGTCTGCGCTGGCGAGACTGGCTCCATCACCCACCCATTCCGATGGAGCTTCATATGCGTAACTCCCTGAACCGGTTCTCTCTGGCACTGGCCTTGAGCCTCACGGCTTCGCTGGCGGCGGCCTACCAACTTGCAGCGGCGCCGGCGGCCGAGGTGTTGCAAGGTGAAGCCCAAACGCTTTCACTCAGCGGCGGCAAGCCGGGCGAGCAAATCACCCTGCGCCTGAGTCGACGCGCCGATCTGCCCGGCATGGGCCCATCGCTGCTGCGCGCCGAGGCGGTGTTCCAGGCCGATGCACAGGGCCGCATCGACACCAGCCGCCAGGCCCCACTCTCGGGCAGCTACAGTGGCATTGACGCCAGCGGACTGTTTTGGTCAGCCTTGCCGGTACGCGGCGAGCCGGCGCCCGCCGCAGCCGAAACAGGCGAAGCCCGCTTGCAACTGGAGGCCTGGGGTCAGGACACAGCCGGCGCGCCCAAGCCTTTGGCCGAGCAAACGCTGCGCTGGCTACCCGCCAGGGCGCTAGTCGAGGCCCGTGCCGCCGCCGCCCTGCCCGGCGCGCAGCTGCTGCTGCCGCTGGAACGCGCGGGGAAGCTACCGGTGGTGATCGTCTTGGGCGGATCGGAAGGCGGATCCATCACCTCGCGCCGCTTGGCCGAGGCCTTGGCGGCGCGCGGCTTCGCCGCCCTCGCCCTGCCCTATTTCTCGCCACCGCGCTGGGGCGCCCAAGGCCCGATGGCACCGGAACTACCCATCCTGCCAACCAGCTTGGCACGGATCGAACTGGGCCAGCTTGAAACGGCGCGCGCGTGGCTGGGCCAGCAAGCTGAAGTGGATGCGAGTCGCATCGCGCTCTGGGGTGCATCCAAAGGCGCTGAATTCGTGCTGGCCGGCGCCAGCCGCATCGCCGGCTTCAAAGGCGTAGTGGCCGTGGTGCCCAGCGATGTGATCTGGGAGGGCTTCGACCTGATGCAGGGCGCCATGGCCCAGCCCTCATTCAGCTGGCATGGCGAAGCCCTGCCCTTCGTGCCCTACAAGGGTTACCAGGAAGAAGTGGCCGGCTTCATGAGCGGCCAACCGGTGCGCCTGCGTCGCGCCCATGACGCGGGTCGCGCGGCACAGCCCGAACGCGCCAACGCAGCGCGCATCGAGGTCGAGAAGATCAGCGCGCCGCTGCTCTTGATTGCTGGCAGCGACGATCAGGTCTGGGATTCCGGCGGCATGGCTCGCGCCATCGCCGCACGCCGAGCTGCCGCCCAGTTGCCCACCGAGCTGCTGCTGTTCGAAGACGCCGGCCACGGCATCACCGGCCTGGGCACCATGCCCACCACGCTGAACAATGCCGGCCCGATGAAGATGGGTGGCCAGCCCGCAGCCGATGCGCAGGCCCAGCGGCAAGGCTGGGCACGCACGGTGAGCTTCTTGCGAGAGGTGTTGCGCTGAGCGGGGCGGGCAAAGTCGAATGGCTCCCCGCCCGTGTCTTACTCAAGCCTCCCGATTCAAGCACCCGCGTTCTTAGCCGCGGTCGAACTTGAACACGGCCATGCTGGAAAGCAGGTTCGGGAAGGTACGCACCGATTGGCCGTCCTGGATGCCAAAGCTGTCCAGCACGCGCAGGCGGTTCTTGCGCGCCAGCACCTCGAAATCGGCATAGGTGCCGACGCGGATATTGGGCGTGTCGTACCACTCGTAAGGCAGTACCCGCGTCACCGGCATGCGGCCCAGCATCACCTGCAAGCGGTTCGGCCAATGCGCAAAATTAGGGAAGCTGACGATGCCGATGCGGCCAACGCGCGCGGTCTCGCGCAGCATCAACTCGGTATTGCGCAGATGCTGCAGGGTCTCCAGCTGCAAGACCACATCAAAGCTTTGGTCCTCGAAGATGGACAGGCCGTCTTCCAGATTGAGCTGAATCACATTGACGCCGCGCTGCGCGCAAGCCAGCAGGTTGGCGTCATCCAGCTCCACCCCGTAGCCGGTGCAGCCCTTTTCTTTTTGCAGCATGTCCAGCAATGCGCCGGTGCCGCAGCCCAGGTCCAAGACCCGAGATCCGGCAGGAACCAGCGCAGCGATCTGCTTCAAAACGCTTTCACTGCTGCTCATGCTGCGGCTCCTTGCGACTGTTCTTTGGCAATGCGTTGAAAGTAGGCGCGCAGCAGGCCGTGATAGCGCGGGTCCTCCAGCAAAAAGGCGTCATGTCCGTGGGGCGCGTCGATCTCCGCGTAGGAGACATCGAGCTTGTTGTCCAGCAAGGCCTTGACCACCTCGCGTGAGCGTGCGGGTGAGAAGCGCCAGTCGGTGGTGAAGCTGGCCAGCAAGAACTTGCAGCGCGCGCTGGCAAAGGTGCGGCTGAGGTCGCCACCATGCTCACGCGCGGGGTCGAAATAGTCCAGCGCGCGGGTGATCAGCAAATAGGTATTGGCATCGAAGTAGTCGCTGAACTTGTCGCCTTGATAGCGCAGATAGCTCTCGATCTCAAACTCGATGTCTTGCGTGCTGTAGCCCAAGTCCGCTGCTCGCATTTGGCGGCCGAACTTCTGCTCCATCACATCGTCCGAGAGATAGGTGATGTGGCCGATCATGCGCGCCACCCGCAGGCCGCGCTTGGGCACCACGCCGTGGGCGTAGAAATGGCCGCCGTGGAAATCAGGGTCGGTGATGATGGCGCGCCGCGCCACCTCGTTGAAGGCAATGTTCTGCGCCGACAAGGCCGGCGCCGTGGCGATGGCGATGCAATGGCGCATGCGATCCGGATAGCGCAGTGACCAGTCCAGCGCCTGCATGCCACCGAGCGAGCCGCCCAGCACCGCCGCCAGTTGGGTGATGCCCAATTGGTCCAGCAGCAAAGCCTGGGCGTCAACCCAGTCTTGCACCGTGACGACGGGGAAGTCCGCCCCGTAGATTTTCCCGCTTGCGGGGTTGATGTGCATGGGCCCGGTGGAGCCAAAACACGAGCCCAGATTGTTGATGCCGATGACGAAGAACTTGTCGGTGTCCAGCGGTTTGCCGGGGCCGATCAGGTTGTCCCACCAGCCTTCGCTTTTCTCTTCGCCCGCGTAGCTGCCGGCGACGTGATGGCTGGCATTGAGTGCATGGCAGACCAGCACCGCGTTGTCGCGCCGCTCGTTCAGCTGGCCATAGGTCTCATAAACGAGTTCGTAGTCGCTGAGGCTGGCGCCGCTGCGCAGGGGCAGCGGCTTGGCGAAGCGCATGCGCTGCGGGCTGACATGCCCGATGTGTCCGTAGGTCACAGGAAGAATCCTCCAAAAAGCAAAAAACCGGCTCCGCAAAAGCGGACGCCGGTTGATCGGAGTCCCTCTTTAGCTGCATTTGTTAAGCGCCCGCAATTCGGAACAAATCAGCGCTGTGAGGGCAATTATAGCGAGCGCCCAGCATCGACTGCGTGGCAGAGAAGGCTTCGAGCATGCCCGAGCGGGTGGTGTTTGGACCTGAGCGCAAGCCTGACGAATTGCTGCCTCGCTTCAGGATTTGAGGCGCGCCTTTTGCAAAAACTTGGCATAGCGGCCGTCGGCCTTGAGCCGTTCCAGCGCGGCGCGCACCTGCCCCGCCTGCGCCTCGCTGAAGTCCTTTGAACCGACCAACCACACATCAGAGGTATCAAACGATGGCCCCTCCGCATAGGCCCGCACTTCGCGCCCGCCCGCTTGCAAAGCACCCATGAAAGCAGGCTCAGCGGCGTAGACGAGATCGACCGTGCCCTCATCCAGGCGACGCAGGATGCGCGGGTAATCGGCCTCTTCGATGATGTTTCGGAAACCCAGGCTGCGCAGGCGTTCGCGACTGACCGCGCCGCGCAAGACCGCCACCCGAGATTGGCGCAAGGCTTGGTCGTCGCTCAACAGCCGGGCCTCGACTTCTTTCTTGCCGTAGAGGCAATAGCGCTGCCGATACAGCACCGCCAGCCACTTCACCGAGGCCTCCCGTTCGGGCGAACGCACCAAGGGCGCCATCAGCACCGAGGGGCCACGCCGCACCAGCGCAGCGGCGCGGGCGAAGGGGTAAAAGCTTGGGCGCAGGTCGTGCCTGAGTTCATGGCCCAGTTCGGCCAGCAATTCGCCCAGCGCACCCGGCGCCCCCGCGCCTTTGGCGTAAATCAAGGGCGGGAATTCGGAACTGACAAACTGAAAGCCCGCAGGCCAGTTGACAGGCTCGGACGGCGAGGGTTCAGAGGCCCCGACTGAGGCCGGCCGCTCGGCTTTCGGCGCGGCGCGATCAGGCTCCGGTTCAGCCGCCTGGCTCAGGCCACTGGCCAGCGCCAGAGCGGTGAACAGGCAAGCCATGCTGCTGCGCAGCTGGCCGACCTGGAAACCCGTGCTTGCGAACCGCACCGACATCTGCGCCTCCGACAGCGCCGACAGGGCGACACCGCGCCACGATTATGCGGCAGGCTTCAAGGCATCACGGCGCCAAGCACAGGCAGTGCACCACCGCCGTGAATGGCTTCTTGCCCTCGCTCAGCTCGGCCAAAAAGGCCAACTCGCCTTGCGCTTGCAGCAAGGCCTTGGGCGGCACGGGCAGGCCCAGTTCGGCACGCACGCTGGCGGCGATGGCCGGGGCCACCACTTCATCCAGGCTGCTCAGCACACGCTCCAAGCGGCCCATCTCGCGCTCCACATAGCTGACGCGCGGCGTGCCTTCCAGCTTGGCCAGTTTGGCGGCGGACTTGATAGCGTCGTCAAAACTGCCCAGGCGGTCAATCAGGCCGCGCTCCTTGGCCTGCGCGCCGGTCCAGACGCGGCCTTGGGCCACGGCATCAATGTCAGCCACCGGCTTGTTGCGGGCGGCCGCGGCCTTGGACGTGAACTCGTCGTAGATGTGGTTGATGCCCTGCTGCACGCTGGCCTGCATACGCGGGTCCAGCGGGCGGCGCGGGTCAAAGCCGCCGGTCAGCCAGGTGCTGGTGTAGCCGCCGGTGTGGATGCTGAGTTTCTCCAGCAGCTTGTCGGCGGTGGGAAGCATGCCGAAGACGCCGATCGAGCCGGTCACGGTGGCCGGGTCGGCAATCACCTCCTTGGAGGACATCGAGATCCAGTAGCCGCCCGAGGCCGCCACATCGCCCATGGAAATCACCACCGGCTTGCCGGCTTTTTGCGTCAGCTCCAGCTCACGGCGGATGATCTCGGACGCAAAAGCGCTGCCGCCGGGCGAGTTGACGCGCAGCACCACGGCCTTGATTTGATCGTCCTCACGCGCTTGGCGGATCTGGCGCGCGGTGCTGTCACCGCCGATGCGGCCGGCAGCGGCGTCGCCGTCGACGATTTCACCTTCGGCCACCACCACGCCCACGGCCGGGCCGTGTTGCGCGGCCGGCTTCAGATAAGCCTGGTATTCGTCCAGCGAGATGCGGCGGAAGCTCTTGCCCTTCTCGTCCTTGGCGCCGCGCGCGATCAAGAGTTCACGCATCTCGTCGCGGGTCTTGATGCCGTCCACCAGCTTGGCCTGCAAGGCCAGCTTGGCGCTGTCGCCCTTGAGCTGCGCCAGCGTTTCCGGCAAGGCCTCGATGCCTGCGACGATGGCACCCTTGGGCAGCTTGCGGGCGGTTTCCACCGCGCCGGTGTAGCGCGCCCACAGGTCGCCGTACAGATAGGCTTCCGCCTCCAGCGCGGCCTTGGAGGGCGCGTTGGCGAAATAGGGTTCAGCGGCGTTCTTGAAGGCACCCACGCGCAAGACATTGGCGCTGACGCCCAGGCGGTCCAGCGCATCCTTGTAATAGGTGCGATAGCGACCGAAGCCCTCAATCATCACCATGCCCATGGGGTTCACATAAACCTCGTTGGCGCGCGCGGCCAGGAAGTAGCTGCGCTGATCGAAGTTGTCGCCATAAGCCAGCACCGGCTTGCCGCTGGCTTTGAAGCGGTCCAGCGCGGCCGCCACTTCGTTCAGCCCGGCCATGCCGGCGCCACCGAACTCATCCAGGTCCAGCAGCACATGGCTGATCTTGGGATCTTTGGCGCCCGCTTCCAACGTGGCCAGCACATCGCGCAAGCGCGTTTGCTTTTGCTTGGATCCGCGCAGCTGCGCCATCGCCGTATCACGCGGCGAGCCGGAGTACTGCTCCACCAGCGGGCCTTGCAGATTCAGCACCAGGGCCGTCTTGTCTTGCAAAGGCTTGGGGCCACGGTTGAACAGCCCCACCACCAGCGCCACCAAGATCAGCAAGAGCAAGAGGTTAAGGATGGCCCGCCGCGTGGCGTCCAGCGCCCGCCAGAACTGACAGACAGCCCACCACAGACCCGAAAACACGCTTTTGACGCCCATATCGCCCCTACCTAATCCGAATAGTTTGATGCGGGCTGATTGTGCAGGATCGCAGCGGCCCAGCCGGAAGACATGGCTGGGGTTTGCACCAAGTTCCGGCAAGGCGAGCGCAGGGCCACAGCGCATACCATGCGCCAAAACGCCAAGGAGTGAGCGCATGCCGAGCTGGTTGAACCGAGTGAACGAGCAATTCCCGATCCGCTACAGCGCCTGGCTGTTCTGCATCTTGGCCACCGCCATCAACGCCATCGCCTGGCTGTTGAATCGCCGCTTCGCCAGCGCCGAGTTCCTGCAGATGCTGGTGTTCGGCCTGCTGAGCCTGCAGGGCTGGCGCGATGTGCAGCAAACCAAACGCGCCGTGCTGCGCAACTACCCCGTCATCGGCCACATCCGCTTTTTGCTCGAGTACATCCGGCCCGAGATCCGCCAATACTTTCTGGAAGCCGATAACGAAGCCGCGCCCTTCTCGCGCCAGCAACGCTCACTCGTCTACCAGCGCGCCAAGGGCGACCCCGACAAGCGCCCCTTCGGCACCCAGCTGGATGTGGGCACGCAGGGCTATGAGTGGATCAATCACTCGCTGGCACCGACCCAGCTCGCCTCGCACGATTTCCGCATCACCATCGGCGCGCAGCGCGCCCAGCCCTACGAGGCCAGCGTGTTCAATATCTCGGCCATGAGCTTCGGCGCGCTCAGCGCCAATGCCATTCTGGCCCTCAACGCCGGCGCCAAACGCGGCGGCTTTGCACACGACACCGGCGAGGGCTCGATCAGCGCCCACCACCGCCAGCATGGCGGCGACCTGATCTGGGAAATCGGCTCGGGCTACTTCGGCTGCCGCAATGACAACGGCAGCTTCAACCCCGAGCGCTTCCAGGCCAATGCGCGTGACCCGCAGGTCAAGCTGATCGAACTCAAGCTCAGCCAGGGCGCCAAGCCCGGCCATGGCGGCGTCTTGCCCGGCCCCAAGGTGACGGCAGAAATCGCCGCGGCGCGCGGTGTGCCCATCGGCCAGGACTGCGTCTCCCCCGCCGCCCACAGCGCCTTCAGCACGCCGGTGGAAATGTTGCGCTTCATCCAGCGACTGCGCGAACTCTCGGGCGACAAGCCAACCGGCTTCAAGCTCTGTATCGGCCACCCCTGGGAATGGTTCGCGATCTGCAAGGCCATGTTGGAGACAGGCATAACACCGGATTTCATCGTCATCGACGGCGCCGAGGGCGGCACCGGCGCGGCGCCGCTTGAATTTGCCGACCATGTCGGCGCGCCGCTGCAAGAAGGCCTGCTGCTGGTGCACAACACCCTGGTCGGCCTGAACCTGCGCGGCCAGATCAAGCTCGGCTGCGCCGGCAAGGTGACCAGCGCCTTCGACATCGCCCGCATGATGGCGTTGGGCGCGGACTGGTGCAATTCAGCACGCGGCTTCATGTTCGCGCTGGGCTGCATCCAGGCGCAAGGCTGCCACACCGGACACTGCCCGACCGGCGTCACCACCCAAGACCCGCTGCGCCAGCAAGCCCTGGTGGTGCCGGACAAGGCCGAGCGCGTATTCAACTTCCACGACAACACCTTGCGGGCCTTGCAAGAACTGGTGCAGGCCGCCGGCTTGCAGCACCCCAGCGAAATCAGCGCAGCCCACATCGTGCACCGCATCAATCAGCATGAGGTGCGCCTGCTCTCCAGCTTGCTGCCCTTCACCCGGCCGGGCGCCCTGCTCGGCAGCGAACTGCCGGGCAATGTTTTCAAGCTCTACTGGCCGATGGCCTCGGCGCACAGCTTTGCGGCGCAGGGTGACCTAGGCGTCGCTGACTGAGGGCGCTACCCAGGGCGCAGGCCGATCACGCATCACCGCCTGAAACAACTCGCTAGCCACAAAAGCGCGCAACCAGGCTTGCAGCGCGGGCAGTGGCGCGGCCTCAAACCAGGCCGCATCCACGGCCGCGAACTGGCGGATGAAGGGCAGCAGCGCCATATCGGCCACGCTGGGCTGAGCGCCAAACAGCCAGGCCTGCCCGCTCAAGGCTTGCTCCAGTGGCCGCAGCATCAATTCCATGCCCGCCTCGCGATGCTGCTCGACACTGGCCTCGGGAAAGCGTTGCGGGTATTTGTAGCGGTCCAGCAAGGGCTTGAATTCGAGGTCATTGCGCTGGATCCACTCGGCTTGGGCCGCCCAGGGCGCGGCCTGCAGCCAGCCATCCGGGTCGGCCTGGGCCAAGGCCCACAACATGATGTCCAGGCTTTGCGCCAGCACCGCGCCGCTGGGCAAGACCAGCACCGGCACCGTGCCCTTGCTGGAGGCGGCCAGCAACTCGGCCGGCTTGGCGCGCAAAGCCACCTCACGCATTTCCACTTCTGCAGCGGCATAACGCAAAGCCAGCCTGGCACGCATGGCATAAGGGCAGCGGCGGAAGGTGTAGAGAATGGGCAAGCTCATTGGGATGGATCGGGGCGAATCGTACAGATCGGGCGCTTGGCGAACGGACGGTTAAAAAAGGAGCGGCTTGCGGGCTTCAAGTCCCACGTTCAAGGGGGCTGCGCCATCGGGTCAAGGGGTTGGCGTCGGCCCTCAAAGCCGCAAAACTGCCATTGTCTTTCTCCCCTTGCCGAATGCCATCTCTTTTCCTGCTTCGCCGCTGCCAACCCTCTTTGCGCAAGGCCCAAGCTCAGCTGACCCAGCTGCCGGCTTGGCGTTTGTGCGGCATGAGCGAGCAGATGCGCAGTGCGGAGCAGGAGATTCAGGCCCTGGCGCCCGATGTGGTGGCCTGCGACCTGCGCCTGCTGGACGGCCACGCCAGCCGCCTGGCCCGCCAGATGCAAAGCTGGCCGCAGCGCCCTCGGCTGCTGCTGCTGACCCCCACGGCCGACGATTTGTTGCTGTTCCAGACCCTGCGGGACGGCGCCAGCGCCTATTGCCTGGACGTCAACCCGGCCAGCCCAGCGCTGCCCGAGGTGGGCGAAGTTCAGCAAGTCCACAGCCCCCAGGCCCCACCGCTGACACAAGGCCTGCACGCCTTGTGGGCCGGCCGAGCCAGCATGTCGCCGCGCATCGCACGTGAATGCCTGCAAGCCCTGGGCCTGAGCCGCAGCTCCTGGGCCAGCGCCAGCCAGCCGGCCGCGGTGGCCGAGGCCAGCGGGTCTGCCGGCGCCTCAGGCGGCCGTGAGGGCCAGTTATTGAGTCTGGTGTGCCTCGGCCTGCTCAGCGATGAGATCGCGCGGCTGTGGCAATGCGGGGTAGAAGCCATCGAGCAACAGCTCTACGCCATTTACCGCCGCCTGCATGGCACGCAGCGGCTAGCGCTTGCCTCGGCTTGAGGCGTGAGACTTTAGGTGCTTGGCCTCAGGCCAGGCGCGGTGCAGTGTCGATAAAACTTTGGCGAGCGCTAAGCTTTTCGAAATGACGCGCCAGATTGGGGCAATCGCTGCGCCAGTCGATGGCGGGGAAGCGGAAATCCAGCCAGCCCAGGGCGCAACCCACGGCGATATCGGCCAGCGAGAAATGGCTGCCCGAGCACCAGGCTTTCTCGCCCAGGCCTTGGTTCATCGCCGTCAGCCCGGCCTGCACCTTGCTCATCTGGCGATCCATCCAGGCCTGGCTGCGCTGCGCTTCTTCGCGGCCGGACCAGGTTTGCTCCAAACGCAGCGAGACACCGGCGTCCATGACGCCATCGGCCAGGGCCTCCCAGGTGCGCACCTCGGTGCGTTCACGGCCGCGCTCGGGGATCAGCTTGCCCACGGGCGACAGCGTGTCCACATACTCCACGATCACTCGTGAGTCGAACACCGCGCCCGTGATGGAGTCTTGCCCCTCCATCACCAAGCAAGGCACTTTGCCCAGCGGATTCACCTTCAAGATGGCATCACTGGCCCAGACATCTTCCAGCACAAACTGGTAGTCGAGCTTTTTCTCGGCCATGACGACGCGTACCTTGCGCACGTAAGGGCTGGCGAGTGATCCGATTAACTTCATATATTGCGCTGCTGACGCGTCATCCCAATTGGGCGCATTCTAGCCACGCGACTGTTGCAGATTGGGCTATACAAAGCGGGCGTTGTAGGGCAGACGAATGCCCGCCGCGCAGTGGAAATTACCAGCTGAAGCATCAGTTACGGCCACCTCAGCGCCAGCTGAGCGCCGCGCTGCTTTGATAAGCTGACTCATCGAGGAGCGTTCAATCCCATGCAAGCCGCCGACAAAACCAGTGATCAGCCCAAGCAGGTCAGCCTGCGCCATGTGCGAGAAGAAGACCTGCCACTGCTGTGCCGCATGGCCAGCGACCTGAATTGGCGCGGTGAGTTCGAGTCCACCTTGATGCGCAGCCCGCAATTCATGCGCAAGCGCTTCGCCGAGGACGGCTTTTCCAGCGAAGCGGCGGAGCGCCTGATGGTGTGCGACGCGAGCAGCGGCGCCGTCATCGGCAGCGTCTCGCATTTCCTTGCGCACCGCTATTCCAGCGCGCGCGAGATCGGCTGGAAGATTGACGACCCCGCGCTGCGCGGCCAAGGCTGGGGCACAGCCGCCGCACGCGCCTTGGTGGACTATGTGTTCGAGAACTTTGACATCAACCGCTTGAGCTGCGGCATGGACCCCGCCAATCTGGCCTCGCGCCGAATCGCCGAGAAAGTCGGCTTCAGCTACGAAGGCCGCCTGCGCGGCGTGCTGTTTCTGCGCGGCCGCCATGCCGACGGCGAGATGTTTGGCCTGCTGCGGGAGGAATGGCAAGCCGCACGTGCGCAAGAGGCCAAAGCCTCAGACTAGGGCTTGCGCCCAGGCTTGTTCGGCAGCAGCATTGCCCCGCAGCCTGCAGCCCATAGCCCGGCACCAGGACTGCGCAGCAACTCAAGGGAGCCCCGCCATGATCAAGGTCAGCGTGATGTACCCCTACGCCGCCGAGGCGCGTTTTGATCACCATTACTACCTCCACAAGCACATGCCCATGGTCAAGAGCCTGATGGGCGAGGCCTGTCTGAGCTACACCGTGGACAAGGGCCTGGCCGGCGGCGCGCCGGGCTCGCCACCGAGCTACATCACGCTTTGCCAGATGTTGTGCCCCTCAGTGGAGAGCTTTCAGGCCGCTTTCGCCCCCCATGCCAAAGCCATCATGGCCGACATCGTCAACTACACCGATCTGAGCCCGGTGCTGCAGATCAACGAGGTGCTGGTGGGCTAGGGATGCTCTGCATAACCCGGGGCGAGACCTTGTCGTGCGGGTCGGGATGAGCTGCAAGGCGCAGCTTGAAGCCAATAGCCGTCGCTATTGGCGAGAAGTGCAACGCTGCAGACCGACCGATGCCGCGCCCGCATGGGCCGGCCTGATTTGTGCAGCGCTTCCCTAGGACTGCGACGTCGCTTGCGCTGCCACCAAGGCGAAGATTTTTTCGGCCTTCTCAAAGTGGTCCAGCTGCATGTCCTGAATCCACCAAGTCGCCGCTTCCATCAGCAAGGCCGGATCATCGTTGCGGTTGGCAAAGAAGGCATAAAAAGACAGGCCGACACCCGGCCCCTTCTTGGCGATTTTGTCCGCGCAGACTTGCAGAATCTTGCTTCTCAGGGTGGCTCGCATTGACAGTCTTTCACTCGCGGTGTCGGCGGCCGACCAAGAGCGGCGACCGAACTTGCCCTGGCACATCAGCGTGCCGATCAGGCCATTGCCTTTAGAATTGTGCCGCAGCGCTTCCCTCGGATTGGCGATCCGGACAGACGAAAACACGGTTGCTATACGCACGGCGCGGCAAACGCTCACTAAAGCCTGCGGGCAGGCTTTGCCGCACTGGGAATTGCCATGCCCGCACCAGAATGACGTCACTGTCCTCGCGCCAGCTCTGAGGCCAGTTCCCGTCCCGCGCGGGTAGGCGGTTAAAATTCGCGGGTTTTTCCGAAGCCGCCGCCGCGCCACGGCGCCGCCACAGGCTTCGCATCCCCTCACCCCAGCTCAGTGGCCTTGCGCCGCACACCGCCATGAACAATGCCGCCGCCTCCTTCTCGATCAGCGCCCTATCGCCCCTGGATGGCCGCTACGCCTCCCGCGTGGCCGCCCTGCGCCCGCTGCTGTCGGAATACGGCCTGATGCACCGCCGCGTGCAGGTCGAGGTGGAATGGTTCATCGCCCTGTCGGACGCCGGCTTTGCCGAATTCAAGCCGCTCAGCGAAGCCGCCCGTGGCCTGCTGCGCGGCCTGGTGACGCGCTTCTCCGAAGCTGACGCACTGGCCATCAAAGACATCGAGAAGACCACCAACCACGACGTCAAGGCGGTTGAATACTGGCTCAAGGCTCGCTTCGACGCCTCGCCCGAGCTGAAGGCGGCCGGTGAGTTCGTGCACTTTGCCTGCACCAGCGAAGACATCAACAACACCAGCCATGGCCTGATGCTCAAAGCCGCGCGCGCCGAGGTGCTGCTGCCCACGCTGGACCGCATCACCACCAAGCTGGCCGAAATGGCCCACACCCTGGCCGCCGTGCCCATGCTCAGCCGCACCCACGGCCAGACCGCCAGCCCGACCACCGTGGGCAAGGAAATCGCGAACGTGGTGGCGCGCCTGCGCAATGCCCGCGCCCGCATCCATGATGTGAAGCTGCTGGCCAAGATGAACGGCGCTGTCGGCAACTACAACGCGCACCTGAGCGCCTGGCCCGAGTACGACTGGGAAGCCTTCAGCCAGCGCGTGATCGAGCAGCAACTGGGCCTGAGCTTCAACCCCTACACCATCCAGATCGAGCCGCACGACTATATGGCCGAGCTGTTCGACGCCGTCACCCGCGTCAACACCATCCTGATCGACTGGTCACGCGATGTTTGGGGTTATGTTTCGCTGGGCTACTTCAAGCAGCGCACCAAGGCCGGTGAAATTGGTTCTTCGACCATGCCGCACAAGGTCAACCCGATTGACTTCGAAAACGCCGAAGGCAACTTCGGCCTGGCCAATGCCTTGCTGACCCATCTGAGCCAAAAGCTGCCGATCAGCCGCTGGCAGCGTGACCTGACCGACTCCACCGTGCTGCGCAATATGGGCGTGGCCCTGGGCTATGCGGTGCTGGGTTACGAGAGCCTGTTGAAGGGCCTGGACAAGCTGGAAGTCAACGAAGCCGGCTTGGCCGAGGACCTGGACAGCGCCTGGGAAGTGCTGGCCGAGCCGATCCAGACCGTGATGCGCCGCTACGCCTTGCCCAACCCCTACGAGCGTCTGAAAGAGCTGACCCGCGGCAAGAGCATCACCGCCGAATCCATCCGCGAATTCATCACCGGCCTGGAATTGCCCGAAGCCGAGAAAACCCGTCTGCTGGCCATGACACCGGGCAGCTACACCGGCAAGGCTGCGGAGTTGGCGAAGAATATCTAACGATTTGAGTGACAGACCGATCGAACTTGCGAAGCAAGTGAGTAGCTCTGAGTATGCACAGTCAAGCCGGAAGGCTTGGCTCGGCTGACGAAGGACTTGCCGCGATACAAGCGGCAAGGCTGTGACCAACTGATTAGATGTCTTGAGTGACAGACCGATCGAACGAGCAAAGCGAGTGAGGAGCTCTGAGTCTGCACAGCCAAGCCGGCAGGCTTGGCTCGGCTGACGAAGGACTTGCCGCGATACAAGCGGCAAGGCTGTCACCAACTGATTAGGTGTACCTCAGCGCAACACGCCCTTGCCCAGCCACTGCGGCCACATGGCCAGGCTGACCGAACCATCCGCCACGCCGGGATCTTCGACCAGTGCAGCTTGCACCGCGGCACTGTTACCGCTGCGGGCAAACAATATCTCGGCGACAGGGCCTTCACTCAGGCGGTACCAGGCGCCGATCAGCTCAGCCTTGAGCAAGGCTTCCAGCTTGTCGGCCAGCGCGTTGGAAGACGCGGCGGCCTGACTGCTGCGCCCCAGCAGCACAATGCGCGACTCCTCAATGCCATTCGGGTCAATTCCCTCGGTGTTCAAGCCGCGGCGGGCACCGCAGGGCGTGGCGTTGACGGTCATATAGCCCTCGCGCACATATTCGTCCGGCTCGAAATAGCTTTGCAACTGCTCCCGGCTAGTCGCACGGACGAGCACGATGCCGCGCTTGATCCCGCTCGGGTCGCGCAGCGGGCCGGCGGCCAAGAGCAGACCCAGGCCAAACAGGCGCTTGAAATTGTCGATATGGCCGCGCTGCATGGCGGCCACGGCGGCCTTGTCGTCCGGCGTTGGCCGACCGCGCTCAAGAAAAATGAACCACAGCAACTCAGGTATCCGAGCCGCTGGCTGCGCCCAAGCCGCCAGCGGCAGGCTGCTCAAGCCCACAAGAACATCGCGTCGTCGCATCATGATCAGTCTCCTCGGCAGGGACGTTCGCACGGACTCAGACTGAGTCGGGATCCAACAAGACTTCGGGCTCGGGCGGAGGCAGCAAGGGCCAACTCATTTGCAAGCGCGCCCCGCCCAGCAATGGCGATGCGCCCATGCGAGCCTTGCCGCCATGCACCTCGGCCACCCGGCGCACGATGGCCAGGCCCAGTCCGAAACCGCGGCTGCCGCGCTCTTTCTCGCGGTCCAGCCGCTTGAAGGGCACGAACACGGCCTCGCGCATATTCTCGGGCACGCCCTCGCCATCGTCTTCCACCACCAGAAAGACCTGCCCGTCCTCCACCCAGGCAGACAGCGCGATGCGCGCCCGGCCATGGCGCGCCGCATTGCGCAGCGCATTGCGCAAGGCATAGGGCAGCAGACGCGCGTCGAAACGCACCGGGCGATCCAGGCGGAGATTGGTGCTGAGCTGCTTACCTTCGAGCAGGGGCACCAGACTGGCGGCCTCATGGCTCAGCAAGGCTTGCAGGTCGCCGGGCTCGCAGCTGGGCTGCAAGGCACCCATGTCCAGGCGGGCGATGGTAAGGCTGGCGTCGATCAAAGTGTCGAGCTCGTCCAGATCGCGCTCGCAGGCTTGCACGGCCAGCTCGCGCTTGCCCATGTCCTCTTCCTCGACCAAGGCGTCGATGGCGAAGCGCAGGCGCGCCAGCGGGGTGCGCAGCTCGTGGGAGACCGCACCGGTCAGCTCGCGCTGGGTTGCCAGGGCGGCAGCCAGGCGCTCCAGCGTGGCACGCGCGCCTGCCGCAATTGGGGCAAACAAGCGGCTTTCGGGCTCGGCAATCGCCAGCTCGAAGCGGCCCTCGGTCATGGCATCGGCCGCCATTTGCAGGCGGCGGATATCGCGCCAGATCGGGCGCAGAATCCAGGCCGCCAAGGCGAACACCGCCAGCGCCAGGCCCAAGCCCGCGAGCAGTTGCATCCAGACCTCGCGCGGCAGGCTGACGATGGTCTCGTTAGCCCTCGCCTCCACATTCAGCGGCCCGAGGCGCAGCACCTGAAAGTCAGCCTCGGCCTTGGCCGTATTCGGCAGGGCCGCGTAGATGCGGCGATTGAAGCCGAGCACCACCAACTCGCCACGCGCCAGGGCGGCGCGGTGGGCCGGATTCAACTCGGCGCCGGAGACGATGGTCACCGGATACGAGAACTGATCGTCCAGCACCTGCACTCGAGCCCGGCGCTGCTCGGTCGACAAAGGCCCCAGCTCGGCCACCAAGATGTCCACCGTGCCGCGCATGAAGCGGCGTACATAGTTGTCGGTGACGCCATTCACCGCCAGGCTCATCAGGCCTTGGATCAGCCAGACCAAAGCCAACGCCGCCAGCCCCAAGCCCAGCGCGACCCGGGTCATGGGCGAGCGTATCTTCATCGGCATGGCCGCAGCCTCAATCCTTGGCGAAAAGATAACCTTGCCCTCGCACGGTCTTGATACGCTCGGCGGCTTGCGCGTCGTCGCCGATCTTCTTGCGCAGGCGCGAAACGCGCGCGTCGATGGCGCGGTCCAGGCCGTCGAATTCGATGCCGCGCAGGCCTTGCATGATGTCTTCGCGGGTCACGGTGCTGCCGGCGCGTTCGGCCAGGAAGAGCAGCAAGTCGTACTCGGCCGTGGTCAATTCCACCGGCGCGCCGGCCACACGCACATCGCGGGCCGAAGGTTTGATCACCAGCGCGCCAAAGCGCAGCTCGTCCGTGTCGGCAGCGGAAGCGCTGGGCGCGTCGCGGCGCAGCAAGGCCTTGATACGGGCCAGCAGCACGCGCGGTGCCACGGGCTTGGTGATGTAGTCGTCCGCGCCGCCTTCCAGGCCCAGCACCTGGTCGATATCGTCGTCCCGCGCGGTCAGCATGACGATGCGGCCGGCGAACTGGGCGCGCGTATCGCGCAGCACGTCGAAGCCGTCCTTGCCCGGCAGATGACCGTCCAGCAAGACCACGTCAAAAGCCTCGGCACGCATCAAGGCCTCGCCGTCCAGTCCGTTGACGCAGTGCGTCACGGCATAGCCGCTCTTGCGCAAGGCCTCGGCCACCAGCTGGGCCAGACGTTCATCGTCCTCGACCAACAAGATCCGTGCGGCTGCAGTGTCTTCCGTATTCATCACTTGTGTCCCATCAAAACCTGTCAACTATTGTGCCTGTCCGGGCCTGCCTCAACGCCCGTGCGCGCCGGCCAGCGCAGCAATCTTCCAAGCCCTGCCCTGGCGCAGCAATTGAATCGACTGCAAGCCCTCGCTCGCAAAAGCTTGCCCGGCGTCACAGCCGCTGATCTGCACGTTCAACCAGGCGTGAGCGAGTTGGCCATGCCGTTCCAGGCGCAGGCTGCTGATGTGCTGCTCATACTCGGTCCAGGGCCCACCCGGCCCCAACAGCTCAGCCCGCTGACGCATGAATTCGCGCAGGCTGATGCAGCCCGAGGCCTCCCCCTCACCCAGGCTGATGGCGGCCCGGCCCAGCATCCAAAAAGGCAAGGCCGAGACCTGGGGCACCCGTCCCTGGCCATTGTTGAATGCGCTGCTGAAGCGCTGCAGCAAGGCCTGAATCTGGGCGTCCTCAGCGCGGCCATCTGCGCTGCCCTCTGGGTTGGTCGCTGTGCTGGTGTCCTCCCAGATGAAGAGCCGGCTCAGGCCTGGATTGCCCTCCAGCGCCACATCCTCCTGATGGCGAAAGCCTATGCTCTGCAGCACTTTCTGTGAGGGCGCGTTGTCCAGCGCGGTGCTGGCGAACAGGCGCTGCTGCCCCAGCACGTCCCGCGCATAAGCCAAGCAAGCCGCAGCCGCCTCACGCGCATAGCCCTGGCCCCAAAAACGCGGCAAGAAGGCATAGCCGATATCGGGCGCGGGCAGATAGTCGCGCTGCAACAAACCGCACATGCCCAGCACCTGGCCATCGCTGGCGCGCTCCACCGCCCACAGCCCCAGGCCGCTGGCCCAGTAGCCGGCAAAGAGCTTTTCCTCCATCCAGCTTTGCGCCGCAGCTAGGTCGTGCACACCGGGGTCGCGGATGTTCTTGATCCACGAGGGCTCCAGCAACTGCGCCAGCACATAGGGCGCGTCACTGCTCTCAAACCAGCGCAGGCGCAGGCGTTCGGTCGTCAATACCAGCATCGAGAAGGCAAACCCCTGTCAAAAACCCGGACAATATGGCACTTCAACTGCGCCCATCATCGCCCATGAATTTCATCCAGCAACTCCACCAGGCCGAAACTCTCAACGACTCGCTGCTGTGCGTGGGCCTGGACCCCGAACCCGCCAAGTTCCCTGGCGCCTGGAAGGGTGACGCCGGGCGCATCTACGACTTCTGCGCCGCCATCGTTGACGCGACCAAGGATCTGGCCCTGGCCTTCAAGCCGCAGATCGCCTACTTCGCCGCCCACCGCGCTGAAGATCAGCTGGAACGCCTGATGGCCCACATCAAACGCGTGGCACCCAGCGTGCCGGTGATTCTGGACGCCAAGCGCGGCGACATCGGCTCCACCGCCGAGCAATACGCCAAGGAAGCGTTTGAGCGCTATCAGGCCGATGCGGTGACGCTCTCGCCCTTCATGGGCTTTGACTCGATTGAGCCCTATCTGCGCTACCCCGACAAGGGCGCCATCTTGCTGTGCCGCACCTCCAACCCGGGCGGCAGCGACTGGCAGAACCAGCGTCTGGCCGATGTGCCCGGCACGCCCAAGCTCTACGAACACCTGGCCCGCTTGGCTCAGACCGACTGGAACAAGAACGGCCAGCTCGGCCTGGTGGTGGGCGCCACCTTCCCGGCCGAGATCGCCCGGGTGCGTGAACTCGCCCCCACCCTGCCCCTGCTGATCCCAGGCGTAGGCGCGCAAGGCGGCGATGCCACCGCCACGGTCAAGGCCGGCTGGCGCGCAGGAATTGGCGGCCAGCAAGGCCAAGGCGGGCCGGTGATGGTCAGCTCCTCCCGCGCGGTGCTATACGCCAGCAGCGGCAATGACTTTGCTGCCGCCGCCCGCCGCGTTGCGTTGGACACCCGCGAGTTGCTGAACCAGGCTCGTCGCGCCTAAGCGACCCAAAGCCACGGCGCGGCGCGGCCAGTCCAAACGCCGCGCCAGCCCTGAGCCTGCCCCCCTCAGGCGGGTGAGAACTAATGCGCAAATCCCTAGCGATTGCTGAATTACCCCCGATTTCAGGTGCTCTACCGATGGTCGCGCCGGCCTAAGTCAGGGGAAACTCCGCCCCGAACGGGCTCATTGCTCGCTCAATGAACCAGGAAGCCGCTCACTATCGGGCGATTCAGTCGACGAGGGCGGAGTGAGTAGAGCAGATTCCCAGGATGATTTGAGCAGCCTGGTCGGGCAAGACCTGACACCGGCGGATCAACAAGCGCGCCTTGAGCATGGTGTGCGCTGGCGCTCGATCCGGCTGTTCCTGAGCGTCGGCTCGCTGATCTTGAGCCTCAGCACCGTGATGTTGCTACTCAGCCGCTCGCCAAATGAACACCTGGGGGGCTGGTTGCCGCCTGCCCTGGCGGGCACCCTGGCCCTGGGTTGCGCCCTGTGCTACTGGCGCATGCCGCGCCGCTACGGGCGGCAGGCCATGATTCTGCTGATGGCCGGCATCTTGTTGGTGACCGTCAGCATCTCGGTGTCGCGTGACCTCGGCACCCATTCCATCACCCTGGCCATCACGGGCCTCTTGATCGCCATGGCCACTGGCATGCTGGGCCTGCGCGCTGGCTTGGGCCTGGCGCTGCTGGCGGGGCTGTCGCTCGCCGGCCTGAGCTGGGCCGAGGCCCTGGGCTGGGTCACCAGCCAATCCGCCAATCACACCCTGGGCGTGCGCGCTGCCGCCCAACTCATCAATCTGCTCACCGGCTTGCTGATCGGCGTGGGGCTCTTGCGCATCGTTGAACGCGGCTCGCGTGAGGCGATGGAGCGCAGCGCGCGCTTTCGCGGCCTGCTCAGCATGGCGGCCGATTGGTACTGGGAGATGGACCGCGAGTTCCGCTTCACCCATCTGGCCGAAGAAAAGCCCGGCCGCTCCGGCCTGGACCTGCAGGCTCGCCTGGGCAAAACCCCCTGGGAATTGGGCGAACTGGCGGCGCAGGATGACGATATCGATGCGCACCGCGCCGATCTGGAATCGCACCGGCCTTTCCACGGCGTGGTGGCAAAGCGCCTGGGCTTGGACGGAGAGCCGCGCTACGTCTCGATCAGCGGCGAGCCGCGCTTCGATGCGCACGGCAACTTCCGGGGCTACTGGGGCGTGGGCCGCGACGTCACCGATGAGGTCAATGCCGAGCAAGCCATCCAGGCCACCGAGACCCGCTACCGCGAGTTGTTCCGCCGCTCGCCCTCGCCGCTGGTGCTGCACCGTTGGGGTCGGGTCATTGACGCCAACCCCGCCGCCATGGCCATGTTCGGCTACACCCAGCGCAGCTCCATGGTGGGCCAGGATTTGTACTCGCATTACGAGCCGGGCGACGACGAACGCGCCCGCCAACGCGCCGCCAAGATGGAAGGCATGGCCGTTGGCGCCATGCTGCCGATGGCCGAATTCCGCCTGCGCACCCTGTCACGCCGCCGCCGCCTGGTCAGCGCCACCAGCGTGCGGGTGGACGCCGTCAACGGCCCGGCCACGCTGAGCTTTTTCATTGACCAGACCGAGCAGTCGCGCGCCCAGGAGGCGCTGCGCCGCTCCGAGGCCCTGCTCTCGCATCTGGTGGCCACCAGCCCCGATGTGATCACCCTGACCGAGCTGGCCACCGGCCGCTACGCCATGGTCAACAAGACCTTTGAGCGCTTGTCGGGACACGCCATCGAGGAAGTACTGGGCCGCACCGCCGAAGAGCTCAATGTCTGGTTTGACCTGCAAGAGCGCGAACGCGTGCTGGACGCGATTCGTGCCCATGGCCGCGTCTCCGAGCACCCGGTGACCTTCCGCAACAAGGCCGGCGAGCCGATCTCCATGGTCATGTCGGCCGCGCCCTTCGAAATGGACGGCGAGCATTACCTCGTCATCAACGCCCGTGACGTCACCGACACAGAACGCTCACGCCTGGTTCACCAGGCGATTCTGGAGAACGCATCCATCGGCATCGCCCTGACCCGCGACCAGCGCTTTGTTCTCGCCAATCGCTGGGTCGAGAATATGTTCGGCTGGCCCCAGGGCGGCATGGTCGGCCAGAACAGCCGCGAGGTCTGGCCCAGCGACGCGGAGCACGCCGCCATCGGCGAAGAAATCGGCCCGCGCCTGGCGCAAGGCGAGCAAGTCGAAATCGAGCGACCCATGCGGCGACGCGACGGCAGCACCTTTTTGTGCCGGCTGTTGGTCAAGGCTGTGGACCCCACCCACCCGAGCCGTGGCGGCACCATCTGGATCATGGAAGACGTCACCGAGCGCCGCCGCGTCGAGGCTGCGCTGGCCCAGGCCAAGGACGATGCCCAGGCCGCCAACCGGGCCAAGAGCGCTTTCCTGGCCAACACCAGCCACGAGCTGCGCACGCCGCTCAACGGCCTGCTGGGCCTAGCGCGCATGCTGCAAAAGCCCGATCTGGCCGAGCCCACCCGGCGTGAATACCTGGACCAGATGCTGGACAGCGCCGAAAGCCTGTCGGGCCTGATCTCCGACATCCTCGATCTCTCCAAGATCGAAGCCGGCCGGCTCACGCTGGAAGCCGCCCCCTTTGGCCTGCGCGAGATGCTGGCCACCATGCGCATGGCCTATCTGACGCTGGCCAATGCGCGGGGCCTGAGCTTCGACATCAATATCGAAGCCGCCGTGCCCGCCTGGGTGATGGGCGATCAAACGCGCATCCGCCAGATCCTCAGCAACTACCTCAGCAACGCCCTCAAGTTCACGGCCAGCGGCTCGATCGCGGTGCAGGTACGCGCCAAGGCCAGCGAGCGCATCCGCATCGAGGTCACCGACACCGGCCCCGGCATTGCGCCGGAACTGTTCGAGCATCTGTTCCAGCCCTTCACGCAGGCAGACGAGTCCACCACCCGGCGTTTTGGCGGGACCGGCTTGGGCCTGTCCATCTGCCGCGAACTGGCCACCTTGATGGGCGGCGAAGTCGGCCTGCAAAGCCAGCCCGGCGAGGGCTCCACTTTCTGGGCCGAGCTGCCGCTACCGGCCGCCGCCACGCCCATCAGCAGCCGCCCCCGCGAGGCCACCGACAACCGCGACCTGCAAGGCCTGCGCGTGTTGATGGTGGAAGACCACCCGGTCAATATGATGATTGCCGTGGCCCAGTTGCAGCAGTGGGGGCTGGAAGTCTCGCAAGCCAATGACGGCAGCCAGGCCGTCGAGGCGGTGCACGCCGCCGCCAGCATGGGCAAGCCTTTTGACGCCATCTTGATGGACGTGCAAATGCCGGTGATGAGCGGCCACGAAGCCACCCGCGAACTGCGCAAACGCTTCAATGCCGAGGAATTGCCCATCGTCGCCCTGACGGCTGCCGCCCTGGTATCCGAGCGCGACGAAGCCCTGGCCGCCGGCATGAACGAGTTCCTGACCAAGCCGATTGATGCCCCGAAGCTGCGCGCCACCTTGGTGCGGCTGATCGGGCACCGGGACAACGACCAGACGCGTCGCTGAAGCCTGCATGCAGGGTGCCAGCTGCCTCACTGCAGCTTGGCGCCTGCCCTCTTGATAGCCCCCTATAACCCCGCCCTTGCACCCTTCATTGGCCAAGGCGCGGCGGCCAAACGCCAGCGCCTTGGCACAAAGGCAGCGGCCTGAGCCGGAGAAATAGGCCCACTTCAGGGCCAACAGGCCAGCTTGAGCGCGGCGAACTCGGCCGAAGATGGCTCGGTGACAGGTGAGATGCAAAGCGCCGACGGCGTGAACTGCTGCATCAAATATTGATGTACGGCATGCCCCGGCGCGCCAATCGGCCTACTATCAATTGCGCCGGCCGTGCACGCCGGGCCGATGTCGGCATGGCTGATGACGAAAGTTGCAGCCGGCAGTCTGAGACCCGCTCCACCTGGCGCTCAAACTCAAACAGGAGACACCGATGACATTCTTCAGCGCGTTCAAGAAAACTCTGCATTTGATGCTGGCAAGTCTGGTGATGGCAGGCGCCGCCCAGGCGGCCGACCAAGGCACTGCGGCCGAAGCCGAGGCCATGGTGAAGAAGGCCGTGGCCTATATCAAAACCAATGGCGCAGAAAAGGCCTACGAGGAATTCACCAACGGCAAGTCCTTCAAGGACCGCGACCTCTACATCATCGTCTACGACCTGAACGGCAAGAACCTGGCCCAAGGCGCCAATCCCAAGCTGGTCGGCAAGGACTTGATCGGCCTGAAGGATCCGGACGGCAAGCCGCTGATCCAGATGTTCATCGACCTGGCCAAGACCAAGGGCAAGGGCTGGGTGGATGGCTACAAATTCCTCAACCCGGTGTCGCAAAAGATTGAGGGCAAGGCCATGTATCTCGAACGCGTGGGCGACACCCTGGTCGGCTGCGGCATCTACAAGAACTGAGGCCTGCGCATCGTGGCGCGATGAAGCCTGCGCCGCCGATGACACAAGTCGCCCCCAGCTGCCCCGAGCCCGCCGAAGAGCGGCGCAATGGCAGCGAACCCCAAGCCAAACAATATTCGGAGACAAGCCATGAACACGATTGCAATCCTGAAGCGCCTGATGAGTGCTGGCCTGACGGCACTCTTGATGAGCGGTGCAGCCCTTGCCGCACCGGCCGCCGAGCGCGGTAGCGCCGCCGAAGCAGAGGCCATGGTCAAGAAGGCCGTGGCCCTGATCAAGGCCAACGGTGCGGACAAGGCCTACGAAGAATTCACCAATGGCACGTCCTTCAAGGACCGTGACCTTTACGTCTTCGTCTACGACATGACGGGCAAGAACCTGGCACACGGCGCCAATGCCAAGCTGGTGGGCAAGGACCTCAGCGCCCTGAAGGATCCCGACGGCAAGCTGGTCTTGCCTCTGCTCTTCGAGGTGGCCAAAGGCAAGGGCAAGGGCTGGACCGAGGAATTCAAATTCCGCAACCCGGTCAGCCAGAAGCTGGAGCCCAAAGTGGTTTACGTCGAACGCCTCGGCGACACCTTGATTGGCTGCGGCATCTACAAGAACTGAGTCCCGCTGTGACGAGTGCTCCGCAACCCTTGCTGAGCACTGTCCCGCTGCCGCCGCTGCCGCCGCTCAAGGCCCGCAGCGCTTCCATTTGACTTCCGCCACTGCCGGAGCCCGCTGATGAATTTACGCGATATGAAAATCGGACCGCGCCTGGGCCTCGGCTTTGGCGCCATTTTGTTGGCCGCCATTGCCATGCTGGTGGGCGCCATGCTCAGCAACGGCAGCAGCCGAGCGGCCTTGCTCGACACCCTGCAGCGCTCCGCCGCCCAGCAGGACATGGCGGTCCAAATGCACAACGCCCTGCTCAGCAGCGCGGTGGCGGTGCGCAATATGGGCCTGCAGACGGAAGTCAGCGGGGTGCAAAAAGATGAGGCCGAAGCGAAGAAGCAGCGCGCCACCTACCTCGCTGCCAAAGCCAAATTGGAAACCACCGATCTGGGCGCGGAAGAGAAAGCCATCTTCGCCCGCCTGGCCGATATTGATAGCCAGATGGACGCGCAGTTCAAAGACGCCGTCGACCTCGCCGCCCAGTTCAACACCGAGCAAGCCGCCAAAGTCATCACCAGCAAGATCGACCCCTTGCTCAACAAGGCCGTGGCCGAACTGCTGGCCTTCATCGCCCTGCAGAAGCAGCACGGCGAGCAAGCCACCGAGCAAGCCAATGCAAACAACAGCACCACTGTCGGCGTGATCAGCATGGCCGGCGCCCTGGTGCTGGCCATGGCCGCACTGATGGCCTGGCGCTTGACCGTCAGCATCACCCAGCCCCTGCAAACCGCACTGGCGGCGACCGCACGGGTGGCCAATGGCGACCTGGTCAGCCCGATTGAGATCAGCGGCAAGGACGAAGCCGCACAACTGCTGGGCGGCCTGCTGGAGATGCGCGACGGCCTGGCCCGCATGGTGAGCGAGGTGCGCAGCGGCGCCGAGAATATTTCCACCGGGGCGAACGAGATTGCCGCAGGCAATGCCGATCTATCGCAACGCACCGAAAGCCAGGCCAGCAATCTGGAAGAAACCGCCGCCTCGGTCGAGCAACTCAGCGCCACCGTCAAGAACAATGCCGAAACCGCGCGTCAAGCCAATGGCATGGCCAGCTCCGCCAGCACTGCGGCCGTCAAGGGCGGTGAGGTGGTGGGCCAGGTGGTGGCGACGATGCAGGAAATCAGCGCCTCGTCGAAGAAGATCTCCGACATCATCGGCGTCATCGATGGCATCGCTTTCCAGACCAATATCCTGGCCCTGAATGCCGCCGTCGAAGCCGCGCGTGCCGGTGAGCAGGGACGCGGCTTTGCCGTCGTTGCCAGCGAGGTGCGCAGCCTGGCCGGTCGCTCGGCCGAAGCCGCGCGCGAGATCAAGACCTTGATCGGCGCCAGCGTCGAGCGGGTCGAAGTTGGCAGCCGCCTGGTCGGCGCGGCCGGCGAGTCGATGGGCGATATCGTCAGCCAGGTCAAGCATGTGGCGACCCTGATCAGCGAGATCAGCAGCTCAGCGCATGAGCAGACCAGCGGCATCAGCCAGATCAATCAGGCCATCACCCAGCTCGACCATGTGACGCAGCAAAACGCGGCGCTGGTCGAAGAAGCCGCTGCTGCGGCCGAGAGCCTCAATGGCCAGGCCGCGCGCATGGTGGAAGTCGTCAGCGTCTTCAAGCTGCACTGAGCTTCGCTGCGGCGGCAGGCTTCACCCGACTGCCCCGCAGTGAGCGCCTAGGCTCAGGGGCAGATCCACAGCAGCAAGCGTTGCCCCTGTGCCAGGGCCGAGGCCGCGAACGCCGCCAACTCGGCCAGCAAAGCCTCCAGGTCCAACGCCAGCACCGGCTGGCCGCGCGAGGTTTCCAGCGCCTGCCAGTTGCTGGCGTGCTCGGCAATCTCTTCGAGCGACATCTGGGCCATCAGCAGGCTTAAATCTTCCGGCAAAGCCACCAGCCAGGGGTCGCCCTCCACGCTGTCGGGCGAAGCGCCCAGGCGCTCAAAACCCTTCAGGTAGTCGGCCAGCGCGCGCACCTCGGCGGGCTGGCGCATCAGCACAAATCGCAGGCTGGCCCATTGGGCGGGCGTGATGGCGGGCAACTCCAGTGTCGACCAGACATTGGCATGACCTTGGGTGACAAGAATCGCCGAAGCGTCATCGGGAGAGGCGGCAATCAGATCTGTGAGCATGGGCATCGCGCCCCGACGAGGCAGGGCGTTTCGAGATTGGCAAAGCGCTGGATTGTCCCTTGTTCACGCCTGGGGTGCCGAAGCCGCTTCAGCGCGGCTCTGCAGGACCCCGCCCTTTACAGGCCCAGCAAGGGCTCGCGGGTGTAAGACAAACCCATCATGTAGGCCAACATCAGCAGCGCGCCCAGATAGGCCAGGCTGCGGAACTCACCCCGGCCCATGGCCAGGTAGGCGCAGACGGTGTAGCCCACCAGCGACAGCAACTTGAGCGCGAGCCAAGCATCCCGAAATGGCGAAAAGTACAGCAAGGCCCACAGACTCAGACCCGAGACGGTCAGCAAGGTATCGGCGCCGAAGACCAGCACGCTCCACCGGCTGTCCAGCGGCCACTCGGCACCGAACTGCACGGCCAGGCCGCGCACCATGAACAGCGTCATGCTGAACCAAGCCAGTGCAGCGTGGGTGTCACGCATGCCCATATAAAACCAATCCATTCGCTTGCTCTCCCTTTCCCTTCAGCTTGGCCATGGCGGCGGGCGCTGTCAAGCGCAGCCGCAGCGCTGCTCTCACTCAGTCCAGCGTGATGGCGCCAAACACAAACCAGGCCCGCGGAATTCGACCCGCTTGCACCTGATAGCAGGCCACCAGTTCCATGCTGCCCGGGCCCTCGGGGAAAGTGCGGCGGATGCGTTCGTGGTCGATGACGATCTCGCCCGCGCAGATGCGGTTCAGCAGCGCGGCGTGCAGCAGCGGGTCAGCAAAACGCAGCGCAAAGCGCTCGCGCAGCTGAGCCGATCCTTGGGCCAGCAGCGCGCCGCTGACTTGGTCGAAATGCTGCGCATCGTCGGCATAGATGCTCAGCAGTCGCTCGATGTCCTTGGCGTTATAGGCATCTAGCTGGGCTTGAACAATGGCTTCGGGGGTCAATGCATTCATCTGGCTGGCAAGGTCGAGGGCATATTCAGTGGCAAGCGCCGCAAGCGCTGACCGGTCAATGCAAATAAGGCATTAGCCAGCGCCGGTGCCACCGGCGGCAAGCCGGGTTCGCCCACGCCGGTGGGCGGCAGGGTGCTGGGCATCAGATGGGTGTCGATCTGCGGCGTTTGCGCCAGGCTCAGCAGCGGGTAGTCGGTGAAGCTGGTCTGCTGCACCACGCCGTCCTGAATATCGATGCGACCGTACAGCGCCGCCGTCAGGCCGAAAATCACCGCGCTCTCGATCTGCCTTGTCACGATGGCCGGGTTGACCACCACGCCGCAGTCCATCGCGCACACCACCCGGTGCACGCGTGGCTTGCCCTCTTGCAGCGAAACCTCCACGACCTGCGCCACGATGCTGCCAAAACTCTTGTGCAAAGCCAGGCCGCGAGCCCGCCCTGCGGGCAAGGCCTGACCCCAGCCGGCCAGCTCCGCCGCCTTGCTGAGCACGGCGGCATGGCGCGGCAGATCGCCCAGCAAGCTCAGGCGGTAAGCCAGCGGGTCGGCCCCGGCGGCGTGGGCCAGCTCATCCACAAAGCTCTCGGTGAAGAATGCGTTATGCGAATGCCCCACCGCCCGCCACATGCCGATGGGCACGCCGCTGTGGGTGGCGAGATGGGCGATGCGTTGATGCGGCACGGCGTAGGGCTGGTCGAACAAGCCCTCGCTGGCGGTTTTGTCGGGCGGGTCGATGGGGCCGCTGAGCGCAGGCAAGACCCGCTCCATCCAGCGCGGCGTGATCGCGTCGCCGGCGCTGCCCAGGCCCAAGGCCAGCGGCTTGCCATCCTCCGCCAAGGTGGCTTGCATGTAGGCGGCCGCGGCGGGGCGGTAGAAGTCATGCCGCATGTCCTCCTCACGCGACCACAGCAGCTGCACCGGCAAGCCGCCCATGTCCATGGCCACGCGCACGGCCTGGCCCACATGATCCACATCCAGACGGCGCCCGAAACCGCCGCCCAGATACTGCACATGCACGGTGACGGCCTCCTCCGGCACGCCGGCCACCCGCGCGGCCAAGGCACGGGCAAGACCTGGCACCTGGGTGCCGACCCAGATCTCGACCTTGCCATCCCGCACCTGCGCCGTGCAGTTCATCGGCTCCATGGTGGCGTGGGCCAGATAGGGCGCTTCATACAGCGCTTCAATCTTCTTTGGCGCGGCGGCCAGGGCCTGTGCAGCGTCGCCCTGCGCGCTGAACACAAAGCCTTGGCTAAAGGCATTGCGGGCTTCGGCTGCCAGCGTGACGGCAATGGCGGCGGAGTTCAAAGCGCCAGCCGGGCGCTGCTGCCAGTTCATCTCAACAGCTTGCAAGGCGCGCAAGGCCTGCCAGCTGTTGTGCGCCACCACCGCCACTGCCGCCTGCCCACCGGCGATAGGCCCCAGCTGCACCACGCGCAGCACGCCGGGCTGCTGCAGCAAGGCATTGACGGGAATGGCGCCGGGCGCACCGCCCAGCATGGGCGCATGCATCACGGCGGCAAAAACCTGGCCGGGCTGGCGCACATCGATGCCGAATTGCGCGCTGCCATTGACCTTGGCCGGCAGGTCCAGGCGCGGCGCGGCCTGGCCAATCAAGCGCCACTGCGCCGGCTCGCTGAGCTTGACCTCGCCGGGCGGCGTGGCCGCAGCCTCCTTGGCCAGTTCGGCAAAGCCGGCTTGTGGCCCCGAGGGGTGGCTGATCAAGCCGTCTTGCAGCTGCAGCTCTGCCAAAGGCAGCTTCCAGCGCAGCGAGGCCGCGCCCAGCAATTGCTGGCGCGCCGTGGCCGCGGCCCAGCGCAAGGGCTCCCAGGCATCGGCCACGCTGGAGCTGCCGCCCGTCGCGTTGATGCCCAGCTCGCGCGCCAGCTTGGCCATGCTCCACTGCGCCAGGCGCACCGGCCGCGTTTGCTGGCCCGGCTCTGTGCTGCGGGCACTCAGGGGCAGGCTGTCGACCAACATGCTCACATTGCCGTACAGCGACTCATGGCCGGCCGCAATCAAAGTCACCCGCGCCAAGGGCAGGCTCAGCTCCTGAGCCACCAGCTGCGCCAGGGCGGTGTGCACGCCCTGGCCCATTTCGCTGCGGTGCATGGCCAGCAAGACATCGCCATTGGCGGCGATCTTGATCCAGCCATTCAAACCGATGCCGCCCGCCACGCCGGCCAGGGTGTTGGCATTGCCCAGGCGGCTGCGCGGCGGCATGGCGCCCCAGCCCACCAACAAGGCCGCCGCGCCGCTGAGGCCGCTGATCAAAAGGGTGCGGCGCTTCACTTCTTGCCTCCGGCCATTTTTTCTGCGGCCTGATGGATGGCGGCGCGCACACGGGGATAAGTGCCGCAGCGGCAGAGATTGCTGATGGCGGCATCGATATCAGCATCGCTGGGCCGGCGATTCTTGGCCAGCAGGGCGGCGGCGGCCATCAACATGCCGCTTTGGCAGTAGCCGCATTGCGGCACTTGCTCGGCCAACCAGGCCAGTTGCAAGGCATGGGGCTGGGCCTCGCTGCCCAAGGCTTCGATGGTGGTGATGGCCTTGCCTTGCACCGAGGCCAGTGGTGTGACGCAAGATCGCGTGGCCACGCCATCCACATGCACGGTGCAAGCGCCGCAAGCCGCGATGCCGCAGCCGAACTTGGTGCCGGTGAGGTTGAGCCCATCGCGCAAGGCCCAGAGCAGCGGCATGGCCGGATCACGAGCGTGCTCGGGCAAGGTATGCGGCTGACCATTGACGTTCAAGTCCATGCGTTTTTCTCCTCCAGGGCTGTGCAGCATAGCGGAGCGACAATTCGACCCCTGACTCCCCCAGAAAAGCCTTCACCATGAGTATTGATCACCCCGCCAACGCCACGCCAACCCCGCCGGCCATCGTCCATCTGCCGGCCAGCGGCGCCGTTGATCTGTGCTTTGTGCTGCTGCACGGCGTGGGCGGCGATGCGGCCAGCATGGCGCCGCTGCGTGAAGCCTTGAGGGAGCAGTATCCGCAGGCCGCGCTGGTGTCACTCAACGGCCCCGAGGCCTTGACCGATGGCGGCCAGGCCTGGTTCGATGTGCAAGGGCTGGATGCCGACACGCTGCTGCAGCGCCTGGACGCCGCCCTGCCGGCGCTGGTGCAACGCATCCAGGCCTGGGGCCAGCATTTCGAACTGAGCTGGGAGCGGGTGGCCCTGGCCGGTTTCTCGCAGGGCGCCACCATGGCGCTGGAAGCGGTGCAGGCGCAAGACCAGTTGGCGGGCCGGGTGCTGGCCTTCTCGGGCGGCCATGCACGCGCACCGCAACACGCCCCCAAGGAAGTCAGCCTGCATTTGCTGCACGGCTTGGCGGATGAATTGGTGCCCTACCAGCCGGTGGTGGCCATGGCCCGCACCCTGGTGGCCCTGGGAGCCGACGTGACAGCTGATGTGCTGCCCGAGGTCGGCCATGCCCTGCACCCCAAGCTGGTGGCGCGTGGCATGGAACAGCTGCGCACTTTTGTGCCGGCCCGCGTATGGCGCAGCGCCATGGAGGCAGCGCAGGCGCAGAAGGACCAAGAAGAGGAACAGACGCAGGCCGACGGCACCAAGCCGCAAGCCTGATTTCAGACCACTTGTCGGCATACCCCCCTCATTTAAGGGGTGTGGTCGCCTGCGAAATTTGCGCCTTCCATGAAATACCGCACGCTTGAGCCGCAAGGCCGCCGGCACGGCTAGCAAGCGCCAACATCCGCCACGCCAGAATTCCCGGCCCGCCAAAATCCAGTCCGCGTCCGGCCTGGTGCGCAGCAGGCCGCTCACCCGCTTCCCCGGGTGAGATTCCTTGGAACAGGCGTAATGTTGAAAATCAAAAAGACGACGGGAGGCCTCGCGGCCCTGGCTGCAGCGCTGCTGCTCGCGGCCTGCGGTGGCAGCGGCGGTGGCGGCACCACGGACAGCGGTTCCGGCAGCGGCACACCAACAAGCCCAACTCCCCCCGCACCAACAAGCGCCGAGGCCCGGGTGGCCCAAGCCCTCAAGGATGGCAGCGCGGCCGGGCTACAGAGCGAGCACCGCGCCACCCTGCTGGCCCAGGCCAGCGCCATCAGCCAACGCCTGACCACGCGCCCGGCAGCAGTGCTGGGCAGCCTGTACAGCGCCGGCGGCAAGGCCTTGGATCTCACGCTCAACCACAGTAGCGACAGCATCACCATTAGCCCGATCAGCCGGGTTGAGGCCATGCCCTACATCGTCTCGGACAACGGCAGCGGCATGGCCGCGCTGGTCGAGGTCGGCCCGGGTCGCGCCATGGCTTATGGCGCCGATGTGCTGGCCTGGATGGCGGGCAGCACACGCGAGCAGCAACACCTGCCCCTGTTCACCCGCGCCTTCACCTGGACCGTCACCGGCGCGGCCGAGGGCAGCCTGCCCGCCACGCTGAAGTACGCGGTGGCCGGCTACAACAGCGCCACGGTCAAGTCCTTCATTACCCGCCTGGGCAAGACCGCGCAAGACACGGCCTGCACTATTGCCACCGACAACAGCTGCTGGCAAGGCGCCGACCTGCTGGTTTTCGGCGCCGGCGTGGCCGATGACGGGCGCTTGCAAGCCCGCGTGGCCAGCTATCTGGCCGCGGGCAAGCCGGTGATTTATATGCACCCGAACTGGATCAACTCCGACCCCGGCCGCGCGGTGCTGGCGGCGATGAAGATGGAGATGGGCGGCTACCCCGGCAACTACTTTGCACCCAGCGCCGGCGTGGCGGTGGGCGCGGGCCGAACAGCAGCGCAGAGCTTGGCCAACGCCAGCTCCCTGCAAGCCCTGAGCGACACCCTGGCCATGCTGGGCAATGACGCGCTGCAGCTGGACTTCAGCGCCAACACCGCCCCCACCGACGCCATCACCCGTGTGCATAACGAGCTGGCTAGCTACCAGTCGCGCGGCGTCAATGTGTTCCAGACCCCGGGCTTGGAGCTGTATGGCTTGTTGACCCTCTACGCCGACCTGCTGCGTCCCAGCATCAGCTACGGCAGCATCGACAAAGCGGCCGCACCGGCCACCTTCTTGCGCACCTACGCCTCGGACTCCTGGGTGGTCTACAACCGCAGCACTACCACCACCGCCACGGCCGGCCAGGGCGACTACATGCCCGCCGCCGCCCAAGCCCTGGCCGTGGCCAGCGACTGGGAGGACATCGAGGTGACGATTGCACAAGGCAGCGGCAACACCCTGATTGGCCGCGGCGCGGTGCCCGCCAAAGGCCTGCAGGTGCAGGTGATGGATGCCGCCGGCGCCAAGCTGGGCCTGCAAACCAGCTATCTGCGCGCCTGGGGCAATCCGCTGAGCGACAAGAACTACCCGCGCCCGCGCCGGCCGCATTCCTTCAACCTGCCCTTGCCGGCAGTCGGCAGCAGCCTGGACTTCGTCAGCCCCTTCGGCGGCCCCTTGATGCTGAGCTATAGCGGTGCCACGCCGGGCAGCGTGGTCAAGCTGCGCATCAAGGGCAGCGCCAAATACGCGCACTTTGACTTCAGCCGCGGCAGCATGAGCGATGCCGACATCGCCGACGCCGTGGCCGCCCTCAAGCGCGCCGACTTCGGCTGGCAGACCAATAAGTTTGTCGGTGGCGAGATCCAGCAGACCATCAAATACGCGCAGTCGGTGATCGGCAACAAGGATCCCAAGGCCTATGTGGTCGATCAGCTCAAGGGCGTTCTGTTCGACAGCAATCACATCGCCAACGGATACAGCAATATGCCCATGGCCAGCGGCGTGCAAGCCCTGTGCAGCCAATTCGGCTGGACCTGCGACGGCAATCTGCACCGCGCCCCGGGCGTGCAGCATTTTGTCGGCTGGATCGCCACTTGCGGCTATCTCTGCTCAGGCAACCCGTCAGACGGCTTTGCTGGCGTCGACGTCGGCTGGGGCTGGGCCCATGAGCTGGGCCACAACACGGTGCAGCGGGTGATGCACATCACCCCCGACGGCAGCAATGGCTGCGTGGTCGAATGCGATAACAACATCCTGGCCAGCGCCACCATGCTGCGGGGCACCCGCGTGCTGGGCACTGATCTGGGCGGCCACACCCTCGACTACCCCAGCCTGTACGCCGCCATCCTCGCCAACCGCGCCACCGGAGGCACCGATGCCCAGCGCGAAGCCGAGATGACGGTGCGCCTGTGGAGCCAGAGCTCCCAAGACCTGATGCGCGGCGTGCACTTCCAGCTCGCCTTTCTCTACACCCAGTACCGCAGCGGCCTGGCGCAGCCCGACACCGACCGCACCCTGGAGTTCCTGACCCTGCTGACCAAGGGCGACCGCCTGGTGGACAAGGCCTGGGACCCGGCCAACAAAGGCCGCTACGCCATGGGCCGCTATGCCGACAACAAGATCAGCAACCACGAGCTGCTCTATGTACTGAGCTCCAAAATCATCGGCCGCGACCTGCGCAAGTTCTTCGCCATGTACGGCATGCCGCTCAGCGCCACCGCCCTGGGCTCGGTGGCCGACCTGGGCCTGCCGGTGGCGCCGCTGCAGTACTACGCCATCCCTGCGGGCAAGTACAACCAGCCTGGCACCGGCAAGTGGCTGGACATCGACGCCAGCTCGCCGGCTTATCCCTTCTGATTGATACGCTGAGCGCGGCCGCCAGGGGCCAGCAGGCAAGACCTGACCCCCTGACCCTGCATGGCCAGCGCCTCAAGCCACCAAAAGCTTGTCGCGCTGCGCCTGCTTGGCCTGCTCAATCCGGGCCAGCACCGCCTTGAAGCGCGGCAGTTCACGCAGGCTTTGCAGTGCCGGGTCCTGGGCCAGCCACCAGCCGCGCCGCCAGCCCAATTGATAGGCCTCCTCCAGCGCAGCCAAGGCCGGTTCCGGTCGGCCGCGCAAGGCTTCGATGCGGGCGCGGTGGTAGCCCGTGGCATGCCAAACATTGCCTTGGCGGGCATAACGTTCGATGAAGCCGGAGGCTTGCTCGATGAAGGGCTCGGCCTTGTCCCGCTGCCCCGCGGCACTGTAGATGGTGGCCACGTCGAGCCAGATGTGCTGGCCTTGGAAGCAAAGCCAGTTGTTGTAGAGCGGCACCGGGTCAGCCAAAACCAGCCCGAGCACCGACTCCAGCGTCTTCAGCGCAGCCTCCTTTTGGCCCAATAACAAGTGCAACAACGAGGCGTCGATCACGGCATCGCGTTCGGCCGTCAACTGCGCCGGCTTCAAGGGCAGGATCCGCAAAGCCTCGGCCAAGGCCACCGAGTCATTGGCTTGCACCCACTGCATGGCTGCCTGCATCCGCGCGGCGACCGGCGTAGCGCTCAAAGCCTGGAACTGGGCAAATGCCTTCTGCGCTTCCTCGCTCAAGCCCAGATCCAGATATAGCCAGGCCAATTGCTTCCAGAGCTGTTCGCGCTTGGGGTCCAGCAAGAGCGCCTTGCGATAGCCCAGCACCGCATCCGCCAGGCGGCCACGCGCATAGCCAAGAATGCCCAGGCCCCAATGCCCATTGGCATGCTGCGGCGCCAGGGCGATGGCGCGCTGATACGCCGCCTGCGCGGCTTCGTATTGCCCGGCATGGATGGCCGCCAAGCCTGCGCGGTGCTGGATCTGCGCCGTCAAAGGGCTCAGCTGCGCCGCCTTGGTGAAAAACGGCTGGGCGCGTGCCGGCCAGCCGTCATCGCTCTCATTGCTGCCGGACCAGTTCAAGAGACTGGCGTCACTGGGCGCCTTTTCCACCGCCCGAGTCAACCAGCGCCGCGCCTCTTCGTGCTGGCTGAGGTTGGCCTTCAAGTGGCCTTGCAGTCCCAGGGCCAGCGGAGCTTCGGGGTCCAGTTGCAGGGCGCGATCGATCAGTGGCTGCGCGCGCGCATCCATGGCGCGAAAGCTCAGGCCGCTGCCGTAGTGGTACTCAGCAATCCAGGTGGCGGCATGACCCACATAGGCCAGGGCAAAGCCGGGGTCAGCATCGATGGCGCGCTGGAAGTAGGCCCGCGCCTTCAAGATGCCCTCGATCTGACCGCTGCGCTGATGGTGCAGCCCGAGCAGATAGAGCTCATAGGCATCGGCCTGGGGCATAGGTGACGCGCTGGCCGGCAGCGGCGCCACGCCGAGGGCCTGCAAGGCGGCGTTGGCGGCGCTGAAAGCCAGGCGGCCCAGCGCTGCGGCCGGCGACTCCAGCACCTGATGCCAGAGCACTTCGCTGTCCGCCGCGCGGTACAGGCTGAGTTTGAGTTGCAAGCCCTGCTGCCAGCGCTGCAACTCGCCCCACAGCACATGGGTCACGGCCAGCTGCTTGGCCTGCGGCGCCAAGGCCTGGGCACTGCGAAACTGGAAGGAGGTGGAGCGGGACGCCACCCGAATCTGCTGATGGCGCGAGAGTGCGCCAATCACGCTTTCGGCCAAGCCGTCGGCCAGCGGCTGCTCCAGCGCCTTGGGCGAGACGTCATCAAAAGGAAGGACGGCCAGGGTGATATCACCGGCCGGCATGCGCGCGGCGCGCTGCCAGGCCCACCAGCCGCCTGCGCCGAGCAAGGCCGCCGCTGCTGCCGCCGAGCCGCCGAGCAGCAGGCGCCGGCTTGGGGCAGGAGGAATGGTGGAGGCGGAAAGAACGGGTGGCGCCATGCCCTGATCGGTCGCACGCCGCTTTGGCTCAGACTCAGGCGGTAACGGCGCCGGTGTCGGTGTCGGTGTCGGCCCTGCTAGCGGGGCTGGGGTGGCTGCGGCCACCACCTCGCTGACCTCCGCCACCAGGCGATAGCCCTTGCGCGGCACGGTGACGATGTAGCGCGGCTGGCTGGCATCGTCACCCAAAACCTGGCGCAGCTGCGAGATCGACTGGTACACCGAACTCGGAGTGACGACCACGTCCCCCCAGACCTCGTCCAGCAGCTGATCCAGGGTCACCAGTTGCTGCGGTCGGCGCGCTAATGCCATCAGCAAGCGCATCTTGCGCGGCTCCAGCTTGAGCAGCTGCTCACCCCGGCGCAGCTCGTCCAAGACCGGATCGGCCTGCCATTCACCAATCTGCAGGGCTCGCGCGGCCAGGAGGTCGGCCTCTGCGCCCGGGGTCGGAGACCCGCCCCCGCTCATGAGAAATTCCCGTAAACCGTTGATTTCATTGGCGAATAAAACCTTCAGAGAAACCTAAGAGTTCCATCAGGACTTGCCGCGCGTGGCCGCCGACCATGGCGCCACATCGACATCACGCCAGGGAGCCCCCAATGCGCAGCAAGCAGCCTCAAGCACAGTGTCAGAGCCACTCGCAGGACCCGGGCAGCGCGCCAGGAGATTGTGCGGGAGCACGGCTCTTCACCCAGGACGGTCGCCCCCCTAACTTGATGAGGCACGGACACTGTCTGTCTCGACCCGGGGCCGTCGCCGGATTGCGCTGGAGTCGGTGGCCCGCCACCATGGTTCATCAAGCCTTGAGCGCGGCGGCCGTGAAGCCCAAGCTGAGCTGCCTCGCCCTGCTGGCCGCCCTGTGCACGGCGGCCAATGCCCAGGCCGCGAACATGACCTACACCAGCGAAGCCAGTTTCCTGGCAGCAGTAGGCACGGCAAGTTCCGAGACCTTCAACGCCTTCACCACGGACACCAACAACGACCTGTTTGGTACCCCCCAAACGCTCAATCTGAGCGGCTTTGCGCTGAGGGGGGCCTGGAACGTCGATGCCCCAGACCCCGGCACAGACCCGCTGCGGACCATCGACGGCAGCACCCATGTGCTCATCGACTTGGCCTGGGGCGGCGGGACCGAGCTGCGTTTTGCTGACCCCATCAAGGCCTTCGGCGCCTGGTTCCGCGGCGCGCCCACAGCCATCAGGGTGGATGGCGACAGCCTGGATGGCTTCGGCTCCTACCGCCACGTCGCTGAACTGAGCCCCACAGCGGAGGAACTGCAGTTCATCGGCTTCACCTCGGACCAGACCTTCAACCGCATCATTTTTCTTGGGAACGGCTGCTGCCGTTGGAACTTCGCCATCGACAACATGGCTTACGCCGCCAGCCTGAACCCGTCCCCGGTGCCCGAGCCGGGCAGTTGGGCGCTGATGGCAGGGGGCTTGGCCGGCTTGGCTTGGCTGTGGCGCCGCAAGTCCACTAGCAGCAGCAACTGATGCTGCGCAACTGGCGCCCTGACCGCCAGCGCTGACATCAACTCAGGCGGCGAGACGCCAGCGTCACCAGCACTTTGCGCTCGGCAAGCTCATTCACAAACTTGTCGAGTGTTCGATTCACGCAGGGAAGCAAGCCATCAGCTCGGCTTTGCAATTTGGTCATCTGCGCGTAAGCGCAGCACCAGAGCCGGCGTTGGCCTAGCTTTTTGCTCCGGGTGTTCTTCCAGTCTGGCTTTGGCGTGGTCGGCCTCATCAACGCAAGAGCCAATCGCGAAGTGGCGATCCGTTGCCACCTCACACAAACACCTCAGCCATCAGCCAGACCAGCGGCACGCTGAGCCCAAGCCCCAACCACCCGGCCAGTCAATCAGTTAGCCGCCGGACGATGTCAATCAAGCACGACTTCCGTGCGCACCGTGCCGGCGCGGTCGGCGCAGGCCGTCAACGCCAGCCGGGTGCCCTGCGGCGCGCGCACCACCCACTCGCCCACGGCGCGGTCGGCGGTGACCTCGCGGCTGGGCAGAAAGGCTTGTTGGCTGGACTTAGGCGCATGGCCCTCCAGCTGCGGTCCTTCCATGCGCTCTTTGCCGCTGACCAGGCTGACCTCGGGCTGATTGAGTGGCAGATGGATTTCAAACATCACGCCGCGCACCACCTTGCGCTCCAGCGCCCGCTTGGTCACATAGGCCGGCAGATAGCCGCTATTGGCCACGGCCAGGCGAATGCGCCAGGTGTCGGGGCCCAGGGCACGGACCTCGGTGCGCAGGATTTCCAGCTTGGGCAGGGAAAGCGCAATCTGATCCATCCAGGCCGGAAAGCGCGCCGCCTCGCGTTCGCGCAGCGCCGGCGGCGGATTGCGCCAGAAGTTCATCTTGTCCCAACCGCCAATCTCGACGTCACCCAGCTGCGGGTGATGGAACTCCCGCCAGTCCACATGGGCCTGGCCGCCGCATTGCTCGTCGCTCCACTTCAGCAGCTTGAGATCGTCTTCGACCGGATGCTCACGGTACCAGTCGATCCACTTATAGCCCTCGATGCCGGCTTCCTTATTGGGTGACCACAGCTCCACCACCCAGAACAGCGCGCCCAGCTGCTCATAGACCCAGTCCTGCGTGCCGGTGATGATTTCCTTGGGATGGTATTTGAAGTCGTGCCAGATGCTGATGGCGGGATAGCCGCTGAGCTTTTCGCCCAGGGCAGAGAAGCGTTTGTAGCTCCACAAGTCCTCGGGAATCATGTCCTCATCGCTGCAGCCGCCCATGGGCCGCAGGATCACGCCGCTGTGGGTGTGATAGCTGATGGCCGCGCCGATATTGGGGTGGGCGATGATGAAGTCCACCATCGCCCGCACCTCGGGTTCGCTGGTGGGGTATGGGCCGGCGCCGACCTGTTTGTACTCCTGGCGCCATTCGCTGGGGAAGTTACGGTTCAGGTCCAGGCCCTCGCGGTCCTTGTTGACCGTGACGGTCAGACCGTCGTGGTTCTTGATGAAGCCCTCAGGGATCAGGCGGTAATACTCGCCGCCGAATTCGCCCGGCTCGCGCGCCACCATCAGGCGCGGCTCCTCCGCATGTTTTTTGTAGCCGCCATGCGGGTCGCGAATGCGCATGGTGAGGATGCGGCCATCGCCGTCCACATCCTCGGCGCTCAAGCCGTCAACAGGCGCTTCGTCAAAGGGGTAAGGCCGGGTGGAGGAGCGGATATGGCGCGGCCGATCCGCCAGCGCCAGCTCGGCGCCATCAGGGTTGAGGCGCGGCACCATATAGACGGCCCGCGTGTCCAGCAGCTTCGTCACCTCGGGATTGACGCCGTAGCCGGTGACCAGGTGGTTGAGGTAGTAGAGACAGGTGGTGGACGCGGTCAACTCAGCGGCGTGGATATTGCCGTCCAGCCAGAAGGCGGGCTTGTCCACATCGGCGCCGGTGGCGGTATTGGTGAGCACCAGCACCCAGATGTCGCGGCCCTCAAAACTCTTGCCGATGGAGCGTACCGAAACCAGATTGGGCCGCGCCTCGGCGAAGGCGAATAGCAGCTCGGTCAGCGGCTCGTAACGGTAGAACTCATCGAAGCGGGGAGTTGGCAAGGCGGCCATGGAAGCTCACTGAAAGCGGTGTCGCGGCCCATTGTGCACAAAGCGCGTGACCCCGCCAGAGCGAATGCCCCAGCGCGCCCTCACTGACCCTTGAACAAGCCCTGGAACTGGCGCGATACCGGCAGCTTTTCTTCGCGCCCGCGCAGCGTGATCACCATGCTGTTTTCGTCGATGCGCAGGGCGCTGGCGATGCAGCGGCTGTTCACCAGCACCGAGCGGTGCACTTGCCAGAAATCATTGATGTCGAGCTGAGCCAGCAGCTCCTTGAGGGGGGTGCGGATCAAGGCCTCGCCGTCCTTATCGGCGCCGGGCTCCCGGTAGACCACCCGGGTGTAGCGATTGTCGCTCTCAAAATAGATCACATCCGCAGGCGCGATCAGCTTGATCTCACGCCCCAGGCTGGCCTGGATGGGGCGCGACTTGGGCGTCGTCGCGGGCAGCAGTTGCTTGAGCAAAGCCTGCAAATCGGGGCCTGGTGCGGCCGTGGCCTGGGCCGACTGCAAGCGGCTCTTGACCCGCTCAATCGCCTGGCTCAGGCGGGCGTCGTCCACCGGCTTCATCACATAGTCAACCGCACCGGCATCGAAGGCCGAGACTGCGTGGTCGCCGTAAGCGGTGACAAAGATCACCTGCGGTGGCGTTGCCGTGGCGGCCATGCGGCGTGCCACCTCAATGCCACTGAGGCCGGGCATGCGAATGTCCAGAAAGCACAGTGCGGGCTCATGGGCCAGAAAATCGTCCCAGGCGTCAACGCCATGCGTGCTGGCGGCAACGATGTCCAGCTCGGGCCACAGGCGCTGCAGTGCGGCACGCAGTTGTTCGCGCGGGCCTTCTTCGTCATCGGCAATCAGGGCGCGGATGCTGCCTGTCTCGTTTTTCCTCATATCGTGATGCCTCCTCAGGTTTTGATCGTTGATGTGGTCAGGGCGCTGGCCTCGGGCCGGACCCGAAGCTCAGCTTGGCAGCCGCCCTGCGCGCGATTGCTCAAGCACAGGCTGGCGCGCGCACCAAAGGCTTGCTGCAGGCGCAGCCGAGAGTTAAGCAGGCCCAAGCTGCCTTGCGCGTGACTCAGCGGCTGCGTCATGTTCGAAGCCGTTTGAGCCTCGCCGGGCCAATCGGCCGGCAGGCCAGGGCCGTCGTCTAGCACCAGCACGATCAAGCTGCCATCGGCCGCCATCTGGGCTTGCAGCCTTACCTCGCCACCGCTGAGCTGAGCTTGCACGCCATGCTCCACCGCGTTCTCCACCAGGGTCAGCAGCACGCCTGGCGGCAGGCTTTGCTGGGCCGCCAGCGGGTCCAGCGCCAGGCTGAAGCGCAGGCGCGCACCCAAGCGGGCCTGCATCACCTCCAGATAGCGCTGCACCGCCTCGGCCTCTTCGCCGATGGCCAGCCGCTGGCGATCAAACAGGGGCAAGGTGGCACGCAGATAGGCGGTTAGGGACGCCAATAGCGGCGCGGCCCTATCGTCCTTGCTGCTGACCCAATGCTGCAGCGAGGCCAGGGAGTTGAACAAGAAGTGTGGCTGAATCTGCGCGCTGGACAGGCGCTGCGCCAGCTCTTGCTTGTGCGCGCGCTCGTCCTCTTCATGCAGCCAGGCGGCCATGAACTCGTTGCGCCACATGGCCAGCACCCAGATGCCCATGGCGCATACAAAGGCCAGGCCTGCGCCTCGCAACAACAAGTCATGCGCCAAAGGTTGCAGGTCGGGGCGGCCGCGCAGGAGGACCGTGGCCACACCCGCAAGCAGGCCGAGGGGGAAGCTGCTGAGCCCATAGGCTAGGTAGAGCCGCTTCATGGTGGGCCTGCGCCAGACCAGCACGCCCAGGCCTAGCGCGCCCAGACTCAAACACAGGGCCACAACATAGGCCTCCAGCATCAACGGATTGGGCAAGCCCCAAACCAGCACCAGGGACAGCAGCAAGGCATTGATGAGCGCCGCCACTTTGACATTGGGCGAGATCTCGGCCAAGGGGGTCAGACGTTGCCACTGCGCGGGACTGAAGCGGTGGCGCGGCCCCATCATCAAGGCCACACGCCAGTCCACTTGGCGAAAAAATATACGCATAGATTCCATGGGTTCGGTTCGCAAGGCGGCGCACCAAAGGGCGCCGGATCAGGCCGCCGGCGCCTGCAGGACGCTCAGCGGTAGCGCGATCTGCGCCAAGGTGGTGGGCTCGCCCGCTGCGCAAGCGACTAGGCTCAAGCTCGCCTGCGGCCCAAAGCGCTGCTGCAAACGCGCGCGGGTATTGCTCAAGCCCACGCGCTCGCGGGTCTCAGCGCCGAGTCCTGCGCCGTTGTTCTCGACCTCCAGCAGGATCAAATCCGGGCTCAGGCGCGCCCGCAGCTGCACGCGGCCGCCACTCAGCGAGGGCTCGATGCCGTGGCCGATGGCGTTCTCCGCCAGCGTCAGCAGCAGGCCGGGCGGTAGTTGCAGCGAGGCAAGCGCCGGGTCCGCTTGAATCGACCACTGCAGGCGTTCACCCAAGCGGGCCTGCATCACCAGCAGGTAGTTGCGCACGATCTGCAACTCTTCATCCAGGCTCAGCGCCTCACGCTCGAACATGGGCAAGGTGGCGCGCAAATAGGCCGTGAAGGCACGCAGCGTGCTGCCTGCACGGGCGTCTTGGGTGTCCACCCAATGCTGCACCGAGGCCAGGGTGTTGAAGAGGAAATGCGGCTGAATCTGCGCCGTGGCCAGGCGGCGCGCCAGCTGCACGCTGCGTGCTTGCTCATCCAGCTCGCGCAGACGAGCCTCGATCTGCTGCACCCGCAGGATGATCAAGAACCACCAGGCCAGCGAGACCATCACCATGCCGCCCAGCAAGGCCGTGCTGGTGACCAACCTGGCCCTTTGCTCCAACTGCAGAGGCGGCCAGAACTTGAACAGCAAGATCAGCCCAACGCAGCCGAGTGCCAGCACGAACGAGCTGAGGTTCAGGTTCAGCCGCGTCGGCGCGCGCCACAAGACCCGTGCCACGGCCAACACGGCATAGCTCGCCGCCAGCACGCCCAGGCAGATTGCCAAGGCCCAATGGCGCGACATCGCCATGTAATTGAGTGCCAGCAGCACCACCACATTGCCCATCACATAGCCGTCAAGCGCCTTGGGCCAGGGTTGCTGACCGGCACGCGCCATTTCATCGGCACTGAACTTGCGCCGCGGGCCGGGGCAAAACCACTGGCTCCAATGCATGATGAACTTGTTGTCCTGTGTCATGGGGGCAGTCTAGGCCAGGCGTGTCGCGCGACGGCGGCTGATGCGGCGGGCTGCGGATTGCGGCGTTGAATGGCCTGTTCCCGGGGTGGCACTTGAGGCAAGCGGCTAGAAAAGCGCGCTCAGGCGTGCACAACCCCGTCCACAAACACCTTCAATTCGCCCGGCGCAAATGCCACCCAGGGCTCGTCACGGGTCAGCGGCTCGGTGGCGATGATGGCCACGCGGTCTTGCGTCGTGGTGTGGGGGGCGAAGTCCATGCTGAGGTCTTCATCCTGCAAATGCACCCGGCCAAAAGGGTGGCGGCGCAAAAGGTAATGCAGATGGGTTGAGCCATGCGCCCACAGCGCCTGGCCGTTGGACAAAAGCATATTGAAGGTGCCGAAGGCATTGAGCTGCGGGCAGAGCTCACGCAGGGTATGGGTCAACTCCTCGATGCTGGGCACGGCGCAATGCGCTTTGGCCAGCTCTTGCATCAGCCAGCAGAACGCGCGCTCGCTGTCGGTGTCACCCACCGGGCGGAACGCCGCGTGCAGGCGGGGATGGAAATCCTTCAAGTTGCCGTTGTGCGCAAACACCCAGTAGCGCCCCCACAGCTCGCGCTGGAAGGGGTGGGTGTTTTCCAAGGCCACCTGGCCCTGCGTGGCCTTGCGGATATGGGCGATGACGTTATCGCTCTTGATCGGATAGTCCTGCACCAGCTTGGCCAGCGGTGAGACGCGGGCGCTGTGGTGGTCAACAAAGTGACGCAGACCACGGCCTTCGAAGAAGGCGATGCCGAAGCCGTCTTTGTGCTCCTCCGCGCGCGTGGCCAGGCCGGTGAAGCTGAACATCACATCGGTCGGCGTGTTGGCATTCATGCCCAGGAGTTGACACATGGCAGGCGCGCCCCTTATTCGAGAAAGAGCCGCGAGAAGCCCTTGAGGCTGACCAGATTGCCCGGGTTGCTGGTCTCATTGAGCACACCGCTCATGCGCTGCAGCAGGCGCGGGCTGCGCTGGGCACGCCAGATCAGGATGTCGGCCAGCAAGGGGAAGGCATTGACGCGGTTGGCGCGGTGGTAGAGGTCGAACTTGGGCTTCAAGGCCTTGAGGCTGAGCTCATAGGCTTGACGCACTTCGCCTTCGGTTTGACTCTTGGCGCGGCCGGCCAGGATCGCGTCGGCCACCAGCATGCCGGTTTCCATCGCCTTGCCAATGCCTTCGCCGGTGAAGGAATAAGTGCTGCCAGCGGCTTCGCCGGTGACCATCAAACCGGGGCGGCTCCAGCGCGCGCCATTCAAGCTGCAGCGCAGCGGCGCGCCCTTGAAGTCGCCCACCACCTCGCCCACGCGCATCAACTCGGCGGCAGGCGCATAGCTGGCGACGAAGGCGTCGAGGATGTTGCGCAGATTCAGCTCTTTCTTGCTGCCCTTGCCGCCCACGGCGGAATGGCTGTCGGTCACGCCGACGCCGATATTGAAGCAGTTGTCGGGCGCGGGGAAGATCCAGGCATAGCCGGGCCGCACCGCCTCACCCCAGACGATTTCCAGCGCCTTGATTTTGCCCACCATCTCGGGGGCACGCACATAGCCCCGCAAGGCCACGCCGCTGGGCGTGTGGCGTTCGCACATGCCGGCGGCCTGCAGCGCCTTGGGCACCGCGCCGGTGGCCAGAATCAGCCACTGGGCCTGCACTTCCACCAGCGCATCACCCAGCTTGAGCAAGGCGCCGTTGACGCGGCCCTGCGCGTCTTCCAGCGGCTTCTCGAAACGGGCCGGAGCCAGGAATCTGGCGCCGGCGTCTTGCGCGGCCTGGCACATCAAATTATCGAGCTGGCGGCGCGGCAACACGGCCAGCGAGCCCGGCACATCGATGCGCCCGCCACGCGGCCCGATGCAACCCACATGCGTGACATGCTGGGACTGGCTCATCACCTGATCCAGCAGGCCCAGACGCTTGAGCGCCGCGTGGGCATCGGGGATCAAACCGTCGCCACAAATCTTGTCGCGCCCCTGCGGATGCTGATCCACCAAAAGCACATCCAGCCCGGCCTGGGCCAGCACTCGCGCGCAGGCATTGCCTGCTGGGCCGGCACCGACGATGAGCACATCGCAACGATCTGGCACGGCGGCGTTCGCGCCGCTTGAGTCGGCTTGACGGGGCTGGTCTGCTGTCATTGTTCTATCTTTCTGTCTTCCTCTGAACGAGCGGGCATTCTAGGCAATGCTTGAGTAACAAGCCTGCAGGCATTTGCGCCGTCAAACAGGCAAAAAAAACCGGCACATCGCAAGCAATGTGCCGGTTCAGGCGTTCACAGCGCTGATCTTGCAATCAGCGCGTCAGGCCAACTTACATGCTGTAGCGGATACCAACGTAGTAGCGGCGGCCGATGGGGTCATACATGCTGGCGTTGGTCTCTGCACCGGTGGTGTTGCCAGGCAAGCCAGAGATGATCGGAGGAGCCTTGGTCGCCAGCGCATTGTCCACGCCCAGATAGATCTGAGCCTTACCGAAGGAGTACGTGCCTTGCAAGTCCAGATAAGTGCGCGACGAAATCTTGCCGTCGGCCTTTGTCCAGCCATTGCTGTTCATGAACTGGTCGTCCAGGTAAGACTCGCCAATATAGGTCGTCGTCGCCGTCACACCCCAGGCACCAATGTTGTAGCCCAGGTTCAGCAACCAGCGATTTGTCGGCGCGCCGACTTCACCATCAAAGCGATTCTGATCAGCATCAGGAGTCGGCTGGTTGTAGGACTTCAACAGACGCGTGTAGGCCAAGCGCGAATTGAAAGCACCACCTGCCAGCTTGGTCGCGTAGCTAGCAGTCACGTCCACACCTTCAACCAAGTCGCCGCCGGTGTTTGCCGAGGTTTCATTGATGTATTGCAAGGAGCCTGCGCTGTTAGAACCCAGCGGAGTCGCACGACGGGTGATGTACTGGCAGAAGGAGGTGTCCTCACCGCTGTAGCACTTGTCCAGAGCGTACTGGCGTCCGGGGGTGTTGATCGCGTCCTTGATCTTGATGCGGTAGTAGTCTGCAGTGAAGGTGACATCACGCAGTGCTGGCACGGTCTTGGGCGTAATGACAAAGCCCAGGGTTGCCGAGCTGCCTTGCTCTGCCTTCAGGTTTGGATTGCCGCTGTTGAAGCCGCTCACGCCTTGCAAATCTGACTGGTTCAAGGTGAACTTGCCGTTAGCAGCCACGTTGGCGGCCACGCCAGCGTCAGCAAGGCAGTTCTTAGCCAAGGTCGTGGTGTCCGTCGCCTTCACGTCCTTGCAGGGGTCAACCAAGCCTGTCGGGAAAGTTTGCGCAGGCGCTTGATACAGCTCGCCAATATTGGGGGCACGCGTCGAAACTGCGTAGTTAGCACGCAGGCGGACTGTGGAGTTAGCGGCCCAATCCAAGCCACCGTTCCAGCTGGTGGTGCCACCGACGCTGGAGTACTTGCCGTAGCGAACAGCTGCGGTCGCATCCAGAGACTTCACCAAAGGCAGGTTCTTCAGCAAGGGCAGACGCGTTTCAATGAACGCTTCCTTCACATTGAAGTCACCCTTGGTGTTGGGCAGCGCGTTGCCGGCGTTGAGACCGGTTTGGGTCAACGCGTCGAACTCGGTGCTGGAAGTTTCCTTGCGGTACTCACCACCAAAGGCAATACCAACAGGGCCGGCCGGCAGGCTGAAGGGCTCACCAGTGATGGTGAAGCCGGCCAAAGCCTGCGTCATCTTCGTGTTGAGCGAGCTGGGCGCGTGAAGGTACTTTGCCGCCGCCGCATCCAAGGTATTGGCACCGAACACATTGGCAGGCACGCAACCTTGCGCACGTGCAATGGCGTCCATACAGATAGCGTCGGTCTTGCTGCCATTGTTGTTCACGTCGTTGACGTCTTGAATGGCTTGCAAGGCATTGCGGAAGTTCAACACATTGACCTGGCCGGTACCGGTTTGGCCTTCCTTGGTGAAGCCGTAGGCCAAGTAAGTGTCGTAGCTCCAAGTCGAGGTCAACTCACCCTTGACGCCGCCCGCAATGCGCAGAGTGTCGCGCTCTGCCTTGCTGCCTCGGACGTCGATGTCGGACATCCGACGGGTGAAGTTGTAGTCCTTCAGGCCATCGCCATCACGATCGATAGCGTTGTTGTAAATGGTGTCGGGGACCAATGGGTTGCGGGTCTTGACGCCACCCACCATGAACTCAGCCGGCACAAAGCCTGTGGGCTTGAAGATGTCAGCCGAAGACAGGGGATAGGGTTCCAGGCGCGTTTGGGTCTTGGTAGAGGCGTAGTTGCCTTCGAAGAACACCGTATGCTGGTCGTTCAGATGGAACTCACCCTTGCTTGCGAGCATCAGACGATCGGTAGGCACAGCAATCGTGCGATAGGCCGAGCGGTTGAAGCCGGTTGCGCCCACGCCATCACCATTGGGGCCATTGGTCGACGAAGGGATTTGCTTGCCATTCGCGTCATAGGTGAAGCTCTTGTTGACCAGCGCACCCTTGCTATTGAGAGTACCGTCTTGGTACGTGAAGGTACCCTGAGGCGCGAAGCTGGAGTAGAAGGGCTTCTGCGCCGTGAAGATGTCAGCTGCCTCGCCGGTGAAGCCGGCACCCAGGGAGTATTGGTCAATCGCAGCAAAGTCGCGGTCACGTGAATACACGGCACCTTGCTGGCTACCCGACAGATTGAACATCAGATTGCCGCGGCCATTGCCGGAGTTCATGCCGAAAGTGGCACTGAACTTCTTCTTGTCGTCGTCGCCCTTTTCGCTGCGACCCATCTGAGCGTCCAGCTTCATGCCTTCAAAATTACGCTTCAGAATGATGTTGACCACACCGGCCACGGCGTCAGAGCCGTAGGTCGACGAAGCGCCGCCAGTCATGACCTCAACCCGCTCGATAAAGTCGGCAGGAATGCTGTTCAAGTCGACCGAGCTATCACCCGGAACGCCGGTCACATAGCGTCGGCCATTGACCAACACCAGTGTCCGATTGGATCCGAGATTGCGCAGGTCAATGGTCGAAACGCCTGCACTTGAAGTGGAGAAGTTGGAATTGTTTCGGCTGATACCGGGTGTTCCGAACACCGGGCTTTTCAGCAGCAGTTCCTGCACATTGGCCACGCCCGAAGCGGCGATGTCCGCCGAGGTCATCACCTGAATCGGCGCGGCCGATTCGGCATTCATCGACAGAATGCGGCTGCCGGTGACCTCAACACGCTCCAGCTGCTGGCCGGCGGCCTGCTGGGCGAAGGCCGGGGCGGCAAATGCGCCGAGGGACAAATAGACGGCGGCGCCGACCACGCTGATTTTTGGTTTCTTCAACAACACGATTTCTCTCCGTAGATTTGGCGGATTGCCAAGCGATTGCCGCGGTCGCGCAGATATCGAATAGACATCGCTGGCCCCAGCAGAATGGTGCTCGGTGAGTCTAGGAGCAGTGCCGCTCAGAGTGATCAAGGGTCAATACCTATGGGGCTAACGCCACAGAGCGGCGGACAAAGCCAAGCGGCACCCCAATGGCCCAAAGGGCGCACAGCGCCCAAATAAATATATGTAGAGCAAAAATTCGCAGGCAATTTGTTGCTGTTTGCGCGAATCAAAGCCTACAAACCCATAGCAAGCCGCTGAATTTGTGCTTTGGCGGGGCAGGACATTCCGACTGGCAATAGGCCACATTTGATTCGCTATTCGCACAATGTGACTTTCTAGCCCCGCCGAAGACAAAGTTCCTGCACCGAGGCGCCCCGGCTCAAAGTCCCAAAAGTCAGGGACTCATGATTTCAAATGCATAAAAAAAGCCCGGCCAAAAGGCCGGGCTTTTCACAAGTCTGGTGAGAGAACTGCTTTAGAAGCGGTACTCAGCACCCACCTTGACGGTACGCGGACGCAGAGCAAAACCGTCACGCAGATTGACCGGCGCGGGGTTGTTCATCAGGTTGCCGATGTTCAAGCCAAGGGTCAGACCCTTGAAACCGCGGTAGCTGACGTTCAGGTCGGTACGCAGATAGCTGTCGATGTTGCAAGGATAGGCACCTGGCTTCAGACGCGTCTGGCAGGCAGCTTCGCCCCAGCTGGCTTCGTCGGTTTCGTCGTTGTTCAGCTTGGTGGCCGAGGTGTAGTTGAAACGCAGGCCACCGGTCCAGTCGTTCTTGCTCCAGGCCACGCTGAAGATGCTGCGCAGACGCGGAGCATTGCGATTGCCGACGCGGTTCGGACGGAACTCATTGGCGTCGATATCCCACTCGCGCATGGTCAATGCGTAAGTAGCAGTCAGGCCCAGATTCAGGGTACCGAACTCAGGGCTGCTGACGCGACCCTTGACATCGAGGTCAATACCGGAGGACTCGGTCTTACCGAAGTTCTCGTATTGCAGCAACAAGGTCACCAACTCGCCAGCGCCCCAGGACACATTGGCCTTGGGGTCAAGCTGGTTAGCGCGCGCTGCACGGGCCAGATCGGTACCGCTGACGGGCACGCGAGCGATCAAGTCCTTGTAGCCGGCGTCGGCTTCGCGGGCCAGCACATAGTCCGGATCACGGTAGGCGATTTCGTCACGGCGCTCGATCTTGTAGTAATCGACAGCGATCGACAGGTTCTTGGTCGGATCGAAGACGAAACCGACGGTCGCGCTGCGCGACAGCTCAGGCTTGACGCTCGGGTTGGACGAAATCATGGCCGGCACCGACACCAAGCAGCCCGAGTTGAAGGCGGCTGTTGCGTCTTGCTTGTCGTTGGCATCACCGTTCTTCAGGATGTCGCGGATCTTGGTGGCGGTATCGCAGCGCTTCGGGTCAACCGTGTTGTTGAAGAAGCCGGTCAGACCAACCTTGCCCAGCGTTTCCGGAATGTTCGGAGCGCGGAAGCCTTCCGACAGCGTGCCGCGCAGCATCAGCATTTGCGGCAGCACTTCGAAGCGGGCACCCAGCTTGGGCGAGAAGTGACCGTCAAAGCCGGTAGCCTTGTCGTAACGCACAGCAGCATTGGCGGTGAAGCCCTTGAACACCGGCGCTTCAACTTCGGCGAATGCTGCGTCCAGCTTGCGATCGCCTTCGATCCAGACCGAGCCGTTGCCGATGATTTCGGCGTTCAGCAGATTCTCGGTGGACTTGATCTTGACGCTCTCCTCACGGTGCTCAAGACCGAAGGCGCCCATCACCATGCCGGCCGGCAGCTTGAACAACTCGCCACTCAACTTCGCGTCGATGTAGTTCGTGCTGTTCGAACCTTCCATACCGTGCTTGCGGAACATGCGGCCCAGCAGCTCAGAGCTGTTGGCGCCACCGACCTTGTACTCGCCACTGCTGACGGCATTGATGAAATCGGTGCGATGTGCGCCGACGCCATTCTTCTCACCGTCGGCGCCGATACGGCCGATCACGGTTTCCCAGTCCCAAGTGCCGAAAGTGCCCTTCAAGCCGGCTTGAACGCGGTACTGGCTGGCATCGGCCGGCGTGGACCACATGCCCAGATCGTCCATGAAGCGGTATTCCAGACCAGCAACGCCACCGGTGTTGTTGGCAGGATTGTTGGCCGCCAGCAGGGGCTTGTTGACCAGCTGAACCTTCTTGCTATTGCCGTCAAACCACTTGTACTGCGTGCCAGGTGCATTGATACCGAAGGGCAGTGCCAGGTAGTCGGTCGTGGTCTTGGAATAAGACGCTTCGCCGAAAGCTTCGATGGTGTCCGACACCAGATAACGACCGGAAGCGAACAAGTTCATGCGCTTGGCCGGGTCGTAGATCTGGTTCAGGGCATTGACGTCGGTAGTGCAAGCACCAGCCGCGTTCTTCTGCGAGGCCGGGCAGCTAGCCACAGGGACACGTGCGCCGCTGGTGGCTTGCACGAAGGAACCATTGGTGACCTTACCCTTGATCAAATTACCAGGGTAGGAAACCAAGCTCGGGTCACCCAGTGCTGGGTTGACGATTTGCTTGTGATAGGGGTCGTAGGAGCTCAGCGCGTCAGCCAGGGTATAGCCTTCACGCTTGTAGAACTCGGCGTTCACCAAAACGTTGAAGCGATCCTTGGCCAGGTTACCAAAGCCAGCCACGACGCTGGCCGTGGCTTGCTTCTGCAGCGATGGGCTGACACCGGTCTGGTAGTTGGCGCTGACGCCAACGCCTTCGAAATCCTTGCGGGTGATGATGTTGATCACACCAGCCATGGCGTCAGAGCCATAAACAGCCGATGCGCCGTCCTTCAGCACTTCAACGCGCTCAATTGCGTCGGCCGGGATGGAGTCAACGTTGACGAAAGTTTCCTTGGCGCCGTCGGCCAGGGCGTAGTAGGCAACGCGGCGGCCGTTCAACAGCACCAGAGTCGCGCCCTTGCCCAGACCGCGCAGGGATGCGCCGGTGGCGCCAGCGGCGAAGCTGCTGGAGTTGCCGTTATCGGTCAGCTCGTTCGTGGTGGTGGAGGTGATGGTATCCAGCACTTGGCGAACAGTGTTCGCGCCCGTTTGCTTGATCTCGCTACGGGTCACCACGGTCACAGGCGACGCGGTTTCGGCAGCCAAACGTTTGATGTTCGAGCCGGTCACTTCGACGCGTTCGAGTTGCTGAGCAGGAGCTGTCTGAGCCTGAGCCGACAAAGCAACAACGGTGAACACGGCCGCACTGACTGCGCTGAACTTGCAATTCCTCAACATGAGCATCCTTTTGGGAGTGGTGGACAAAAAAAGCCACTCGCCTCCTGGATGCGATCTTGATGAGATGGCTAGTGGAGGCTAGCGGCACTTCTTCACAAAACTTTAACTTGAAGTCCGGCCGCTTTACACAGCAGCAACACCTGTGTTTCAGGTGCAACGCGGAAGTAAAAATCGTCGCAAGTTATGGCAGGGAATTTTGCCAACGGAGAACGTGGCATAACGCCAAAACTTCACGGCAATCGGCTTACACGCTCGATGGGCAGGGCGAGATCGCCACTTGCGACCTTGATCGTCTGCAGCGGCGCTGGATGCCAGAACTTGGCCACAGGCGGTCCCGCGCGCAGCTCGCACGCCACTTCCGTGCGGATGTCGCACAACAAAAGTCGAGCGCCACCCCGCGAGGGGCTGCTTATCGACATACGAAGGCTGGGCGTTTGGCCTTCTCTTGCCAAAAAAACAGCCAAGGGCGCAAGGATGCGCCCGCATTGTCACCTAAAGCAAACACACCAGAAAAATGCGCCGACTAAACGCACAAAGCGCACAAAGCGCAAAAAGGCCCCGCAACACAGCTGCGGGGCCTTTGTAAAACCGCCTCAGCGGCTTAGAGGAAAAGGCTCGGCATGCCGAGCCTTTCCAGCATCACTTTTCGCTCAGGCGGCCTTCACTTTCAAGCGCCAGGCATGCAGCAGCGGCTCGGTGTAGCCGCTGGGCTGCGCCAGACCCTTGAACACCAGATCCAGCGCAGCTTGATAAGCGGCTGAAGTTTTGAAGTGGCCGGCCATCGGCTGGTAGGCCGCGTCGCCCGCGTTCTGGGCGTCCACCACAGCGGCCATGCGCTCGAAGGTGGCGTTGACTTGCGCGGCGTTGGTGACGCCGTGGTGCAGCCAGTTGGCGATGTGCTGGCTGGAGATGCGCAAGGTGGCGCGGTCCTCCATCAGGCCGATATTGTGGATATCAGGCACCTTGGAGCAACCCACGCCCTGGTCAACCCAGCGCACCACATAGCCGAGGATGCCCTGGGCGTTGTTGTCCAACTCTTGCTGAACCTCGGCGGCCGACCATTCGGCCTTGGCCACCACGGGGATCTGCAGCAAATTGTTCAGAATGGCGTGGCGCTCAGCGTCGGCATCAATCTTTTCCAACTCCTGCTGCACCGCCGCCACATTGACCTGGTGGTAATGCAAGGCGTGCAAGGTGGCCGCAGTGGGCGACGGCACCCAGGCGGTGTTGGCACCGGCCTTGGGGTGAGCGATTTTTTGCTCCAGCATGGCGGCCATCAGATCGGGCATGGCCCACATGCCTTTGCCGATCTGGGCGCGGCCGCGCAGGCCGCAGCTCAAGCCGGTCAGCACATTGCTGCGCTCGTAGGCGGCGATCCAGGCGCTGGTCTTCATGTCGCCCTTGCGGAACATCGCGCCGGCCTGCATGGCGGTGTGCATCTCGTCGCCGGTGCGATCCAGGAAGCCGGTGTTGATGAAGGCCACGCGGCTGGCGGCTGCAGCGATGCAAGCCTTCAGATTGACGCTGGTGCGGCGCTCTTCGTCCATGATGCCCAGCTTGACGGTATTGGCGGGCAGGCCCAGCAAGGCTTCGACGCGGCCGAAGATCTCGCTGGCAAAAGCCACCTCGGCCGGGCCGTGCATCTTGGGCTTGACGATGTAGACCGAGCCAGTGCGGCTATTGCCCTTGCGCTGCAAATCATGAATCGCGATGGTGGTGGTGACCACGGCGTCCAAGATGCCTTCCGGAATTTCCTTCGTGCCATTGGCATACAGCACAGCCGGGTTGGTCATCAGGTGACCCACATTGCGCACAAACATCAGCGAGCGGCCGTGCAGCACGACCTGACCCTGGCCATTGGCCGCCGTGTAAGTGCGGTCGGCATTGAGGCGGCGGGTGATGGTCTTGCCGCCCTTTTCCAATTCTTCGGTCAGGGTGCCTTTCAGAATGCCCAGCCAGTTGCGATAGGCCAGAACCTTGTCCTCGGCATCCACAGCAGCAACCGAATCTTCCAGATCCAGAATGGTGGACAGCGCGGCTTCCATCACCACATCGCTGACCCCCGCGGCATCGCTGGCACCGATGGCGGTGCTACGGTCGATTTGAATGTCCAGATGCAGGCCGTTATGGCGCAAAAGCACCGAGTGCGGCGCGCTGGCCTCACCTTGATAACCCACGAATTGCGCGGCATCGGCCAGGCCCGTCACGGCAGCACCGGCCAGGCTCACCTGCAGTTGGCCGCCTTCGATGCGGTAGCCGGTGGCATCCTTGTGCGAGCCCTGCGCCAGCGGCGCGGCCTGGTCCAGCACCTGGCGGGCATAGGCAATCACCTTGGCGCCGCGCACCGGGTTGTAGCGGCCGGCCTTTTCAGCGCCATCGGCTTCAGAGATGGCATCGGTGCCGTAGAGCGCGTCGTACAGCGAGCCCCAGCGCGCATTGGCCGCGTTCAAGGCATAACGCGCATTCAAGATGGGCACCACCAGCTGCGGGCCGGCTTGGGTGGCCAACTCGGCATCGACATTGGCGGTGCTGATTTGCACCGCGCCGGGCGCGGGCACCAGATAGCCGATTTGCTCCAGAAACGCGCGGTAGGCGGGCATGTCGGCGATCGGGCCGGGGTGGGCGCTGTGCCAGCTGTCCAACTCGGTCTGCAGGCGATCACGCTCGGCCAGCAAGGCGATGTTCTTTGGGGCCAGATCTTGCACGATGGCGTCAAAGCCGGCCCAGAACTTGGCGGCGTCAACACCCGTGCCCGGCAAGACCTCTTGCTCGATGAATTGCGCCAGTTCGGTGGCGACTTGCAGGCCGTGATGGGTGGTGCGTGCGGTGCTCATGGCGGAATCCTCGGGTTTTATTGCGTAAGGCGACGAATCAAGGCCCCCAATTTATGCCAGTTTGACGATGCGATTCATGACGCCGCGTGCATTGAATACATAAGCAAAACGAGCTAATCCGTCGAAAGTTCTACTTTTTCATTGCGATCAGCAGGAGAATCAGGCGCATGGATCGCCTCAAACAGATTGAATCCTTTGTCAGCGTGGCCACCCGCGGCAGCTTGACGGCCGCCGCCGCCGTCGAGGGCGTGGCCCCTGCGGTGATGGGGCGGCGCATCGATGCGCTGGAGGCGCGGCTGGGCGTCAAGCTGCTGCTGCGCACCACGCGGCGCATCACCCTCACCCACGAGGGCAGCGCCTTCCTGGAAGACTGCCAGCGCCTGCTGGTGGAGTTTGCCAATGCGGAATCCAGCGTCAGCGCCGGTGGCGTGAAGGCCAGCGGCTTGCTGCGCCTGACCGCACCGGCCGGCTTCGGCCGCCGCCATGTGGCACCCCTGGTGCCCGACTTTTTGGCCCTGCATCCGGATGTGAGCGTTTCGCTCAATTTGAGCGACCGGGTGGTGGACATTGCCGGCGAAGGCTATGACTGCGCCGTGCGCCTGGGCGACCTGCCCGACTCCAGCCTGGTCAGCCAGCGCCTGGCCGACAACCGGCGCCTGTGCGTGGGCGCGCCGGCCTATTTGAAGCGTGCCGGCGCGCCCAAACATCCGTCCGAGTTGGCTCGCCACGCTTGCCTGATGCTCAGCTCCGACGCCAGCCAGACGCGCGGCTGGGCCTTTCGCATTGACGGGGAATTGAGCTACTTGCGCCCCAGCGGCCGGCTCGACTGCAGCGACGGCCAGGTACTGCACGACTGGTGCTTGCGCGGCCTGGGCCTGGCCTGGCGCAGCACCTGGGAGGTGGAGCAAGACATTGCGGCCGGGCGCCTGCAAACCGTGCTGGACGACTTCGCCGCGCCACCCAATGGCATTTACGCCCTGCTGCCGCAGCGCAAGCATTTGCCACTGCGGGTGCGGCTATGGGTGGACTTTCTCAAGCAACACTATGCCAAGCCAGAATACTGGCGCAGCAGCGCCAAGTCGGCCTGAGGCTCAGGGCAATCGCTGTTCTGTCCAGCTGAAATGCGGCTGCCACTGCTGGACCCAGCCGGGCAGATCTGCCGCCGGCATCGGCCTCGCGATGCCATAGCCCTGTGCCAGATCGCAGCCCAAGCCGATCAGCAGGGCGCCGTGCTGAGCCGTCTCCACACCTTCGGCAATCACCTCGCAACCAAAGGCTTGCGCCATGCCGATGACGCTCTTGAGGATGGCAATATCGACAGGGTTGTCCAACATATCGCGCACAAAGCTCTGATCGATCTTCAGCTCAGCCACCGGCAAGCGCTTCAGATAAGTCAGCGAGGAATAGCCGGTGCCAAAGTCATCCAGCGCGAAGCGCACGCCCATGGTCTTGCATTCGTTCATCACCCGAACGACATGGCTCATGTCCTCCAGGGCCGAGGTTTCCAAAACCTCCAGCTCCAAGCTTGCCGGGTTGACCGCCGGATGAGCCGCCAACAGCAGCCGCAGTCGAGCAACAAAATCGACTTGCTGCAGCTGCCGTGCCCCGATATTCACACTGACTGACATTGCCAAGCCCTGCTGCAACCAGAGTTCCTGCTGCCGCAAGGTGGCGTCAATCACCCACTCCCCCACCTCCACCGCCAGCGGGTGATCTTCAATCACGGGCAAAAACTCAGCCGGGGCGAGCAAGCCACGCTCCGGGTGCTGCCAGCGGATCAAGGCCTCGGCGCCCAGCACAAGGCCAGCCCGCATATCGACCTTGGGTTGGAAGTAGAGCAAGAACTCGCCCTGATGGAGCGCCTGGCGAATGCGCTGCAGGCTTTCATGGTGACCGCGCACGCTGCGGTCCTGCTCGGCATCGAAGACGTGATAGCGGTTCTTGCCCGCCAGCTTGGCCTGGTACATGGCTTGATCGGCTTGCCGCAAGAGCTGATCGGCGTCGATCTCAATGCCTTGCGGATAAAAGGTCACGCCCAGGCTGCCCGAGACCTGCAGCGTTGTGCCGCGCACTTGCAAAGGCTGGGCGGCGGCAGCCAGCAGGCGGGTCAGCATGGGCAGGCTGGCCGGCACATCGTCCAGATCCACCAGCACGGCCACAAACTCATCACCACCCAAGCGCGCCAGCGTGTCCCCCTCGCGCAGCGCATTTTTCATATGCTCCGCCAAAGCGATCAGCATCAGGTCCCCGACCTCATGACCATGCTGGTCATTGATCGCCTTGAAGCCGTCCAAATCCAAGAACGCGACCGCCAATTGGTTGCCGCGGCGCTGCGCTTGCAGCATGGCCTGCTGCAGGCGGTCGGCCAAGAGCAGGCGATTGGGCAGATGGGTCAACGCATCAAAGTGGGCCAGGTGGCGCAGCTGCGCTTCTTGCTCGCGTTGCACCGTGACGTCGGAGAACAGCGAGCCGTAGTTGACCGTGTTGCCCGCAGCGTCCAAGACCGCGGTGATGGTCTGCATCGAGGCGAACAACTCACCCGTTTTGCGCCGATTCCAAATATCAATCTGCACATGACCGTGGCTGCGCAGTTCGGCAAACATAGTGCGGTAGAAGTCGGCGTTCTGGCGACCACTGCCAAACAGCCGCGGATTGCAACCGACGATCTCCTCCACTGAGTAGCCGGTAATGCGGCAGAAGGCCTCGTTGACCGCCAGAATGGTGCCGTCAGGCGCGGTGATCATGATGCCCTCGCGGGCATGGGTGAAGACTTTGGCCGCCAAGGAATTGGCTTGTTCAGCCTGCTTGCGCGCATCGACGTCCATCACCGCCAAGTGCATCAGCGACTCGCCCCCCTCCACCTGCGCGCATGAGGCCTGGATCTGCACCCAGCGCGTCCCGCCGTCTTGCCCGCCCTTTTCTGTTCCCTTTGGCGAGCCTTCTTGCCCACCGGCTTGGCTGCGCAGCCGCAACTCAAAGGACTGCGGCTCGCCACTGCGCTGCAAGAGCAGGCGGTGGCGATAAAAAATGTCTTGATCCTCAGGGCAGATAAAAGCCGCGAAACGGTGGCGTAGCAAATGACTACGCGGCGGACCCAAGAGTGAAGCCAGAGCCAGATTGATCTGCTCGATCGTGCCCGCCTCACCGAGGCTGCAGTAGCCTACCGGCGCCAAGTCATAGAGATCGAAATAGCGGGCGCGCGAGGTTTCCAAGTCCAGCTGCGAGCTGCGCAATTCCTCGTTTTGCATCTCCAGCTCAATCTGCTGCACCCGCAATTCGTGCAGCAGCGACTCTGGCGCTTGAATCGGCGCAGCGCCGACGGCGTCACGCGGTGACAGCGCTAGCGCGTGCAAGCTGCGAAAACGCGTCTCCGCACGCTCGCGCAAGCGCTGCAGCGTGGCACGTGCCGTGGGAGTGGAGCCGTCTTCAACACTCATCGGTGTCTTAACCCTGATTTCCAGCTAGCGCCCGTTCGGTGGTGGCCACAGCATAGTGCCGCCCCTCGCTATCGCGCAAGGACGAAGACACCACCACCACCTCAAGTATTGCCCCGGACTTGGTGAGACGCTGGGTCCGCAGGGGTTGCTGCATATCGGCCTGAGCCAACTCGTCCAGCGCCCGGTCGCGCAGCGCCACCGGCACCCGCTCCCGCACGTTCAGCGCCAGCGCCTCGGCCTCACTCCAGCCATACAAGCGCGTCGCGGCCGGGTTCCAAGCCAAGGTGCGCCCATTCAGGTCTTGCACGGTGATCGCATCCGAAGCATCACGCACCACCACGGCCAGGCGCAGCAAATCGTTGGCATCGTGCAGTTGCTGGCGCGCCCGCACCATATCGCTGATATCCACAAAGGAGATCACCGCGCCTTCGATCACATTGTCGAGCGTGCGGTAGGGCTGGATGCGCATGGTGCACCAGCGGCCTTCACTGGTCTCAACCTCGATGGACTTGGACACCAGGCTGTCCAGCACTGCCTGCACATCGGGCACCAGCCGGTCGTAGCCCACCAGCTTGGACACCAGATGACCCACCGGCCGCCCGGTGTCGCTCTGGATCAGGTGAATGAACTGCGTCGCTGCCGGCGTGAATCGCAAGATGCGCAATTGGTGGTCGACAAAGACCGTGCCAATGCCGGTCCCGGCCAGCAGATTGTTCATATCGTTATTGGCGCGCGAGAGGTCCACCACCTTGGTGTTCAACTCGGTATTGACCGTGGCCAGCTCTTCATTGACCGACTGCAACTCTTCCTTCGAGGTTTCCAGCTCTTCGTTAGCGGACTGCAGCTCTTCGTTGACCGACTGCATTTCCTCGTTGGCCGACTTCAGCTCTTCGTTGGCGCTTTCCAGCTCTTCCTGCGTGCTTTGCAAATACTCGTCTTTGGCGCGCAGCTCCCGCTCCAGCTGCTCGATGCGCACACGCAAGGCCACCACATCGGCGGGCTCTGCCTCGGCACTTGGGGTACTGGCGAGATCAGGCAAGGCCTCCACGCCCGCCGGTGCGGCGGATGAGGCTGAACCACCTTCGGCCATGCCGGCATTCACCTCCTCCAAGATGACCAGGAACAGACTTGCCGCCTGCACCTCATTCGCCGGGGCGGCCAGCGGCAGCACCGCACGCACCGTCAAATTGGCGCGCGTGAAATGCCCATTGCTGCGGACCCGCAAGCCAGTCACCCGCACCGTGTCCTTCAACACGGCGGCCTTGTGCAGAGCCATGCTCAACTCATGGCGCAAGCCCTCACGGGCCATCTTCAGAATATTGTTGACACCGGCCTCGCCAGGCGCCGGCTCCAAAAACATGCCGGTGCGGCCGTGCAGGTAAAGGATGTCGCCCTGCGCATTCACCAAAGCACCTGCCGGCACCACTTGCAGCAGCAAGGCCTGTTCAGTAATTTCTCGCAATGATGGCTTCATAACACTCGCTGACTGAGCGCCTCCGCGCACTGGCGCGGCGGCAAGACCTACCCCAAGTGCGGCCAGGCGCAACGCCGAAAGCTGGGGCAATGAAACGGAGACTCGACCGCTGCCCGGCCTCAGCTGCCCCGGCACATCGGGGCGGCGGCGGTACAGCTTGGCCTTGCGATCGGTCGCACTGAACAAGGTATCGAACTCACCGACCCCCTCGCTGGAGCCGAGAAACAAGCAGCCACCCGGCTTGATCGCGTAGTGGAACAAAGGGATCAGGCGCTTTTGCAAATCGCTGCCGAGGTAGATCAGCAGATTGCGGCAGCTGACCATGTCCAGCTTTGAAAAAGGGGGGTCCTTGATCAAATCATGCTCGGAGAACACCAGCTGATCGCGCAGGCTTTTGCGCACGCGGTAGCTGGCACCATCGGCCTCGGCAACAAAGAAGCGCGCCAAGCGCTCGGGTGAAACATGGGCGGAGATGCTGCTCGGGTAACGGCCCTCGCGTGCAAAGGCAATCGCTCGGCTGTCGATATCAGAGGCAAAGACCTGCAAACGGTAAGTACCCGGCAGCGTCTGCATATGCTCGAGCAAGAGCATGGCGATTGAATAGGCCTCTTCACCGGTGGAGCAGCCAGCCACCCACACGCGGATGACCGCACCGACGGGCTGGCCCTCGAACAAACTGGGAATGCCTTGTTGCGCCAGCACATGAAAGGCATCCGGGTCACGGAAGAAGTTGGTCACGCCGATCAGCAAATCGCGAAACAAGGCTTCCACCTCGGGCGGCGATTGCTGCAGGTAGCGCGCATAAGCCTCCACCGTGTCGATCTGATGCACGGCCATGCGCCGGTCGATTCGCCGGCAGATCGTCGTCGGCTTGTAATTGGAAAAATCATGGCCGGTCTGGGCGCGCAGCTGGGCATAAATCTTGCGCAATTGCGCTTCGCTTTTTTGCCCCGCCTCGGCGGCCCTCAGGCTCTTGTCGCCCTGCCCCATATAGGCCAGCAGCTTGGGGACCATGTCAGCCGTCGCCAGCTCGAAGTCCACCAGGCCGGTGGCGATGGCGGCTCGCGGCATGCCGTCAAATTCGGCCGTTACCAAGCTTTGCGCCAGGATCAAACCGCCATGGGCCTTGATGTCGCGCAAGCCCTGGCTGCCGTCGCTGCCGGTGCCCGAGAGCACCACCGCGACGGCCCGCTCGCCCTGGTCCAACGCCAGCGAGCGGAAGAAGAAATCGATCGGCAGCCGATGGCCTCGTTTGGCCGCAGGCTCCAGCAACTGCAGCCTGCCGTTCAGGCATGCCATGTCTCGGTCAGGCGGAATCACATACACATGGTTGGCCTGCAGAGGCATGCCATCTTCCACCTCTCGCACCGGCAGGTCGGTATAGCGCTGGACCAATTCGCTCAGCATGCTGCTGAAATCTGGCGCTAGGTGCTGCACCAGCACAAAAGCCATGCCCGGCTCGCAGCCCTGCGGCAGGCTGGCAAAGAAACTCTCAAAGGCCGCCAGGCCACCGGCCGAAGCACCCAAGGCCACCACGGGCATGCCCTGCGGCGCCGGCGCGCCCGCCGCTGAACCTGACTCTGAGTCTGCGCTGAATATCGACGCGCGCGGCGCGCTGCCTTCGTTCATGGGGTCCTTTGCTTGGGCGGCACCAAATCTTGATGATGCGGCGGCCGATTCTCGCCTCAAAAAGAGCGCGGACAAAGCAAGGACAAGGGCCGGCGAAGCGAAAACGACGAAGCCCTCACATCGAGGGCTTCGGCTCGCTCATTCAGTGAGGAATAAGCCTTACTTGGCGTCGGCCACGCACTTCTTCACAAAGCTGGTCTTGGCGGCACCGGCCAGCTTTTTCTCAGCGGCCTGGCTGTCGCACACAGCTTGCGGGTCGACAGCGGCGGCGGCAGGTGCGTCGGCATCGGCCACGCACTTCTTCACAAAGCTGGTTTTGGCGGCGCCGGCCAACTTCTTCTCAGCAGCCTTGGCATCACAAGCAGCATTGGCCGGATTGTCGGCATTGCACTTCTTGACGAAGCTGGTCTTGGCCGCGCCAGCCAGCTTCTTCTCGGCGGCCTGAGCATCGCAGCTAGCGGCTGGCAGCACAGCGTGGGCGCTGCCGGCAAATGCGAGGGCGGCAAAGGTCAACAGGCTGATCATCTTCTTCATTGAGAAATCCTTGGCGATTGAATGAAAGGTGAGAACGAAGGTCATTGCAGCAAACTTGAATGACCCAGCGTGCCGAGCCATTCAAGCATGCCAACGCGACAGGCTCAAGAAGGGTTTACAGAATCCGTCGTGGATGCGCCAAAGACTCATGCGCCGCATGCAAGCGCCGCACCAACACCTGAATGAAGGCGCGGTCAAAGCGATGCTGGCATTCGGGGCTGAGCAGGCCCAGCGACTCGGGCGTGAAGGAGATGGTGGTGCACAGCTCGCTGACCTTCACATCCGCGCTGTGCTGACGCAGCGCCGGGTTGGGGGCCAGATAGGCCATCTCGCCCACCGAAGTGCCTTTGCCCAGCGCGGCCACCATGGTGCCTTCGCGGTAGACCTCCACCGCGCCTTGCGAAATGATGTGAAAGGTATTGCCCTCCTGCCCGCGTTTGTAGAGCGCATGGCCTTCGGGAAAACGCCGCCAGCGCCCGCGGTGCACCACTTCCCACAGTTCAACATCGCCGAAGTCGGCAAAGAACTCCAGCTCGCGCAGCATATTGAAGCGCTCGGAATCTTTCACTTCATAAAGCCTGGCCAGCGGCACCAACTGCTTGGCCACCAGCTCGGACAAGCCGCGGCCAAATTCTTCCCAGTTGGCGTAGCGGCTTTCGGGGTGCTTGGCCAGGGCGCGCATGATGACGCTGTCCAACTCCGCCGTCACGCCGCTGCGCTGGCCCACCAGCGTGGCCGGAGCCTGGTGATAAATCTGGTGCATCAGCGCCATCTGGCTGGGCGCATCAAAAGGCGGGCGGCCAGAAATCAGGTGGTAGAGCACGGCACCCAGGGCGTAAATATCGGCGCGGCAATCCACATCGCCGCCCTCGATCTGCTCCGGCGGCATATAGGCCAAGGAGCCCACGCGGTGCACCTGGGTGGCATCGGAGCGCAGATTCAGGGCGCTACCGAAATCGCTCACCTTCACATCCGTGACCTGGCCTTGCGCATCCAGCACGGCCAGCAAATTGGCGGGCTTCACATCGCGGTGAATCACGCCTTGGCGGAACACATAGGACAAAGCCATGGCGCACTTGAAACCCAGCTCGACGATCTGGTCCAACGGCAACAAGCGGTCGCTGCGGCAGAAATGCTTGAGCGTGAGGCCGGGCACAAACTCCATCACCAGATAGGGCGCGTCTTGCTCCGGCACGGCGTCGAGGATTTGCACCACATTGGGATGCTGCAAGCGGCCGGCCAGGGCCGCCTCGGCTGCATAGAAGCGGCTGCCGTAATCACTGCCCTCGCCGCTGCGGCTGGTGACCGCCCAAGCGCGCATGCGCTTGATGGCCACCTCGCCGCCCTTGAATTCGTCCAAAGCCAGGAAGACATCGCTGGTCGCGCCCTCGCCCAAGCGCCGCAAGATCTTGTAGCGGCCGATGTAGGCGGGCAAATCCAGCTTGGGCTCGATCGGCAAAGAGGTGTCGTCGTCAGACATGCCCGGCATCATAGAACCTGTGGGGCCGACGAATCCGCTGGCGGTGCGCCGACTTAGAATCGCGCCATGATCCAAGCCAAGCAAGAACTGCTCGCCGCCCTGGCCGAAGCGATTCAAGAACTCAGTCCCGGCGCCGACCTGGCAGCCGCCTTCGAATCCCCCAAGCAAGCCGCCCTGGGCGACTATGCCTGCACGGCCGCCATGCAATTGGCGCGACCGCTCAAGAAGAACCCGCGCGAGTTGGCGCAGGCCTTGATTGAGGCCCTGCAGCGCCGCCCAGCCTTCGAGCGCTGGGTCGAAGCGATGGAAATTGCCGGCCCCGGTTTCATCAATATCCGCCTCAAGCCCGCCGCCAAGCAAGCCGTGGTGGCCGAGGTGCTGAGCGCCGCCGCCGACTTCGGCAAACAGCCCGCCAACGAGCAGCATGTGATGGTGGAATTCGTCTCCGCCAACCCCACCGGCCCGCTGCACCTGGGCCACGCCCGCCAAGCCGCCCTGGGCGACGCCATCTGCAGCCTGTTCCAGACCCAAGGCTCGCAAGTCACCCGCGAGTTCTATTACAACGACGCCGGCGTGCAAATCGCCACCCTGGCCAACTCCACCCAATGCCGCCTGAAAGGGCTGAAGCCCGGCGATGCGGGCTGGCCGGAATCGGCCTATAACGGCGACTACATTCAGGACATCGCCGACGACTTCCTGGCCAAGAAGACCGTCAAAGCCGATGACCGCGAGTTCACCGCCTCCGGCGATATCAACGACCTCGACAGCATCCGCCAGTTCGCCGTGGCCTATCTGCGCCACGAGCAAGACCTGGACCTGCAAGCCGTGGGCGTGCGCTTCGACAACTACTTCCTCGAGTCCAGCCTGTATTCCAGCGGCGCGGTGGAAAGCACCGTGGCCAAGTTGCTGGCTTCGGGTAAGACCTTTGAAGAAGGCGGCGCGCTGTGGCTGCGCAGCACCGACTACGGTGACGACAAGGACCGCGTGATGCGCAAGTCCGACGGCAGCTACACCTACTTCCTGCCGGATGTGGCCTATCACATCAACAAATTCCAGCGCGGCTTCACCAAGTGCATCAATGTGCAGGGCACCGACCACCACGGCACCATCGCCCGTGTGCGCGGCGGCTTGCAAGCGGCCGGCGTGGGCATCCCGCAAGGCTTCCCCGACTATGTGCTGCACAAGATGGTGCTGGTGATGAAGGGCGGCGTGGAAGTCAAGCTGTCCAAGCGGGCCGGCAGCTATGTGACCATGCGCGACCTGATCGACTGGACCAGCCGCGACGCCGTGCGCTTCTTCCTGATCAGCCGCAAGGCCGACACCGAGTTCACCTTCGACATCGATCTGGCCCTGAAGCAGAACGATGAGAACCCGGTGTTCTATGTGCAGTACGCCCATGCGCGCATCTGCTCGGTGATCCGCAACTGGGTCTCGCGTGGTGGTGATGCCGCCGCGCTGGCCAGCGCCGATCTCAGCCTGCTGACGGCCCCGACCGAAGCCGCCCTGATGCTCAAGCTGGCCGACTACCCCGCCATGCTGACCCGCGCCGCCGAAGGCCTGGCCCCGCATGACCTGACCTTCTACCTGCGCGAGCTGTCCAGCAGCTATCACAGCTACTATGCCGCCGAGCGCGTGCTGGATCAGACGCCCGAGCTGAGCCTGGCCCGGGTCGCCCTGCTGGCGGCCACCCGCCAGGTCATCGCCAACGCGCTGACCGTGCTGGGTGTCAGCGCCCCTGAGGTGATGGCGCGTGAAGCCGTGGTGACGACAACATCGGAGAACACATGAGCGTTGGGGCCAAGAATCAAAAAGCGGGACAAAAGGGGGGCTTCGTCCTCGGCCTGATCGTTGGCCTGCTGGTCGGCTTGGCCGTCGCGCTGGGCGTGGCGCTCTACATCACCAAGGTGCCCATCCCCTTCATCAACAAGGTGCCGCAGCGCACGGCGGAGCAAGACGCCGAAGAGGCCCTGCGCAATAAGAACTGGGACCCCAACGCCCCCTTGGCCGGCAAGGCCGGCGCCAAGGCCGCCAGCGGCGTGGTCAGCCCCGCGCCGGTGACGATGCCTGCACCGGTGCAGAGCACGGCGCCTGCCGCCGCCACCGCTATTGAGCCCGCCCCTACTGCCGTGCCCGCCCACGCACCAAGCCATGCGCCGGCTTCGGCGCCAAGCAAGGCGGCTGAAAAATCGAGCGACAAGGCCACCGAAAAGGCCAGCAGCGAGAAGAAGCCTGAGTCCAAGGCAGCCGCCGCCGCACCCGCCGCAGACCCGAACGTCTACTTCGTGCAGGCCGGTGCCTTCACCAAGTCCGACGACGCCGAGGCCCAGCGCGCCAAGCTGGCCATGCAGGGCCTGAGCGCCAAGATCACCGAGCGCGAACAATCCGGCCGCACCGTGTACCGTGTGCGCCTGGGTCCCTTCGACGCCCGCGACGAAGCCGAAGCGCAGCAGCGCAAGGTTGAAGGCGCCGGCATGGAAGCCAATTTGGTCACCGTCAAGCGCTGATGGCGGCTTGAGTTCACCCCCTCTCACTCCCCTTTATTTCCAAGGATCTCACCGATGATCAAGCGTCGCGATTTCTCCGCCACTCTGGGCCTGAGCGTTCTAGGTGCCGGCAGCCTGCCAGGCCTGGCCTTGGCACAAGGCACGCCGGTGGAAGGCAAGCAATACCTGAAACTGTCCCAGGTGCTGCCCTCCACACCGGGCAAGATCGATGTGCTGGAGTTCTTCTGGTACGGCTGCCCGCACTGCTTCACCTTTGATCCCATCATCGAGGCCTGGAGCAAGCAGCTGCCCGCCGACGTCAACTTCCGCCGCGTGCATGTGGGCTTCCGTGCCAACATCAAATCGCACCAGAAGTTGTTCTTCGCTCTCGAAGCGATGGGCAAGGAAGCCGAAGTGCACACCGCCGTGTTCAACGCCTTCCAGCGCGATATGCCCGAGGACGATAAGGCCGTGATGGCTCTGGCCGGCCGCCTGGGCCTGGACATGGCCAAGTTCACCGCCGCCTACAACTCCTTCGGCGTGCAGACCAAGTGCGCACAAGCCAGCAAGCTGTCGGAGGACTACCGCATCGACGGCGTGCCCGCCATCGGCATCGCCGGCCGCTTCCTGACCTCGCCCGGCATTGCCGGCGTTCGCGGTGCCGGTGAAGTCGTCAATGGCCAGCAAGCACTGGCGGTGACCGACTATCTGATCAAGCTGGCACGCTCAAGCAAGGGCTGAGGCCCGCTTGCAAAACCTGCCGTGCCGCGCGCGCGGCAGGTCGATCTCTTCAGCCTAGGTGCCGCTCCTGCAATTTGGGGTGGCGCCGGGCTGCGCTTGAAGATGCAGGGCTAGAATGGTCTGCAAGAATTGTGCCGCCATGAAAACACCCTGCCTTCGCCCATCCCGCCCTAGCGCCAGAGCCGTCGCCCAAGACATCGCCAACGCTGGCCGTGTCGCCTTGGCCGTGGCGCTGATGCTCGGCGCCGCAACCATCGCCCGCGCCGAAAAGGCCGACCAGTTCAAACCACTGAACATCGCCTCCGACCAGGGTGGCCGGGTCGATATGGCGCGCCAGCGCACCGAGTTCAACGGCAATGTGGTGCTCAGCAAGGGCAGCTTGCTGCTAAAGGCCGAGCGCATTGATGTGCGCGAAACCGGTGACGGCTACTTTCAAGCCTATGCCAATGGCCAGACCGGCAAGCAGGTGTCCTTCCGCCAGGCCCGTGATATTCCCGGCGAGGCCATCGAAGGCTTTGCCGATCAGGTCGAGTACGACACCCGCAGCGACACCGTGCGCTTCATCGGCAATGCGGTGGTGCATCGCACCATGGGCAGCTCGGTGGCCGACGAGGTCAGCGGCGCCGTGATCGTCTACGACAACCGCAGCGAAGTGTTCACCCTGGACGGCGGCAAGACCTCGCCCCACCCCACCGGCCGCGTCCGCGTGGTGATCATGCCGCGAGGCTCGGCAGCAAGCGCCGAGCCCGCCGCCAGTTCTGGCCTGACCCTGCAACCCAGCACCCAGCTGCCCAGCAGTAAAAAGGCGCCATGAGCAGCGCGCCCCCGATCAGCGGCAGCAGCGCGCCGCGCAGCCGCCTTGACGCCACCGGTTTGGCCAAGAGCTACGGCGTGCGCAAAGTGGTCAAGAACGTGCACCTGGGCGTGGACAGCGGCGAGGTGGTGGGTCTGCTGGGCCCCAACGGTGCCGGCAAGACGACCAGCTTTTACATGATCGTGGGCCTGGTGCGCGCCGATGCTGGTGAGATCCACATCGACGGCAAAGAGGTCCAGCACCTACCCATCCACCAGCGCGCCCGCCTGGGCCTGAGCTATCTGCCGCAGGAAGCTTCGATCTTCCGCAAGCTCACCGTGGAAGAAAACATCCGCGCGGTGCTGGAATTGCAACTCGATGCCAATGGCCGGCCGCTGAGCAAGGCGCGCATCAATGAATTGCTGGAAAACCTGCTGCACGACCTCAGCATCGAAAAGCTGCGAGACAGCCCCGCCCCCGCGCTTTCGGGTGGCGAGCGCCGTCGTGTTGAGATCGCGCGCGCCCTGGCCACCCAGCCGCGCTTCATCTTGCTGGACGAGCCCTTTGCCGGCGTCGACCCGATCGCGGTGCTGGAGATCCAGCGCATCATCAGCTTCCTGAAGGCGCGCGGCATCGGGGTCTTGATCACCGACCACAATGTGCGCGAAACCCTCGGCATTTGCGACCGCGCCTACATCATCAGCGAAGGCGCCGTTTTGGCCGAAGGCACGCCCGCCGAGATTGTGGACAACGCCGATGTGCGCAAGGTCTATCTCGGCGAAAACTTCCGCATGTGATGAAACAGTCGCTTCAGCTGCGCCTGAGCCAGCATCTCTCGCTGACCCCGCAATTGCAGCAATCGATCCGGCTGCTGCAACTCTCGACCCTGGAGTTGAACCAGGAAATCGAGCAGATGATGGCGCAGAACCCGCTGCTGGATACCGAGGATGACATCAGCGTGGCCGCGCCCGAGATCAGCGAGCCGCCACGCGCCAGCGCCTCCGACGACAGCAGCGCCGACACCGAGTTGGGCGGCGGCGCCGACGCCGACGCCGAGAGCACGCCGGAGTTGCGGGCCGAAGACTTCGGCAGCACCGAGCGCGACGATTGGGAGAACGGCACCGAGCGCGATGACTTCGACGGCATCCGCGAACTACCCAGCAACCACAACAGCGGCAGCGCCAGCAATGACGGCGACGACGATCGCAGCGAGCAGGAGTTCGCCGAGATCAGCCTGCAAGAGCATTTGAATCAGCAGCTGGCCGGCATGCACCTCAGCCAGGCCGACCGCATGGCCTTGCAAGTACTGATCGAGTCGCTGGGCGAAGACGGCTATCTGGAAGACACGCTGGAAGACATCGCCCAGGCACTGACCAGCGATGCCGAGGAGCAAGAAGAGCTGCTGGACCATCTGCGCATCGCCCTGAAGTGGCTGCAGAACATGGACCCCGGCGGTGTCGGCGCACGCGACCTGGCCGAATGCCTAACGCTGCAGTTGCGCGCGTTGCCGCGCAGCCCGGCGCAGGTGATCGCCATCCTGATCTGCAAATCGCACCTGGAACTGCTGGCCAAGCGCGATAGCAAAAAGCTGATGGCGCTGACCGGCGCCGACGAGCCCTTGCTGCGCGAAGCGCAAGCCCTGATCCGCGCCCTCGACCCCAAACCGGGGCGGCGTTTCGCGCAAGGCCAGTCGCAGGCGGTGATCCCGGATGTGATCGTGCGCAAGGTCGGCCGCGAGCTGCGGGTGATGCTCAACCCCGAAGTCGCCCCCAAGCTGCGCATCAATGAGATGTATGCCAACGCCCTGCGGCAAACCCGCGGCGGCATCAGCAATAGTGCGCTGGGTGGCCAGCTGCAGGAAGCGCGTTGGTTCATTAAAAACATCCAGCAGCGCTTCGACACCATTTTGCGTGTCTCCAAAGCCATCGTGGAGCGGCAAAAAGGCTTCTTCACCCACGGCGCCCTGGCCATGAAGCCCCTGGTGCTGCGCGAGATTGCCGACGAGCTGGGCTTGCACGAATCGACCATCTCACGCGTCACCACGGCCAAATACATGGCCACCACCTTTGGCACCTTTGAGCTGAAGTACTTCTTCGGCTCGGGCCTGAGCACCGAGGCCGGCGGCAATGCCTCCAGCACCGCCGTGCGCGCGCTGATCAAGCAATTCGTTGAGGCGGAAGCGCCGAACAAGCCGCTGTCTGACAGCGCCTTGGCCAGCATGCTGGAAGAGCAAGGCATCCAGGTAGCGCGGCGCACCGTGGCGAAATACCGCGAAGCGCTGAAGATCGCCCCGGCCAATTTGCGCAAACCCTGCTGATTGATCTGCATCAAGGCTGAGGCAGGGGCGACTCGCTAAGGTGACGCTCCCTCACCTCGCCCACCATGTCCAGCCCAGCCCCCCATTCGGCGAACCGCCCCGGTTCGGTCTTCTGCATTCAGCAATTTCACGCGCAATGGCTGGTGTTCGCCCTGGCCTGCATGATCGCCGCGCTGTGTGCCGTCATCGGGCTCAGGCATGAACGCGCCGAGTTGCAGCAGCAAGAAAGCCAGCGCCTGCAAGGCCTAGTGCAAGTGCTGGACGGCATCGTGGCGCAGCAGCTGCATGGCATTCAGGCGGCGCTGCAGACCATCGACGATTCCCACGGCAAATGGCGCAACAGCCAGATGCAGCAAGATGCCCGCCCACTCTTGAGCGCCTTGGCCCAGGCCATGCCCGGTGTGCGCATGGCCGCCATCATCGATGCCCGCGGGCGCATGCGAGCCACCTCGCTGGCCGAGCTCCCCAATTTCGACGCCAGCACGCGCGACTACTTTCTGATGCCGAAAGCGGCGCCGCAGTACGGCATGCTCTATGTCTCACCGCCCTACAGCAATGCGCTGGGCGAATACACCATGAGCTTGTCGCGAGCGCTGTTCGATGCGCGCGGGCAATTCGCTGGCGTGGCCATGGTGACGCTAGACCCCGACTACTTCAAGCTGGTGCTGGGTGCGGCGCAAACCTCGGATGACACCTGGAGCGCCCTGGTTCACGCCGACGGCATGCTCTACAGCCTGCGCCCGCAGAACAATGCCTGGATGGGCCGCCGGCTGCTGGACCGGCCGGGCTCGCTACTGGCCCGCCATCTGGCCAGCGGCCAAGACGCCAGCGTTCAGCAAGGCCTGGCCCTAGTCAGCCGGGATGAGCGCCTGACGGCCTTGCAAACCGTGCGCACCCCGGGCCTGCAAACCAACCGCGCCTTGATCGTTGCCGTGGGTCGCCAGATCACCGCCCTGGAAGCGCCTTGGCAGCGCCAATGGCAGCAGACCCTGGGGGCCGGCTTGCTGCTGGCCATGGTCAGCGGCCTGGCGCTGTGGCTGCGCCAACGTCGCTTGCGCAGCATCGCCGCGTTGCGCGAAGCTCAGCGGCGCAGCGACCACGACAAAGCCCAGCACACCCAGGCGGTTCTGGACAATATGGTGGACGGCGTCATCACCATCGACGCGCGCGGCCTGATCCTGAGCTTCAACGCCTCGGCCTGCCGCATGTTCGGCTACAGCGCCGAGGAAGTGATCGGGCGCAATGTCAGCCTGCTGATGCCCGAGCCTGAGGCCAGCCAGCACGATGGCTATCTGCGCAACTACCTGGGCGGCAATCAAGCACGCGTGATCGGGGTCGGCCGCGACGTCACCGGCCGGCGCAAGAGCGGCAGCAACTTCCCGATGAGCCTGGCCGTGTCCAGCATCGAGCGCGATGGCGAGCCCCTGTTCATCGGCCTGACGCGCGACATCACCGAACGCAAGCGTGCCGAAGCCGCGATCGAGAAGCTGGCCTTCAACGACCCGCTCACCGGCCTGCCCAACCGCCGCCTGCTGCTGGACCGCTTGAACCAAACCCTGGCCTCGGCGCAGCGCCAGGGCCGCCACGGCGCCGTGCTCTTCATCGACCTAGACAACTTCAAGTCGCTCAACGACACCTTGGGCCACGGCATGGGCGATCTGCTGCTGCAAAGCATCGCGCAGCGCCTGCTGGGCACGGTGCGGGCGCAGGACTCGGTGGCGCGCTGGGGTGGCGATGAGTTTGTGGTGCTGCTGCAGGACTTGGGCCAGGACTACGCCGAGGCTGCCCAGCATGCCGAAGCGGCGGCCGAAAAGATCCTGCGCGTGCTGGGCCAGCCCTACCAGCTCAAAGACCATCTGCACCACAGCACGCCCAGCATCGGCATCAAGGTCTGGGGCGCGGGCGACGGCAGCAGCAGCGAAGACCTGCTCAAGCATGCCGACCACGCCATGTACCAAGCCAAGGCGGGCGGCCGCAACCAGCTGTGCTTCTTCGACCCGGTCACTCAGGCCGCCATGGCCGAGCGCGCCACGCTGGAGGCGGACCTGCGCGGCGCCTTGCAGAACGACCAGTTCGCGCTCTATCTGCAAGCCCAGGTCAATCAGCACGGCCAGTTGACCGGCGCCGAAGTGCTGCTGCGCTGGCAACACCCGCAGCGCGGCTGGGTCTCGCCCGCACAGTTCATCCCCCTGGCTGAGCAGACCGGCCTGATCGTGCCACTGGGCGCCTGGGTGATGCAGCAGGCCTGCGCGCTGCTGGCCTTGTGGGCCGGTCAGCCGCGGCTGGAGGGCTTGAGCCTGGCCGTCAACGTCAGTGCCGTCCAGTTCCGCCACAAGGGCTTTTTGTCCACCTTGCAGCAAATCCTGGCGCGCAGCAACGCCCCCACCGAGCGCCTCAAGATCGAGCTGACCGAGAGCGCCTTGGTGGACGATGTGGAGGGCGTGATCCGCCTGATGACGGAGCTGGGCCGCCTGGGCGTGGGCCTGTCGTTGGATGATTTCGGCACCGGCTATTCCTCGCTGGCCTACCTGAAGCGCCTGCCGCTCAAGCAACTCAAGATCGACCAATCCTTTGTGCGCGACCTGATCAGCGAGCCCAATGCCCATGCCATTGCCCATGCGATTGTGCAGTTGGGTGACAGCCTGGGCCTGCACGTCATCGCCGAAGGGGTGGAAACCGAGGCGCAGCGCGATCTGCTGGCGCAGCTGGGTTGCCATGCCTACCAAGGCTATTTGTTCGGCCGGCCCACGCCCATCGAGGCCTTCGTCGCCGAGGCCTTGCAATGGCCCAAGCCCATGGCCGGGCAGACGCAAACTGCCGAGCCCGCAAAGGCTCAAGCCACAAGCGAAGACAGGCCTGCCGACGCGCCGCTGCCGGCCTAAAGGCCAGCTCAGGCCAGGCCTGCGGCACTGGCACGGGCCTGAATTCCGCGCCCTCTGGCCAAGCCTGGCCGCGAACTGGGACAATCAGCCCCAAAGCCCATGTGCTTTTGCCCTTTGAACTTTTTGCTTGCGGCCGCAATCGCAACGCCTCTGCCCCATGTTTTCCCCCACCGATAAGCTCCATCTCTTTGTCTCCTGTGCCTCCGGCGTGGAGCGCCTGCTCGATGAAGAGGTGCGGGGCATCCTGCCCAAAACCCATATCGAGGTGCTGCGCGGCGGCATCGCGCTGAAGGGCGATCTGGAAGCCGTGATGAAGCTCAACCTCGAAAGCCGGCTGGCCCAGCGCGTGCTGATCGAGTTGATCGGCGGCGGCTACCGCCACGAGGACGATATCTACGCCCTGGCCTGCAAAATCGACTGGACACAGTGGATCACCCCGGCCGAAACCATCCGCGTGGACACCATTGCCCAGCGCAGCCCGCTGCGCAGCCTCAACTTCGCCACCCTGCGCGTCAAGGACGCCATCTGCGATGTGCTGCGCGACGCCACCGGCGAGCGCCCCAGCGTGGACACCCGCTACCCCGATCTGCCGGTGATGCTGCACCTGAGCGAAACCGATGCCACGCTCTACATCGACAGCTCCGGCGAGCCACTGTTCAAGCGCGGCTGGCGCGAGGACAAGGGCGACGCCCCGCTGAAGGAAACCCTGGCTGCCGCCATGCTGGCTGCGGCCGGCTGGAAGGGCACGCCCGAAGCCGGCGGCGCCCTGCACGACCCCTGCTGCGGCTCGGGCACCATTGCGGTGGAAGCCGCGCAAATCGCCTGCGGCATGGCCGCCGGCATGCAGCGCCGCTTCGCCTTTGAGCGCCAACTGCCTTTTGTGCCGCTGCGCGGCCGCTGGCAAGCCATCAAGCAAGCCGCCAAAGACCGCGAGCATGCGCCCGCCGTGCCGATCTACTGCAGCGATGTGGCCTTCCGCATGGTTGACTTTGCACGCCGCAATGCCGAGCGCGCCGGTGTGGCCCAGTACATCCAATTCAACGGCGGTGATGCGCTGGAGCGCCCGGCGCCCGAGCTGCCCGAAGGCATGCCAGGCACCATCATGATGAACCCGCCCTACGGCGAGCGTATCGAGGTGCGCGGCAAGGCCGGCAACTTCCAGATGAGCCGGGATGCGGGCGGTTCAGAAGCCCGCGATGCTGGCGACGACTTCTTCCCGCGCCTGGCGGCGCACTGGAAGCGCGCCTACACCGAGAACCCGGCCGGCTGGACCGCCTGGCTGCTGTGCCCGGACATGAAGCTGCCCAGCAAGATGCGCCTCAAAGAGTCGCGCAAGATCCCGATGTGGAACGGCCCGATCGAATGCCGGATGTTCAAGTTCGACTTGATCAAGGGTTCGGCGCGCACGCCCAAACCGGGGCGCGAAGGCGAAAGCAACGGCGATAACGCCGCCGCCGACTCAAACTGATTGCAGGGCCAGCCAGCCCAGCACGGCCAGTGGGGCCGTGTCGGCACGCAGAATGCGCGGGCCGAGTTGCACGGCCTCAAAGCCGTGATCGCGCGCGGCCTGCTCTTCGGCCGGGCTCAAGCCACCCTCGGGGCCGGACAAAACCAGGGTTGACGTCGCTTCCGGCTGCGCCGCTGCCAGCTCGCGCAAGGGCCGTGCCGCCGTTGGGCTGAGCAGCCAGCGGCGTTGTTGCGCCGTCACGGGCGGCAGGCTCTTGAGCCATTGCTGCAGGGGGCTGACAGCTTCAACGCGCGGCAGCACGCTGCGGCCACTCTGCTCGCAAGCCGCCACCGCCACGCCTTGCCAATGGGCTTGCTTTTTCTCGGCCCGCTCGCCGGCCAGGCGCAGCACCGAGCGCTCGCTCATCAAAGGCTGCACGGCGGCAGCGCCCAGTTCGGTTGCTTTTTCAATCACGCCGTCCATGCGGTCATTGGCCGGCATCACCACGCACAAGCGCACCGCATGAGCCAGCTCGCGATGCACCAGCTGGCGCGAATGCAGCTGCACCACCACCTCGCTGCGGCCCATGCGCAGCACCTCGGCCTGCCAGTCAAAACCGCTGCCATCGAAGAGATTCAGCGCCGCACCGGGCTGCAGACGCAGCACTTGCACATGGCGGGCAGCGCCGGCGGGCAGCACCAGCTCGATGGGGCCGGCGACGTCCGTGTCTGAATGCGGGTGCAGCTCGGCGAGCGGGGTGTCAACAAAAAGACGGGGCAGCATGATGAATGAAGGCGAAGAAGTTAAAGCGCAGCGGCGCGACGGCTGGGCCATGCCAGCGGCCTGAGATGCCGCCAGTGTGCCGCAAGTTAAGCCGCGCCGGGCGCGCTTACTCCAGGCCTGTGCCGGCTTACGGCTTGATGATGCCCAAGGCGCGCCGCACTTGCTCGGCGGCCATCTCGCCCTGCGCCTGCTGCACGTCCTGCACGAAGCGGTCGGCCAGGGTACGCAAGGCTGCCAAATCGGCGCAGCGCTCCACCTCCAGCACCAGCTTGTAGCCCTTGATCAGGCCCAGATGCTGCTTGGCGTGGCGGGTCATAAAGTCGTAAAGCTCGGCATGTGCCAGCGGCGACTGGGCGGAGACGCCGGCCGCTTCGCTTGAGCTTGTCGTCATGGCCTCGGCTGCAGCGGGTGCGGCGGATGGGGCAGCCACGGCAACTGTGACGGGCGCCTCAGCAGGCGCACTCACATCGGCCACCAGGCCATGCTCAAGCAATTGCTCCAGATCGGCCGCGCTGGCGCCTTGCACCAGGCCCAGCCAGGCACTCGCCGGGCGAGAGGCGTCCAGCACCAACAAGAGATTGCGTGCGCTGCGCGACAAGCCCAGCAAGCGCGCCTTGACCTCGGCCCGACCGGCCTCGGTGCGGTGATAGGAATGAGTCAGCAAGGCGGGCACTTTGTAGAAGGATGAACCGACGGGACGCCGGACTTGGAACTTGCCCGCCATGAAGCGAGTTCAGCCAAGTTCAGCCAATCTCGGCATAGTGCCGCATATTGGCCGCGGCACGGGGCGCAGACCTCCGTGATAGCCGGGTATCGCGAGGATTTGTCACGCTGTGGGTCGTGACAAACCTGCGCCAGTCAAACTCGGCCTTTGCGGAATCGGCTTTACTTCTTCAAATCCCGCAATTCACGGCGCAGCACCTTGCCGACCGGGGTCTTAGGCAGGTCCTGACGGAACTCAATGATCTTGGGCCGCTTGTAGCCGGTCAGATTGGCTTCGCAATAGGCGCGCACATCGGCCTCGGTGAGGTCGGGGTCGCGTTTGACGATCACCACCTTGACGGCCTCGCCGGCCTTCTCGTCCGGCACGCCCACCGAAGCGCACTCCATCACGCCAGGCATCTGGGTAATGAGGTCTTCGATCTCGTTCGGGTAGACGTTGAAGCCGCTGACCAGAATCATGTCCTTCTTGCGGTCGACGATGCGGAAGAAGCCGCGCTCGTCCACCATGCCGATATCACCGGTGCGGAAGAAGCCATCGGGTGTCATCACCTGAGCGGTTTCGTCGGGGCGCTGCCAGTAGCCGGCCATCACCTGCGGGCCGCGGATGGCAATCTCGCCGGAGGCGCCCGGCGCCACTTCACGGCCGGCATCATCCAGCAAGCACATCTCGGTGCTGGGCATGGGCAGGCCGATGCTGCCGGTGTAGGCCTTGCTGTCGGTCGGGTTGCAGCTGGCCACGGGCGAGGTCTCGGACAAGCCGTAGCCTTCGCAGATCGGGCAGCCGGTCTTGTCCAGCCACAGCTTGGCGGTCGCTTGCTGCACCGCCATACCGCCGCCCACGGCGATCACCAAATGGCTCCAATCCACGGTATTGAACTGGGGATGATTGGCCATGGCCATGAACAAGGTGTTGACCGCCGGCAGGCTGTGGAAGCGATGCTGGCTCAGCTCCTTGAACACGGCGGGCAGATCACGCGGGTTGGGGATCAAAACGTTCGCGCCGCCCACATGCATGGACAGCATCATGTTCGTGGTGAAACCGAAGATGTGATACAGCGGCAAGGCGCAGATGCTCAGCAACTGCTCGCCAGCCGGAACCTTTTTCAGGGCAGGCTGATACCAGGCCTCGGCCTGCAAGGTATTGGCCACCAGATTGCGGTGCAAGAGCACGGCGCCCTTGGACACGCCGGTGGTGCCGCCGGTGTACTGCAGCACCGCGATGTCGTTGGGGCCGACCTTGGGCTGCTGATAGTTCAGGCCACGGCCCTTGGCCACGGCATTGTTGAAGCTGACCGCGCCGGGCAACTCGAAGGCGGGCACCAGTTTTTTGACCTTGCGCACCACGTAGTTGACGATCAGGCCCTTGGGGAAGCCCAGCATCTCGCCCATGGAGGCCAGCACCACATGCTTGGTGGGCACCGACTTGATGACTTGCTGCAAGGTGTAGGCGAAGTTCTCCAGGATCACGATGGCCTTGGCGCCAGCGTCCTTGAGTTGATGCTCCAGCTCGCGCGGGGTGTAGAGCGGGTTGACGTTCACCACCACCAGGCCGGCGCGCAACACTGCCGCCACCGCCACCGGGTACTGCATCACATTGGGCATCATCAGGGCGACGCGGTCGCCCTTTTCCAGGCCCAGGCTCTGGAAATAAGCCGCCAGCGCACGCGAGGCTTCATCCAGCTGCGCAAAAGTGATCTGCCGGCCCATCATCTTGTAGGCAGGCTGGCTGGGGTACTTCTTGAACGCCGACTCCATCAGGTCCACGAGGGACGGATAAAGCCCTGTATCGATCTCCGCCGGAACTCCCTCAGAGTAGTTCTTGAGCCAAATCTTCTCCATCTTTTCTGTCTCCTAGCTATCCCGCAATTCTGACCTATTGCTGACGACGGATTCGTCAGGGGATTCGATAGACGCACCTAATGCGAACAAAGATTGCGCATTACGCATGAAAAACGGGCCCGAAGGCCCGTTGATGGTGCGCATTAGCGCGGCCGCTGCGGCCTCACTCCACAGCCTTGACCATGTCTTCCACCACCTTCTTGGCGTCGCCGAACACCATCATGGTCTTGTCCATATAGAACAACTCGTTGTCCAGGCCGGCATAGCCCGCAGCCATGGAGCGCTTGTTGACGATGATGGTCTTGGCCTTGTAGGCCTCCAGAATGGGCATGCCGTAGATGGGGCTGCCCTTGGTGTGCGCGGCGGGGTTCACCACGTCGTTGGCGCCCAGAATGATGGCGACATCGGCCTGGCCGAATTCGGCGTTGATGTCTTCCATCTCGAAGACCTGGTCGTAAGGCACTTCGGCCTCGGCCAGCAGCACATTCATATGGCCAGGCATGCGGCCCGCCACCGGGTGGATGGCGTACTTCACGGTGATGCCCTTGTCGGTGAGCTTTTGCGCCAGCTCCTTCACCGCATGCTGGGCACGCGCCACCGCCAGGCCGTAGCCGGGGACGATGATCACGGTCTCGGCATTGCCCAGCACAAAGGCGGCGTCATCGGCGCTGCCCGTCTTGACCGGCCGCTGCACCGCGCTGCCTGCGGCGGCCGCCGTGGCATCACCGCCAAAGCCGCCGCCGATCACATTGAAGAAGGAGCGGTTCATGGCCTTGCACATGATGTAGCTCAGGATGGCACCCGAGGAGCCCACCAGCGAACCGGCAATGATCAGCATCGAGTTATTCAGCGAGAAGCCAATGCCCGCCGCCGCCCAGCCCGAGTAGCTGTTCAGCATGGATACCACCACCGGCATATCGGCGCCGCCAATCGGAATGATCAGCAGCACGCCCAGCGCAAAGCCCAGCGCCAGAATCAGGCAAAAGTCCATCCAGCTCTGCGAGGCAAAAAAGCCATAGCAGAAGAACACCGCCGCCAGGCCCAGGGCCAGATTGAGCTTGTGTTGACCAGCAAAAGACACCGGCGCACCCTGGAACAAGCGGAACTTGTACTTGCCCGAGAGCTTGCCGAAGGCGATCACCGAGCCCGAGAAGGTCACCGCGCCGATGAAGGCGCCCAGCGCCAGCTCGATGCGGTTGCCGCCAGGGATCAGCGTGCTGCCCTTGTCGGCAATGCCGAAGGCGGCCGGCTCCAACACGGCGGTGGCGGCAATAAACACCGCCGCCAAGCCGATCATGCTGTGCATGAAGGCGACCAGCTCGGGCATCTTGGTCATCTCGACCTTTTGCGCCATATAGGCGCCGATGCCGCCGCCGACCACCAGACCAGCCAGCACATAGGCCAGGCCAATCGAATGGCCATCAGCCAGCTTGAGAATCAGCGCCGCCGTGGTCACGGTGGCAATGCCCATGCCCACCATGCCGAACAAATTGCCGCGGATGGAGGTGGTGGGATGCGACAAGCCCTTGAGCGCCTGGATGAAGCAGACGCTGGCGAGCAGATACAGAAGGGTGACGAGATTCAAACTCATGGCTTGGCTCCCTCCGCCTTCTTATCCTTCTTCTTGAACATCTCCAGCATGCGCCGCGTGACGAGGAAGCCGCCGAACACATTCACGGCGGCCAGCGCCACGGCCAGCGTGCCCATAAATTTGCCCAGATCGGTTTCGGTCAGCGCCGCGGCCAGCATGGCGCCGACGATGACGATGGCCGAGATCGCGTTGGTGACGGCCATCAGCGGTGTGTGCAGGGCCGGCGTCACGGTCCAGACCACGTGGTAGCCCACATAGATGGCCAGCACAAAGATGATCAGATTGGTGACGGTGGGATTGACGATATGTTCCATGGCTAACTCTTACTTTCGTTTGACTTCACCGGCCTGCGTCATCAGGCAGGCCGCCACGATGTCGTCGTCCATGGGCACGTGCAACGCACCCTCTTTGCTGACGATCAGCTTCATGAAGTCGAGCAGATTGCGGGCATACAAGGCCGAGGCATCGGCCGCCACCAGGGCCGGCAGATTGGTCCAACCGATCAGGGTCACGCCATGCTTGAGCACCTCTTTGTCCGCCTCGGTCAGCGGGCAATTGCCGCCCACGGAGCCGTCAGCTGCCGTTTGACCCTTGCCGGCGGCCAGGTCCACGATCACCGAGCCGGGCTTCATGCTGCGCACCATTTCTTCGGTGACCAGCACCGGCGCGGCGCGGCCAGGAATCAAGGCGGTGGTGATGACGACATCGGCCTGCGCCACGCGCTTGGCCACTTCCACCTTTTGGCGCTCCAGCCAGCTGGCCGGCATGGGCTTGGCATAACCGCCCACGCCCACGGCAGCTTCTTGCTCCTCCGGCGTGTCGTAGCTGACGTCGATGAACTTGGCGCCCAGCGACTCCACTTGTTCCTTGACGGCCGGGCGCACGTCAGACGCCTCAATCACCGCGCCCAGGCGCTTGGCCGTGGCGATGGCCTGCAAGCCCGCCACACCCACGCCCAGAATCACCACCCGCGCGGCCTTGACGGTGCCCGCCGCCGTCATCAGCATGGGGAAGAAGCGCTGATAGCGGTCGGCCGCCATCATCACGGCCTTGTAGCCGGCGATATTGGCTTGCGAGCTCAGCACGTCCATGCTTTGGGCCCGGGAGGTACGCGGCGCGGCTTCCAGCGCGAAGCTGGTCAGCTGCGCGGCGGCCAGGGCCTGCAAGCCGTCTTTGTCGAAAGGATTGAGCATGCCGACCAAGGTGGCACCCGGCTTCACCAGGGCCAGCTCCTCAGCATTGGGGCTGCGCACCTTGAGCAGCAAGTCGGCGCCAAACGCAGCGGCGCGATCGACGATTTCCGCCCCCGCCGCAGCGTAGGCTTCATCGGTGACGCTGGCCTTCAAGCCCGCGCCCTGCTCGATGCGCAAGACATGACCCTGAGCCTTGAGCTTCTTGACCGTTTCCGGTGTGGCGGCCACACGCGTTTCCCCGGCCGCACTCTCGCGCGGAACACCTATCAGCATGAATCATCCCTCCAGGGCCATTGCCGCTTCAGCGACTTGGCCAAAAGAACTTATGACTTGACTTGCACAGCCTGGCAGACAGGCTCTGTCTCAATTCAGCTTACACAATAGAGCCCTTCTATGTCACCCCTACATGCCCAGGGATTGCAGATGTCCAACAACACAGAACGCTGGAAACCGTCCGTCACCGTGGCCGCCATCATCGAAAAAGACGGCCGCTTTTTGATGGTTGAAGAAGAAACGCCGGAGGGCTTGCAGCTCAACAATCCGGCCGGCCACCTCGATCCTGCCGAGTCTCCGGAGCAAGGCGTGGTGCGCGAAGCGCTGGAAGAAACCGGCCGCCACTTCAAGCCCGAAGCCCTGCTGGGCATTTATATGGCGCGCTTTGTGCGGCCCAAAACATTAGAGGATGTCACCTATCTTCGGCTGGCATTTACTGGCTCGGTGAGTGAGCCTGTGCCGGGCTGGGTGCTAGACAAAGGCATTGTGCGCACGCTGTGGATGAGCATGGATGAGTTGCGCGCCAGCGCCGAGCGCCACCGCAGCCCCCTGGTGCTGCAATGTGTGGAAGACCACCTGGCTGGCAAACGCCTGCCGCTGAGCGCCTTCCATATCGACCCCAGCTTGCTCACGCCGCAGCGCAAAGCCTGAACCAGCGCTTGATCAAGCAGCCCAGCCAAAACCCGGGCAAACGCGGAGCCAGGGCACATGCGGGACAATTGCGAGCATGAGTTCGAGTAGCAAGAAACAACGCATCGTCGTCGGCCTGTCCGGCGGTGTGGATTCGGCCGTCACGGCCCATCTTTTGAAGCAGCAAGGCCACGAGGTGGTCGGCATCTTCATGAAGAACTGGGAAGATGACGACGACAGCGAATACTGTTCGTCCAATATCGACTTCGTCGACGCCGCCGCGGTGGCCGATGTGATCGGCATCGAGATCGAACACGTTAACTTCGCCGCCGATTACAAAGACCGCGTCTTCGCCGCCTTTTTGCGCGAGTACCAGGCTGGCCGCACGCCCAACCCCGATGTGCTGTGCAATGCCGAGATCAAGTTCAAGGCTTTCCTCGACCATGCCATGCGCCTGGGCGCCGAGAAGATCGCCACCGGTCACTACGCCCGCGTGCGAGAGCATGAAGGCCAGACCCAGTTGCTCAAAGGCATCGACAACAGCAAGGACCAAAGCTACTTCTTGCACCGCCTCAACCAGGCGCAGCTGGCCAAGACCTTGTTCCCGGTGGGCGAGTTGCACAAGACCGAGGTGCGCCGCATCGCCGAAGAGATCGGCCTGCCCAATGCCAAGAAGAAGGACTCGACCGGCATCTGCTTCATCGGCGAGCGCCCCTTCCGCGAATTCCTCAACCGCTATCTGGCCCACAAGCCCGGCCCCATCAAGGATGCACGCGGCCGCAAGCTCGGCGAGCATCTGGGCCTGTCCTTTTACACCCTGGGTCAGCGCCAGGGCCTAGGGATTGGCGGCGTGAAGGAAAAGGGCGCGCCGCGCGGCGGTGGTGAGCACGAGCCTTGGTTCGTGGCCCGCAAAGACATGCAGACCAATACGCTGTACGTGGTGCAGGGTCACAACCACCCCTGGCTGCTCAGCAGCAGCCTGGTGGCCGATGACCTGAGCTGGACCGGCGACGCGCCCAAGTTCGGCGGCTATGGCGCCAAGACCCGCTACCGCCAGGCCGACGCGGCCTGCGCCCTGCATCCCGACACCCCGGCCGCCGGCCAATGCCGGGTGGATTTCGCCCAAGCCCAATGGGCGGTCACGCCAGGCCAAAGCCTGGTGCTGTACGACGGCGAAGTCTGCCTGGGCGGGGGGGTGATCGCTTCCGCCACTGCTGCCACTGACCAATCCTGAAGGGTCAGGTCTTGCCGCGCGCCGCATTGAACGAGAGGGGCCACAGCAGCCCCTCGCCCCTGCCCAAGCTGGATCGCTGGCTGGCCCGCTTCGCCCAACCTGGCGTGGTGCTGCAGGTGGCCGCGCTGACCATGTGCGTGCTGGAGTTGGCCGCCGCCGTGGCCGGCCTGGCCGGCTACCGTACCGAGCCTTACGACGGCGCCCTGGCCGCGCTCTATCTGCGCCTGGGCGGCAATAGCAATGACCCGCTGCTGCTTCTGGCCTGCTTCAGCTTGGTGTTGGTATTCGCCTATCAATACTGGCGCCTGGCGCAAGACGCGCGCGCCGACCAAGCCCTGCCCCATCTGCTGCGGCGCATTGTGCTGGTGGACTTATTGGCCGTGGCGGTGACGCCGGGTCTGCCCTTTTTGGTGACGGCGCTAGCGGCCGTTTTGCTGCGGGCGCGGCCGGCCTTTTTGTTCGCCCTGGGCCAGGTGGTGCTCAATCTGATGCTGTACTGGCTCTTGCCTTTGGCCGAGCTGCAGCAAGCCCGCTCTGAGGTGCCGGCCTGGCTGGACAGCGTGGGCCTGCTGCTGGCCATGGTGGCACTGCACGGCATGGCCCTGGGGCTGGGCCGCATGGCCGCGGTGGAAGCCGACAAACGCCGCTGGCTGCAAGTGATGCTGGCCGAACGCATGAGCGCCGAACAGCTGCAAGCCGAGCAAATGCGCTATAGCGAACGCACCCTGATGGCGCGCGAGTTGCACGATGTCGTCGGCCACCACCTCACCGCCCTCAATCTGCAGCTGCAGCTCAGCAGCGCCTTGCTGCAACGTCAAGATGCCAGCGGCGCCGCCGCCGCGGTGGACCGCGCCCAGAGCAGCGCGGCGCAGCTGCTGGCCGATGTGCGCGAAGCCGTGTCGCAGCAGCGCAGCTCACAGCGCATCGACCTGAGCAGCGCCCTGCAAGCCCTGGCCGAAGGCGTAGCCAGCACTCGCATCGAGCTGCGCATCGCCCCCGCCGCACGCGACCTCGGGCCGCGCCTGGCGCATGCGTTGCTGCGCTGCGTGCAGGAGGCCGTCACCAATAGCGTGCGCCATGCGCGGGCGCGCAGCATTCAGATCGAGCTGTGGGTGGACGGCCCGCTGGTTCATGTCAAGATCGCCGATGATGGCCTGGGCGCACCCGCACTGCGGCCCGGCAATGGCCTGCAAGGTATGCAAGAACGCGTCAGCGAACTGGGCGGCACAATGCAGATCGACGCCAAGAGCCCGGGTTTCCGAATTGAACTGCAAGTGCCAAGGTCCGCATGACGATGACGACAGATAAAGACAATCACACGCCCGCAGGCAGCCCCCTCAAACTGATGCTGGTGGAAGACCAGCAATTGGTGCGCGAAGGGCTCAAGGGCTTGCTGGCCTTGTATGAGGATGTGGACATCATTGCCGAGGCCAGCGACGGCGCCGAGGCACTGACCCTGCTCGAAGCGCCCAGCGGCCCGGGCATGCCCGACCTCATCTTGTCCGATATGCGCATGCCGCGCCTGGACGGCCTGGGCCTGATCCGCGCCCTGGCCGCCCGCGCGCTGACCATTCCCGTGGTGCTGCTGACCACCTTTGACGACGCCTCCGCTTTTGACGAAGCGGTGCGCGCCGGCGCACGCGGCTTTTTGCTCAAGGCCATCAGCCCCGACACGCTGATTCAAGCTCTGCGCGATGTGCAAGCCGGCGGCACCGCGCTGCGCCCCTCGCTGACCACCCGCATGGCGCAAACCGGCGGCCGGGGCGAGCGCGCGTTTCAAGCCACCGAGCAGCCCGACCCGCTTTCACCCAAGGAGTTGCAAGTGCTGCGCCTGGTGGCCAGCGGCCGCAGCAATACAGAAATCGCCGCCCTGCTGGGCAATAGCGAAGGCGTGATCAAAAACCACTGCTCGGCCATCTTCTCCAAGATGGGTGTGCGCGACCGCACGCAAGCCGTGTTGCGGGCCATCGATCTGGGTTGGATCTAGGCGCTGTCGCGGCAGCGCAGCCTCATCGGGCTGGCTGGGCTGAGGGCGGGCTACTTGGCCTTGCGCCCCAGGTGCATCACCCAGTAGCGCTCCAGCTCACCGGGCCCGGCCACGCAGGCCATGCCAATGTCCTGAAAACGCGGCTCCATCAGGTTCTCGCAATGGCCCTCGCTACCCAGCCAGCCGGCCATCACCTCGTCCAGGTATTGCGGCCCGCCGGCCAGGTTCTCGGCCACTTGGCGGAACACATAGCCGCGCTCTAAGACACGCTCACGCAAGCCCTGACCCCGCTGATCAATGTGGGTGAGCTTGTCCAGCAGCGACAACTCATCGGCATAGGCTTGGGCGGAGGCCTGCAAGCGCGCATCCCAGCTCAGCGGCGCAACGGCCGCAAAAGGCTTGGGGCCGCAGTACTGACGCTGCGCCCGCATTGCATTGACGCGCGCCAGCACCTGCTCCGCCGACACGCCCTTGGCGCAGTCATCCACCTGCGGCAGCGGCTGGGCCTGGGGCCGCGCTTGGCTATGCGCCGGGGCCGCGCCAGCGCCCGCCCGGCTAGGGCCGGCAAGCGAGAGCAAAACAGCGAACGAAAGTGGGAAAAAGAAGATGCCGCGCATGCGCACCCAAACCTGAGGAAGCGGCGCATTCTAATGGGCCGGCCAGCCCCGCAGCTTGTGTCACAGCAAACCCAAGCAAGAGGAGATATCACTCTGCCATCAAGGCCTCACAGTGAACGTGCACAATCGCGCCATCGCATTCACGCTGAGACGTTTTCCGACCATGGCTGAGACGACAAGCACCCCCTCCAGCGCAGCCTCCAACGCCAAGCCGCTGGGGCAGTTGAAGATCGATCGCCAGGCCGCTGGCGGCGCCAAGCAACAGCCGCGCCGGCGCAAGCGCTGGCCCTTGATCGCTGGGGGCGTGCTGGCTTTGGCCGTGGTCGCCATGCTGGCCATGCCGTCTAAACCTGAGGTGCAAACCAGCTCGGTGCTGCAAAGCACGCCGTCCCAGCAGTATCTGCAGCTCACCGCATCTGGCTATGTGGTGGCGCAGCGCCGCGCGGCGGTGGCCTCCAAAGCGACAGGCCGCTTGCTGGAGCTCAATGTGCGCGAAGGCACGGTGCTCAAAAAGGGCGACTTGATTGCCAAGCTGGACGCCAGCGATGTGCAGGCGGCAATAGCCACCGCCCAGGCCGGCGTGCGCCAGGGCGAGGCCGGGGTGCGCCAGGCGCAAGCCCAGCAACGCCAAGCCGAGGTGGAACTGGCCAATGCCGAGGCCGAGCTGCGCCGCAACCGCAGCCTGCAAACCCAGGGCTTTTTGTCCGAGCAAGCGCTCGACGCCGCCCAGCGCCGCTTCGACGCCGCCCGCGCCGGCCAAGCCGCCGCGCTGGCCAGCGTGGGCCAAGCCCAGGCCAGCGTGGCGCAAGCTCAGGCGCAGGTGAATGCCCAGTTGGTGAACCGCGATTACACCGAGATCCGCGCCCCGTTTGACGGCGTGGTGCTGAACAAAAACGCCAATGTGGGCGACATCATCACGCCCTTCTCCAACGCCGCCGGCTCGCAGGGCGCGGTGGTCACCATGGCCGATATGTCCACGCTGGAAGTGGAGGCTGATGTCTCGGAAAGCAGCCTGGCCAAGGCGAAGAAGGGCCAGCCTGTCGAGATCACCCTCGATGCCTTGCCCGAGATGCGCTTCAGCGGCCATGTGGTGGGCTTGGTGCCCACCGTTGACCGCGCCAAGGCCACGGTGATCAGCAAGATCCAGTTCGACAAGCTGGACCCGCGCATCCTGCCCGAGATGAGCGCCAAGGTCAGCTTCTTGTCGCAAGCGCCAACGACTGCCGAGCAGCAGCCCGTGCTGGCCGTCAACCCCAAAACCCTGCTGGAGCGCGACGGCCAAACCTGGCTGATGCGCATCAAGCGTGAGGGCGACAAAGAGCTGCTGCAGGCTGTGCAGGTCAAGCCCGGCCGCAAGCTCGGCGATGTGGTGGAGGTGACGGCGCTGGGCGGCGGCACACTCAAATCGGGCGAGCGCCTGGTGCTCTCACCCACGGCCCAGCTCAAGGACGGCGGCCAGGTCAAGCTCGCTACGAAGTAAGTGCCAAAGCAGACCATGAGCAGCCCGAACGACGCCCTGATCCGCATCCGCGACCTCAGCAAGTCCTACCAGCGCGGTGGGCAAGATATTCCCGTGCTGCTGGACATTCAGCTCGATGTGATGCCCGGCGATTTCGTTGCCCTGATGGGCCCCAGCGGCTCGGGCAAAAGCACCTTGCTGAACCTGATTGCCGGCATCGACCAGCCCAGCAGCGGCCGCATCGAAATTGGCGGCGTTGACATCGCCACCCTCAGCGAAGGCCAGCTGGCCGATTGGCGCGCCCGCAATGTCGGCTTCATTTTCCAGTTCTATAACTTATTACCTGTGCTGACCGCGTTTGAGAACGTGGAGCTGCCCCTGCTGCTGACCGACTTGTCGGCCAAGCAGCGGCGCGAGCACACCTTGGCGGCACTGGCCATGGTCAAGCTGGATGACCGCATGGACCACTACCCCAATGAACTCTCTGGCGGCCAGCAGCAGCGCGTGGCGATTGCGCGCGCCCTGGTCAGCGACCCCACCCTGATCGTGGCCGACGAGCCCACCGGCGACCTGGATCGCCACACCGGCGAAGAGGTGTTGGGCCTGCTGGACGAGCTCAACCGCGAACTCGGCAAGACCATTGTGATGGTCACCCACGACCCCAAGGCCGCGGCCCGGGCGCGGCGCATGGTGCACCTGGAAAAAGGCGTGCTGGTGGATGAAGATCCGCTCGGCCCTGGCCGCTGAATCGCAAGCCCGACAGCCCGCCCGCCAGCCAAACTCGCGCCACCATGTTCATCCTCAAGCTGCTGCTCAAGAACGCCTTCCGCCACAAGCTGCGCACCAGCTTAACCATGGTGGGCTTGGTGGTGGCGATCTGCGCCTTCGGTCTGCTGCGCACCATCATCGATGCCTGGTATGCCGGCGTGGAGGGCTCCAGCAGCACCCGGCTGGTGACGCGCAGCGCCATCTCGCTGACCTTCCCGCTGCCGATGAACTACGCGCAGCGGCTCAAGTCGGTTGAGGGCGTGGCGGGCATTTCCTGGTCCAACTGGTTCGGCGGCATCTACATCAGCGAGCGCAATTTCTTCCCGCAGTTCGCCGTCGAACCGGTCAGTTATCTGGCGCTCTACCCCGAGTACCGGCTCAAGGACGCCGAGCGTATCGCCTGGCTGCGCGACCGCCAGGGCGTGATTGTGGGCCGCAAGCTGGCCGATAAATTCGGCTGGAAGGTGGGCGACCAAATCCCTCTGCGCGGCACCATCTACCCCGGCACCTGGACCTTCAATCTGCGCGGCATCTGGGACGGCGCCGAGGCCAAGACGGACGAGAGCCAGTTGCTGATGCACTGGTCCTATTTGAACGAGTCCATCCGCAAGCTCTACCCCAAGCGAGCCGATGCCGTGGGCGTTTACATCCTGGGCATCAACGAGCCTCAGAACGCCGCGCTGATCTCGCAGCGGGTGGATGAGCAGTTCAAGAACTCCCTGGCCGAAACGCTGACCGAAACCGAGTCCGCCTTCCAGCTCAGCTTTGTGTCCATGAGCGAGGCGATTCTGGTGGCCATCAATGCGGTGAGCCTGATCATCGTGGTCATCATCATGGCCGTGATGGCCAACACCATGACCATGACGGCACGCGAGCGCCTGGCCGAATACGCCACGCTCAAAGCCCTGGGCTTTGCGCCCAGCTTTGTGGTCAAGCTGTTGTTCGGCGAGAGCCTGCTGATCGCCCTGATCGGCGGCCTCGCCGGCCTGGCCCTGACCCTGCCGCTGGCGGCGGGCTTTGCGCAGGCGGCGGGCACCTTGTTCCCGGTGTTTCACGTATCCACCCTGACCATGAGCTTGCAGTTGCTGGCCGCCGTCGTCGTCGGCGCGGTGGCTGCGGCCTGGCCCGCGTGGAAGATGAGTCGGATCGATATCGTGCAGGGGCTGCGGCATGTGGCATAAGCTTTTCGGGCCGAGCGCCGGGCCGCTCCCAAGCCGGCCCGCTAATCCCCTCGGGGGATCGGCGGCCGTACCCGGCAGCCGAGGGGTTAGCGTTCTGCCCGCCTGGAAGATGAGTCGGATCGATATCGTGCAGGGCTTGCGGCATGTGGCCTGAACCAAGATGAAGGCAATTCCGATTTCCTACATCGCCCGCAACCTCTGGGTGCGGCGCGTCACTACCTTGCTCACCGCTGGCGGCATGGCCTTGGTGGTGTATGTGTTTGCCACCGTGCTGATGATGAGCGAGGGCATACGCGCCACCCTGGTGGCCACCGGCCAGCCCGATAACGTGATCGCGCTGCGCAAAGGCGCCGGGGCCGAGATCAACAGCGCCGTGGACCGCGGCCAGGCCGCCATTCTGGAAAGCCTGCCCGGCATCGCCACCGATGCCAGCGGCAAACCACTGCTGACCAAGGAACCGGTGGTGCTGAACAATCTGCCCAAGCGCGGCAGCGGCAAGCCCAGCAATGTGACGGTGCGCGGCACCTCGCCGCAAGCCTTGCAGATGCGCCCGCAGGTGCAGCTGGTAGAGGGCCGCATGTTCCGCCCCGGCACTTCGGAGATCGTCACCGGCCGCGCCATTGCCAGCGGCTTTCAGGGCGCGGGCCTGGGTGAGACGCTGCGCTTTGCTGGCCGCGACTGGACCGTGGTGGGCGTGTTCGACGCCCAGCGCAGCGGCTTCGATTCTGAAATCTGGGGCGACGCTGAGCAGATGCTGCAGGCCTTCCGCCGCAATGCTTTTTCCAGCGTGGTGTTCCGCATCGCTGACGCCAGCCAGTTCGAGGCCATCAAGGCGCAGATCGAGGCCGACCCGCGCATGACGGTGGAGCTCAAACCCGAGATGCAGTTCTACGCCGAACAGAGTGAAGCCCTGGCCAAGTTCATCAGCATCCTGGGCACGGCGCTGTCGGTGATCTTCTCCATCGGCGCCATCGTCGGCGCCATGATCACCATGTTCGCGGCGGTGGCCTCGCGCACGGGTGAGATTGGCACCTTGCGCGCCCTGGGCTTCCGCCGTGGCGCGGTGCTGATCGCCTTTCTGGGTGAATCCCTGCTGCTCTCGCTGGTGGGCGGGCTGATCGGTTTGGCGGCGGCCTCGCTGATGCAGACGGTGAACATCTCCACCACCAATTTCCAGACCTTTTCCGAAATCGCTTTTCAGTTCAAGCTGACCTCGGCCATCGTCTGGCAAACCCTGCTGTTCGCGCTCTTCATGGGCTTTGTGGGCGGCTTCATCCCGGCCTGGGGCGCGGCGCGGATGAAGATTGTGGATTGCCTGCGCGCGGCCTGATGTCGCGCTGGGAAGCGCGCAAAGAACCACGCCGAACACCGCGCTGAGCACCGCGCTTGCCAGCCCGGCCCGCAAGCCTCACGATGCAGGCATGAACACCCCTCGCCCGGTCAATCGCCCATCCCCCCTGAGTGCCGCCGTGATCGCCGCGCTGCTGGCCTTAGCCACCAGCGCCTGCGGCAGCGCCCCAGCCGCAGCAGCACCGGAGGCCAAGCCCATGTCCAACAACAGCAGTGGCAAGAACAGCAGCCAAGCGCTTTGGCAGCAAATTCAGGCCGAGATTGGCGACGCCGCCTGCGACGGCCCGCAGCATTGCCACAGCATTGCCGTGGGTGCCAAGGCTTGCGGCGGGCCGGATGCTTATCTGGCCTGGTCCAGCAAGCGCAGCAATGAGGCCAAGTTGCGCGCCCTGGTCGCCGCCCACGCCCAGGCCCGCAAGGACGAGAACGCCAGCAGCGGCATGGTGTCGGATTGCCGCATGGTCACCGACCCCGGCGCCAGCTGCCAGGCCGGGCGCTGCGTGCTGCAGCCGCAGGGTGCTGGCGCGGCGCCGAAATCAGCCGAGTGAATGTGCGGGTAAGTCCTGCGCTGAGCTGAGCCGAACTCGCTCAACTCAAGTTCGAAGTGCCCGATTCAATAGGCCCAGCAGGGTCAGGTCTTGCCGAACCCGTATTTACAGACCAACAGCCTGTCGCTCTGCTGCCGCGCATTGATCTGCATAGCGCACATATATTTCGCCACAGGCATAGCCAACAAGCATCCGCCCGACCCTGATCAGGGCAGCCTGCGGCGTTAGGTAAAAACCTCACAATCCCCTATCCATCGGCCATATGACGGTTTCGCGACAGGCCGAAATAGGGTAGAGCCAGCGCCAACAATGTCACGAATGCACAGGCAAGAAGCGCTGTGAGCAGGGTCTTACCCCTAGGGGAAATGCCCACCCTGCAGCCTAGGGGGCGAAACCGGGTTTCGGCCTAGACAAGACTTTCAGGGCACGCAGAATCAAGTCACCCCAGGCCCCAAAGCGACCCTAGCTCAACAAGACTTTTGTCGCCGCACCAGCCAAGGGAATTCTCCGATCCCGCATTTGAAAACCGGGACCGTGCAGGCCCAGCTTATCGGCAGGGTTTTTTGTCTTTTTGAGGAAGTTCCTATGTTCAAGAAAGCCATGACGGCGTTGGCCCTGAGCGCGGCGATTGCAAGCGCACATTCCGAAGTCCTGATCAACGAGGGCTTTGACAATATCTCCACGCTGGCAAGCGCCGGCTGGATTCTGAACAATGCCAGCAACCCAGTGGGCACCGCCGGCTGGGGCCAAGGCGGCAGCAATGTGTTTGCTGCCCACGCCGGTGATGCCGAGTCCTTTATCTCCGGCAACTTCAACAATGCCGCCGCCGGTGGTCAACTCAGCAATTGGCTGATCACCCCCACCTTCTCCAACGCGACGGCTCTGCAATTGAGCTTCTACGCCCGAGCCGCCGACGAGATCGGCTTCTCGGAATTGATCAGCTTCGGCGCGAGCACCGGTGGCAGCAATATCGCTGATTTCAGCATGGGCTCGGTAGTCACCGTGCCGAGTGGCGACTGGACCAAGTACACCATCACCTTCGCCGCCCATGGCGCCGGCAGCGTGGCACGCTTCGCCATCAACTACACCGGCGCTGCCGACGCATCCAACTTCGTGGGCGTCGACACCTTGTCGGTCAACGCCGTGCCCGAGCCATCGAGCTGGCTGATGCTGGCCGCTGGCCTGGGTGGCCTGGGCCTGCTGCGCAAGCGCAAAGCTGCGCGCTAATTCGCAGCTGAATAGCCGCTGAATAGCCGCACTGTTGAGCTGTCAATGCCCGAGCGGCATCGACAGCGTCACCCTTTTTGATTCACATCAGGAGTCATTCCTCATGAACAAGATTTCCTTTGCCGCCGCCACCGGCCTGGCCTTGGCCGCCCTGGCCCAACCCGCTTTTGCCCACGGCGACCACGCTGCAGCCCCCAGCGCCGCCGCAGCCGGCAGCAGCCTGGTCGTGGTGCGCGACGCCGAAAGCGGCCAACTGCGTGCCGCCACACCCGCAGAGCTGAGCAAGCTGGAACTGCAAGCCAGCCGCAACCAAAGCCTGCGCAGCAGCCTCGGTGCCGTGCAAGCACCGATGCAAAAGAGCCACGCCTCTGGCGCCCGCGGTGCCCGCGTGACCGATGCCTTCATCAGCATGTCGGTTGCCGTGAAGAAGGCCGACGGTAGCGTCGCCCAAGAGTGCTTCGAGTCCCCTGAAGAAGCCCAGGCCGCGCTCAAGTCCGCCGCCGCCCAAGCCAAGATCGCCAACAAGCTGGCCACGGAGTAAGCACCATCATGAGCATCAAGCACAACAAACAGTTCTCCGCCCTGGCCCTGGCTACCGCCCTGCTTTGCCTGAGCAGCGCCACTCAAGCCGCCACCATCAACATCAGCAGCCGCGACAAGCCGGGCGTGGGCTTCAATGACACGACTCCGGTTGCCCCGGTCGGCGGCAACCCCGGCACCACGCTGGGCGAGCAGCGCATGAACGTCTACCGTCATGTTGCCAATATCTGGGAACAAGCCCTGACCAGCAATGTCAACATCAACGTCAGCGCCGCTTGGGAAGCCCTGACCTGCGACGCCGGCTCAGCCGTGCTGGGCAGCGCCGGTGCCTGGAACTTCTGGCGCGACTTCAGCGGTTCCACCCCCGGCACCTGGTATCCGCAAGCCCTGGCCAACAAGATCGCCGGCGTGAACCTGTCGGCCGACACACCAGATGACGGCACGGGCTACGGCAATGTGGACATCAAGACGCAGTTCAACGTCAACCTCGGCAATGAAGGCTGCCTGACTGGCTCGGGCTTCTACCTGGGCCTGGACGGCAATGCCGGCAGCAAGGTCAACTTCGCCACCACCCTGCTGCATGAACTGGGCCATGGCCTGGGCTTTGCCCTGGGTCTGACCAGCACCTCCACCGGCCTGCGCGTTAACGCCGACTTCACCGCCTACGCGGAAAACGGCCTGCCCAGCGTCTGGGAGAGCTTCATGTACGACAACACGGTCGGCAAGACCTGGTTGGCCATGAACAGCGCCGAGCGCAAGGCTTCTGCCATCAACCCGCTGAAGCTGGCCTGGACCGGCAATAACGCGGTGGTCGGCGCGGCTCAGACGCTCAAGGCCACCCCGGTGGTGAAGATCAACACGCCGGTGCCTGGCGCTTCCGGCCTGTATGACATCGGCACCGCCAGCTTCGGCCCGGCCATTCCGGTTGCTGCCACCCTGGGCACCTTGGCTACCCTGCCTGCTGGCACCAGCAACAATCCGCTGGCTTGCAATGCACTGGACGCCGCCCAAACAGCTGCCGTCGCAGGCAAGGTCGCCATCATCGACCGTGGCGTCTGCAGCTTCACCATCAAGGTGAAGAACGCGCAAATCGCCGGCGCCGTGGGCGTGCTGATTGCTGACAACGCTGACGCCGCGATTTCCGGCCTGGGCGGCAGCGACGGCACCATCACCATCCCCGCTGTTCGCATCACCAAGGCCGCAGGCACCAAGCTGAAGGACGCCGTGGCGCGCGCACCGGCCTATGGCTCGCGCGGCAAGCCCGGTACGGTGCTGGGCGCTTGGTCGACCGACGCCAGCCGTGTTGCCGGTGCTGACGCCCTGGGCCGCCCGCTGCTGTACACACCCGCTGTGCTGGCCGGTGGCTCCTCGGTCTCGCATTGGGATGTGTCTGCCTCGCCGAATCTGCTGATGGAACCCTTCATCAACTCCGACCTGACCAACATCATGGTGGCGCCTAAGGACCTGACCGTGCCCCTGCTGAAGGATCTGGGCTGGTAATCGGCTGCGGTGAAACAAAACAGGCGTCCACCGACGCCTGCTGATTGAAGCAAAGGCGCGCTGCAAGCAAAGGCAGCGCGCCTTTTTTTATGACTGCAAAGCTCAGGGCCGGCCGGTGCCGGGCTCGATGGGCAGGGGGAGCGGAGGAGGCGCAGGCGTCGGGGTCTGCTGCTGTTGCTGTTCTTCAAACTGGCGCGCGCTGAACAGCCAATCACTGGCGCGGCGCAGTGGCTCACCATTGGCTTGTGAATGCCGCTGCATGGTCTGGTCAGAGCGGCTGCGCACGGCACTGAAGGTGGCCGCCGTCAGCGAGCTGCTGCTGGGCCAGGCCTGGGCACTGGGCGCAGCGGGCATGGCACCAAAAGCAGGCGCCTGGTTGGCGCCGTCTTCCACCAGCACCCAATCGGGTTTGCCGGTGAAGGGATCAAGGTAGAGGCGGCGCAGATGATGGCGCGGCTTAGCGGCGCGGCGGTCCACCAGCAAGTCCTCGAAGCGCTGCGGGTACTGGCCCGGCTGCACCGGGCTGGCCTTCACATAACTGGCAATCGCCTTAGCAATCTCGTTGCCACGGAACTCCAGCTCGCGCTCCCGCTCGCGCTGCGCGGCCATCTGCCAGCTACTGCCCAACGCCGCCAGTCCGGCCGACGACAGGGCAACAAAAAACAGCAGGCCCAGATAGGTGAAGCCCGTTTGGCGGGCCGGCGGGCTGGCCGGGGAGCGGATGGCCATGCTCACCAGTCGGCAAACAAGCGGCCGTCGCTGGCGCGCCCGGCCGCGCCGCTGCGCACATCGTAGAGCTCACCACTGAGCTGCGCCTCGGGCGGCGGGCTGAGCGTGACCCAGGTCTCGCGGCTGCCGGTCAGTGAATCCTCCGGCACTTCGCGGATATAGCGCGCCGTGGCCAGGGTTTCCAGTGAATCGGGGTAATGGCCTTTGTCGGCGGCGTATTGATCGATGGCGTCGCGCATCACGTTCAGCGAAGTGCGCAGCGCCGTCTCGCGCGATTTCTGCAAGCTGTTGAAGTAACGCGGTGCCACGATGGAAGCCAGCAGGGCAACGATGGCCATCACCACGATCAACTCGATCAGGGTAAAGCCGCGTGAAGTGGATTTGCTGCGCATACGGCTCACCAATCCTTGTAGCGCGTGCCGTCCAGCGCGCGGCGCTCGGAGCGCGAGAACACATCGAACACATCGCGGCCGGGCTGCGGGTCATCGGGCGGGCTATCGGCCGCGCGGGTGGCCCAGCTCTCGGCTGCGGGCAAGCTGGTTTCGGCAAAGGGGTCACGCGGCAGGCGGCGCAGGAAGTAAAGCTTGCGGCCTTCGGCGGACTTGATATCGGGCACGCCTTGCACCAGGGCTTGCAGGGTCGGCGGGTAGCCGCTGTCCTCGGGGCTGAGCTTGATCTGGCCGGCCTCGGCCGCCTTTTTGTAGGCATCCAGCGCGCCGCGGATCTGGCGCAGGCCGGCGCGCAGCTCATGCTCTTGGGTGCGCTGCACCGTCAGCTCCAGCAAGGGGCGCGCTGCACCGGCGAGCATGGCCATGATGGCCAAGACCACCAGCATCTCGATCAGCGTGAAGCCCAGGCCCTTCTTACTCATGCCCTTGCTCATACCTAGCTTGGCGCCAAGCCTTAGCGCGCCGCTTCCACCGTCAACATCCCGGTGCCGTCCAGGCGCACCGGCACGCTGTCGCCGTTGGCCGCCGTGCCCTGCGCGCCGCTGACGTTGATGCTGATCACCTGGCCGGCCGCAGCCGGCAAGGCGCGCAACACCACCACCCGCTCGCCTCGCGGTGGCAACTCCACCGGCTGGCGGCCAGCCGGGCCGCCTTGGGCGGAAGCCAGCTTGGCCGGGTCGTATTCCACCTCGGCACGCACGGTGGCGCCGCTGTCATTGCGCAAAGACACCGTCGCCGTGCCACCGGCCGCCACCTGGGGCGTGACCTCAAAGCGCAGCACGGCTTCGCTGGGCGCGGCTTCGGCGGCGGGTGCGGCGGGTGCCGCATTGGCTGCCGGAGCGTTGAGCACGCCAGGGCTGCGCGCAGCACCTGCACCAGCCAAGCCCACGCCCGCTTTGGCATTGGCCTTGAGCAAGCTGCTGTAAGCGCCCGGCGAGGCATCGGTGCCGCCGGCCATGCGCGTGGTGCTCAACTCCGGCAGGGCCAGATTGCGCACGATGCGCGGGGTGATCAGCAGCACGATCTCGGTCTTGGTGTGGTTGTCTTGCGTGACCCCGAACAAGCGGCCCAGCACCGGCAGGGTCGACAGCACCGGAATGCCGTTGGCGGTGCGGCGGTCCTCATCATTGATCAGGCCGGCCAGCACTTGCGTCTCGCCATCGTTGAGGCGCAGCGTGGTGGAGGTGACGCGGGTACCGATGCGGTAGGCGCTGGAGCCGTTCGGGCCGCTGACCTCGCTGATCAGATTGCTGACCTCCAGGCCGACCTTGATGCTGACATCGTTGTCGAGCTGAATCGTCGGCTCCACATCGAGCTTCAGCCCCACATCCAGATAGGACACCGAAGCCGCCACGCCCACATTGATGGACGAGGTGGTGGTGAACACCGGCAGCTTCTCGCCGATATGCACCTTGGCTTTTTCGTGATTGCGCACGCGGATGCGCGGATTGGCGAGGATGTTCACATCGCCCGCCACACCGCGCAGCGTGGCCACCACGGCCGGGTTGGCCACCGAGGCGGTGAAGCTGCCGCGCCGGCTCAGATCCACCTGGCCGGTAACGCCGGTCAGGCCGTACTGCACCGTGTCGGGGAACTTGAGCCCCAGGGCATTGGCGCGGTCGGTGCTCATCTCCATCACCTCCAGCTCCAGCATCACCTCGGGCTCGGGCAGGTCCACCGACGCGATCAGCTTTTCCACCAAGCGCATCACCTCGGGCGTGTCGCGCACCACCATCAGGTTCAGGCGCTCGTCCACATGAATATCACGCACCTTGGCGATCGTGCGCACCATGGCCTGAACCTGCTTGACGTCGGCGTTAGTCAGGTAAAGCGTGCGGGTGATCAGCTCTTGATGCTCGCGCTGCTTGCCGGCGGTGTTGGGGAAGATCAGCACCGAGCTGTCGTTGAGCAGCTTGCGATCGAGCTGCTGGGTCGACAGCACCACGCGCATGGCTTCGTCCAGCGTGACATTGCGCAGGAAAACGGTGATCTTGGCGTCGGCCCGCACGTCTTTGTCGAAAACGAAATTGATGCTGCTGCTGCGCGCCAGCGCTTCAAACACCTGGCGCAGCGGCGCGTCGCGGAACTCCAGCGTCACCGGCTTCTGGAAGGCCGGGCCCATCTCATTGCTCTGCGCTTCCAAGGGCCGCGCCTGCGCGGCCTGGCTCAGCAGCAAACGCGCACCCGGGTGATTGGGCGACTCGGCAATGATCTCGCGTGCCAGCGCCTCGGCGCGGTCCACCTTGCCTTCGCGCAGCTCGGCGCGGGCGCTTTGCAGCTTGGTCTCCTGGCGCGGGCCGCGCAGCAGCTCGGCGTCGAAATAGTCCAGGCGCGGGTGGTGCGCATCAAGCTTGCGCAGCTGGGCCATGGCCTCGCCCATTTCCTCCCAACGGCCGGCGCCGCGCAGGCCTTCAATCTGAATCAGCAAGCGCGACACCAGCTGCTGCTGGGTGCGCAGCTGGGCGGCGCGCACGGCGTGGTCAGCCGGCGCCAGGCGCAGGGCCTCGGTCAGCAAGGTATAGGCCTCGGCCGCCTGGTTGTTGCGGTTCAGCTCATCGGCCTGGCGCAACGCCGGGTTGGCGCAGCCGGCCAGCAGCATGGCCGCAGCCAGGGACAGCAATAGCAATGCGTTCTTTTTCATGAGGCGGGGCGAAAGGCAATGGTTTGAGTGAGCTGGGACGGCAGCCAGGTGAGCTTGAGGCCCTGCTCGGTGACTTGATCGATGCGCCACTGCCCGTCCACCACATCGCCGGCCTTGACGGCCAGGCTGCGGTTGGGGCCGGACAAGAAGCCCCGCGCCTGACCACCGTCGACCAGGCGGCCGATCAGCTGATAGGGGAAGGCCGGTGCCATCGGTGGCGCTGCCACAGCGGGCCCCTTGGCGACAGGAGGAGGCGGCGGCGGTGGGGGCGGCGCCCAGGCGGCGAACTGCGCGTCCTTGGTCTCGGCCCAAGGCTGGCGCGCCACCGGGGTCCAATCCAAAGCCGCTGTGGCTGTCTGCTTCGTTGTGGCGGCTTGGGCCTTGGTGGTGGCGGCAACTGCTGCCGGCGCGGCGCGGCGCTGGCCGGCCATGGGCTGCGCGAGTGCGCTCTCTTGTTCCTCGTCTTCGCCCGCCACCCACCAGGTGGCGAACAGGGTTAGCAACAAAGCGGCCAGCAATCCATAACGTCTTTTTTTCACAGCAGTCATGGCCGGGCCCCTTCGCGCGGTGGCGTACCGGCAGCATCAGCCGCTTGCGCCGGCAAGGCCGCACGGCCGTGCAGCGACCATTGCAGCTCCGCCTCCACCTCGGCAGCCTGCGGCGAGGCGCGGCGCAGCTTGAGCCCGTCCAGGCTGAGGGCAGGGTCATGCAGCAAGGCGGCACCGACGTACTGGCGCAGCTGGGCATAGCCGCCGCTGAGCGGCATGGTGACGCGCAGGCGCTCCAGGCCCGAGGCCGCATCCACGCTGAGGCGGTGTTCGGTGCGGGCGCTCACCAAGCCAAGGCGCAAGCCCATTTCCAGCAGATCGGCCAGGCGCTGCTGACGCTCGGCCGCAGGCGGCAAGGCGGCCAGCCACTGCGCGCTGGTGGCAGGCGCTGCGGCTTGGGCCTGGCCGGCCGCGCGCAGCAGGCGGATCTGACCGCGCAGCTGATCGGCATCGGCCTGGGCTTGCGCGGCCTGGGCATCCCAGCGCTGCGCCAAGAGAGCCAGACCAAGTGCCAGCAGCAAGGCCAGCCCGGCCAGCAGGCCAGGCACACCGAGGCTGCGCAACTCACGCTGCAGATCGGCAAATGTGAAGTTCTGCAAGCGACTCATGGCGTCTTGCCCTCAGCGACTGCAGCTGGCGTCGGCAAGGGCGGCAGCTCACGCTGCAGCGATGCAGGCTGAAGCTTGGCACTCAGCTCAAAGCGCTGGCCGCTCATGCCTTGTTCGGCGGTCTGGAAGCGGCTCAACATCACCTCGCGCCAACCCGGTGCGGCATTCAGTCGGTCGGCCACTTGCAGCGGCAAGAGCTTGTCGGCGGCCAAGCCTTCAAGGCGCAAATCACCTCGCGTGGCATTGATGTCCAGGGCCAGCCAGCTCAGCGCTGCTTGGGCTGAAGCATTTGCCGTGGCGCCTCCGCTCAAGCCAGCTTGCTCCACATTGGCCAGCAGAGGCTCCCAATCCAGCTGCAGCAACTTTTGCACTTCGGCCGCGGCGCGCAGGGGCTGAGCCTGCTCAGCGCCACGCGCCACGGGCTTGGTCACTGGGGCAACATTGGTTCCTCGCAAACGGCTGTATTCCGTCGCCAGGCGGCGTTGTTGGGCTTGGGCCTCAGCACGGGCTTGTTGGCTTTGCTGCAGACCCACAGCAGCCGTTACCAGCACCACGGCAGCCGTCGCCGCCAGGCCCCAGGCCAGGCGGGAATAGACCTGGCGCGGGCCCAGAAAATCAGGGGTCGGGGCGGAGTTACTGGCTTGGCGCGGCGGCGCAAACCATTCGGCCTGCGGCGCGGTACCGGTCAAGCGGCCCAGCAGGCGCACGCCCTCGCTCGCGCCGGCATCGGTCTGGCTGGGCTCTACGCTCAAGCCAAAGCCCAGCGCCAGCACCGGGCCGGCAAAGCCGCTGCGCAGCTCGGCCAAGGTCTCGTGCAAAGCCGCCAGGCTGGCTTCGGGCAAGCGCAGTTGGCGCAGGGCCTGCACTCTGCCGGCGCGCAGCTGCAGCCAGGTCAAGACCTGACCCTCCACCCACGCCAGGCCAGCTTGCGGCGCGGCCGCCCAGATCGGCTCGCTGGCCAACACATGCGCCAGCACCGGCGCCCAGGCCGGTTGCACCTGGCGCAGCTGCACCGCATTGGCCTCAAAAACTAGGCGCAGGGCGGACCAGTCCAGGCCATGCAGGGCCGACAAGCCGCATTGCTCAGCGCTTTGCTCCACACCTTGCGCGGGCGAGGCGCCCAAGCGCCAGCTCGCCAGAGGCCATTGCTTAGCCGCCGCACCGAAGTAATGGCTGAACTGCTGGCGGCCATAGGCTTGCAGATCAGCCTCTTGTGCCAAGGGCAGGCCGGGCTCGCAGACCAGCTCATGCAGCAGGCGGGCCGACACGATCAAGCGCGCGGCTGTGCCGCGATGGGCCTCGGCCCATTCCTGCGCCGTGCGCTGTGGGCTATTGGCGCCGTCCAGCAAAGGGCGCAAGCCCTCGGCCGTCAGGAAGAGCGGCTGGGCTTGGCGCTGCAGGCGGGCGGTGAGGCGCAATCGCCATTGCGACCAGCCGGCGCCAAGGTTCTGCGGGCTACTCATCGAGGGTGACACGTTCCAGCTCCTCGAAAGTGGTTTCACCACGGCAAACGGCTTGCAAGGTCATCACACGCAATGGCTTCATGCCGCGTGAGCGCGCGGCCTCCTTGATTTGCGACATCGGGGCCCGCGCAGCGATCAGGTCGCGCAGGCCATCGTCGAGTTTCAGCAGCTCCGCCACGGCGCGGCGGCCGCGATAGCCGGTGCCACGGCAATGGCCGCAGCCCTCGCCCTTCAAAAAGCTGTGCTCGCCCTCAGCCAGGCCATAACGCGCCAGCACGGCAGCATCCGGGAAATGCGGCTGCGCGCAATGCTTGCAGGTCAGGCGCACCAGGCGCTGCGCCAGCACGGCGTTCAGGGCCGACACCACGTTGTAGAGGTCCAGGCCCATGTGCATGAAACGGCCAATCACATCGAAGGCGTTATTGGCATGCACGGTGGAAAAAACCAAGTGGCCGGTCAAAGCCGCCTGCACCGCAATCTGCGCGGTTTCGGCGTCACGGATCTCGCCCACCATCACCCGGTCAGGGTCGTGGCGCAAGATGGAGCGCAGGCCGCGCGAGAAGGTCAGGCCCTTCTTCTCGTTGACGGGGATTTGCACCACCCCAGCTAGCTGGTATTCCACCGGGTCTTCGATGGTGATGATTTTGTCGGTGCCGGTGTGGATCTCGGCCAGGGTGGCGTAGAGCGTGGTCGTCTTGCCGCTGCCGGTAGGGCCGGTGACCAGCAACATGCCGTGGGGCTGGCGCGCCTGGGCGCGTATGGCGGCGCGTTCATCGGGCTGGAAGCCCAGGGCATCCAGGGTCAGCGCGCCACCGGTCTGCTCGATGCGGGCACGGTCCAGCACCCGAACCACCGCGTCTTCACCGAAGACGCTGGGCATGATGGACAGGCGGAAGTCCACCTCGCGCCCCTGCACGCGTAGCTTGAAACGGCCGTCTTGCGGCAGGCGGCGCTCGCCGATGTCCAGCTCCGACATCACCTTCAGGCGCGACACCAGTTGCTCGGCCACTGCCGCGCCTTCCACCGTGCGCACCATGGACATCACACCGTCCACCCGAAAGCGGATGGCCGCGCCGCGCAAGGTGCATTCGATGTGCACATCGCTGGCGCCGTCTTGCAAAGCGTCGTAGAGCGTGGCGTTGAGCAGACGCACCACCGGGCTGGCCTGTTCGGACATCACCAGGGCAGAGAGCTCCTCGGCGCCGCCAGCGGCATCGCCAGCCACCACCGCTTCTTCCACATCAGACAGAGCGCGGAAATCCGCCTCGCCCGCGCCCAGCCAATGCGTGACGGCGGCCGCGTCGCAGCGCAGCCAGCGCACGGGGCTTTGCAGGCGCGCTTCCACCGTTTGCAGCAGCATGGCGTCTTGCTCACGTTCACCCAAGAGCATCTTGCGGCCATTCGCGCCCACGGCCAACACGGCGCGCCAGCGCTGCGCCTGGGCTTGCGGCCAGGCTTCGAAGTCCAGATGCCAGGGGCCTTGTTCGTGAGGCAACCAATCCTGCAATGAAATTTGTTCGCTCATTGCACCTGCTCCACCAACTGAAAAATCGGCAAGTACATCAACACAATGATTCCGCCAATCAACACCCCCATGATCAACATCAGCGCCGGGTTGATGGCGCGCGTCAGCAGCTCCGTCAGGCGGGCGGCTTCTTCGTCGTGAAAGGCCGCGGCGCGTTCCAGCATGGCCGGCACCTCGCCGCTGCGCTCACCCACCCGCACCATGCGGCGCGCCACGGGGGTGGCGAGGTCTTGCGACTCCAGCGCTTCGGACAGGCGCTGGCCGTTTTCGATCTGTGCAGCCGCCGCCGCCACGGCCGGGCGCCAGGGCGCGGCCACCACGTCTTGCACGATGCGCAAGGCCGCCAGCACCGGCACACCCGAGGCCAGCAGCATGGCCAGGCTGCGGTAAAGCCGCGCCAGCGCCAGCACCCGCAGCTTCGGGCCCAGGCCCGGCATGGTCCACAAGGCGGCCTGCACACGCAGGCGCAAAGCCGCATTCATCCACAAGGCATAACCCGCCAACAGCAGCAGCGCCATGCCCCCCAGCACCAGGCCGGGATGCTTGCCGGCGGTGCTGCCGAACTGGATTAAGACCTTGGAGGCCCAGGGCAGATCGCTGTTCAAGCCGTCCAGAATGCCGGCAAAGCGCGGCAGCACGAAGAGCAGCAAGAACATGATCACGGCGCCGCCCACGCTGAGCAGCATCACCGGATAGACGCAAGCCGCGATCAATCGCGCCCGCAAGCCATCCACCCAAGCCAAGTATTTGGCATGCTGGGCCAGGGCGGCACTGAGCTGGCCGGTGCGTTCATTGGCGGCCACGATGGCGCACACCAATTCATCAAAAGCCTGCGGTTGGGCGCGCATGGCGGTGGACAGGGGCTGGCCCTGCTCAACGCTGGCGATCACCCCATTGAGTGCCTGGCGCACCGACTCGCTGGCCTCTTTTTCGCGCAAGGTGTTGAGGGCTTCCAGCAGCGCAATGCCAGCGTCCAGCAAAACAGCCAATTCCTGGCTGAACAACTGCAGGGGGAATCGTTTGCGGCCGCGTGCCGACGCGGCGGCACCGGTAACGCCAGCGTCGGCTTCAGCGCCCAGCTCCTGCACCTCCAGCACATGCTGGGGCGCCACGCCCAAGACGGCCGCCACCGATTGGCGGTCGGGTGCATCGACGCGCTGCGTCCGCACGCCGGCCTGGGCGTCAAAGACACGGGTCAGATAGCTGGGCATGAGGGGCGAGAACCGACGACGGGCGATGGGGAGAAAGGCAGCGAGTGACTGAAGCGGGGCCGGTGGCCTACCAGCTCGTCACATCGGCGTCTTCGCCCTCGCCGCCCGGCCGGCCGTCGCGGCCGAAGGAATACAAGTCGTAGTCGCCATGCTCACCCGGCGAGCGGTACTGGTAGTCGTTGCGCCAGGGGTCTTTGGGCAAGGCCTTGCTCAGATAGGGGCCGGCCCAGCGCGGCTCATCGGCCGGCTTATCGACCAGCACGGCCAAGCCTTGCTCGGTCGTGGGGTAGCGGCCCACATCGAGCCGGTACTGGTCGAGTGACTTCTGCAAGCCATCAATCTGCGCTCGCGTCGCCTTGACCTCGGACTTGCCGATCTGGCCAAAAAACTTCGGCCCCACATAGCCCGCCAGCAGGCCGATGATGACCATCACCACCAACAACTCCAGCAAGGTGAAGCCGCCCAAACGGCGAGCGGCGCGGGGCTGGGCGAGTAAAGAAAGTGCGGCGAAGTGGCGACGTGAATCCATAGGGCTTTGATGATCTGGCGGGTCCGGGCTGCGCATTGGCAGAAGCGGAGCGAGCGACCACTATGTCACAGCGATTCGCCGCAGCCATAGTGGATTCACCGCCCCCGAACCCAGGGAATATGACACTTTAACCAGCCATCATGACAATTCAGCGCAGGCTGTTCAGCACCCCCCCGAGCTGGGTAGGTGGCCTGAATCAGGCCGGCTGCTCGACGGCACCGCAGCCACCGCCACCCGGCGTCTGAATCGCAAACACATCGCCCGGCTGCATCGCCACTTGGCCGAGGTGACCCAGGGGCTCGATGCTGCCGTCGCCCCGCTCCACCCAGTTGGCACCCACGCTGCCGGCCGCGCCGCCGGCGATGCCGAAAGCACCTGCCAGGCGGCCGTTGCTGAGGATGGAGGCCGTCATGGGCGCCAAGAAGCGCACCCGGCGCAGGCCGCCGTTACCACCCGGCCAGCGCCCGGCGCCGCCTGTGCCAGGGACGATCTCGTAAGACTCCAGCCGCACCGGGAAGCGGAACTCCAGCACCTCGGGGTCGGTGAGGCGCGAGTTGGTCATATGGGTTTGCACGACGCTGGTGCCAACAAAGCCTGCGCGGCCGCCCTCTTGGCCAGCTTGAGCGGCGCCGCTGAGCCAACCTGCGCCAGAGCCGCCCGAGATGGTTTCGTAATACTGATGGGTGGCATCACCAAAGGTGAAGTTATTCATCGTGCATTGGCTGGCCGCCATCACGCCCAAGGCGCCGTACAGCGCGTTGGTGACGCATGAGGAGGTTTCCACATTGCCGGCCACCACGGCAGCGGGCGGGTTCGGGTTCAGCATGCAACCCGCCGGCACGATCACTTGCAAAGGCTTGAGGCAACCGGCATTGAGTGGAATCTGGTCGTCCACCAAGGTGCGGAACACATAAAGCACCGCGGCCATGGTGATGGCCTTGGGTGCGTTGAAGTTATTCGTTAACTGCTGGGGGCTGGTGCCGGTGAAATCGATCACCGCGCTGCGCGCCTGCGCATCCACCCGCAGCGCCACCTGGATCTGCGCGCCGTTGTCCAAGGCCAGGCAGAAGCTGCCGTCCTTGAGCGAGCCAATGGCGCGGCGCACCGAGGCCTCGGCATTGTCTTGCACATGTTGCATATAGGCGGCCACGGTGGCCTGGCCGTACTGCGCCACCATGGCCTTGAGTTCTTGCGCGCCCTTCTCGTTGGCGGCGATCTGAGCCCGCAGATCGGCCATGTTTTGGGCGGGATTGCGCGCCGGGTGGCTGCCGCTGCCCAGCAGCGCCAGCATCTCCACTTCCCGCAAAACCCCAGCCGCCACCAGCTTGAAGTTGTCGATCAACACGCCTTCTTCATCAATGCGGCGCGAAAACGGCGGCATCGAGCCCGGGCTGATGCCACCGATATCGGCATGGTGGCCGCGCGAGGCGACATAAAAATCAGGCCGCTCGCGCTGCGCCAGGAACACCGGCGTGACCACGGTGATGTCCGGCAAATGGGTGCCGCCGTGATAGGGGTCGTTGAGCACATAAACATCGCCCGCCTGCATCTGCGGGTTGCGCTCGATCACGCTGCGGATGGACTCGCTCATCGAGCCCAGATGCACCGGCATATGCGGGGCATTGGCAATCAGCTCGCCCTCGGCATTGAAGAGCGCGCAAGAGAAATCCAGCCGCTCCTTGATATTGACCGAGTAAGCGGTGTTCTGCAGGCGCAGCCCCATCTGCTCGGCGATATTCATGAACAGGTTGTTGAACACTTCCAGCAGCACCGGGTCCACCTGGGTGCCCAGAGCATGGCGGCTGGGGCGCGGCAAAACGCGCAGCAGTTCGATGCAGCCATCGGCTTTCAGCCGCGCCTGCCAGCCGGGGTCCACCACCGTGGTGGCATTGCGCTCGGCCAAGATGGCCGGGCCGGCGATGCAAGCCCCCGGCTGCAGCAGCTCGCGCCGGTAGAGCGCGGCGGCGCGCCAGCCCGCCGGCCCGGCATCATCGGCCGGGCAATACATGCGCAGCTGGGCGCTGGGCTCGGGCTGATGTTCGCTCGGCGGCAATGAGGCCGAATCAGTCGGCGCGCCGACCACCGATGCACCGGCGGCCACACATTCCACCGCCACCGCTTCAATCACCAGCGCCCGCCCGGCCATCAGGAAGGCAAAGCGCTGGGCATAGGCTTGCTCAAAAGTAGCGCGGATTTTCGCCAGGGCATCGGCATCGCTATCGTCGCCGGCATCACCCAGCGCTGGCTCGGGTGGCAGCGCGCAAGCCAGCGCCGTGTCGGTGCCCTGGTAGCGCACTTGCAGCCGGACCTGGCTTTGCAAGGCGCTGGCGGCAATGCCTTGCGCTTGCAGCTCGGCCGCAGCAGCGGCCACCAGCTGCTGGCCCAAGGCCCGCGCGGCGCGCAGGCCCGGTGCGTCCAGCGCCAGCTCCAGCGAGGCCTCGCGCAGGGCCAGCTGATCGGCCAGGCCCATGCCGTAGGCGCTCAACACACCGGCCAGCGGATGCGCCAAGACACGGCTGACGCCCAGCGCATCGGCCACCCGGCAAGCCGCTTGGCCGCCGGCACCACCGAAGGACTGCAAGGTGTACTGAGTCACGTCGTAACCACGCGCCACCGAAATCTTCTTGATCGCATCGGCCATGCTGCCCACGGCAATCTGCAAGGCGCCGCTGGCCACTTCTTCGGCGCTGATGGGCTTGGCCGCCGCCACACTCATGCGCTGCGCCAGCTCGGCAAAACCGGCCTGCGCGGCGGCCAGATCCAGCGGCTGATCGCCCTGCGGCCCGAACAGATGCGGGAAGAACTCGGGCTGAATGCGCCCCAGCAGCACATTCGCATCGGTGGTGGTGAGCGGCCCACCGCGCCGGTAGCAAGCCGGGCCGGGCTTGGCGCCCGCGGACTCCGGCCCCACGCGCAGGCGCGCCCCGTCAAAACGCACGATGGAGCCGCCACCCGCCGCAACGGTGTGGATGCTCATCATCGGCGCGCGCATGCGCACGCCCGCCACCTCGGTGTCGAAAGCGCGCTCGTAGCTGGGGCTGGCGCCGGGTGGCGCGGCAGGGTCGGCCGCGAAGTGGCTGACATCGGTGGAGGTGCCGCCCATATCGAAGCCAATCACCTTGTCATAACCCGCCAATTGCGCGGTGCGCACCATGCCGACAATGCCGCCCGCCGGGCCGGACAAAATTGCGTCCTTGCCCTGGAAGCGGCTGGCCTCCGTCAAGCCACCTGAGCTTTGCATGAAGAACAGCGGCACCCCAGGCATTTGCGCCGCCACCTGCTCCACATAGCGGCGCAGGATGGGCGACAGGTAGGCGTCCACCACCGTGGTGTCGCCACGCGGCACCAACTTCATCAAAGGGCTGACCCGGTGCGACACCGAAATCTGCGTGAAGCCGATCTGCCGCGCCAAGGCCTCAGCGCGTAATTCATGCGCCGGGAAGCGGTAGGCATGCATGAAGACGATGGCGCAGGCACGCAGGCCGGCGTCGAACGCCGCTTGCAGCTCAGCACGCAGCGCAGCCTCATCCAGCGGCGTCACCAACTCGCCCGCCGCGCCCAGGCGCTCTTGCGCCTCGATCACGCGGCTGTACAGCAGCTCGGGCAGCACGATATGGCGTTCAAACAGCTTGGGCCGTGCCTGGGTGGCAATGCGCAGCGCATCGCGAAAGCCCCGAGTCGTCACCAGCAAGGTGGGCTCGCCCTTGCGCTCCAGCAAGGCATTGGTCGCCACCGTAGTGCCCATCTTCACGCACTCCACTCGCTCGGGCGTGATCAGCTCCCCAGCCTGCAAGCCCAGCAAGCGGCGCATGCCTTCCACCGCCGCGTCGCGGTACTGCTCGGGGTTTTCCGACAGCAGCTTGAGCGTATGCAATTCACCGCCCGGCGCACGCCCCACCAGATCGGTGAAGGTACCGCCCCGGTCGATCCAGAATTGCCAGCGGTCGACTGGAGGGACGCAGGACGAGGAAGCGGCGCTAGTCATGGCGGGGCGGGCCCGGGCATTGGCCCGGCTGAGCTACAGGGCTGACCACTGTAGCCGCGTGAGCGCCGCTGGCCATAAAAAGGGCCTGTCGCCTTTGGGGTACGGGCCTGATGTTGGCAGGGCAGCTGTTGGTTCGGTTTAGAACGGGAACGCTGACCTATGGAGTTTCAACATCAGCTCGCCACATAGAGAGCAGGGCGAGCAACTACCTGTTGCATAGCCCACGGAACTAAAGAGGCCGGCGGCTTTGCAGCGCTTGCAGCCCTTAGCTGCGACCCAAGCAACCGTCGGCTAGTGGGCAGGCAGCGACGCTCGAACTCCTGGTCGAGTGCCCGTGCGACGCCGAGTCAGCGGAGAGAGGGGCCCTAGCCTCCGCTCAGAACTATCAAGGACTTCGGTTCTTTTGGTTCTTCGTGTTCCAGCATGTGCATGGGGATCGCGATGTAGGTACCGCACCTGAGCATAACTTCATGGCCAGAGGCATGTGCCTCTTCGAGACCGTCGGTCCGATATTCCATCGACTCAAGATACTGTTCAACTTCTTCTTTGCCGCAATTAGCCAGTGCATTCGCACCAAACAGCAGATCTTGCGTTTTTTCGGACCAGCAGTATTGGTAGTCAGATAAAGGAATTATTCTCATCACGTGAGCAGGGGTTGCACCGTATGTCCTAGCAGTCAACAATCTTGACGTAACGTGCAATGCCTGGCTTCTAAATGGAATACCAAAACGCTTTTCAAACCATGCATCCGCCAACTTGTGGAAACTTTGCCCACTGTTCTTCGGTTTGCGATCCAAACGGGTGACATTGACCGTCGGCGCTTTCAAGTCATATTTGCTTGAGACGCCGCGCCAGAAAGGGAATATCTCAAAACTCATCGCAACCTTATCTCTTCCTGCGCTTCGCAAACGAAGGGCCGGAAATCTTCCGGTCCCTCTCGTAGGCAATCTCGCGCAAAAGCGAAGATGCTTCCTCAACGAGTCTCGTGGCATGTTCCAAACGCTCTGCCCCCACGTCGTCCCGTTCGGTATATCGAACCACTTCGTCCTCGGGCATAACCCTAGATAGAACATCTACGCCTGGCAGTAGTGCTACAACAGCCGTCTTCACTTGACTAGGCTTTATTGCTTCAGGCTTTATTGCGCCACGCGCCAAAACCTCAAACTCGTCCAGCGATAAATCACACTGCGGCCTATCAGAAAATGAAAACGGCTGAGCGAGATCACGCATTAGTTTAAATGCTATCCCATTCCCGAAATTTCGGACATCGAACTCCGAGGAAGTCGCCGAAAACACACCATACCAAACAAGTGCTGAGGGGAAGAATTCAACAAGACGAGTTAGCACCTTGCTATGCGCGAATGAGCCCGGCAATATGCTATTGCAGAGAAATGCAACCGCCACGCTGTCCACTTCAGGCCCGTGTGACAAGGACTGAATCTCTCGCACTCCGCTTAGGAACGCAGCCATACGACTGTCGAACGGGCCCGACATGCTCGTAAACGCTTCAGTCAGTCGAGGATAGGTGTCGACCAGTATGTCCCGCAACGCCTCCCCGCGATCCGCACCCCGGAGTTGTTTACCCAGCGGACTTCGTAGCATCTTGGGCAGAGAAGCCTGCCGGTCGAAATTTTTGGAATTTACCGCGATGGCATGTGTTGTGACCACTGCCTCAACGGCTATCTGAGATACAGGAAGGCCAGTGAGCCTGCGCAGCCTTTGCCAACGGTCAGCGACATTTCTTGGTTCAAGTTTTGGATATAGCGCGGTGGTCCGAGCCATCACATAGGACAAAGATCGACGGCAGCTCGAGTAGGAAGTAACCGGGGCGTTATCACCTCCGTGCAAAGCTGCAAGTGTCGTTTCACCCAAACTTGCCCCGATGAGCGACAACAGCAAGGTCGAAGAGCCGTCATCGAATACCGGTGTCGCGCGATCTTCGTCAATGAAACGCTCCAACTCCTCGCCGATAACATGCATATATGCAGTTATTGGAACTTGACCAGAATAATAAGTAGCAACGGTGGCAAAAAACTCATCAAAGTCTGAGTCACTTGGCACGACCACTAGCGGCAATTGCTGACGGTCGTATCCATTTCGATAAGTCTTGTGAACGCGGGGAGCGTTAGTCAAAGTTGTCGTGAACAGATCTTCGGTTGACGGCCTGCCCTTTGCATGGGAATCAGATCCCAGCATTTCGTTGATTGCCTCTCGGCCGAATTGAAAATTCATGTTGATTTAAATAGATCGCTTAGTGTGGGCATCGGCCTCGGAGGCTCAAGCTTCCCAAGCGCCGAATCCAAATAACCTGGTAAATGCCCACTGAAATAGATGTGCGCGCTTGTTTTCCCGCGCAGCAATCCGGTGTAAATCAAACGCTTCTGCGTAGCTCCCATCTTGTAGAGTGCTTCAAGTCCCGCGATGTGCACGGCCCGAAATTCCCAGCCCTTTGAGCCGTGGAGCGTGTCGATATACACTACCTCGTTGGCTCCTGCGATCGGATTGGCTGACAGGTAGTCTTCAAACGCAGTTGATTGATCTTTCTTTGGAAACAGAATTCCGATCTTCTCTTCGGGATAAAGGTCAATCTGCATGGCCACATTTGCAGCGATTGCGGAAAGTTGAGCATCCAACGAAGGATAAGTAGCCGAAACCACCTGAGAAGGTCTTGTACTTTCCGGGTACTTGCATTCACCTTGAATTTTAGGAAAGGCCGCGGCATCCGAAAGAATGGCATCGGCAACCTTACAGAGTTTCAATCCGCTTCTATAGTGGTACTGAAGCGTGATGACTTGACCACCGACGAGCTTCTCGGGCAGATCGGGTGTATGGGTCGTGCGGTAAATACTTTGCCGCGAGTCCATTGCAAGGACAAGCGTCTTCGCGAGACGCCTGAATACAAGCAATTCCGTGTCTGTATAGTCCTGCGCTTCGTCAACGAGCAATGTTTCGCAGTATGTCCCGTCGATCCCCTTTGATTCAATCAAAGACAAGACCTTGCCTGCGAGCATTGTCCTGTCGGGCTCAAAGCTCCTCGTCAATTCATAATGCACGCCAAATTCATCTAGAATCTCTTTAAAAAAGGTCATCTGAGTGACTGCCGAAGCAGGGTCAAATCCGTAGTGCGTGCATCCCTGCGCTATAAAGCGCTTTAGGCTTGCAGTAAAAGCGATGATTTTGAAATTCGTTTTTTTGCGATAGGTGAGCCACTTAGCTCTCAGCAGCAAGATGTTTGTCTTGCCCGAACCTGCGGGGCCGTAAAGAAGAAAGCTCTGCGCTTCGGGTATACCTTCAACGGCCTTTGCCTGATCTGCATCGAGGTCATCGCCGGTAATCCAGAACATGCCTGTCATTTTCGTCCTCCCTAACTAAGACAGCAGCACGAAGGCCGCGTCTAGCAACACCCGCTGACAATTCGAGAAAGCTGACTGAACGGTGAACATCTCCGTCCACGTTGCCTCAGCGATTCTTGCGTCCCCACATACGGCCTCAAATCTGACGTCCGTAGCCTCGAGCGCAACAGGTGAGATCATGATTTTTATTTTCACGCTCCAGGGTCTTTGGAATTGCTTGTTCGCATCCGCCTCGAATTCAAACGTCGAGTGATACTCCTGTTCAGATACAAATTCCTCCGCGACCCTGAATCTCGGGAAAATCGAAGAATCCAACAGATAATTCCGAATTTCCAGAAAAACCCCAGAATTCAGCAACCACAATTCTTGCTCCCTAGATTTTGTAGTAACTGAAGACATTTTCCGGGCCGCGGCCAACTTTGCCTCTTCCTTTGTTGCCTGCATCAATTGGATTTGACGCTCACGAACTGCAATTCCATTATCCTGCAGCGGACCATTGAAGCTTTCCCAGTTCAGAAAATGAAGTCTCTGCCGCCAATCTTTCAATAAGCAAGCTTGCGTCAACTGACCAAGCCAAGGCTCAATACCAGTCGATGGGATATTGGGAGTTTTTTCTTTGACGCAATCATATAGGCGGGCCCTAGGCTGGTCCTCGCCATCAAATAAGCGCTTGCCAACAATCAAATCGTGAAGTGTCGCACCAATCTGATAGAACGTGATTGCTCGCCAAGCCCCATCCTCGCTGCCCTCTTCCGTCCTCCAAACAAACTCTGGCGGGCTATATCTGAGCGTCGCAACAAACTCAGCCCCAGACAGCCTCCCCCCATCGTCATCATCGGGGAGTCTGTACACCACGCCGAGATCCAAAAGCGTCAACATGCTGAAATCATCGCTAACAACTATATTTGCTGGTTTTATGTCTCGATGAAACAGCTCAAGTTCTTCCTCCAAATACCTAGCTGCGCCTGCTAGCTGCTTTAGCAGCTCTGGCACGTGCTGCGCAGGCACCTTGCCAGTTAGCTTGTCAAGCGAGGTTCCAGGAACAAGCTCCATGGCAAGAAACAAGGATTCGTGCTCGGGGCACTCACCGCCGCCATAAACCTCCACGAGATGCGGGTGATGCTTCTTTCCCGCGAGCGAAAGCTGAATATCAAGCCGCTGCCGAGCTTCAGTTAGCCCATTCTTTTGCAGAGCATCTGGAAAAAAAAGCTTGACTGCTGCTAGACGTCCGTCCACGCCGCTGGCCGCATAGACGATCCCGTCAGCGCCCTGACCAATCGACTTTTCAAGCTTCCATCCATCTATCTCAGCCCCTGCAAGCTGACTCACGTCTGCCATCTCTCCCTCCCTGGGTCTTCTCTGGACGATTAATCGCCATGAGTTCTGCTGCCAGTGTGGCCTAAAGCACTTGTTGTAGGCAAGCTGTCCCCGGACAGGGTCTCCGTCGCAACAGCGTTCGCTGACTATCGACACGTGCGGCATATCAATAGCTGTGGGGCCTGTCGAGTCGAAACACGTTTGTCATCGCACCCCCTTCGCTGAACTGAGCCCATTGGATGAACGTCTGCGGACGCGCCTGAGCGGACATGTAGGTGCTTCGTGCGCGCGACCGCTCTCAGCCTAGAACGGAAAGCGCTCGCCTAAAGCAAGAACGAGCAAGCGAATCCGGTCTGGGTTCTGTTGTTTGCGCATCTTGGGGGGTAGGCGATACCCAACCCCGACAAAGAACAAGAGATGCGATGTAAACAATAAAAAAAGCCCGCAGCTATTAGGCCGCGGGCTTTTTGTTGACAACTAACTGCCAGGCACTTTTCAGAACGGGATGTCGTCGTCCATATCGTCAAACCCCGTCGCCGCACGCGGTGCTGGCGCAGGTGCGCGCGGAGCCGGGGCGCGAGGGGCTGCTGCCGGGCGGGCTGCCGGGGCGCGAGCGGCGGGTTGGTCGCCGTAGTCGTCGCCACCGCCACCGTAGCTGCTGCCGCCACCGGCACCACCACGGGCGCTGTAGCCACCACCGCCGCCACCGCCTTCGTCGCCACCGCTGTCACGGCCGCCCAGCAATTGCATCTGGTCGGCGATGATTTCGGTGGTGTAGGTGTCGCGGCCTTCTTTGTCTTGCCACTTGCGGGTGCGCAGACGGCCTTCAACGTAGAGCGGCTTGCCCTTCTTGCAGTACTGGCCGACGATTTCGGCCAGCTTGTCGTTGAACACGACACGGTGCCATTCGGTCTCTTCCTGCTTCTCGCCGGACTCGCGGTTCTTCCAGTTGCGGGTGGTCGCCAAGCTGATGGTGCAGAAGGCAACGCCGCTGGGGTTGTAGCGCAACTCGGGGTCGCGCCCCAGATTGCCGATGAGAATGACTTTATTGACCGAGGCCATGATGCGTGCGCTCCGCAGAGAAGGAGAAAACCAAAGGGCGGATTATGCCGCCCCAGCCACAAAGCCAGATTAGGGCTCGCCCTCCCAATAGTCCAGCCCGTTCTCCGGGCGCTGCACAAAGCTGCGGCCCCGGGCGGCGAAAACGCCGATCTTGCCGGAGTCAGGGTACTCGCAAACCTCGGGGCGCTCCTGGGTGCTGATGGACAAATAGCTCAGCGGCGCGTTCGAGGTGTTGAGGATTTGATGCGGATAGTCGGGGCCGCAGGGGATGAAGATCACATCGCCCGTCTTGATCGGCAGCATCTCACCGGCCACCCGCAGCGTGCCCTCGCCCGCCAGCACGACGAACATCTCTTCTTGCGTGTGGTGGAAGTGATAGGGGCAGCTTTGCTGGCCCGGCGCCACGGTGTCGACGCCGCAGCCCAGTTTGCGCGCCAGGGTGCCGTCGGACAGGGCGCCAATCATGCTGTCGTAGCGCGGCGCGCGCACAAAGCGCTCACGCGGCAAGTCGAGATGATTGCGGATCAGCTTGGCACGCAAGGCCTGGCTTTTTTCGTCCAAAGTGGTTCTCCTCGACAATGCGGGCCACCATGAGCCAGCCAAACCATCATCCCGTCCTGTTGAACATCCTGCAAGAGGTGTTTGGCTACGGCGCCTTCCGCGGCGCGCAAGAAGCCATCATCCAGCATGTGGGCGACAGCGGTGACGCGCTGGTGCTGATGCCCACGGGCGGCGGCAAAAGCCTGTGCTACCAGATCCCGGCGATTGCCCGCCACCGCGCGGGCCAGGGCGTCACGGTGGTGGTGAGCCCCCTGATCGCGCTGATGCATGACCAGGTGGGTGCGCTGGAAGAAGCCGGCGTGCACGCGGCCTTTTTGAACTCGACGCTGAGCGGCGAGCAAGCCGCCCATGTCGAGCGCGAGATGATGAGCGGCCGCCTGGTGATGCTTTACGCCGCGCCCGAGCGCATCACCAACCCACGCTTTCTGGCCCAGCTGGATTCACTGTACGAGCGCGGCCTGCTGAGCCTGTTCGCCATTGACGAGGCGCATTGCGTCAGCCAATGGGGGCATGACTTCCGCAGCGAGTACCTGGCGCTGAGCCTGCTGCACGAGCGTTTCCCGAACGTGCCGCGCATCGCGCTGACCGCCACCGCCGACGACCTGACCCGCGCCGACATCATCAGCCGCCTGCGCTTGGAAGAGGCACGCGTCTTCATCTCCTCTTTCGACCGGCCCAATATCCGCTACACGATTGTCGAAAAGGACAAGCCGCGCGAGCAGCTGCTGCGCCTGATCCGTGACGAGCATGAAGACGATGCCGGCGTGGTGTACTGCCAAAGCCGCAAGAAGGTGGAAGAAACCGCTGACTGGTTGGTGGCCGAGGGCATCAAGGCCCTGCCCTACCATGCCGGCCTTGACGCAGCCCTGCGCCAAAAGCATCAAGACCGCTTCTTGCGCGAAGACAGTGTGGTGATGGTGGCCACCATCGCCTTCGGCATGGGCATCGACAAGCCCGATGTGCGCTTCGTCGCCCACCTGGACCTGCCCAAAAACATCGAAAGCTATTACCAGGAAACCGGCCGTGCCGGCCGCGACGGTGCCCCTGCCGACGCCTGGATGGCTTATGGCCTGGCCGATGTGGTGAACCAACGCCGCATGATTGACGAAAGCCCGGCCGAGGAAGAATTCAAGAAAGGCCAGCGCGGCAAGCTCGATGCCTTGCTGGCCCTGGCCGAGGCGACCGATTGCCGTCGGGTTCGCTTGTTAGGCTATTTCGGTGAGGCCAGCTCGGCCTGCGGAAACTGTGACAACTGCTTGTTTCCCCCGGCCACCTGGGACGGCACCGAGGCCGCCCGCAAGCTGCTCAGCTGCATCTACCGCTTTCACCAGAACGGCGGCCAGCGCTTTGGCGCCGGGCATTTGATCGATGTGCTGCGCGGCAAGGTCACCGACAAGGTCACGCAATACGGCCACCAGACCCTGAGCACCTGGGGCGTGGGCGCCGACCTGCCCGAGACGCAGTGGCGCGCCGTGCTGCGCCAGCTGATCGCCCTGGGCCATGTGCAGACCGAGGGCGAATACATGACCCTGGTGCTGGCGGACTCGGCCCGCTCGGTGCTGAAGGGCGAGGTGCAACTGCTTCTTCGCGTGCCTTCGGTGGCCAGCAAACGCGGCAAACAAAGTTCGGGCAGTGGCAAGAAGCCAGGCGGAGGCAGCAGTGCGGCGCGTGATCTGGGCGATATGGACGAACAGGCGCAAGCCGCGTTTGAGCAGCTCAAAGCCTGGCGCGCGGAGGTGGCCAAGGAACACAGCCTGCCGGCCTATGTGATCTTCCAGAACGTGACCCTGGCCGAGATGGCCCGGCGCCGGCCCGGCACGCTCGATGAGCTGGCCGGCATCAGCGGCGTGGGCGCGAAAAAGCTCGAAGCCTACGGGGCTGAGATTCTGCGGGTGCTGGATCAGGCCTGAGTTGGAATGAAGTGATGTGAGCTGAGCAGCGAGCAAGCCTGCTCAGCTCACCGCTCAGCCAACAACAAGCCGTCAGCCGAAGAACTTCAAGTCGCGCACGCCGGCATCAAAGTTCTTCAAGTTCGGGAAGATGTCGGCCAGGCCGCCGTCTGACACACCCATCCAGCGGCCCAGCGTGGCGCCCAGCTGTTCCACCGAGGTCTCGGGCAGCAGCACGCCGTTGGCGAGCTGATTGGGGCTGCTGTCGAACTGGTTGTTGCCGGCATTCTTCAGGCCCAGCTGCGGGAACTTGCCGTAGAACTCGCGCCCGCGCACCGCGCCGCCCATCACCAGATGATGGCTGCCCCAGCCGTGGTCGGTGCCATCGCCATTGCTGGTGAAGCTACGGCCAAAGTCACTGGCGGTGAAGGTGGTGACTTGATTGCGCATGCCCATGGCGCCCAGGGTGGCGTCAAAGTAGCTCAGTGCGTGCGACAGCTTGGCCATCAGATCGGCATGGGCGCGGTTCTGGTCGTCATGGGTGTCGAAGCCACCGACGCTGACGAAGAACACCTGCCGCCCCACGCCCAGGCTGCCGCGCGCGCCGATGGTGCGCGCCACCACCTGCAGCTGCTGAGCCAGCGAGTTATTGGCTTTGGCGCCGGTGAGCGGGTTGTCGTACTGCAGCAGTGGGTCAGCCGCGCCGGCCACCAGGCCGCCGGAGCCATAGGGCGCGGGAACAATGTCGGGCAAGGCCGGCACGATCAGGCTTTCGGCGCTGAGCGCGCGGGCCACCACGGCGGCGTGGTCGCGGCCGATCAGGTCAGTGCTACGGCCACCGCGCATGACATTGCGCAAGCGCTCGGTCGCCGTGGTGGAGCCGAACAGGCTGCTGCCGCTGCCACCCACCCGCACCGCGCCGCGGCTGCCGATTTGATAAGGCAAGACCTGGCGCCCAGTCAGGAACACCGCGTTGCCGCCGGCCGAGACGGCGCTGAAGATGGGCTGGCTGTTATTGGCCAGCAGCATGTCGGCAATGCGCCCACCCCAGCCCAGCGAAGCGCCCTCGGGGCTGAGGGCTTGCCAGGTGGATTGCTGGTCGTTGTGCGAGAACAGCGCGGCCGGCCGCGGGAAGCTGACCAACTTCAAATCAGCTTTGCTGGTGGGTTTGACCAGGGTGCCGATATTAGGCAAGACCGCCAAGCGGCCGGCGGCGAACAGATCACGCGCCGCCGCCATGCTGGGGTGCAGGGCAAAGCTGCGGCCTTGGCTCGAGATCGGGCTGATCGGCAAAACACCGCCCAAGCGCGTCGGTGAGCCGGCCGCTGCGCTCGCTGTGGGCGGCGCCCCCGGCGCCAGCAGCGCGATGGAGTCCGGTGCCTGGTTGCGGGTGGCGGTGTAGGCGGCCCAGCTGTCAGCGTCGGTGGGCAAGACCATGTTCAGGCCGTCGTTGCCGCCGTTCATGAACAGGCAGACGATGGCTTTGTAGTCACCGGCCGTTTGGGCACTGGCGCTGCCCATGGCGGCCAGATTCAGGCCCAGCGGGGCGGCCACGCCCAGGCCGGCAAAGGCCGAGGCTTGGCGCAGAAAGGCACGGCGCGAGGCCGCGGAGTGAAAAGTGGCTTGGCTCATGATGATTTACTTCTGCACCAGGTATTCGGGAGCCATCAAGCTCAGATAGACCGCCATGCGGGCGCGGTTGCGGCGCTGCTCGTCGACAGTTTTCTGGTTGCTGGCGTCGGCCTTCAGGGCGTCGAGCTTGACGCTTTCCACCGCTGCCACGATCTCCGCCTGCAGGGCGGCATTGCTGCGCGCCCCCAGCAGTTTGGTGACCACAGCGCCCACCAGCTCGGCGGGCTTGTCGGCCAGGGCGATCTCGGCGCTGAGATTGAGCTGCACATCGGGGCGCGCGGCCTTCCAGTCGGCCCCGGACATGCCGAAGCCATTGCCCAGGCCGTTGCGCATATAGACCGAGTAGCCGGCCACCGAGGTCTCGTTCACCAGCGCCAGCTCGGGCATGGTGAGCTGGGCGGCGCCGGTTTCGCTGCCCGCCGCCACATAGCCGGGGCGGTAGAAATTGAACACCGAGGGCGAACGCAGCGGCGACTGGCCCAGCTGCGAGCCGGGGTCGTCGGTGCTGCGGATCAGCCAGGCGCCCGAATCGCTGCTGGCGCCCAGGGCACGCAGAGCCTGGGTCAGGCGCAGCACCGGCTCGCGCAGCTTGCCATAACTGTTCGCATCAGCGGCAGGCGTGTTGCGCGCTTCGGGATCCAGCAGCACCGCCTTGAGCATGGCGCGCATATCGCCGCTAGCACCAAAGGCCGCGCTCACCCGCGCCACATAGGCCGGGCTGGGATGGCTGGTGACCAGGCGTTGAATCAGCTGGCGGCCAATGAAGGGGCCCACATTGGGGTGGCTGGCCAGGGTGTCGAGCGCCAGCTTGAGGCTGGCGTTCGGGTCAGCGCGGGTTTGCGCCGGCAGCACCTGGCCGAGAAAGCGCTTCTCCGCCAGCGAGTGGTATTGGCCATAGCCCTGCATCGGCATGATGGCGCGGTCTGCCGAGCAAAAACTCGGGCACCAGCCGAAGAAGCGGCCGTTGTCGGTGTCGGGGCCGTCCCAGCTCCAGCCGGTGAAGACCTTGGCCATGCCGGCGATGTCGTCGGGGCCGTAGGTGGGTGTTGCCACACCAGCGGACAACTTGGCGCTGCCATCAGGGTTGAGCGCGACCAGGCCGATGGAAAACAGCTGCATCACCTCGCGGGCGAAGTTCTCATCCGCAACGCGGCCGGTGGCGGGGTCTTCTTTCTGGTTCTTCAGATGCGAGAGGTACAAGCCCATCATCGGATGGCGCGCCACCTGCTCCAGCAGATTGCGATAGCTGCCCAGGCCTTGGGCGGCCAACATGTCCAGATAGCTGGCGGCGCCGCGCGGCTGATCGTCCACCGTGCCATGGGCCAGCGAAATCACAAAGATCTGCGACAAGGCATAGGCCATTCGCTGGCGCAGCTGGTCCTCACCGCTGATGGCTGCTTTGTAAAACGAATCCAGCACCTCGCCCGTACCGGCGCTGGCCGTCGCCTTGGCGGCCTTGAGGCTGGCGTCTGAGGCTTCCCAGTTGGCGCGGTGTGAGCTGGCGGGCAGGGCCAGTTGTTGATCGATCCAGGCCGCATAGCCTTGATCCATCACCGCCTGGATGCTGGCCTCGGTGGGGCCGAAACTGGCTTGCAGCAGGAAGCGGCGCGCTTCGTCACGGCTGGGCTTGGCGGGTGCGGGCTCGGGCGTGGGGCTGGGCGCGGGAGCGCCTGCATTCGGCGTGGCCCCGGTGTCGCCCGTACTGCTGCTGCCACCGGCACCACCGCCGCCGCAGGCCGTCAAGCCAGCCACCGCCAGCGACACCAACAGGCTGGCCAGGGCCCGACGCGCCCGATCTGGCTGCATCAGCTGCGGCTGCGGCGCCTGTCGCAGGGCCATCGGATCAAATTCGACTCTCATTTCGCTCCCACACGCGGCGCCAAAACAAATGGCGGCGCCAAGGTCGGAACTCTAGTCAGCCCGAGCGAACCGCAGGGCGGCCGCGGCCAGCAGTATGTAAGCCGAGGTAACGCTTTGGCAGCGCTTATGCGCTTGCTGTGACTTTGTGCCGCATTAGGCCAAGTCGTGGCCAAAGCCGAGGCCGATCACTCCTCCCATTTGAAACGCGCCAAAGCCAGGGCCGCGAACAACAAGGTAAAGCCCAGCATCACCGCCACCGGCAGCAGCGCTTCCTGCAAGCCTTGGGCACGCCAGGTCATGGCATCCAGCCCATCCACCGCCCAGCGCGTGGGCACAAACATCGACAAGGTTTGCAGCCACTCCGGGAAGATGAAGGACGGCACCCAGGCGCCGCCGAGCATGACCATCAGCAAGGTCGCCAGAATCGCCAGCCCACGCGTGGCCTCGGGCGTTTTGCCCAGCGCGGCAATCAACAAGCCAAAGCTCGATGTCAGCGCAGAGAAGGCCAGCAGCACCGCCGCAAAGCCCAGCCAGCTGCCTTCCACCCGCACCCCAAAAGCGGCCATGGCCACGGCATAAATGGCCGCGAACACCAGCAAGGCGATCAGCGCGCAGCTGGCCATGCGGCTGCCCAGCAAGGTGGCACGCGACAGCGGCGCGGCACGCAGGCGCAGCCACAGGCCTTGGCGGCGCAGCAGCAGCAAGCCCACGCCGATGTCCACCCCCATCATCAAAATGAATTGCACCCCCATGCCGGCGAAGGAATGGGCATAGCTGTTGTAGTGCAGCTCGGGCCGCGCGCTGGCCTCGGTTTCGCGGGTGTTGAAGGGTGGGCTGAAGCTGGGCCCGGTCAATGCGCCAGAAGCGGCGGAGGCTGCGGATGTCGGCGCTGAAGCCGAAGGTGTCGCGGTTTGCGCCTGCACGCGCTTGATGCTGTCGAACATCTGCAGCAAGTCCTGGCGCTGGGCGGCGGGCATCTGCGTGTCGGCGGCCACCTCGGACCGCGCATCCTTGAGGACCGGGCTGTTGGCGCCGAAGGTCTGCTGCGCCACCAAGGCCATCGCATGCTGGGTCAGCAGGCCGCGCACCAACGGCAGGGCCATGGCTTGCGAGGGGTCGTAGACCACGCCCACCTCCGGCTTGTTCTGGCCGCCAAACATGGCACGGCCGGCTTGCGCGGCAAAGCCTGCCGGCAGCTCAATCGCAGCGCGCAGCTTGCCGGCCCTGACCTGCGCCTGAGCCTCTTCGGCCGGCAATTCGCTGAGGGCCAGGCTGGGGTCAGCGCGCAACGCCGCCACCAGCTTTTGCGACAAGGCGCTGCGGTCCAGATCCGTGATGGCCACCGGCACATGGGCGGGCTTGTTGCCCGAGCCGCCGAAGAGGCTGCCGAAAAACGCCGCGATCAGAATCGGCGCGGCAATGCTCATCAACACCGCGCGGCGGTTGGAGAAATGCAGGACCAAGTCCTTGCGAAGAAGCGCGAAAAAAGCGTGCATGGTGGTGTCCTTACTCTCAATCGCGCAGCTGGCGGCCGGTCAGGGCCAGGAACACATCTTCCAGATTGGCCCGGCCTGAGCTGATGTGGCGCAGCTGCTGGCCTTGCGCGGCCAGGGCCTGCAAGACAAGCGGGGTGGCCAGGGTCAGGTCTTGCACGCCCAGCTTGAGTTGGCTGCCGTGCAACTCGACTTGCCTGACGCCAGCCAGGGCCTGCAAGGCGGCCAGATCCAGCGGCGCGCCATCCTCCAATTCCAGCTGCAGGGTTTGCGCGGCGGGCAAGCGGCGGTAAAGCTCGGGTAGGGTGCCGCTGGCCAGCACCTCGCCGTGGTCCATGATCAGCACCCGGTCGGCCAGGCGCTCCACTTCTTCCATGTAGTGGGTGGTGTAGACCAGGGCTTTGCCGGCGCGTTTGAGCCGTTCGAGCTGATCGAAGATGGCGTTACGGCTTTGCGGGTCAACCCCGGCGGTGGGCTCGTCCAGCAAGAGCACGTCGGGGTCATGGACCAGGGCGCAGGCGATATTGAGGCGGCGCTTCATGCCGCCGCTGAAGCTGGCGGGCTTGTCTTGTGCACGCTCGGCTAGGCCAACCCAATCCAACACCTCGCGTGCGCGCTGCCGCAGGGCGTGGCCGGACATGCCGTAGAGCGCGCCGAACAATTCGATATTGGCCTGGGCCGGCAAATCCTCGAACAGCGCAATGTCCTGGGGCACCAAGCCGATGCGGCACTTGAACGCGTTCGCTTGCTCCGCCAAGCTGATGCCGGCCACATGGACCGAACCACTGTCTGCGGGGATCAGGCCGGCCATCATCGCGAGCGTGGTGGACTTGCCCGCGCCGTTGGGGCCGAGGAAGCCGAGCAACTCGCCGGCACGCACCTGGAAGGAAACTTCACGCACCGCCTGCCTGGCGCCAAAGGCTTTCTTCAAGCCCTGAACTTGCAAGATCTCTGTCATCGACCGCCCTCCTCAACTGGTGTGGCGCGATCTTAGAGAGGTGGGCGAAAAGTCAAAAAGGCATTACGACGAACGGTGTGCCAAGCGGCGCCAAACGACAGGCGCCGACGCAGGCGGGCTTCAGCATTGCACGGGGTTGTTGCAGACCTTGGCCTTGGCCACCAGCACGGTGGTGTCGGCAGCGGCAGGCGTGCGGCGGGCTTCGATGACCACGCGGGGCAGCTTCTCGACTGGCTGCTGCTGGGCCACGATGGCGGGGGCCACGGGGCGCTTGCCTTCGATGACCACACGCTCAAGCTTGACGACGCGCATGGACGCCTCAGGCTTTGCCTGCACGACCCAGGCGGTGGCGGCGCCGGCGATCAGGCCGACAGCGGTGAACACGGTAACGAAGAGATTCTTGGGGCTGGCAATCATGGCACTAACTCCTGCTGCTGCGAGTAGCAGATGCGCTACCCATGAATGCAGTTTCGGCTTTGAGCGCGGTGCTTTCCAGGCCCAGGCGATCAAGCGACAGGAGAGGCGATTGAGTTGCAGCAGAGCCGGATGAACGCACTTCCGGCTACTGGAAAACCCCTGGTCTCGGCAGCATCAAGCGCCTGCAACAAGGGCTTGCTCGCACTTCAGCGGGCGCGCAGCACGCGGGTCGTCTGCTCCTGCTCATTGAGGCGCTGCTGCGCCGTCAAAGGTTTGACCCGCGCCGCTGCCAACGCGGCCTGATCGAGATTGGCGCCCCAGGTCTGCCCGGCCCGCAAGGCCAGCGGTGCGGCCAGCCCGGCGCTGAAGTTGGCCGGCAACCAGGGCAGCAAATCGTTCAGCACCAGTTGCAAGCGCGGCCGGATGCTGGGCTCGCCGATGCGCCCGCGCTGGCCCCAGTTCAACACCAGATCGGCGCTGCTGCTGCCGGGCTGCAGCTGATTCGTCACAGCAAAGTCACGCAGCACGCCGTAGCGCAGCTGCATCATGCCCTCCTCCACCAGCATGGCGGCGTCCTCACGCGGCACGCTGGCGCCGCTGGGTACCGAATAGCTGTAATCGTCGTTGACCCGGTCCTGGCTGAAGAAGCGGGTGATGTCCTCGGGGCGGTAGGCGTCTTGCACCGGCGTGGGTGTGGCGCCGAAGGACAGCACCGAGGCCAGGCCCTGCATCTCTTGCGAGAAGAAGGGCAAGGTTTGCGCCAGCTGCTGCGAGGCGGTGTTGGCCGGGCTGGCCTGGTAGACCCGTTTGCTGCTGTCCAGGCTGGCATGCACGCGGGGCGGCAGGAAGTCATTGGCATGCGTCAGCTCGTGATACAGCAAGCGCCCCAGGTCATAAGGCAGCTCATTCAGGCTGCGGCTTTGGCGCGCGCTGATGGCATAGCTGGTGACGGCATGCTGGTTATTCAGCACATAACGCCAGGGCGTGGCGAAGGCCAGCGTGCTGCCGTTGGCGGAGCGTGGGTCAACGGCTTCGCTGATGCTGTCGCGCTGGGCGGGGGTGAGCCACAGATAGCTGGCGTCCAGATAAATGGCGCCAGTCGTGCTCCAGTAAAAAGCCGGCCGCACCTGGCCGCCGATCACCACGGCGGTGACGGCCGCCAGCATGCGGCGGAAGTCGCCGTTGACATCTTGCTCGCGCAAAAAGCGCTCGAACACCTCGGCCATCCAGTCGTTGGAGACGACGACGCGCTGCATCACCTGCTCCACCGTCGGCGCCGCCCCGCCGCTGGTCTGGCCGAGGCTGGGCAACTGGCCCAGGGTGCAGGTGTTGTTGGGATTGCTGCGGCTCAAGTAAGGGCTGAAGACACAGTCGCGCAAGGCCGCCGCATAAGGGCCTTGGGCCAGATAGGGGTAGGTGCGGCTGACCGGATTGCTGCTGGTGAACAAAGGGTCGGCCGGCAGACCCGGCACGGCTTGCACCAGCAGGCTGAACTGCCCCATGGCCGTACGGCCATCGGCCAGGGTGAGCCGCACGCTCAAGCTCAGGCTGCTGTCGCGCTGCACCGCTGGCGCTTTGATGATGACGCGCCAGCCATCGGCGCCGCTCAGCGTGGCACTGGCGTCGCCGCTCTGGCTCCAGGCCACTTGTGCGCCGGCCAATTCGGCCTCGCTGAAGCCGGGAGCCCAAGCGCGCAGCGAAGTCTGCCCGCCAGCCAGCACCGAGGGCTCACCGCGCACCACCAGGGCCGGAGTAGCAGCCGCCGCACTGCTGCTGTTGAACTGCACCGGCGCTTGAAAAGAGCGCCCTTTGGCATCGACATAGCGCAGCTCAAACTGATAAGCCCCCGCTGCCGTGGGCTCGACACTGAGCGCCTGCGAGCGGCTGGACATGGCATTCAGGGCAGGCCCGGCGGTTTGCGTCCACTGCAGGGCGCTGAGCGTGGCGCCCTCGCAGGCGAGCAGAGCCAACTCGGTGTTGCGGCCGGCCAGCGGTGCGGCCTCAAGTGCCAAGCGAGCCACCGAGCCAGCTTCACATTGGCTGCTGAGCGCGGGGACGGGCGGTGGCGTGGGTGTGGGCGTCTCATTGCCGGCAGCACCGCCACCACCACCACCGCAGGCCGCCAAAAAGAGCAAGAGCGCCAAGCTCCATGCTTGCGCGCCCATATTGAATGCTTTGTTCTTTTTCATCGCCTTGTCTCGGTCCGGTCCCGCCATGCGGGCGGCCATATTACAAGGCGGCAGGATCAGGCGCGCAGCGGCCTAGGGGCGGCCGCCGCACATCTCAGCAGATCAACTTTGAGGAGCCGACTGCAAGCTGCTGGCCTGAGCCGAGCGCGGTGCCAGCGTGCTGCGGGGTGACTCCACCACCACACGTTCCAGCTGCACCACACGGGGCGCGGCGGCCGGCGGCGGCTCAGACAAGGCGGCCAGGTTCAGCCCCAACAGCGCCGCGGCGGCGACTGCGATCAGAGCGGTCAACAAAGTGCGCAAAGCGAGTTGGGATTTCATGACGAGGGCCTTTCGGTGTTGCCTGCCAATTTTTGACAGTGAACACAGTGTCGGCAAAGGCGGGGCCGCGTACCAGCGCCGCGAGACGAAGGCGCAAATAGGCTGCGTGAACGGCGTGGGGCGGCGATGAATGGCAGCCATGAACAGGGCTTGGCACGGCGCAGGGCAGCGCGGGCCTGCCTCTTCTAGCCGAAGCGCTTGACACACTCAATCCCTATTATTTGCCACGACAAGAGCGGCCAAGCCGCCTATCGTGCGCACGGTCCGCCAGGCCCACATACAAGAAATCAGGGAGCACTATGAGCAAGCCAGCCTTCGAAACCCAGCTGCAAGGCATCACCGATCTGGTGCTGATCACGCCGATCAAGCCCGGCTTCGTCACCGCCTTCGAGACCATCACTTATGTGGACCGGCTGCGCCGGGTGCTGAAGTCGCTCAATGCCTTGCGCCTGGGGGCGCGCGAGTCCAGCGATGCGCCGGGCTTGTTCACCGATGTGGTGAGCCGCTTCCACATCGTCCACTCCTTCCGCTGGGCCATCATCGCCCCGCCGGCTGATGCCGCACCCGGCACGCCGCATAAGCTGCTGCTCAATGTTTGCTTCGACGGCGGCTGGGAGCCCTATATGCGGGTGATCTGGGACCAGCTCGGCAGCATGCTGGACCTGATTCTGTGCCACGCCGAGGGCTATCGCCTGGCCAAGGAAACCAGCTTCGAGCGCTACAAAGACTGGGTGCGCGAGCATGAGATCGCCAGCGATTTCCTCTACTTCGAATCCGGCCGCAGCAGCGCCGACCACGACTATCTGGCCGCCCTGGAGTGGCAGGAACGCGAGCACCCCGAGACCGATGCGGCGCTGGCCGCCACCCGCATACGCACGCCCGTGCCCGGCGAAACCGCGCCCTTGCCCGATGGCCTGCCCGCCCGCGCCGCCATGGCCGTGCGCGCCCTGCCGGCCCTGGCCACGCTGTACACGCTGGACCGCTACTTCATGCGCGATGACCCCAGCGTGGCGGACGGCCAATGCCTGATCCGCGCCGCCCGCGACATCTTGTTCGAGCTGGTGCAACTCGACACCGCCAAACTGTTCCCGCCGGGCAGCCCCCTGCGCGCCGCCTACTACCGCATGCTGGACTGGTTTGAAAAGCCCGCCCGCGTGGCCGAGATCAGCACCCGCCAGCTGGACTACCAGCCCAGCGACATCCAAGGCGGCATGCTGACGGCCTACCCCGACTTGAGCGGCGGCGCCATGGTCTTGCTGCGCGTGGTGCAAGCGCCGCAGGCAGTGGCCTGGCTGGCCGCCTTCCCGGCCAGCAACGAGGACGACACGGTGAAGGGCAACAAGCCGGCCGACGGCATCTACCGCAATGTGGCGCTGAGCCTGGCCGGCCTGCGCGCGCTGGGCGTCAGCAGCAGCCGGCTGGAGCGCATGCCCCAGCCCTTTGTGGAAGGCATGGAAGCGCGCGCCGGCGTGCTGGGTGATCTGCGCCACAACCACCCGCGCTACTGGAAACTGCCGCAGCGCAACTGGCCTGCCGCAAGCGCTAACGCCGAAAGTGGCCGGGTTGGTCTGAACGCGGTGCATGTGCTGATTCAGCTGCGCCATGGCGCCAAAGTCAGCGAGGCGGCGCGCCAAGCCGCCATCCAACAACTGGAGCAAGGCAGCGGCTTGCAAGTGCTGTCGGTGCAAGCCATGCGTCGCAATAGCGCGCCCGGCAAGCCCAAGCAGACGGTGGAGAGCTTTGGCTTTGTCGACGGCATCAGCCAGCCGGTGGTGGGCGAGCCCAGCGGCCCGACGCCAGCGCAGCCCTGGTCAGACGCGGTGCAGCGCGGCGAGCTGCTGCTGGGCTATCGCACCGACCGCGAACGCTACGCCGTGCCCGAGCAGGCCGACGCCTTGCTGGACAAAGGCACTTTCTTGGTGGTGCGCAAGCTGCGCCAGTTTCCCGGCCGCTTGCAGCAGACCCTGGACAGCCAAGTCACCGAACTGGGCCTGGACCGCAAGACCTTGCTGGCCAAGATGATGGGCCGCTGGCCCGACGGCGTGCCCCTGGCTGCGCCCGCCATCGGCGCCGGCAATAACTTCAATTACAGCCAGGACGCGCAAGGCAAGGCCTGCCCCTTCCACGCCCACATCCGCCGCGCCAACCCGCGCACCGACCCAACCCTGGCCACACCGGTGCCACGCATGCTGCGCCGCGGCATGTCCTACGGCCCGCCGCTGCAGCCGGGCCAGGCCCCGGCCGACATGGACAAGGACGAACGCGGCCTGATCTTCATGGCCTATAACGCCAGCTTGGCCGAGCAGTTCGAGACCGTGCAGCGCTGGATCTCCGGCGGCAATAGCAGCGGCGGCTATGCCGGCCAGTCCGACCCCTTTTTGGGCGTGGCCGTGCCCAAGACCGCTGCCGCTGAGCGCCTGCCCAGCACCACGCCGCGGGTGTTCCGCTTTGAGCATGAGGGCCGCGCACTGAGCCTCAATCTGGGCGAGCAACCGTTGGTGGAGCTGCAATGGGGCGCTTACTTCTTCGTGCCCGCCATCACCGCCCTGCGCCAGCTGCCCATGCTGGTGGAGCTGCCGGCCTTCCCCACGCCGATTGCCGTGCCGGCTCGCGCCCCCGATGTGGCCGACGCCAAAGCCTGGCAGGAATGGCTGGAAGACAGCAATAGCCGCGACGCCGCCTGGGCCTATGTGCGCAGCCAGCCGGGCGGCGTTTTGCGTACCGCCTACGGCGTGCTGGTGGGCGAGGCCGCGCGGGTCTGCGATGTGTTCCGCGACGTGGATTCGCGCTACTCGGTCAGCGGCTACGGCAGCCGCATGGCGCAATCGGTAGGGCGCGGCTACCTCGGCATGGACGAAGACAGCGGCCACCGCGAGCAGGCGCCCCTGATCAACGCCGCCATCGAGCGCATCGACGAAGCCAGTGCTTTCGGTGCCGCGCGTGCAAAGGCTAACGAGGTGATCAAGCAGACCTTGGGCGGCGCCCGCCAGCTGCAACTCAAAGAAGCCTTGCTGGACGTGGAGCAGCTGTCCGAACATGTGCTGGCCGCCCTGTGCCAGCAATGGTTCGGCCTGCCCGACCAGCGCCTGATGTGGGGCACCGAATGGCATGCCGCCAGCGACACACCCGCGCCGCGCTGCCCGCGCGACTTCATCGCCGTGTCTCGCTATGTGTTCGGCCCCCACCCCAGCCCGGTGGTGGAGAAGACAGCCAGCAAAAAGGGTCAGGCCTTGCAGGCCGCCGTGCGCCAATGGCTGGCCGCGCAAACGCCCGGCGCCAAGCTGCCGCCCTTGAGCCAGGCGATTGCCGAAGCCCTGGCGCCGCTGAGCCAGCAAGACCCCGACATCATCCCGCGAACCCTCACCGGCATCATGCTGGGCTTCCCGCCCACCGTGCATGGCAACACTCTGGCCTGCCTGGGCGCGTGGGTGATGAGCAAAAAGCTCTGGGATGTGCAGCAGGACTGGCCCGTCGCGCCCGCCACCACGCCGCCGGCCCAGCTTTACAGCCGCGCCGTATCGGCCCTGCGGCCCACCCTGCTGGCCACCATGGTGGGGCGGCCGGTGCCGAATATGGTTTGGCGCACAGCCCGCAAAGCCCATCAGTTAGGACTGGTGGAGGTGCAGCAGGGCGAAACGCTGATCGTGGGCATTGCCTCGGCCACGCAGCAAAACCCGCGCGAGCATTACACGATGTTTGGCGGCGACCGCCGCGACGCCGTCAAGCCCGCGCCGCTGCACGCCTGCCCCGGCTATGCCATGGCCATGGGCGTGATGATGGGCGTAGCCGCCGCCGTGCTGGAGGCCGGCACGCTGCGCTTCACCGGCTCGCCCACGGTGCTGGGCGTGCAGGTTTAAGCGAGCGCGCTGCGGGCCTTCAGGCCGCGGCGGCGCGCAGCCGCGTCACTTCGGCCAAATGCCAGTCCATGCCCATGCGGGCGAACAAGGGCTCGGCCTGATCGAGCTCAGGCCCGCCGCTGCGCCCCAGCGCGGGGGCCAGCTCGGCCGCGCACAGGAGCGTCACGGCGCGCTCATGGGCCGAGCCGCGCCGCTCGGCCACGCCGAAGGCGCGCGTCAAATAGTGATCCACGCGCGCGGCGGCTGCTGCGGCCTGGCTTGCATCAGTCGCCGCCACCGCATCAGCGGCCGCCAGCCGTGCGGCGACCCGGTAAGCCATGGCCACACCGATCAAATCATTGCGGCGGGCGCGGTTGAGCGCAACGGCGATGTGATGGCGGGCCGCCTCGACCTGCCCCTGCTCGGCCATGATTTCGGCCAACCAGCCGTGGTTGAAGGAATTGAACAAACCACCGCCGCGTGGCGCCAGCCAATGCGTGGCATTCAGCAAGACCTGGCTGGCAGCCACCGAGCGTGTGCTCTTCCAGGCCGCGTAGGCCTGCGCCGCATGGCCCATCGCACAGGTGAACAGGCTGCGCACCTGGGTGCCAATGCGGTGCGCTTCCGCCGCGCAGACCTGGGCTTCATCCCAACGCCCTTGCCACAGCAGCACAGCGGCGCGCCAACCCTGGATGGAGGCTTCCACCGCATGGTTGCTGCCGCGCACATCGGTCAGCGCTTCCTCAAAAACACTGTGGGCCTCCGAGAAATGGCCTTGGTCGCCCAGCACATAGGCCTGCACGGCCAAGGAGTAGGCAAGGCCCACATTGACCCGCCCGGGGCGATGACGCGGACGTTGGTACGCAATCGCCTGGCCCAGCAGCGCCAGGGCCGGCTCATACTGGCCCGCCGCCGCGCGGATCTGGCCCAGCACGCCGCGCAACTGGGCCACCAGGCCTTCGTCCGTGCCTTGCTGTGCAGCGGCTAGGCCCTGCTCACAATGCTGGGCACCCACATGCGCCTGGCCGAGCGCGTAGTGCACATAACCCAGCCAATACTCGGCGCGGGCGATCAGATCCTGCTTGCCGCTAATTTGCGCCAGCTTGGCCGCATGCTTCAAGACCCGCAGGTCGGCCGCCGAGGCGTCAAACACGCACGCCATGCCGAAGCGCTGGGCGATGGAGATCCAGCGCAGGGCAATCTCGTCGCTGGGCGGCAAATGCTCCAGCGCCTCCAGCACCGCGCGGTACTGCTGCTTGGCGCGGTCCAGGGCGGAACCGGCCAGCGCCTGGTCACCCGCTTGTTCGGCATGCTGGGCGGCGGCTTCCCACTGGCGGGCGGCGCGGCTGTGATAGGCCAGCAGCTCATGCACCGGCGCATGGCCCGGCTGGGCCATACGCTCGTGCAGCTCGGTCAGGATGCGGCGGTGCAGGGTTTGGCGGGCCTGCATGCCGATGGCCTCATAGACCACATCGCGGGCCATGCCGTGCTTGAAACGCAAATAGCCCGGACGCTGCGCCGGAAAAACAAAATCCTGCGCCGCGAGATTACGCACCGCCGGGTGCGACTCATCGCAGCCGGTCAAGCGCTGCAGCAGCCAGCTGGGAATCACATTGCCGATCACGGCGGTCACCCGCAGCAACTCGGCCTCATCGGCCGCCAAGCGCGCCATGCGCGACTCAACCAGGGCCGACAGCCAGGCACTGCCATTCCCCAAGGGGTTAGCCGCCATCGCACCCGCCGGCGACACCTGCGACACAAAGGCGCCGAAATTTCGCAAGGCATCTTCCGCGCCGCCCTCATGCGCCAGGGCATGGCACAGCTCTTCGATGAAGAGCGGGTTGCCGCCGGCATGACGCTGAATCTCGACGGCCCAGAACGGGTCCACCCGCGGCAGCAGCTGGGCCGTGGCGGCTTGCGCCTCTTGGGCACTGAAGGGCTGCAACTCATGCACCTGCACCGGGTCGTGCCAAGGCTCGGGAGCGCCGCTGAGCAAGTCGGGAACCGCGTTCAGCCCACATTGCGCCTGCGGCCGGCTGGCGGTCAGCAACATCAGCGGCAGCTGCGCTTGCGCGGCCGTGGCGCGCAAGCGGTGCAAGAGGGCAATGCTGGCATCGTCGGCCCAATGCAGGTCGTCGATGAAGATCAGCTGCGGCAGTTGCTGCGCCAGTTCCAGGAAGTAAGTCAGTATGGCCTCGGCGCGCGCCTTGACCGGTAACTGCATGATGTCGGCCGCTTTATGGCTGCCCAAGGCGCGTTGGCTGCGCAGCATCTGCAGATAGGGCTGCAAGGGCTCGGCGCTCAAATGGCTTTCGCAATAGCCGCGGTGGATCTGGCAATCCTCATCGGCAGAACGATACAAAAACTCTTCGGTCAGGCGAGTCTTGCCCAGGCCCGGCTCGGCCTGCACATTGATCCAGCGCGGCCGGCCGCGGCTGGCGGCGGCCAAGGCCTGCTCCAGCAGGTTCAGCTCGGCGCCACGCCCGACGAAGGGGCTGAGGCCGCGTAACTGGCTGGCCTCAAAGCGACGCTTGATGGCCGAGGTGCCGAAGATGCGGTAGACCGACAAAGGCGTCGCGCGCCCCTTGACCAGCAAGGGCCGGCGCTCATCGGTCTGGAAGTAATGGCATTGCAGGCCCAGGCTGGCTTCGCTGACCAGGATCTCATCGGGGCCGGCGGACTCACACAGGCGCGCCGCGATATTGGGCACATTGCCCAGCAGCTCGAACTTGCCACGCACCTCGTCGCCGGCTTCCATCAGCACCATGCCGGCATGAATGCCGGAATGCAGGGTCAGGACTTGCCTGTGCGGCCAGCAGGGCTGGCCCGAGGCCGGGCGCATTTCGCGCACCGCCGCGTGCAACTCCAGGGCTGCCATGGTGGCGTGGCGGCCGGCTTCCTCATCCGGCTGCGGGTGGCCAAAAATGGCCAGCATGCCGTCACCCTGGATGCGCACCACCGTGCCGCCGTGTTTGGCCACCAGGCCTTGGTAGAGGCCGCGCAACTCGGCCAACATCAAGGCATAGTCTTCGGCCTCCATGGCTCCCGCCAGCCGTGTCGATTCCGACAAATCAGCAAACAAGATGGTCAGGTTGCGCCTGTGACCGGATGCCCTCAGTGCCGGCGCTAAATCGGACTGCTCGCTCATGCCCCTGTTCTCATTTTTTCGGGCTGAGGAACACCGCCTTCGCCCAGCAAGCCAATGGCCTGTTGCGAAAGACGGTCTTGCGCCAACCCTTTTTTTGATTACTCGCGGCTCTTCGGCCAACGTTCTGGGCCGTATCGTACCGCTTGGGGATGGAAAAAAGGAATTACTACCTTTCTAGGGGAGTGCCGAAGTCCGCCAGATCCTCTTCACGCAAGCCCAGGTAGATGGATTCACCCTGGCGGCGGTGGATATTGATCTTGGCGTTGTAGACCCGGTGCTCCAGGCCATGCTTGTCGCGGATGGCGAATTCGCTGATGTCGAACTGACTCTCTTCATCGCGCCGCCCGGTCAGGTAGCAGGCGATTTCATCGATTTCCGAGCCACCCAAGGCCAGGCCGTCGAGTTGCTTGAGCGGAGAGCGGGCACGCTCCACAAAGTCTTTGCTGTCGATGCGCTGGCTATTGCCGCCCTGGCTGTCGTGCATCAGGGTGCTGAATTTGCCCACCAAGATCTGGCCAGGCAAGGCGCGGTCCAACATGCGCGCCAGCTCGATCGTGACCTGGCCCACCAAATAGCTGAAGGAGGTCGGGTTCAGGCCTTCGGACTGATAGAACTCATAGTGCGAACCGACATGGAAAGCGGCGCGCAGGCGCGGCACCGACTCCGGCCGCAAGGCCCGCTCACGCGCCAGGGCGTTATCGGCCAGGATGAATTGCAGCAGCTGGTAGAGCTCCACATTGGCTTCGATGCCGCGCATGCGGTTCCAGATGTAGAAGCCGTCGCCGGTGGTGGTGCGGGCGAAATTGATATTGATCTCGCGATCCAGCAGCTTGGCGTAAGCCGCATTGACCGAGCAAGACAAGCTGCCCAGCTGCACCACTTGCTGCAGCGGCTTGAGCAGGGAGAAGCCCACCGTGTCGAGCAAAATCACGGCGCGATCTTCCACCAGCCGGATGCTGTAGCGCGCCACGATGGCTGCCACCAACTCCAGACCCAGGCCCAGCTTGGGCTCAAAGGGCAGATCCACATGCTGGGGCGCGATACCGAATTCGGCCGCCAGGGCGTCTAACTGGGCGTCGGGCAGCTGGCCGGGTTGGGCCAGCACCTCGTCGAGCAAGCGGCTGCGGCGCTCGCCCTCAGCCTCATCATTGGCGGCTTGCGCCGCCTGTACGAACTCGGTCAACATCGGGTGCGGGGCCAGCAGCAGGCGCAAACCCTTCGCGCTGGGCGCCCAGCCGTAAACCAGGTTCTGGCCCAGGTCCCACAATTCGTAGAGGCGTTGGTCGAGCAGCATGATGTGCTCGCGCACCTCGGCCTCGCTCAATTGCGCTGGCCAGTCGTAGGCCATGAAGCCGTCCAGCCATGACTTGCGGCGGCGTAACACTTCGTTCAATCCCAACACTCCTTGGCGACTCTCAATGCCGCGCATTGTCGGTCAGCCGGGGCGGCTTGGGCTGCTTGGCCTGGATTCTCGGGAGTGGCCGGGCGTCGGCACTCACCAGCTGCGCGGCGCGCTGCCACCGGCCAATAACTGCGTAATGCTGGGGATCAGCTCATCGAGCAAATGCTCTTTCTTGATCAGCCGCGCCAGCCCCATCGCCTGCACCTGCTGCTGCAGATGCTCACTGACATAGCCGGTAGATAGAAACAGCGGCAGCTGCGGGTGGCTGCTCTGCATCGCCTTAGCGAGGCCCAGGCCATCACGCCCGGGCATGTTGTAGTCGCTCACCACGACGGCGATGTCCTGGCCATGTTCCGCCAGGCTGGCCAGCGCCTCGTCCACCGAGGCGCACAAAAGCACCCGGTAGCCGGCCCGCAGCAGCAGGCCTTCGACGGTCAGGCGCATCACCTCGTCGTCATCCACGTACAAAACCTGCGGGCGCACGGCAATTTGAGCCGGCACCGCCGCAGGGCCATGAGCTTGGGTCCCGGGCGATGGCGCCTGCACCGCCGCGCCGGTGTAACTGGGCAGATAGACGCTGAAGCAGCTGCCCACGCCGAGCTGGCTCTCCAGCGCCACGGCGCCGCGATGGCTGCGCACGATGCCATGCACCACCGACAAACCCAAGCCCGTGCCCTGCTCCACCGGCTTGGTGGTAAAAAAGGGCTCGAAGATGCGCGCGCGGGTCTCCTCACTCATGCCGCTGCCGTCATCACGCACGAAAAGATGGGCATAGTCGCCGGCCGGCAAATCCAGCTCGGGACGGTCCTCGGGCAAGTGGCAGGCGCGCAGGCCGACTTCAATCTTGCCGCCCTGGACCGGCAGCGCCTGCCAGGCATTGGTGCAGAGGTTGAACAAAACCTGCTGCAGCTCGCTGGCATCGGCCTCGACTCGCAAGGACTCGTCCGCCTCGATGATGCGCAGGCTCACCCGTGGCGGCAGGCTGGCTTGCAGCAGCGCCAGGTTGTCCTTGACCTGCTCGGCCAGAGGAATAACTTCCAGGCTGTGCGGCGCGTGGCGGCTGAAGGCCAACATCTTCTGCACCATGCTGCGGGCGCGCTCACCGCCGCGGCTGATCAGGCGCAGCGGCTGGCGTGCCGGGTGATCCTCGGCCAGCAAGGCGCTGGCCAGGCTGACATTGGCCAGAATGGCGCCCAGCACATTGTTGAAGTCGTGCGCAATGCCGCCGGCCATGGTGCCCAAGGCCTCCAGCTTTTGAGCTTCACGCAGGCGCAATTCCAGCTGATGGCGCACCGCCTCAGCCTGCACCCGCTCACTCAAATCCACATCCACGCAGTACAGCAAGGCTTCGCCGCTGCCGCTGCGCTGCATGGAATGGCTGGAAAACACCGGCACCGGCGAGCCGTTCTTGTGGCGCAAAACCAGCTCCTCGGCCGGCACCGACACCACGCCGGACTGCAACCATTGCTGCGTGCCGGCGATCACCAGCTCACGCATCTCGGGCGGGATGATCAAATCCTCCAGCTTTTTCCCGATCGCCTCCTCGGCGCTGAAGCCATAAAGCCGCTCACTGGCCTTGTTCCAGAAAATCACCCGGCGCTGGCTGTCATAACCTTGCACCGAAACGCGCTCCACCCCTTCAATCAGGGCGCGAAAGCGCATCTCGCTTTCTTGCAGCGAGGCCTCAGCCAGCTTGGCCGCACTGATATCGCGAAACACGCCTTGGGTGGCGGTGACACGCCCTTGCTCATCCAGCACCGGCTCGGCCTGCACGCGAACCCACAAAGGCACGGTAGCCCGCTGTTTTAATCGCAGGTCCAGGGCATAGGCCAGGCCCTGAAACTCGCAGCGCGCCTGGGCGGCGATGACGCTATCCCGGTCAGCGTCCTGCAAAAGCGCCCAGCAGTCAGCAAGGGTGTGCAGGCTGTCCGGTGGCGCGCGCAGGATTTGATAGCTCGTGCCGCAGGCATGAAGCACCCCCGCAACGCCACAGTCCTGACGCCAGGCGCCCAACTCGGAGAATGTGGCCGCGATTTGCAGCAGGCGCGGATCAGGCACATGGCCGAGGTCCATCCCTGCACCCTTCACAACGCCCATAAATGGCTCTCCTCATTTGATTGGCTGAAGGCACCCCGACCGGGAATGCGCACGCCAGCACCCGCATGATGGTCTGCAACGCCGTCATCGGCGCTCTTGCGAACGACTTTAATCCCGCCTCGGCCCGATCCTAGGCTTGAATTGACACGGCAAGATAGCCCCGCCGGGCAGATGAGCGCCGATATGCCCTCTTTTCCAGTACTTGCGGTGCTGCAAACAGACATTCAGAAGGCAAGCGGCCTATGATGCTCAGTTGTTTTTCCTTGGCCTGCAGTAGCTCCCCACCATCATGTCCGACATCGAAACCCGCCCGGCCTCTCCTCTTGCGGATGTGCCGATGATCCGCGTGCGGGGTGCGCGAACCCACAATCTGAAGAACATTGATGTCGACCTGCCGCGCAACAAGCTGGTCGTCATCACCGGGCTGAGCGGCTCGGGCAAGTCCAGTCTTGCCTTTGACACCTTGTATGCCGAGGGCCAGCGCCGTTATGTCGAAAGCCTGTCGGCCTATGCCCGGCAGTTTCTGCAGCTGATGGACAAGCCCGATGTGGATGTGATTGAGGGCCTCTCGCCCGCCATCTCCATCGAACAAAAAGCCACCAGCCACAACCCGCGCTCCACCGTCGGCACGGTGACCGAAATCCACGATTACCTGCGCCTGCTCTACGCCCGCGCCGGCACACCGTTCTGCCCCGACCACCACCTGCCGCTGGAGGCCCAAAGCATCGCCCAGATGGTGGACGCCGTGCTGGCCATGCCCGAAGGCGCCAAGCTGATGTTGCTGGCACCCGTGGTGCGCGACCGCAAGGGCGAGTTCATCGACCTGTTTGAACAGTTGCAGGCCCAGGGCTATGTGCGCTTCCGGGTTGACGGCGTGACGGTGGATGCGCCCGACTTCCCCGCGCTCAAAAAAGCCGAGAAGCATGACATCGACGTGGTGGTGGACCGCGTCAAGATTCGCACGGCCGGGCCCGAGGGTGATGCCAGCGCCCATGATCTGCGCCAACGCCTGGCCGAAAGCTTTGAGGCCGCGCTGCGCTTAGCCGAAGGCCGCGCCCTGGTCCTGAATATGGACACCGGCGTGGAGCAAATCTTCTCCAGCAAGTTTGCCTGCCCGATCTGCAGCTATTCGCTGTCGGAGTTGGAGCCGCGCCTGTTCTCCTTCAATTCACCGGTGGGCGCCTGCCCGTCCTGTGAAGGCCTAGGCCAGATGACGCTGTTCGACCCCGAGCGCGTGGTGGCTTTCCCCTCCCTCAGCCTGGGCAGCGGCGCGGTCAAGGGCTGGGACCGGCGCAATGCCTACACCTTCTCGATGCTGGAGGCGGTGGCCGCGCATTACCAGTTCGACATCGAACTGCCCTTCGAGCAGCTGCCCGAACAAGCCCGCCACGCCTTGCTGCACGGCTCGGGCAGCGAAGAGATCGCCTTTGTCTACCAGGCCGAATCCAGCGGCGCGACCCGCAAGCGCGCGGTCAAACGCAGCCACCCGTTTGAAGGCATCTTGCCCAATCTGCAGCGCCGTTTCAAAGAAACCGATTCCAGCGCCGTGCGCGAGGACTTGGCGCGTTATATGGCCGCCAAACCCTGCCCGCATTGCGAAGGCTCGCGCCTGCGCCGCGAAGCCCGCAATGTGGTGCTGCAAGCGGTGGACGCCCCCGAAGGCAGCAAAGGCCGGCCCATTTACGAGGTGGAGCATTCCACCTTGCGCGATTGCCTGCACTACTTCGAAGGCCTCAAGCTCAAGGGCTCCAAGGCCGAGATCGGCGACAAGGTGGTGCGCGAAATCACCTCGCGCCTGCGCTTCCTCAACGATGTGGGGCTGAACTATCTGAGCCTGGACCGCAGCGCCGACACGCTCTCGGGCGGCGAAGCCCAGCGCATCCGCCTGGCCTCGCAGATCGGCTCGGGCCTGACCGGCGTGATGTATGTGCTGGACGAACCGTCCATCGGCCTGCATCAACGCGATAACGATCGCCTGATCGCCACCCTGCGCCGCCTGCGCGACCTCGGCAACACCGTGATCGTGGTGGAGCATGACGAAGACGCCATCCGCGCCGCCGACTATGTGCTGGACCTGGGGCCAGGCGCCGGTGTGCACGGCGGCCACATCATTGCGCAGGGCACGCCCGACGAGGTGGCGAACAACCCGGCCTCGCTGACCGGGCGCTATCTGTCTGGCACGGCCTGCATCGAGGTACCCAAGGAGCGCCACAAGCTCGCTGACATGAAGGAGCCGCATTCGCTCAAGATCGTCAATGCGCGCGGCAATAATTTGAAGGGCGTGACGGTGGAGATTCCCGTCGGCCTGCTGACCTGCGTGACCGGCGTGTCCGGCTCGGGCAAGAGCACCTTGGTCAACGACACGCTCTACACCGCCGTGGCCAAGAAGCTCTACCAAAGCCACGCCGACCCGGCGCCGCATGACGAGATCGAAGGCCTGGACGCCTTCGACAAGGTCATCAATGTGGACCAGTCGCCCATTGGTCGCACGCCGCGCTCCAACCCCGCCACCTACACCGGCCTGTTCACCCCCATCCGCGAATTGTTCGCCGAGATGAATACCGCGCGCGAACGCGGTTATGGCCCCGGCCGCTTCAGCTTCAACGTGGCCGGCGGCCGCTGCGAGGCCTGCCAGGGCGACGGCGTGCTGAAGGTGGAGATGCACTTCCTGCCCGATGTCTACGTGCCTTGCGACACCTGCCACGGCGCGCGCTACAACCGCGAGACGCTGGAGGTGCTCTACAAGGGCAAGAACATCACCCAGGTGCTGGGCATGACCATTGAGGACGCCCACCAGTTCTTCAATGCCGTGCCGACGCTAGCGCGCAAGCTGCAGACCTTGCTGGATGTGGGCCTGGGTTATGTGAAGCTGGGGCAGAGCGCCACTACGCTGTCGGGCGGCGAGGCGCAGCGCGTCAAGCTGGCGCTTGAGCTGAGCAAGCGCGACACCGGCCGCACGCTCTACATCCTGGACGAGCCCACCACCGGCCTGCACTTCGCCGACATCGCCCTGCTGCTCAAGGTGCTGCATCAGCTGCGCGATGCGGGCAACACCATCGTCGTCATCGAACACAACCTCGACGTCATCAAGACGGCCGATTGGTTGATCGATATGGGCCCCGAGGGCGGCTCGGGCGGGGGTCAGCTCTTGCTGGCCGGCACGCCAGAACAGCTGGCGGCCTGCGAGGCCAGCCACACCGGGCGCTACTTGAAGCAATTGCTGCGCTGAATGACAAACGGGGCCGCAAGGCCCCGTTTTCAGTTCGGCAGGATCACGGCGAACGCTGGCCCGCCGGATCTGAGATCAGTGCTGGCGGCGGCGGGCGATGAAGCCCAGTGCGGCCAAGCCAGCCAAGAGCAGAGCCCAAGTGCCCGGCTCAGGCACGACCGGCGGCGGTGCTGGCGGCAAGGAAGGCACGCCGGGAGGCGCGATCGGATTCGCACCACCACCCGGGCCGAAGGCCAGCGGCGTCGTTGCTGGTGCAGCGGAAGTAAAGGTCGACCCTGGCACCAGAGGCGCGACATCCGAACCGCCACCCGCACCGGCTGCGAAGGAGCCCGGCGCTGCCAAAGGACCGGCCGATGTTGGTTCCAGTTCCAGCGGTGCTTGCGAGTCGCCGGTCGCCGAGTTGGCGCCACCGGGCGCTGCGGCCTTGGTCGGCATGCGATCAATACGGCTGACGTTGCGGCACACGGTGGGCACCAAGATGCACTGGCCGTCTTCGCAGTAAACCAGGCCGCGCTCTTCGAGCTTGGCCGACCACTTGGCGCGGCTGACCGTCTTGCAAACATTGTTGGCACCGAAGTGCATGTCTCGAATTTCGCTGCCGTACTGGGCATTGCCCTTGATGCCGTCGCGCTGAATGCTGACCAACTCGTCGTAGTCGCGCTTCTTCATGCGCTCCTTCAACTTGGCTCGGGTCGGCGCAGGAATATCGGTGTAGCGGTCGACTGCGGCCACCACATCACCCATGAAGGGGTTCACGCCCGGCTTGTCCCACGAACAATGCGGCAGCACGGCGCCAGACGCCGCGCCGGAGGCCGCAAGTGCGAGAGTAGCGAGCAAAGACATGATGATTCCTGGTTATCTCAATCGGCAAAAATGCTGAAATTGATCGGCAAAACTACTGCCATTTGGTGTTCGATAGTGGCAAAAAACGCCGCCGAAGCGCCGCCATCGGCCATATCGCTAGTGTAAAGAATGCACCCTGTCGATTTACGTCCAGATACAACAGGTGAATGCCCGGGAGGTGCGCAATTTCACGCTCTTGAGTTTTTAATCGCACAAATGTGACGAAATTCACATTTTGATGAATCGCAAATTTCTAGGTTTTGCAGCTTAAACAGCGTTGGCGCCAGCAATTTCACTGCTACGCTCTGCGCCGTCCCGTCCAACCGCCCATCGCACACTCAGCCATGCAGCAGGATTCAGCCGCCCAAGTGCTCTACGTCGAAGACGACCGCATCAACATCGTCTTGATGGAAGAAGTGTTTCGACGCCTGCCCGGCTGGGAATTGATCTGCGCCGAGACCGGCGCAGAGGCCATGGCCTTGCTGCACGAGGGCTTGCGCCCGGACTTGCTGCTGATCGATATGAACCTGCCCGACACCAATGGCATGGACTTGTTTGCCCGCTTGCAGGCCGATCCATGCTTGGCGGGCTTGCGCTGCGCCGCGCTGTCGGCCGACGACGACCGGCGCCAAGTCGACGCCGCGCTGGCGGCCGGTTTTGGCAATTACTGGATCAAGCCAATTGCCGTGCCGCGCTTCGCGGCGCAACTGCAAGCCAGCCTGGCTTTACAGACAGCCTAGGTTCGGCTGAGTCGCTGGCGCCAGCCACCCGACATTCAAACTCAACAGACAAAGAAAAAGGCCCGGTCAACCCGGGCCTTCTTGCAAGCCGCCGCTGAGCATGAAGCCCGGCGGCGCCATGACGCATTACTTCAGGTGGCTGTTGATCAGCTTGGTCATCTCGAACATATCGGCCTTGGCCTTGCCGAAGATTTCCTTCAGGGCGGCGTCGGCAACGATGATGCGCTTTTGCACTTCGTCCTGCAGCTTGTGCTTCTTGATGTACTCCCACACCTTCTTGGTCACATCGGTGCGTGGCAGCGGAGCTGCGCCGACGATGGCGGCCAAAGCGGCGCTGGGGGTCAAGGCCTTCATGAAGGCAGCGTTGGGGGTGCGCTTCTTCGCAGGAGCAGCAGCCTTCTTCGCAGCAGGAGCCTTCTTAGCAGCGGGAGCAGCCTTCTTAGCGGGGGCTGCTTTCTTTGCCGGTGCAGCAGCCTTCACGGCCACTTTTTTAGCCGCAGGGGCCTTGGTTGCCGCTGCCGCCTTCTTTGCGGGCGCGGCCTTCTTCGCAGTTGCCATTTCAATTCTCTCCATCAAAGTGTTGTTGATGTGCCGGGTCCGGGTGAAGACCGCATAAGCCTTCAATTCTCTCTAGCACCTAGCGAGGGCAATGGTACTGCGCGCCTCCTGCATTGAGAAGGCTTTCATAGGAGAGCGCGGCTCAATCGCACACGGAAATGACCCTTGTTTACCCTGGGTGTCGCGCACCCGCATCACTCAATGGCTGCCCGCAGGCTATTTCCGCGCTGACCACAGCAAATGTGGGCCGGCCTCGGCCAAGGTTTTGCAGCCGCTCAAGGCCATCGCAATCTCGAGTTCATCGCGCAAAAGTCGCAGCGCATGGGCCACGCCATGCGCGCCCGCTGCCGCCAAAGCATGCACATAGGGCCGCCCCAGCAAGACCGCGTTAGCACCGAGGGCCATGGCCTTCAGCACATCGGTGCCGCGGCGGATGCCGCCATCGACCAAGACACAGAACTCAGCGCCGACGCCATCACGCAGGCGCGGCAGCAAGTCGGCGCTGGCGGGCACGGTGTCCAGGGTGCGGCCGCCGTGGTTGGACACGATCACACCACTTGCGCCGCGCTTGCGAGCCTCAAGCGCATCGTCGGCATGCGTCACGCCTTTGAGCAGCAGCGGCAGGCGGCTGTTGGCGCGCAGCCAGTCGACCTCGGCCCAGGTGGCGGCACGCGGCATCAGGCCGTCAAACAAGGCGCTCTGCCCGGGCTGCAAGTCCAGCGGCTTTTTGAGGCCACCCAAATTGACGGCGCGCACATCCGCGGGCAATTTGAAGCCGGCCCGGCGCTCGCGGTCGCGGGCGCCATGCACCGGCGCATCCACCGTCAGCACCAAAGCGGTAAAGCCGGCTCGCTCAACCCGCTGCAAGAGTTCCAGCATGAAGCCGCGGTCATCGCGCCAATACAGCTGAAACCACAGCGGCCCGCCTTGCGGCTCGGTCGCGAAAGCCTGCGCCACCGCCTCCATCGCCACCGAGGCCTGCGCGCTCAGCACCATGCCCGCGCCTTGCGCCGCGGCCGCATAGGCCGAGGCCAGCTCGCCATCGGCATGGGCCAGGCGTTGATAAGCAATCGGCGCCAGCAAAACAGGATGGGCCAGTTCGGTGCCCAGCAAGTTCACGCGGGAATGGCCACCGCTCAAATCGCGCAGCACGCGTGGCTGCAACTGGATGGCATCCCAGGCGCTGCGATTGGCGCGCAAGGTGATCTCGTCGGCCGCACCGCCATTCAGATAGGCCCAGGCCTCGGCGTTCATCGCCGCTTGCGCATGGGCTTCGAAATCCGCCAGATTGGCGACGCCGGGCGGAATGGGTTGCAGCGCGCTCAAGCTCATGGGCGCCTCGCCACTCATGTGTCCGCCCACATGCGCAAGAGGTTGTGATAGGTGCCGGTCAGGGCGACCGCCGCCTCACACTCGCCCTGCTCGGCGCGCAAGCGCATCAAGGCTTGGTCCATCTCGAACAGCAAGCGGCGCTGCTCATCGCTGCGCACCATGCTTTCGATCCAGAAGAAGCTGGCCAGGCGCGCGCCGCGCGTGACCGGCTCGACCCGGTGCACGCTGGTGCCGGGATACAAAACCATATCGCCCGCCGCCAGCTTGACGCGCTGCTCGCCGTAAGTGTCGGCAATCACCAGCTCACCGCCCTCGTAGTCGGCCGGCTCGGCCAGGAACAAGGTGCAAGAGAGATCGGTACGCACCCGCTGACCGCTGCCCGGCGTGTAGCGAATCGCCTGATCGACATGATTGCCGTAGGTATTCGCCGCGCCGCTGTAGCGGTTGAACATGGGCGGCAGCACCCGCTTGGGCAGGGCTGCCGAGAAGAAGGTGGTGTTGCGCTCCAGCGCGCCCAGCACCAGCCCTTGCAGCTGGCGAGAGAGCTCAGCCAGCGGCGCGAGCTGCTCGTTGTTCTTGACCTGTGAGGCCTGCGGGCCGGCCGTCAAGCGGCCATCCTGCCACTCGGCGTCAGCCAAAGCTGCCTGCACTTGCGCCAGGGCTTGCGGGCTCAGCACTTGGGGGATTCGAATCAACATGGCGTGGGCTAGTCTTTTTTACATCAGCAAGTTCAAGGCCGCAGCTTAGACGCCGCGGCCTTGAACCCCTTAACGCAGCAGGTTCATCAGAACTTGTGCGCCATGGTCACCTGGAAGGTGCGCGGCTTGCCCGGCACATAGTGACCGCGGTAGAGCACGTCGGCATACAGCTCGTCGGTGATATTGGTGGCGTTGAACTTGAAGGACAGATTGCCCTGGGTGTACTCGGCCATCAAGTCTGCCGTCACAAAGCGCGGCGCAACAATGGTCGGCGCGAGTTGCGGGCTGTCGCTGCTGCGGGCATTCAAACCACCACCAATGCGCCAAGCATCATTCAGCTTGTAAGTCGTCCAAATCGTGCCGCTGTGGCGAGGTGTCAGGCCAGGGCGCGAACCCACGGCCTCGCCTTGCAGGCTGGTCCCGTTAACGGCCGAGCCCTTGTCCACCTTGGCGTCGGGGATGTAGGCGTAGGAGCCGTAGACCTCCCATTGCGGCGTGATGCGGCCGGAGATATCCAGTTCCAGACCCGCCGCATGACGTGCGCCAGACAAGACATAGTTGGTTGCATTAACCGTCAGTTCGTCACGGTTGCGCTCGTTGTACTTGTCTGTATAGAACAAGGCCACGCGCGTGCTCATGCGGCCGTCAAAGAAGTCCAGCTTGGCGCCCAACTCGGTATTGCGGCTGCCTTCGGGCGGGGTATTGCTGCCCAGCGCATCGAAACGATAAGTGTCACCCGAGGTGTTGAAGGAGGTGCTGTACGACAGGTGATAAGACTGCGTGGCGCTGGGCTGATACAGCACGCCGGCGCGCTTGCTCCACAGCGAATCAACACGGGCGCGAGTTGCTTGCGCCTGCGTGATCGTTCCTGCCGCGTTGCGCAACTCGGGCTGACCGTAAGTGCCGTCGAAGCGGTCCCAACGCAAGCCGCCCAGCAGCTTCCAATGCGGGTTCAGTTGCAGCAGGTCTTGGGCGTAGACGCCGACCGCCTTGGCGTCGAAATCGCTGGTCAGGCGGGTGATGCGGCGCGACTCGTCCACCGCAGCGCCATCGTTGGGCGTGCCGATGGTGGTGCTGGGCTTGAGCATGACCGGGCTCAGGGGCGAAATGCCGTAGTTGTTGAAAGTCTCATGCGCCAGATCCACGCCGGCCTGAACGTTGTGCGTGAAGCCGAACCACTGGTGCTTGCCGCTGTAGTCGCTCTGCAGATAAGCCGTGTTCATGTCCATGATCTTGGCATGCACGCCGCCGCCGGAACGCGTCAGCACGGTCTTGTCATTCAGCGTATCGGCCGTCACCGCGGTGGTGAAGCGAATGGCGCTGGCGCGTTGGTCGCGGTCATAGCTCGCCAAGCGCAGGGTGGTCTTGATTTCATTGCTGCTGCTGAAGCGATGCGTGTGGCTCAAGGTGCCTTGGGTGACGGAGCCGGCGTTGTAGTCGCTGGCGGCCCCGTAATAGTTGCGCGCATCGATGGGCAACATCACCCGGGTCGAGTCGGTCTTGGACTTGGCAATCCAGGGCAGGCCGTAATTGATGCCGTTGTTATTGTCGAGGTAGTAGGCGCTGATCAGCACCTCATCCACATTGCCAATACCAAAGCGGTAGGCTGCCGCCACACCCTTTTTGTCAATCTTGTTACCGAAGTTCTTGGCGTCGGTCACCATGGCATTGACGCGCAGGGCCGACTCTTCACCCGTGCGCAGATTGGCGTCGGCCGTCAGGCGCAGATAGTCGCCCGAGCCCAAGGTGGCAGCCACCTCGCCCTGAGTCATCAGCAGAGGCTGCTTGCTGACCTGGTTGACGGCGCCGCCCGTGGAGCCACGACCGAACAACATGGAAGCCGAACCACGCAGCACTTCCAGACGGTCGTAGTTGAAGGTGTCGCGCTCGTAGAAAGCAGGGTCGCGCATGCCGTCAGAGAAGATGTCACCCGTGGCTTGCAGGGAGAAGCCGCGCAGGCGGATGTCTTCTTCACCGCCCTCGGCGGCCATGAAGCTGATGCCGGCGGTGTTCTTCAGCGCCTCCTTCATGGTGTCCAAATTGCGGTCATCCATCAGCTTCTCGGTCACCACGGTGACGGACTGGGGGATGTCGCGCAACTCTTGCTTGCCCTTGCCGATGCGGGTGTCCACCGCTTGATAGGACTCTTTGCCCGAGCGCTCGGCGCTGGCTTTGCCGCGCACGATGGGCAGCGAGCTTTCGACCGGCTCAGTGGCGGGCGCGGCCTGCGCCAAAGCGGCAGTGGCCAGGCCAAAACCGGCGGCCAAAGCGCCCAAGGGCAGCAAGGCGGAAGTAGCTAGGCGGCGATTGCGGGGTTGCATATTCTTGGTACTCCAGGAGAAGAGTGCAGGCATGGCGATGCCTGAAGCCACCCGTTCAAGAGGGCGGACTTGGGTTCGAAGACAGGGCTGGCTGAAGGCTGGCGAAGATGAAAGGAAGACGGCGGCAGCGCGCCTCAGGGCCGCTCGGGCTCGCTGACGAAGCCGACCTTGCTGAGGCCGGCCTTGCTGGCATCGGCCAGGGTCTCGGCCACATAGCGATAGGGCACGGCTTGGTCGGCGCGCAAATGCACTTCGGGCTGCTGGGGCTTGAGACCTTCGGCAGCAAAGCGCGCGGCGGCCTCGGCGCGGTTCAGCGCCTCGCCGTTCCAGAAGCGCTGACCCGTGGCATCGATGGCCAGCTCGACCTTGTCGGGCACGGCCTGATTGAGCGTGCTGCTGACCTTGGGCAGGTCCAGCTTGACCGAGTGACTCAAGAGCGGGGCGGTGACGATGAAGATCACCAGCAGCACCAGCATCACATCGATCAGCGGCACCATATTGATCTCGGCCACCGGGCCGGCCGAGCGCTTATTGTCAAAAGACGCGAAAGCCATGGCCTCAGACCGCTGCGCTATTGGAAGCGGCGCGCAGATTGCGCACCGGTGCAGCGGCCGGTGCGGCGCTCGGGGCTTGCGCCGCAGCGCTGGCACCGGGCGCTTCGCCCAGGGTCAAAAAGCTGTGCAACTCGTAGGCAAAGGCATCGAGGCGGCCGCCGAGCACGCGGTTGCTGCGGCTGAACGCGTTGTAAGCCATCACGGCAGGAATCGCCACGGCCAGGCCGACGCCGGTCATGATCAAGGCCTCACCCACCGGGCCGGCCACTTTGTCCAGCGTGCCCGAGCCGCTCATGCCGATGGCCACCAGCGCGTGATACACACCCCAGACGGTGCCGAACAGACCCACGAACGGTGCAGTCGCGCCGATGGTGGCCAGGGTGGTCAGGCCGGATTCCAAGCGCGTCGTCTCTTCGTCCAACACTTTCTTGATCGTGCGGGTGATGAAGTCATTGCTGCTGCCTGCCTCGGCCAGGCGCGCCGCGCCGTGGCGGGCATGGTGAGCCTGGGCATGCAAGGCCTGGGCGCTCAGATGCGCGAAGGGGTCACGCGCGCCATGTGCGCTGAGTTCGGCCTGGACCGCATCGAGCGAGCCGGCGTTCCAGAAAAAGTCCAAAAACACGCTGCTGCGCTTGCCGCGCAAATACTGCGTTAGGCCTTTGGATGCGATCAGCACCCAAGACGCCACCGACATCAGCACCAGCACGCCGAACAAGAACTTGCCGACAAAGTCGGACTGCGCAATGAAGTGGCCAAAGCCAACCGTGGAAGTAGGTTCCATATCTTCTTTATTGGGGTCAGAGTCGATTTATTTGATGATGAGAGCGGAGCGGAGGATCTCAGCGCTCCAGCTCGTAGGACAGCACGGCGATGCTTTCCACCTGCAGCGCTTGGCCGTTTTCCATATGCGCGACAAAACGGGCGCTGCGGATGTCTTCCAAGGCTTGTTTGTCCAGGCGCTCAAAGCCCGAAGACTTCTTCACGCTGGCTTCTTTGAGATTGCCCTTGGCATCGACCACGATGCGCAGATGCACCATGCCGCTTTCGCCCAAGCGGCGCGACAGCAGAGGCACGTTCACCCGCGGTTCGGTCAGATAGCGCAAGGCATTGGGGGCGATCTTCTTCGCTGCCGGCGGCTCGACGGTGGTGGCTGCTGGCGCAGGCGGGGTCGACAAGGTCGTCGGCACGCTGCTGCTGGCCGGCACTGGCAAGGCCTCAATCGGCTCAGCACGGGCGGCGACAAAGTCGGTCGGCTGCGACAACTGAGATGCTGCCGCCAGCAAATTGGTGGGGCGGGCGACCGGCTGGCTAGGCTGGGGTTTTAGCTGCGGCGGCGCCGGCTGGGGCTTGACCGGCTCATTCGGCCGCACCGGCGCCAACAAGCTGACCATGATGGGCGCGGCTTCCACGACCGCCTCGCGCACCCCCTGCACCTGCAGCAGCGCCCAGCCGGCCAGACCGTGCAAGAGGACGACGACGATGGCCAGGCTGCGGCGCGCCACCGGATCCAGCCCGTCATGACGGGGCGTCAGATGCAAGGGCTGCACCTTGGCGCGGGGCGACACCGCCGGCGCTTGAGCGGCCGCGCGACGCCGCTCACCCGTGGCCTGCGTCGGCACAAGATCGCAAGCCGCAAGCGGCGTGGTGTCAGGCAAGGCGAGAAGGGGTTTCACGAGCAGAAGGGGCAGCGCGCTGCCAAGGTCATCAATAAACAAATCTTAACACAAACAAGAACGATTCTCATTACATAAACTGAGGGCGCTTGGTATTCAGTCGGGCTGTAGCTCTTGGCAGCAAAGCACTGGGACGCAGGGACGAAAAAAAACCCACCCGCGGTGTGCGGATGGGTTTTTAGCGATGAGTTGCTGGGCGGGGCGCCAGCGGCAACAGCGCGATGGCGCTGCTGCCCCGCTTACCCCGATCAGGACTTGTCGGTGGCGATCTTCGGGGCGGTCTTCAAGCTCCAGACCATGGTGATGGCCAGAACCACAACCACCACACCCAGGGACACCAAGACCGGGATCTTGTAGATGTCGATCAACATCATCTTGGTGCCGATGAAGGCCAACACCACCGCCAGGCCGTAGCTCAGCAAATGGAACTTGGAAGCCATCGCCGCCAGCAGGAAGTACATGGCACGCAGACCCAGGATCGCGAAGATGTTCGAGGTCAGCACGATGAAGGGGTCCTTGGTGATGGCGAAGATGGCCGGGATCGAATCCACCGCGAAGATCACGTCGGTCATGCCCACCAAGGCAATCACCAGCAGCAGCGGCGTGGCCACGCGCTTGCCGTTCTCCATCGTCAGGAACTTCTCACCGTCGAAGTTCTTGCTCACCGGCATGGTCTTGCGCAGCAGCTTGAGAGCCGGGTTGGATTCCAGATCAGGCTCTTTGCCCGACGCCCACCACATCTTGATACCCGTCAGCAGCAAGAAGGCACCGAAGATGTACAGAACCCAGTGGAACTCTTCGATCAGCCAGCTGCCCACCAGAATCATCACGGTACGCAGAATGATGGCGCCGATGATGCCGTACATCAGCACCCGCTTCTGGTACGCCGCAGGCACCGAGAAGTAGGTGAAGATCATCAGGAAGACAAAAATATTGTCGACCGCGAGTGACTTCTCAATCAGGTAACCGGTCAGGAATTCCAGCGCCTTGGTATTGGCCAGCGCCACATCACCCGTGCTGTCTTTGACGGCCCACCAGAACAGGCCGTTGAAGGCCAGGCTCAGCCCCACCCATACCAAAGACCAGTTGATGGCCTCCTTGACCGAGACTTCATGTGCGCCCTGCTTGCGCAGCACGACAAAGTCCACAAACAGGGCCACGATGACCGAGCCCACGAAAAAGTACCAAAGCCAGAGCGGCGCGACTGTATCCATCAAGAATCTCCTGCAAAAACAAAACGACCAGACATGCCATCAGAGTGCTTCAGGCAGAGTCTGACTGAAGGCACTCAAAAGGCCAAGGTCGAAAGGTCTTGCGGGACAGGGCGTGGACGGCGCCTGCCATCCACTCACCAGCTGCGGCGCCCGGGCATCTTCACAGACGCCGTGTTGACGGACCACCGCCACGACATGGATTGGGCCCATGCCGCGTAGCTACTCCCCTTTCGGAAAAGCGGATTATGCCTGAGCCCGCGCAAGACCTGGCCCCGCGTGAGGGCATCGCGCCAGCACGCTGCGTGACGCTTGCCACAAGTCAGGGCCTGATGCCTGAATCAAGGCGGCAGATGAAGTACGCTTAGCAACACGGCGCTGACTGCGCCATGCAATACGGACCATGCAATACGTACCCTGCATTGCGCGCTAGGCCACCTGCGCCATGCGCACCCAACAAACAGGCTGGAGGCCTATGAAGATACTGATACGCTGGCTTTTGCTGGCCGGAGCCCTGCTCTTGGTGGCCCACCTCTATTCGGGCGTGATGGTCACCAGCTTCACCTCGGCGCTGATCGCCGCGCTGGTGCTGGGCTTGCTCAACACCTTGCTGCGACCCATTCTGGTGCTGCTGACCCTGCCGGTGACGGTGATCAGCATGGGCCTGTTCCTGTTCGTCATCAACGCGCTGATGTTCTGGGCCGCCGCTTACTTGCTCAATGGCTTTGTGGTGGCCAACTTCACCGCCGCGCTGATCGGTTCACTGATCTACAGCCTGTGTGGCATGTTGATCGATGTGGTGATGGAGCGGCTATTCCCTTCGCTGGACTAAGCCGCAATTAAGGCAGTTAAGGCAGTTCAGCGCCAGGCGGAACGCCACGCGGGTACATCTCGGCCAGCAATTGGCGGCGCTCGTAGGTGAGCGCACGCAAACGCGAGTCGATCACCGCCGCCTCGATTTGATCGGCATCACGGCCGCGCGACTGCCGCAGACCTGAGCGCAGGCGGTCAATCGCCCCATTCAAATCCCCCATGGCCGCGCGCACCTCGCCTTGCGCCCGCAGCGCGCGCAAGGGCTGGTTCAAGCGCTCCCACAGCTGGGCCAGCTGCGCCCAAGCGCCGGGGTCATGCGGATTGAGGCTCACATAAGTTTGCAAATCATCGGCCGCCTGACGGGCCGAGGCGGTGCCGCTGCTGTCCACCATGGCCAGCTGGGCGCGCTGCATCAGCATGGGCCGGGAGCGCTCACCCGCCAGCCCAGCCAGCGCCGCAAAACCATCGCCCGCCTGGCCCTTGGCAGCGGCCAACTCGGCGCGCAGATAGCGCAGATCACGACTAGCGCGCTCGTCAGTGCCCAGCAGCTGCAGGGTCAGCTCAGCACTGCGCAGGGCGTTCTCGGCGCGCGTGAAATCACGCATCTTGATGGAAGCCAGGGCACTGGCATAGCGTGCGCCGAGTTGCTCGTAGCCCTTGCCACCGTCCTTGCTGCTAGTGTCGCGCACGCCGGCGTCGAGGTTTTGCAGCGCGGCCCAGGCTTCCGCACGCGGATCCATCAAGACCTTGGCCCGCGCCGCCATCAAAGCATGTTCGGCCATGCCTTGCGGACGCACAAAGGCGTCGGTGCCCATGCGAGTGCGGGCGTCCCCGATGCGCTCGCTGGTCAGCGGGTGAGAGCGCAGATAGGGGTAGTTGCCCGCATCCATCAGATGATAGGTTTGCTCCATGCGCTCGAACATGCTGAACATGCCGGCCGGTGCATAGCCCGCCTGCGTCATCACCTGGAAGCCCACCCGATCGGCCTCGCGCTCCATATCGCGCGAGAAGGCCAGCGAGGCCGCTGCGGCTGCCGCCTGGCTGCCGACGATGGCCGCGTTGGCGCCGTCCACGCTGCCGCTGCGCGCCGCGATGATCAGGCCGGCCACCATCGCCGCCGTGGCCAGCAAGCTATTGCGCGAGTCACCGACGATGCGGCGGGCGATATGCCGCTGCGTCACGTGCGACAACTCGTGGCCCAACACGGAAGCCAACTCATCGCGCGACACCGTCATCGCGATCAAGCCCAGGTGCACGCCCACAAAACCGCCCGGCAGTGCAAAAGCGTTGACGCTTTTGTCGCGGACCAGAAAGATTTCCCAGGCGAAGTGATCCTTGGTTTCGTCACCGATATTGCCCAGCCGAATCCCGGCCGCCACCAGCGGTGCCCAAACGCCCTGCACATACTCCAGCAAGATGGGGTCGTCCAGCAGGTCGGGGTCGGGGCGGATCTGGCGCATGATTTGGTCGCCGAAACGCCGCTCGGCGCCCACATCCAAATCGGCCGAAACCGAATCGCCCAGGGTCGGCAGATTCACTTGCGCCACGCCGGGCCGCGGCCCACCGACGAGCAACAAGGCTGCCAGCACGCTCAGCGCCAATTTGCGCGGCAAGACGCTGCGCGGCGCGCTGCCGCGGCGCGAAAAAAGGCGAGGTGTTTGCTTCAACAAGAAAGAATCTCCAAGGGCGCCGCCATGAGCACACTCACTATGATGAGGCCAGTATCGTCCCCACATGCAACTCAATTGTTGCTGCACTTTGAAGACTCGCACCATGACCAGCGCACATCTGACCCATTTTGACGCCCAGGGCCAAGCCCATATGGTCGACGTGGCGGCCAAAGCCGTCACCCATCGCGTGGCGCGCGCCGCCGGCCACATCGAAATGCTGCCTGCCACGCTGGCCATGATCAGCGGCGGCACCGCCAAAAAAGGCGATGTGCTGGGCATCGCCCGCATCGCCGCCATTCAGGCCGCCAAGCGCACGTCCGACTTGATTCCGCTCTGCCACCCCCTGCCCCTAACGCGGGTGACGGTGGACTTCGAGATCGACGCCGCAACTAACCGCGTCAGTTGCATGGCCCAGGTCGAAACCCTGGGCCAGACCGGCGTTGAGATGGAAGCCCTGACCGCCGTGCAAATCGGCCTGCTGACGATTTACGACATGTGTAAGGCCGTGGACCGCGGCATGGTGATGGGCGCCATCCGCGTGCTGGAGAAAAAGGGCGGCAAGAGCGGCGACTGGTCCGCGGCTTGAGCCTTAGCGCAGCTCGCGCCACTCGAACATCTGCTTAGGCGGCTCGCACTGGAAGAACTTGAAGGCGCCCAAATCGGTTTCGTCGCATTCGCTGAGGAAGCTTGCCGCACTGGCATTGTGAAATTCACGCAGGCGCGCCACGACATAACGGGCTTTTTCATCGTCACCCACACGGTGCAGCGACTTGGCCCATGCCATCATCAGGCGCGCGTCGATGAGCTGATGCGCGCTGCGCTGCGCCGCCGCCAGCGTCTGCGGCGACGGCTCCAAGCTGGTGGCCGCCGCGTAGTCGGCTTGCGTGGCAAAGAACACCGAATGCTGCCCGGCGGCAATGCGCGTCGCCAGAGGGCCGGCATTCTCACCGGGCGCGTAAATCACCACCACGCGGTGATAGTCCCACACCGCAAACACCACGCCCACCATCAGGGCCAGGCCGGCCACGCGCAGAGCCGGCGCTAGCGCGGCCTTGGCCGGCACAAACGCCGCCTCACGCTGCGGCGCACCCAGCGCCAGCCCGAAGGCAAAAGCAGTGGGCAGAAGGAAGTAGGCATACCAAAGCGGGTATTCCAACAAGCTGTGCAGGCCGATCATCAGCACCAGCATGAAAGCGCTGCGGCGCACCACGGCCTGCCCCGCATCCGCTTCTTGCATGCTGAGCCGGAAAGCACGCCACAAGGACCAGCTGAGCAGGGCCAGAATGCTCAAGCTCCAAGGCAGGCCCAGCTCCACCGCCAGCTGCATCGGCAGGTTGTGGCAATGGTCGAAGAAGGCCACCGGGCGCTGCGGGAATTCGCTCATGGTCCAGGCCAGATTGAACTCACCCCAGCCCACGCCCGTCCAGGGGCTCTGCTTGAGCAAGGCCCAGCTATTGGCCAGAATCGCCAGCCGCGAGGGCGAGCCCGCGCCCTCGGCCAGGCGCGACTCCACCCCCACCGCGTGACCACTGTTGGCCGACCAGATCGCCAGCAACCAAGCGCAAAGGCCCAGCATGACGGGCGTGGCCAACAGTGAGAACTTGGTGGCACGGCTCAGGCGCCGGTCCAGCAAGCCCCACACCGCCAGAATGAGCACGCCGATCACGCCGGTGCGCGAGCCGCTCAGCATCACCGCGAAGACCAAGGCGAACAGCAGCGCCGGCAATGCCCAGACCGAGCGCAAGGACCAAGGCCGCCCCGACTCCGCCAGGTAGACCGCCGCCACGCAGGACCACATCAGCAAGCTGGCCAGATGATTGGGCTGCCGCATATTGCCCACCGCCCGGCCCGGCACGCCGCTGCGTGCGATCACGCTGCCGTCCGCCCACTGCGGCGCGAACACCTGCACCACGCTAACGACCACGCTCAGCAGGCCGGCGAGCAATAAGCCCCAGCAAAACACCTCGAACCAGGCCGAACGCGCCTCGGCATGCAAGCCCTGGGCGGCGAGCAACAGCAAGGTCGCCGCGCCAATCAAGGCCGTATTCGACAGTGCCAGCGACAGCGGCAGGCCCGCCCAAAAATGCGAGACCAGCGGCGCCAGCAGCAGCAAAAGCATGGCGCCCAGCGCCGCCGTCATGCGCAGCTGCGGCTGGACGGCAGCCAGCAGCGCCAGCACACCACCCCAAGCCGCCAAAGCCGCCAACTGGTTGAACAAGGTGGCCGAAGGCGTCAGGTTGTAGGCCAGCAGTGGCGCCACGATGCAGGCCAGCAACATGGCCAGCACCGCCACGGGCGGCAAAGAAAAGTGGGGGGAGTTCAAACGTGTCATGGGCCGAATCATCACATGGCGGAAGCCGGGCCGAAATCGTCCTCGTCCCACCTGCACGGCTGGGCCCACCACGTGCACACAAGGACTGGCCACCCTCCCACACACCGAGAACTTGTTGACCCCTAGCGAATAGGTGTACTACGATACCAATACACCAAGGGGATCACTTTGAATAGCGACGCGTTCTTCTTTCGCATCAACACCGGCTCCACCGAGCCGATCTACCGCCAGCTGATGGAGCAGCTGCGCCGGCGCGTGGCCAGCGGCAGCTTGAGCGCCGGCCAGGAGATTCCTTCGGTGCGCGAACTGGCCCAGGTGCTGGCCGTGCACCCCATGACCATTTCCAAGGCCTATAGCTTGCTGGAGGCCGAAGGCTTGCTGGAACGCCGCCGCGGCCTGGCCATGCGCATCGCTCCTCAGCACAGCAAGGCCCAACCCACCGCCTCCCGCATCGACCTGCTGCGCCCCAGCCTGGAGCGCGCTGCCGCGCAGACGCGCGAGCTCGAACTCAAGCCTGCCCAGGCCCTGCATCTGTTTGAACAAATTCTCAAAGAGGGAGACCCGGAATGAGCACCGCCACTTTGCCGCAGCCCACGGCCACCTTGGATCAGCTTGAACTCAACTACCCGGGCCAAGCGCCGGTGCTGCGGGGCTTGAGCTGGCAGCTGCTGCCCGGCCAGGTGGTGGGCTTGCTGGGCCGCAACGGCGCGGGCAAGACCACGCTGCTGGAAGCCCTGCTGGGTCTGCGCGAACCGCAAGCCGGCCAGGTGCGCCTGTTCGGCCAGGCGGCTGCCGAGATCGACGACGCCACCCGCGCCCGCATCGGCTATGTGCCGCAGCAAAGCGATTTGTTCGAGGGCTTCACCCCCGCCCAGCTGCTGAGTTACTTCAAGAGCTTCTACCCGCGCTGGAACGAGGCCAAGGTGGAAGGGCTGATGTCACGCTGGGACATTGCCCGCGACAAACCCATCGCCAAGCTCTCCGGCGGCCAACAGCAGCGCCTGAGCATCATCCGCGCCTTGGCGCATGAGCCCGACCTGCTGGTGCTGGACGAACCGGTGGCAAGCCTTGACCCCGCCGGCCGGCGCGACTTTCTGCGCGAGCTGGTGGACCAGGTGTTGGACCGCGGCACCACCGTGGTGTTCAGCACCCACATCCTCTCGGATCTGGAGCGGGTCGCCTTCAACCTGGCGTTTTTGCAAGCTGGCCGCATTGCGGTGCAAGCGCCGCTGGACGAGTTAATCGAGCAAGTGCGCAGCGTGCAGGGTTCAGCAGCCGAGGTGCAGGCACTGACGCAGGCTTGCGGCGCCCAAGTGCTGCGCAGCCATGCGCTGGACGGCGGCCAAGAGCGCCGCCTGATTCGCCTGCCCGCTGACGCTGCTGCCGCCACCGCCGCGCTGGACGAGCGCCTGCAAGCCGTCAACCTGGAAGACCTGTTCATGGAGTTGACTTGAAAATGGCCACCTCCATTCACCAGGCCCACGCCCTGCACTATCGCCCGGTACTGCTCGCCGCCTGGCAGCAGCACCGCAATGGCCGCTCGCGCTACTTTGTGCCACTGGTGGTCGGCTTGTCGACCCTGCTGCTGCTGGCCATTGGCTTGACGGCCAGTTGGAGTGCGGCCCTGCAAACCGCAGCCGCCCTGGCCAGCGCCGGCCTACTGGGGCTATGGACCGCACTGTTTGCCAATCTGTGCCGGCAGAACCACCCACACCACGCCCGTCTGCTGCCGCTGCAATTGCCAAGCTTGCGCGCCACCTTGGCGGTCAGCCAGCTGACGCTTTCAGCCGCCATCGCCCTGCTGATGGGCCTGAGCCAGGGCCATGCGCTGGCCTGGGGCCTGGGTGCGGGCTTGTTGATGCTGGTGATTGCCGCTTGTGTGCGCTGGTGGCAGATGAGTGTGCTGGTGTGGCTGGGCTTTATGGTGCTGGTCGAGCGGCAACAAAGCCCCCTGGTACGAGCACCCCTGCAGGCCTTGCTGGCTTGGTACACCGTTCAGCCGGCCACTCTGGCGCTGGCGGCGGGCTTGGTGCTGCCCTGGTGCGCCAGCCGTTTGCTGCAAGCAGGCGGCAGCCGCCACGCCGCCAACTATCGGCGCCGCGAACAGGCGCGCCAGACGTTCCGCGAACAAATGACGGGTGCCAAGTACACCCCCAAACACTTCGGCCCCGCGGGGTTCTGGTTGTGGGGCTTGTTCACTTGGCCGGTGCCGCTGTGGACCCGCCATTTGCTGCGCCAGGCGCGCCTCACAGCGAGCAGCGCTATCGCCCGCGTCGAGTTGGTGACCCTGGGCAATGTGCATTGGATGGCCATGCTGGGCGCGCTCAGCATGGTCGCCGGTGTTGCAGTCTTGAGCCTGCTGGCGATGCTGATCTGGCTTGAACCGATCAATTGGCAACATGCACGCCAAGGTAGCAATCTGGGCCTGCAGATCGGCATCGTCAGCATGGCCATGAACCCTTTGTTCGGCCTGGCCGCCAACCTCTACCGCACGCGCCGCGAGCAAGCCTTGCTGATGCTGCTGCCGGGCATGCCGCGCGGCCGCGCGCTGAACACGCTGATGGCGCGCCGCACTGCCATCCAGTTTCTGGCGCAGTGGCTGATCGCGCTTGGCGCCTTGCTGCTGGTGGCGGGTGGGCCCGAGGCCCTGGTCGCCATGCGCTTCTCCGGCCTGCATCTGCTGCTGGCCTGCCTGCCAGCGGGCACCATGCTGCTCCGGGACTGGTCCAGCCTGCCCTCACCGGGTCAAGGCCCGGCCGTGCTGGTTTTCTTCGGCGTGGTGGTGTTGGCAGGAGCCATGGCCGGGCTGCAATGGCTGGGGCTGAGCTTGTGGCTGATGGCCGCGGCCGCCGTGCTGCTCAGCCTGGCCCTGCTGCGCTGGCGTTGGCAGAGTCTGATCCTCAAGAGCCCGACGGCCATGCCGGTGGGCCGCTGGGGCTAGCCTGGCGCGATGTCAGATCAAACGCTCAGATCGGCAGTTCGGTGAAATAGCGCCCGCCGTGGAAGATCAGCGGCTGGGCACCGGCGCGCCAGGCGCAGCTTTCCACTTCACCGACAAAGATGACGTGGTCGCCTTCTTCGTACTGGCTGCGGTTGGCGCACTCGAACACGGCGGCCACGCCGTCCAGCACCGGCGCGCCACCGGCGCCCTCACGCCAGGACACGCCGGCAAAGCGGTCAATGTCGCGGGTGGCGAAGCGCTGGGCCAGCTCTTTCTGATCGGCCGCCAGGATATTGATGGCGTAGTGCGAGCCACGGCTGAACACGGGCATGGAACCGGCGCGCTGCGCCAGGCTCCACAGCACCAGGCGCGGTGACAGCGACACGGAGTTGAAAGAATTGGCAGTCAGGCCGACCAGGCTGCCGTCAGGCGCGCGGGCGGTGACGATGGTCACCCCGGTGGCAAACATGCCCAGCGCAGCACGGAATTCTTGCTGCTGTTCGGCTGGGCTGGGGTTGGACGTTTGAAGCATGGCGCATTGTCGGGGCTGAAGCGGATCTCGTCTTGCAGCGGGAGAAATTAACCCCATTTAGAGGAGCCCACCGAGGCATTAAGCTCTAGGCCATGACCGCAAGATTTGACCCCAACGCCGACCCCATCCTGCCCAGCGCGCCCCTGCATGGCTTCGGCCGCTGCGCCTGCCACACGCACCAGCCCTCGCGGCGCCTGTTCACCGGCCTGCTGGGCGCAGTCGCCCTGTCGCCCGCCTTGTCGACCCCGGCCAGCGCCCGCGAAGGCGTGGAGGTGGGCGGCACAAGCGGCCTGGCCAAGCTGGTACCGGCCGAGCAGGTGGAGGCCGCCGGCGCACAGCAGTATCTGCAGATGATGCGCGAGGCCGCCAACCAGCGCGCCCTGGCGCCGGCCAATCACCCGCAGCTGATCCGCTTGCGCGAGATCGCCAAACGCATCATTCCGCAATCGGAACCCTGGAACCCGCGTGCCAAGCAATGGCGCTGGGAGGTCAATCTGATCGCCAGCCCGCAGCTCAATGCCTTTTGCATGCCGGGCGGCAAGATCGCCTTCTACTCCGGCATTCTCGAAAAGCTCAAGCTCAGCGACGACGAGGTCGCCACCATCATGGGCCACGAGGTGGCGCACGCCCTGCGCGAACATGCCCGCGAGCGCATGGCCAAGACGCAGGCCACGCGCCTGGGTGCCAGCCTGATCTCCAGCCTGTTCGGCCTGGGCGGCGTGGGTGACACCTTGCTGAATATGGGCGGGCAATTGCTCACCCTAACCTTCAGCCGCGAGGATGAAAGCGAGGCCGATCTGGTCGGCATGGAGCTGGCAGCACGCGCCGGCTATGACCCGGAGGCCGGCGTCACGCTGTGGCAGAAGATGGGCGCGGCAGCCAAGGGTGCGCCGCCACAGTGGCTGTCCACCCACCCGGCGGGCCCGACCCGCATCAAGGACATTCAGGCCAATCTGCCCAAGGTGGAGCCGCTGTACGAGCGCGCCGACAAGCCCAAGCAGCGCTTTGAGGTGGCGCAGCCCAGCCGCTAGGGCTGAGCCGAGGCGTTGTTCAGCGGCTTACCAGCGCGCCGGCAAGGCGCGCAGCTTGCGGTAGCGGCCGTTGGAGACGCGCATCAGATAGCCGCCCAGCTCCAGGTCCTTCACCAGCTTGGAGACCATCTCGCGCGAGCAACCCAAGCGCTGAGCCATCGCCTGATGGGTCAGCTGCACTTCGTCGGTGGTTAGCGTGGCCGTTTCCAGCAAGGCCTTGAGGCGGCCGTACACATCGTTGAGTGCCAGCTGCTTGGTCGACAAAGTGGCGGCGCGGGCGCGGCGGATCACTTTGGTCAACAACTCAAACGCGAACTCCGGGTGTTCGCTGATATGCGCCAGCAAGCTGGCACGGGTCAGCATCACGCAGCGTGAATTCTGTTCGGTGATGACGCTGGCCGAGCGCGCGCCGCCGTCCAGACTCATCTCACCGACATACTCGCCGACACCGTAAATGCCGTAGGTGACTTCGCGGCCACGCGCGTCGCAGCCGTAGACCCGCAGGCTGCCCGAGAGCACCAGATAAATGGCATCGCCCTGCGAGCCTTCTTCGATCAGCAGGGTGCCGCGACGGTAATTGCGCGCCACGCCTCGCGCGGCCAGGGCGCGCAAGCTAGCAGGCAATTCCGTGTAATCCGAGGCCGTAGCCAGCAATGCATCAGTTTCCATACGAGAGGCGCCACGGAAGACAGCCGTGGTCGCGACCGCATATTACGAGACAGACGTAGCCGTTCTCGTCGCGCTGATACGACAAACAGGCCCTATCCCCATTCGGTGGGTATAGGGCCTGTTGATGGCGAATTTGGGCTAGGGATGGCGCGGGAAGCCCTGTCGGTTAGCGTCAGCGCAACTTGGGCGCAGCCTCATGCGGTCAGTCACGCAAAGTCTTAATTGAACTCCATGCGCAAGGCCGACATCAGCGGTGGCAGCACCGCCAGCTGGCGCATCAGCTCACCGATGCTGTCGGCACCGGACTTGGCGCGGATGCTTTGAATCTGGGTGCGCACCGTGGAGATGGCCACACCCTGCTGCTCGGCCACAAAATTGGGCCGCACACCAGCGCTGAGGGCTTTGAGCACCTCGGTTTCAGTGGGCGTCAGGCCATAGCGCAGCGCGAACCATTGGGCCGCCAATTCGCCGCAGAGCTGACCTCGCTCGAGCACCAGCAAAACGGCGGCGCGCGACACATCGCGATTCAGAGGCACCACCACGACATTGCTGCGGCGCTCGCCTTCACCCAGGCGCAAGAGGCAGCGTCGGCCGTCGCGCTCGGCATTCTGCAAGGCTTCGGCCAAGGGCGCGGCATCACGCGGGTCGCGGCAACGCAGGTGGTTGGCGCTGATTTCCAAAGGATGAGATTCATCCAGGCCGCGCCGCGCCGAGAGATTGCAGTGCAGCACGCGGCCAGAGGCATTCAGCAGCAACACGCCGTAGTCCAGCTCCTCCAGAACCAAACTCAGCCAGTGGCTGCTGAGCGAATCAGCCTGCCGTCTTTCCGTTTTGCCCGCTGCGGGAGTGAAGGCACTCACCATGGACCCGATTGCTACTTCCATACCGATCTCCTCAGTGCGCGTTTGGACTCACACAACGCCGGCACAGATTAGGGCGCTAATCGCACGCGCAGCCGTAAATCTTCAAGCGGCACTTTGTGAGCAATTCACTGGTCTTTCTGAGACTTTTGCCCTCTTTTTCACTCAAGTAGGCGACAAGATCCACGCAAGTTGAATCAACTGGCGGCCAGCTGCTGCGCCCCCATCCGCTCCTTTGTTGCGTTAGGCCTGATTTGAAAAACTTGATCAGCGGGCGGCAAGACTGCGGCTGCTTCGGGCTCTTTTCATTCGGCCGAGCCACTGGCCTGCCTAGCCAGACCAAAAAAAAGCCCCGCATCGCGGGGCCTTCTTGGCGGGGAGCAAGCGCGTTAGGCAAGGGCTTGCGCACCGGTTTTGGCTGGCTGCGTCAGCAGACCGCAGCCATCAATGCACGCCGTGCATCTTTTTCTTCATCCAAGGCGTCAGCAGCATCAAGACCACACCCGCGCCCATGGGGATCAGGGTGAAGATCAGGAAGAAGGTGGACATCGAATACGTGGCCGAGATGTAGTCGATGTAGGCACCCGTCTTGCCGCCGATGAAGTTGGCGATGGCCGAGTTCAGGAACCAGACGCCGAACATCAGGCCCAGCAGGCGCGCGGGCGCCAGCTTGGAGATGTAGGACAGGCCCACCGGCGACACGCAGAGCTCACCCATGGTGTGCAGCAGATAAGCCAGGCACAGGAAAAGCATGCTGACCTGAGCGGTCTTGGCACCCGAAGGGATACCGGCCGCACCGAAGGCCAGGGCGGCAAAGCCCAGGCCCAGCAGCACCAGACCGACGCCGAACTTGACCGGGCCGCTCGGGTTCCAGTGCTTTTCCCACATCTTGGAGAAAGCGGGCGCCAGGATCACGATGAAGAAGGAGTTCAGCACACCGAACCAGGTGGCCGGCACTTCGCTTTGGTCCATGGCGAACTCGCGGCCCAGCATCCAGATCACCAAGCCCCAGATCAGGGCAAAGGCCAGCACCAGCAGCAGATTGCCCAGCCACTGGCTCTTGCCGGTGGCGCGGTGCAGTTGGAACAACAGCCAGGTCAGCACCGCCGCTGGGATCACCGTCATCAGCGTGTTGATGATCTTGAAGACCAAGCCGCTGGTGCCGACGAGGGTACGGTCGGTGTAATCGGCCGCGAAGATGGTCATGGAACCGCCGGCCTGCTCGAAAGCAAACCAGAAGAAGATGGTGAAGAAGGCAAACACAAAGACGGCCTTCAGGCGATCAGCCACCACATGGGCGGGCGTGTCGTCAGCCGCATGGGCGGCGGCGGTCTTTTCCTTGCTCGGCGCGGTGCCGATGTCGCCGAACACCTTCTGGCTGAAGAAGAACTGCAAGGCGCCCAAAATCATGAAGACACCGGCCAGACCGAAGCCCAGGTTCCAAGACACTTTTTCACCGATATAGCCGCACAGCGAGATGCCGAAGAAGGCACCGGCGTTCACGCCCATATAGAACAGCGTGTAGCCACCGTCACGGCCGCCTTCGTTGTCCTTGCCGTAAAGCTGGCCCACGATGGCCGAGATGTTCGGCTTGAACAGGCCCGTACCCGCAATCACCAGGCCCAGGCCGAGGTAGAAGGAGGGAATGGTTTCAAAGAACAGCGAAACGTGACCGGCCGCAATGATGAAGCCGCCGAGCAGAACAGCGCGACGCGTGCCCAAATAACGATCGGCCAAGTAGCCGCCCAGGATGGGGGTGAAGTACACCAGCATGGTGTACCAGGCGTACAGCGAAGTGGCGTCGGCGCGGCTCCAGCCCCAGCCGCCCTTGGTGGTTTCCGAGATCAGGAACAGCACCAGCAGGGCGCGCATGCCGTAGTAGGAAAAGCGTTCCCACATTTCTGTGAAGAACAGGACAAACAGGCTGTTCGGATGACCCAGGATGGTGTGCCCACCCGCGGTTTGAACTTGGTTGTTGGTGCTCAAGCGATTCTCCGTGCTTGGTCTGAAAGGTGGCCGGGCCTGGGTGTGCCCGCGCCTGCGGTTTGCGTGATGGCGCAGCGTTCACTCATCGCGGCAAAGCCGAATTCCCTGATGTTGAGCACGCAACAGCCTGGCTTGTGGCCACGCAGCGAGGGCGCATTGTCACCGCTGCACTGCTGCGATTTCGGCCGGGGTGAGCTGGGGTTTTCCCGAGGAAAACCTAGCTCAGCAAGCCCGGCGAGCGGCCCCGGCTCAGCTCCGGTAGCTGGGGTCCAGGCGCTCCAGCTTGCGCAGCAGCGCCGGCCAGGCCAGGTCGGAGCCCATGCCCACGGTCACCGTCTTCATCACCGTCGCCATGCCTTGCAGGATTTGCGGGTTCACCTGATGCAACTCGCCGCCGGCCTGCGCGTCGAGCTGGATGCGGCAGGTGGACTCGAAGATATACATATTCAAGAACGCATCCGGGATGCTCTTGCCCACGGTCAGCAGGCCGTGATTGCGCAGCATCAGAAAGCGTTTGTCGCCTAGGTCGGCCTGCAAGCGCGGCTGTTCGTCCTCGCGCAGGGCCACGCCTTCATAGTCGTGATAGGCCAGCGAGCCCAGCACAAAGGTGGACTGCTGACTGATCGGCAGCACGCCACATTTTTGCGCCGAGACCGCCACACCGGCGCGGCTGTGGGTGTGCAAAACGCAGCCAGCATCCTCACGCGCCTGATGCACGCAGCTGTGAATGGTGAAGCCGGCCGGGTTGACCGGGAAGGGCGACGCGCTGAGCTTGTTGCAGGCCTGGTCCACCTTGATCAGGCTGGAGGCGGTGATCTCGTCGAACATCAGGCCGTAGGGATTGATCAGGAAGTGATGCTCGGGCCCAGGGATGCGCGCGCTGATGTGGGTGAACACCAGGTCGCTCCAGCCGTACAAGGCCACCAGGCGGTAGGCGGCGGCCAGGTCGCAACGCAACTGCCATTCCGCCGGGCTGACCTTGCCTTGCAGCGAGGGGATGTTGAGGGATTCATTGATGCTCATGGTGGCGTCCTCTTGTTGTCATGTGGATGGGCCGCAGGCAGGAAACCGATCTGCCCGCATCGCGCCAGGGTTTGCCGGCCTCAGGCCGATTGACGCTGCGTCAGCGCCGCCTTGTAAAGCGACTGCTTGGGCTGGGCCAGGACGCGGCGCAGCATGGGCTCAAAGGCGCTGATCGGCAAAGTCTCCGCAGCGGGGTCGAAGGAGGGGTTGTCGTACAGCTCGCAGAACTCGGCCGTGCGTGCGTAAGCCGGGTGGTCCTTGAACTGCTCGCGCATATCGCGGTCCATGCCCAGATGATGAAAAAAGTAGTGGCCCTGAAAGATCGCGTGCTGCGCCACCATCCAGTGGTTCTCTTCGCTGACAAAGGGCTTGAGGATGGCCGCGGCAATATCGGCATGATTGAAGCTGCCCAGGGTGTCACCCATATCGTGCAGCAGGGCACACACCACATATTCCTCGTCACGGCCATCGCGCAGGGCGCGGGTGGCGGTTTGCAGGCAGTGGGTGTAGCGGTCGATGGGAAAGCCGCCGTAGTCGTTCTCCAGCAGCTTGAGGTGGGTCATCAGGCGATCCGGCAGCTGGCCCGCGAACTGCATGAACTCGGCACCGATCAGGCGCCAATCGGCGGCCACGCTGTCTTCCATGCGGGTGAAACTGGCACGCTGGCTCATGGCTTTGTCTCCGGTGTTGTGCACCCATTCTGCGCGGCCGGGGCCGACATCACATGTCATCTAGGTGCCAGGCCTTGAGCATGCAAACCGTGACAATCCCATTGCGCGCTGTGCTGTGCTGGCGAAGCGCCGCGTTTGCAGGGGAATGCCGGGGCTGAATGCGCACACCCTGGGACTTTCCCGGTCTGTCGCCAAATGACAATAGTTTGTCCGGCAAAGCCCGTGCAATCCGCGCGGCAAAAGACGATCCTTAAGATCAAGAGCGCCCGCCACTGCGTGCGCGCCAGCCAGGAACTCCCCATGAGCCCCAATCTTCAGAACTTTGCGATTCCCGCCGACGTGGTCCAGGCCCAGTTGCAAGCCTGCCTGGCCAAGCAGCGCCAGGCCTATCACACCGACCCGGTGCCCACGCTAGAGCAACGCCGCAGCGACCTGAAAACCCTGCAGCGCTTCATCCGTGAAAACAAGGACGCGCTGTGCGAGGCGGTGAGCGCCGACTACGGCCACCGCTCCAAGCACGAAACCCTGCTGGCCGAAATCTTCCCGGCCATCGACGGCATCGACCAAATCCTCAAGCACCTCAAGAGCTGGATGAAGCCGCAGCGCCGCAGCGTCGACATCCGCAACTTCCTCGGCGCGCGCAACCGCGTGATTCCGCAGCCCCTGGGCGTGGTGGGCGTGATCGTGCCCTGGAACTTCCCCATCAACCTCAGCCTGGTGCCGCTGAGCTTCATCTTCGCCGCCGGCAATCGCGCCATGGTGAAGATGAGCGAGAACTCGCGCCACCTGGCCGCCTTGCTGATCGAGCGCTTGCCGGCCTACTTCCCGCCCGAAAAACTGCAGGTGTTTGACGAGACCGGTGGCGTCGGCGTTGAGTTCTCCCAGCTGCACTTCGACCACCTGCTGTTCACCGGCTCGGGCCAGACCGGCCGCGCCGTGATGGCCGCCGCGGCCAAAAACCTCTGCCCCGTGACCTTGGAGTTAGGCGGCAAGGCCCCGGCCGTGCTGCTGGACGACTTTCCGCTGCGCCTGGCGACCGAACGCATCATGTTCGTCAAATGCCTCAACGCCGGGCAGATCTGCACCACGGTTGACCATCTGTGGATGAGCCAGCCGCGGGTAGCTGACTTTGTGCAGGCCGCGCGCGAGATCGTCAGCAAGCGTTACCCCAGCCTGGACTCGCCGGACTACACCGCCATCATCGACGAGCGCGCCTTCCGCCGCCTGCTCGCCGCCATGGAGGAGGCGCGTGCTGCGGGCGCAGAGCTGATCCAGCTGATCCCCGGCCCCGCTTTTGACGAAGCCAGCCGCAAGATCGCGCCTCACATCGTGCTGAATGCACCGCCCGATTGCGCGCTGAACCAGCGCGAGATCTTCGGCCCCATCTTGCCCATCCACAGCTACGCGACGCTGGAGCAAGTCATCAACGCCATCAACAGCGGCCCGCGCCCGCTGGCGCTCTACCCCTTCAGCTACGACGGCAGCCAGGTGCAGACCTTGCTGGACCGGGTGATGTCGGGCGGCGTGTCGGTCAACGACGCGCTCTTCCACGTGGGCCAGCACGACCTGCCCTTCGGCGGCGTGGGCGATTCGGGCATGGGCCATTACCACGGCCGTGAGGGCTTCGACACCTTCTCCAAGCTGCGCCCGGTCTTCTACCAGGCGCGCTTCTCCAGCCTCAAGTTCATGATGCCGCCCTACGGCAAGTTTGCCGACCGCATGCTGGCGTTCTTGACCAAGTAAGCCTCGTCCTTGCGCAAGGCGCTGGGCGTGCAGCCATACCAGCGCTTGCAGCTGCGCGTCAACGCGGCCTGCTCGGAGTAGCCCAGCATCAGGGCGATCTGGGTCAGGCTCAGGCGGGCGACAGGGCGCAGCAAGTCAAGCAGCTTGTCGCGCCGCAGCTCGTCCAGGATCTGCTCGAAATGCCAGCCCTCGGCCGCCAAGCGGCGCTGCAAGGTGCTGGGGTGGATGGACATGGCCTCGGCCACATGCCGCTGGCTGGCCTGGCCGGCATCCAGTAGATGCCGCAGCAGCGCCCGCACCCGATCGGCCACCGCTTGCGCGGGCGCCGGGAACTGCTGGGCCAGATAGGTCTCGGCCATGGCGCGCACATGGGGGTCGTGGCTCAGGATGGGGCGCGCCAGATCGCGCCGCCATAGGCGCAGGGCGCAGCGATCGGCGCCAAAACGGCAGTCGCAGCCATAGCTCTCGGCATAGCTGGCCAGCGGCCCCTGGCAGGCATGGGGGAACAACGCCAGCAAGGGCTGGGCCTCGCCCGGACACACCATGCGCAAGCCTTGCAGCATCACCCCCAGGGACAACTCCAAGGTCTGCGCATGGGGTGGCAGCGTGGGCATGTCAATCGCAAAGCACAGGTCCACCTGAGTGGGCCGCCCGGCCACGTCCTGCAGCACAAAGCGCACGGCCGGGCTGTGGACAAAGATATAGCTGGAGGCCAGGCTCAGCGCCTCGCCCACCGTGGCGGCATGACGCAGCAAGACCGCCAGCGGCCCCAGTACGCCCAGGTTTTGCAGACGGGCCAGACGCTGGCCAAAGTCCGGGCAGGCGGCTGCCGCCGCCGAATGCTCCAACAAATGAATCAGGGAGAGATAGGGGATCAAGGCCTCGGGCTGGGACAGGCTTCGGCGCGAAAGGCCAACCCGCCGCAGCTCGCGTGCCACGTCCAGACCCAGGCTGGCGGCCAGATTTTCATAAGAACTCAGGCTGGCGGCGCGGACAAGTGCGGTCATAAGGGCTGAGGACTAGGGCTTCCACGGGTGATGCGAAATGTTAAAAGTTTGAGGTCGCAAGTCAATCGGCCCAGACCCACCCGAGAAACAATCCGCCCACACTCAAAAAGCAAAGCGAGACAGCGGCCATGGACACCAGCTACGACCTGCTCATTCAAGGCGGCACCGTGATGGACGGCAGCGGCGCGCCGGCCTTTGTGGCCGATGTGGCCCTGCGACAGGGCAAGGTGGTGGAGATCAGCCGCGCGCCCCTGCCCACCGAGTGCGCGGCGCGCGTGCTGCCCGCGCAAGGGCTGTGGGTCACGCCGGGCTTTATTGACATTCACACCCATTACGACGCCGAGGTGCTGATGGCGCCCGGCCTGCCCGAGTCGGTGCGGCACGGCGTGACCACCGCCTTCATCGGCAGCTGCTCCATCAGCATGATTTACACCGAGGCCGAAGACGCCTCGGACATCTTCACGCGGGTCGAGTCCATCCCGCGCGAATACGTGCTGCCCACGCTGAAAAAAGACAAGACCTGGAAGGACGCCGCCGGCTATATCGCCAAACTGGAGTCCCTGCCCCTGGGGCCGAATATCTGCAGCTATATGGGCCACTCCGATCTGCGCACCGCCGTGATGGGTCTGGCTCGCGCGGTGGACCCCAAGGCCCGCCCCAGCGAGGCCGAGATGCAGACCATGGAGCGCCATCTGGACGAAGGCATCAGCCAAGGGCTGCTGGGCATGTCGGGCATGACCAACCCCTGGGACAAGGTGGACGGCGAGCGCTACCGCTCCAGCGCGCTGCCCTCAGTCTACGCGCGCTGGAGCGAGTACCGCCGCCTGCACAAACTGCTGCGCCGCCGCGGCGCGATTCTGCAAAGCGCGCCCAACTTGAACAATCCCGTCAACGCGGTCTTCTACCTCTTCAGCTCCGCCAGCCTGGGCCTGCGCAAGACGCTCAAAACCACCTTGATCACCTTGATGGACGTGAAGGCCAAGCCGGGCCTGGACCGCTTGGTCGCCCTGGGCACCAATTTCTTCAATCGCCGCCTGGGCGCCAACTTCCGCTGGCAGGCTTTGCCCCAGCCCTTCCAGGTCTATGCCGATGGCATTGACTTCATCATCTTCGAGGAGTTCCCGGCCGGTGAAGCGGCCCTGCACCTCAAGCACGACTTCGACCGCAACAAGCTCTTTGCCGACCCTGCCTACCGCAGCCAGTTCAAGGCCGAGTACCGGCGCAAATGGGGCGGCAAGGTCTGGCACCGTGACTTCAGCGACGCCCATGTGATCGCCTGCCCCGAGCCCAGCCTGGTGGGCAAGTCGGTGCAACAGATTGCGGCCGAGCGCGGTCAGCACGAGGTCGACACCTTTCTGGACCTGATCATCGACCACGGCCGCGCCCTGCGCTGGTCCACCGTCATCGCTAACCACCGGCCTGAGCGCATGGCCAGCAATCTGCGCGAGCCTTGCAGCCTGGTCGGTTTCTCCGACGCCGGTGCGCATCTGCGCAATATGGCGTTCTACAACTTCGGCTTGGCCATGTTGCAGCAAAGCCTGTTGCCACGCCCCACCCTATCGCCCGAGAAGGCCGTGTGGCGCTTGAGCGGCGAGATTGCTGACTGGTATGAGATCGACGCCGGCCGCCTGCGCGTCGGCGCGCAAGGTGACTTGGTGGTGCTGGACCCCAAGGCCTTGCGCCGCGCCAAGCTGGATGCCTATGCCGAAGCCAGCTTTGAAGTGATGGGTGGCATGCAGCGCATGGTCAACCGCAATGACGGCATCATCAAAGTCACGGTGATCAATGGCCACATCGCCTTTGAGGACGACAAACCGCACCCCGAGCTAGGCCGGGCGCCAGGCTTCGGGCGATTCTTGCGACGCAAGCCAGGGCTAGGCACGAGCCCGGCGCTGGCCTGAATCGATCACCTGCTCACCATCCGACTTGGTGAAGGGCGGCAGCGGGCCCACGGGCAGCAACTCCAGCACCTCTTCCGAGGGCCGGCAGAGCTTGGCACCCAGCGGCGTCACCACCACAGGGCGGTTCATCAAAATCGGGTGCTGCTCGATGACGCCCAGCAGTTCGGCCTCGCTCCACTTGGCATCGGCCAAGCCCAGTTCGGTGAACGGCGTACCCTTTTCGCGCAGCAAATCACGCACCGGAATGCCCAGGGCCGCCACCAGCTCGGCCAGTTGGGCCGCCGTCAAAGGCGTCTTCAGATACTCCACCACCACCGGCTCAATGCCGGCATGACGGATCAGGGCCAAGGTATTGCGCGAGGTGCCGCAGGCCGGGTTGTGATAAATCGTGATGGAGGACATGGGGTGAGCAGGAGCGTGAGGGGAAGAGAGGGGTCAATGCAGCAGTAAATCCGGGCGGCGGCCGAGGCCACACGCCGCAGTGAACTCAATGAGGCAGCTTCTTTGTGCGCGCCATTTTCCTCCAGTGCCACACCCCCCTAATTTCGCCACCCCAGGGCGACTTCGTGCGGTCATCGCCCTCGCGTACACTCGCCTCGCGCCTAACCCTTAAGTTAGGCGCATTTCCCGCCGATGTGCAGCGTGTTACCGCCGCAGTCTGCGGGTGGACTTGGCCTGTTGCCCGAAAAGTTGGCGTGACAGACTGCCTGAGAGTGCGTTCAGCCCTGCGAACGCATCGCTCTGTCACCAACCCTTCTTTGTCGGTTCTTGCGTGCCATGCGTGTCTGCTCACTGTCGTCGGTCAAAAATCGCATCGTGCTCGGCGCGCCCTTGCCTTTCAGCGTGCGCGACGCGGCCCATATGCTCTTGCTGGCGCGCGGCCAGGTAATTGCCGATGAAGCGCAGCTGACCGAGTTATTCCAGCGCGGCGCCTTGGTGGAGATTGAAGAGCTGGCCGTGTCAGCGCAAACGCCGCGTCAGGTCTCCAAAGCGCAGCGCCTGACTCGTTTGCCGAGCGATTGGGACAATAGCAAGCAGCAGGTGCGCCAGGCCCTCAGCGCGCCGGTGGCCGAGCTGGCCGCATCGGTTGATGGCTGCACCGACCATCTGCTCAGCCTGATCGAACTCTCGCCCGATGTGGCTTTGTCCCAAGTGGTGCGCCAGCCCGAAGGCGGCGCCGGGCATTACGGCGTCAACCATTCCATCCACGCTGCCACCGCCTGCCTGGCCTCCGCCCGCTATCTGGGCTGGAACGACGCAGAACAGCGCCGTGCCTTCCAAGCCGCACTGACCATGAATGTGGCCATGCTAGACCTGCAAGCGCGCCTGGCGCATCAGGTGTCGGCCCTCACCAATTTGCAGCGCGAGACCATCCGCGAGCACCCCGAGAAGGGTGCGGAGATGCTCAGCCAAGCCGGCATCGACGATGCGGATTGGCTCGAAGCGGTGCTGCAGCACCATGAGCTGAGCGATGGCTCAGGCTACCCGCGCGGCAGCAGCGATATTGGTGAGCTGGCGGAATTGCTGCGCTTTGCCGATGTCTACACCGCCCGCCTGAGCGCACGCAGCAATCGCCCCGCCATGAGCGCCCAACAAGCCGGCCGCGAGATTTTGCAAATGGCCGCCTCCAGCCCGCTGGCCGCGGCGCTGATCAAGGCCTTTGGCATCTTCCCGCCGGGCTGCATGGTCAAGCTGGCCTCGGGCGAGATTGGCGTGGTGCTGCGCAATGGCGCCAAGGCCTATCACCCGGTGGTGGCCGCCCTGACCAATGCGCAGGGTGAGTCGCGCAAGCAGCCGCTGACCCGCGACAGCGCCCGCAGCGAGCACACGGTGGTGGCGCTGCTGTCGGCCCAATCCTTGCCCATGCGCTTGAGCGATGAGCGCATCGTCAGCCTGATCGGCGGCGAATGATTGGCAGCGAATAGGTCAGGAATTGACCCGCTGCCTGAGCCAGCGCATCAGGCCGCCCAGCACAGGGATTTTTTCGTAAAGCTCTTCGGCCGCGTCCCAGTAGTCGCGGTGCACGGTGATGCGGCCTTGTTCATCGAGGCGCAGCTGCGAGCCGCCGATGATGCACTGCTCCTGATCGCGGCGGAAGCTCTTGAATCGGAAGCGGAACTCCCAGGCCAGAAAGCACTGCGCGCCGTCGACGATGCGCTCGGTGATGACAAAGCGCGGCGACTCCAGATTGACGAACATATGGCGAAAAATCGCCTGGATCGCCGGCACCCCGCGCACGCTGTTGAAGGGGTCTTTGAATTCGGCGTTAGGCGCGTAGATCGTGCCCAGCTGCTCGACTTGCGCGGGGCTGAGGGTTTCAAAGAACTGCACGATGGCGTCGATGGCCGCGGTGTTGGCCGTCGCGGTGGCTGTGGCGTTGGCAGTAGATACGTTTGCGCTCGTCATGGCTGAATTCTCAAGGGCGATTCAAACGCCGGGTGATGGCGAAGTAAGCGGGATAGGGCAAGAGCTGCAGCAGCTTGAGCCAAACGGTGAAGCGGCGCGGGAAGTGAATCTCAAACGCGCCTCGCGCCCAGCCTCGCAATATCGCACTGGCGGCCTGGGCCGGGCTGATCAGCGCGGGCATTTTGAAATCATTCTGCGCCGTCAACGGGGTGTCGACAAAGCCAGGGTTGATCACCGACACCGCCACACCCTGGCGATGCAAATCCAGGTAAAGCGTTTCGGAGAGATTGATCAAGGCCGCCTTGGTGGGCCCGTAGGCCAGGCTTTTGGGCAGGCCGCGGTAACCGGCCACGCTGGCCATCAGGCTGATGTGGGCGCGCTGGCCGGTGGCGGGGTTGAAGGGCTGCGCCAGCAGTTGCGGCAGCAAGGCATCCAGCAGGTAGAGCGCGCCGAGGTAGTTGACCTCGTTATGGCGCAGCAGATCGGGCAGATCGAGCTGGTCGGCCTCCATCGCCCGGTAGTGACCAGCGCAGTAAACCACCCAGTCCAGCGGGCCACCGGCCAGCACTTGGGCCACGGTCGCCTGCATGGCTTGCGGGTCGGTCACATCCAGCGCCAGTGCCTCAGCCCCTGGATGGGCACTGACGAATTCAGCCAGCGCGCCAGCACCCCGCGCCGACACTATCACCCGCGCGCCAGCGGCGTGCAGGGCCGAGGCAGTGGCGCGGCCAATGCCGGTGGAGGCGCCCACCAGCCAGACCCGGCGGCCGGCCCAATCGTGGATTTGAGGGTTGCTTGACATCGCTCTGCGCTGCTTGGCGTTCAGCGTTTGACGAAGGACAGCGTGACCTCGCCCAGATGGACACCCCATTTGCTCATGGCGGCCTTGTTCAGCATCACCCGCTGATCCATCAGATACATCCAGTCATCGAACTGCACCTCGATCACCCGGCCGTCCACCGGCAAGGCCAGGGTGTAGGCCCACTGGAAGGCGTTGCCACTTTGCTGGCCCTGGGCGGTGCCGATGACATCGTCGGCGCTGCCGGTGTAGCGGCCATCGGCCAGGCGCTGCAGGCGCCAGACGCGGCGCTGGGTGCTGCCGTCGGAGTAAGTGAACAACTCGTCCAGCACGCCTTGGTCGCCATTCCAGCTGCAGTTCATCACCACCGTGAAGCGCTTGACCACCTGGCCCGAGCGGTCGGTGAAGATGCCGTAGGCATCCAGCGTGCCGTTGAAGTACTCGCGCAATTCCAGGCGCGGCTTTTCCTGCGCGTAGTGGGTGACCGGCGGCGGGCTGCCGCAGCCTTGCAGCAAGCTGGCGGTGAGCAGCAGCGTGAGCCAATGGCGTCGTTTCATGATGGGCAAGCCTTAAGAGTTGGACGTGAATGAAAAGCGCAGCGCCAGCGCCGCCAGCGCCTTGAGCACACAAGGCAGCAGGCAATAGGCCAGGCTGAGCATCTGCAAAGCCTCGGGGTCGCGCGTGCCGGGCTGATAGCCCAGCCAGGCCAGCAGGGGCAGCGTCAGGCCCGCGGCCAGGGCCAGATTGAGCTTGCTGGCGAAGTTCCACCAGCCGAAGTAGCTGCCCTCCGAGCGCCCGCGCTCGCCGGCCGCATGGATCACGCCGGCCAACAAGGCGCTGGGCATGGTGAGGTCGCTGCCCAAGGCCAGGCCGGACAAGGCGCAGACCAGCAAGAACGCCGGCATGTCTCCGGCACCCAGCTGCGCCGCACCGAGGAAGACCGCGATCGACAAGAGCATGCCGAGCAGCCAGCTGCGCCGCAGGCCCAGCCGCCCCACCAAGCGCAGCCACAGCGGCATGGAAATCGCCGCGCACACAAAGTAGAGGCCCAAGCTGGCCGACTGCCAGCCCGCGCTACCCTGCAATCGATCTTGCACAAAGAACAGCACCAAGGTGGCCGGAATGGCGCTGGCAATGCCGTTGAGCAAATAGACCAGCAGCAAGCGGCGGAAGGCGGCTTGGCGCCAAGGCCGCCAGGCATCCGTCGCCAGTGGCTCAGGATGGACCTGTGCCGTGGGGTAAGGCGCCCGCGTCCAGGCCCAAAAACCCAAGGCCAGCCCGGCCACCAGCAGGGCCACCAAGGCCGGCTCCCCCAGCAGCGCCGGGGTGGCCGCCGCCAGCAACACACCCAGCAGGCCCAGGCCTTCACGCCAAGCCACGATATGGCCTTGCTGGCCCTCGCCACCGCCCAGGCGCGCGCCCCAAGATTGGTGCGCCACCGTCAGCGCGCTATAGGCCAGATAGGTGCCCAGCAAGCAAGCCCCGGCCCAGACCAGCAGCGCAGTAGCGCCGCGCACCTGCGGCAAGAACAGCAGGCCAAAACTCAGCGCCAACAAGGCGGCAGCCGCCGCGCCAAAGCCAAGCACGGCACGGCGCGAGCGCCCGAACAGCCGGTCGCTCCAGCGACCCAGCCACGGGTCCACCAGGGCATCGAGCAAGCGCGTAGCCAGGAGCAGCACACCCAGCGCGCCCAGGGGCACGCCCCATTCACGCGCATACAGATTGGGCATCAGCATATAGAGCGGCAGGGCGCAAAACGCCAAGGGCAGGCCCAGCAAGCCGTAGCGCAGGCCGTCCCGCCAGCTCAAGCCCGCGTGGTTCATGGTGCCTCTGCGGCGGCTGCGCCCAGCAGGCTGCTGCGCATGCGGGGCTCCGACGTTTGCGGCGCCAGCCAGATGCCGAAGAAGAGCTTGGCAAAGGTCGGGTCGCGGATCTCGCCCAAGGGCTGGCCGTTGTACAGAAACACCGCGCCGCGGCCGACTTGATGGATGCCGGTGATGCGCTGGTTGGTCTTCACATCGGGAAACAGCGTGCGCATCTGCGTTTCCCAGCCGGCTTCCTGTCCGGCGGCCATCGGGCCCTGGCGGCGCATCTCTTTGATCGAGCGGCTGGCGATGTCGGCACCGCTGAAGTCGCGCAAATAGATCAGCTCCAGCGCGAAGTTATGTTTGGCGTAGTCACTGCTTTTGAAACCAGGCGCCACCCACAGGCGGGCGCGGTAGACCTCGAAGCCCCAGAAGCTCAAAGTGGCCTGGCCGGCCAGCTCGGCTTGCGGCAAGGCGGCCCGCAGCTCAGGCGTCAGGGCCGCAGCGCCCTCGCTGGCGCGCAAGGGCATGGCCACGGCCGCCAGCATTAGCGCAGCAGCATCCCGGCGTTTCATGACCGGGCCTTTGCAGGCGCAGCGGGCTTGCGCAAGGTGAACTGGGTCAGGCTGATGTCGCCGGTATCGAAGGCGGCCTCGCAATAGGCCAGATAGAACTCCCAGATGCGCATGAAGCGCTCGTCAAAGCCCAGCGCCGCGACTTCGGCCTGACGCGCATGGAAGGCATCACGCCAGCGCCGCAGGGTCTCGGCATAGTCCGGGCCGAAGGAAAACTCGTCCACCACCTCCAGGCCCGCGGCCTCGGCTTGACGACGGAACTCGCTCGGGCTGGGCAGGCAGCCGCCGGGGAAGATGTATTGCTGGATGAAGTCCGTGGAGCTGAGATAACGCTCAAAAAGCTTGTCATCAATGACGATGCTCTGCACGCAAGCGTGGCCGCCGGGCTTGAGCAAACGGGCCACGGTTTGGAAATAGACCGGCCAGTAGCGCTGACCCACGGCCTCAACCATTTCGATGGAGCAGATGGCGTCGAAGGGTTCGTCGCGAATATCGCGATAGTCCTGCAGGCGCAAATCGGCCCGATCTGGCACGCGGGCTTGGGCGTATTTGAGTTGCTCGGTGCTCAGCGTCACGCCCACCACGGTGGCGTCAAATTCCTGGGTGGCCGCCTCGGCCAGGGCACCCCAGCCGCAGCCGATTTCCAGCACCCGGTCACCCGGCTTGACCTGGGCCATGCGCAGGGCGCGGCGCACCTTGGCGTCTTGGGCTTGGCGCAGCGGCCGGCTCAGGTCGCCCTCGAACCAGGCGCTGGAGTAGTTCATGCTTTCGTCCAGCCACAGGCGGTAGAAGGCATTGCCCAGGTCGTAATGCGCGTGGATGTTCTTGCGGCTATTGGCGCGGCTGTTGTGCTGCAACAGATGCTTGACGCGGTAGAACAAGCGGCCGACCCAGCTGCCGAAGATCACCGCATCAATCGCCTGGCGGTTGACCGAGAAGAGCTTGATCAGCTCGGTCAGGTCTGGCGTGCTCCAGTCGCCGGCGATATAGGACTCGGCAAAGCCGATATCACCCGACTTCAGCGCGGCGCCAAACACCCGCCAGTTGTGCAGCACCAGGTGGGCGCAGGGGTAGTGGTGGCCGGCCAGGGCGTTTTGCTGCGGGTGCTCGCCGAAGCGCCGCAGCGTGCCATCGGGCAGCTGCATGCTCAGCTCGCCATGTTGAATTTTCTGCAGCAGACGCAGGGCGCTGCGGGCGGCAGCGGGAGCATCGCTAGGCAGGGCGTGGGTGCGTGTGGGGAGGGTGGTGGTGTTCATGCTCGGCAAGGTTCAACTGGGTTCGGCAGGGTTGGGCGAGAGCTGGCGCGATACAAAGGCTTGGGGCGGTGCGGGCTTGCTGAAAAAAGGCAGCTTCTTCTTGCGCCACAGCTGCCAGGCATGCAGATGGATGCGCACGAGCACACCCAGAGTCATGACGGGGTAGCGCCAGAAGGCGCGACGCAGGGTCTGAGCGTTAAGCGCTTCCAGCCGGCCACTCAGGCTGGTCTGCAGCAGCACGGGCTGCTCGTCAGCGCCTACCCCTTCGCCATCACCCTCGCACAGGTCGATGCGGGCAATGCAGCGATCCTGGCTGCGCATGAAGCGAAAGCGGTAGTGGCCCTCAACCTTGAAGAAGGGCGAGACATGGAAGACCTTGTCCGCCCTCAGCTCCGCACCCCAGCGCGGGGCGTCGAGCAAATAGCAGTGGCGCTCGCCGAAGGTGTTGTTCACCTCCACCACGATGGCGCGCAGCGCGCCGCCCTGGTCGTCGGCGGCGCGGTGGCAGTACCAGAAGCTCACCGGCTTGAAGGTATAGCCCAGCACGCGCGGGAAGCAGTGCAGCCAGGCTTCGCCGGTGGCGTCGTGAATGCCTTCGCGCTGCAGCAATTCGTCCAGCCAGGCCAGGGCACCGCCTTGTGCAACAGGGCGACCATCGCCATGGTCAGCCTCAAAGAAACTCAGCAGCCCGGGCTGGTTGATGCGCCAGCCCTTCCGGCCTTCGCCCTCGGCTTGGGCAGCTTCACGCTTCAAGCTGCGCAGCGGCAGCATCATGAAGTAGCTGGGATAGGCAAAGGCATGCAGCACCGGCCGCAGGCGGGTGTGGCGCACTTGGCCAAAGCCCAACATGGCGACAGGGCTGCCGGTGTTCATGCGTACACCGCCACGGCGCAATCGTGCAGCAATTGCTTGGCTGCGGCCTGGCCGGCCTTGAGCCCGTCTTCGTGGAAGCCGTAGCCCATCCAGGCGCCGGCAAAGTAGCAATGCTCCCAGCCCTGCAAATGCGGCATGCGGGCCTGCGCGGCGACGGCAGCCAGGTCCAGCACGGGGTGGGCGTAGTCAAACTCGCCCAAGACCTTGGTCGGGTCGATGGGGCGCAGGGGGTTGAGCGACACCAGCACCGGCTGCGTCCAGGGCAGCGGCTGCAGGCGGTTGAGGTAGTAGTGCAGGCAGACGCGCTGCTCGGTCGCTTCAGCACCCTTTGCACCCTCGGTTTGCACGGCGCTGCGCTCGTAGTTCCAAGCCGCCCAGGCCGCTTGGTGGCGCGGCAGCACGCTGGCGTCGGTGTGCAAAACGGCCTTATTGCTTTGGTAGCGGATCTTGCCCAAGGTGGAGCGTTCCGCGGCGGTGGGTTCGGCCAGCAAGGCCAAGGCCTGATCGGAATGGGTGGCGATGATGACTTTGTCAAAGCGCTCGGTGCCACTGTCCAGGCTTAGCATCACCCCGCCGCTTGGCCCGCTCAGTCGGTTGATGCGGTGCACCGGGGTGTTCAGGCGCTTGTCGGCGATGCCCGCCACGATCTTCTCGACATAGTGCTTGGAGCCGCCCTGCACCGTGTACCACTGCGGCCGGCCGGTGATCTGCAGCAGGCCGTGGTTATGGCAAAAGCGCAGCATGGTGGCCACCGGGAAGGCCAGCATTTGACGGGTCGGGCAACTCCAGATGCAGGCCATCATGGGCAGCAGATAGTCCTCGCAGAAGGCGTCGCCAAAACGCTGCTCACACAAAAAGTCGCCCAGGGTCTGGCTCAGCTGCTGCTCGGTGCCTTGTTCGGCGATGTGGGTGCACAGGGCATTGAAGCGCAGCAAGTCCTTCAACATGCCCCAGAAGCGCGGGCTGAACAGATTGCTGCGCTGAGCAAACAAGGAGGCCAAATTGCTGCCACCCCATTCCAACGGCGCCTGGCCGGCCGCGCGCTCGGATTGCACCGAGAAGGACATCTCAGACTTGGCGCTGGCCACGCCCAGTTGCTTCAACAAACCGATCAAGTTCGGGTAAGTGCGCTCATTGAGCACCAGAAATCCGGTATCCACCCCGTGGGTGACCGGACCCTGGGGTGTGGGCAAGGTGATGTCCACCGTATTGGCGTGGCCACCGTAGTAAGCCCCGGCCTCCAGCAGCGTCAGCTGTACCGCGCCGCCTTGGGCCGACAGCGCATGCGCGGCGGCCAGGCCTGAGATTCCTGAACCAATGATGGCGACTTTGAGCGGCATAGTTGAATTTGTTACTAATCAGTCTTTTGTGAACTGTATAGTATTTTTACAGCCGTTGCATTCAATTCTTTACCTGCTCGACTACAATTTAGCCATGCTTACCCGCCTCGCCCCCAAACTCTCTTTCAAAGCGCAGATGCTGCAAGCCCGGGAGGGCGCCATCATTCAGGTGGTCAACCGCCTATTGGCGGAAAAAGGCTTCGAAGCCATGACGGTGGATGAAGTGGCGGCCGAGGTCGGCATCGCCAAGGCCAGCTTGTACAAACACTTCGCCAGCAAAGAAGACCTGGCCGCGGCGGCCATGGCCTCGGTGATGCAGCGGGCACAGACCTTTCTGGCCGAGCTGCCACCCGATGCCGCGCCGATGGCGCAGTTGCGCGCCGTGGTGGCCTGGACCATGGGTCTGAAATTGGTGGGCGAAATGCCGGCCTTGCCGAGCCAGAACTCCAGCTTGCGCACCGCCTTGATGGGCTGCCGCCCGTACATGGACGGGCTGATGGAAGTGAGCGAGCGCCTGGGCGAATGGATCGAAGCGGCGCAAGCCGAGGGCAGCCTGAACCCCAAGCTGCCACCGATTGCCGTGCTCTACACCTTGTTCGCGCGGGCCTGCGACCCCGTGCTGGAATTCCTGAAAATGGGCGGCCAGTACAGCGACGAGGAAATCATCGAGCTGGTGCTCAGCACCTGTTTTGATGGCCTGAGCGCACGCACGGACGGCGCATCAGCAGCAGCAGCTGCAAAAGGCAGCAGCAAACGCAAGAGCAAGGCTGCGGCCTAGCGCATCAAGCATCAAGCATCAAGCATCAAGCCCTGATCGAAGGCCCATGGCCATCGCCGTTTTAAGCTAAGCCGCGGCCTAGGCCGATGCAGCCTTCGGTGGCCCATCAGATACCAGTTGCCCGTCGACGAGTTCGAGCACGCGGTCGCAGCGCGCCGCCAGACGCGGGTCATGAGTCACCACCAGGAACGAGGTATTGAGCTCGGCGTGCATGCGCCGCATCAGCGCAAAAACTTCGTTGGACGAGGCCGTATCCAGGTTGCCGGTAGGTTCGTCGGCAAGCACCAATGGGGGCTCAAGCACCAGCGCACGCGCAATGGCCACACGCTGCTGCATGCCACCCGACAACTCGCCCGGGCGTTTATTCATCGCATCACCTAGGCCAACCGCGGCAAGCACGGCCCGCGCGCGTTCGCGCTGGGCCGGGCTCACACGCCCCTCGCGCATCAACGCCGGCAGCGTGACGTTTTCAAGTGCATTGAAGGCCGGCAGCAGATGATGAAACTGGAACACAAAGCCCAGCGAGGCGCGGCGGCGCTGCGTCAGCGCCGCGTCGTCCAGGCCAAACATTTCCTCACCTTCAATGCGGTAACTGCCGCTCGTCATGCGCTCAAGCAGGCCCACGATATTGAGCAGCGTGCTCTTGCCCGAACCCGACGGGCCGATCAGCGCCACGAACTCGCCCCGGCCTATGCTCAGCGACAGGCCGTGCAGCACCTCGGCTTCGTTCGGAAGGCCGATGTTGTAGCGCTTGCGAACGCCTTCCAGCACCAGCAAGTCAGCTGGCGGCGTGGGATGTGCCGGCAGCGTCATAAGCGGATCGCCTGCGCCGGATCCAGCTGAGCTGCCCGCCGGGCCGGCGCCACGGCGGCCAACACGCCGCACACCGTAGCGATGACGGCCACCTGCAAGGCCAACATCGGCGCCAAGGTGATGTTGAACAGCGGCAGCCCGTCAGAGCCGCGCACGAAATGGGTGAAGGCCCAGATCAACAGCACCGCCAGCAAGACCCCGAGCACCGACCCCACCGCGCCGACGATGCCACCTTGCAGCAAGAAGATGCGCAGCACCTGACCCTGGGTGGCGCCCATGGCACGCAGGATGCCGATCTCGCGGCGCTTTTGCACCACCGAAACCACCAGCACGCTGGCGATACCCAGCACCACCACAATCATCACCACGCCGCGAATCACCGTCGTGCTGACCGATTGCGCGTTCAGCGCCGACACCAGTTGCGCATTCGCCTGCTGCCAGCTCTCGACCTTGTAGGGCCAGCGCTCGGCAAGATCAGCGGCGAGCACCTGGGCCGACCAGATATCGACCAGCGTGAGATCCAGGCTGGTGGCACCGCCGGGCAGCCCCACCAGACTTTGCGCGGTGCGCAGCGGCACGATCACGGTGCGCCGGTTGACATCCCGCACACCTAAGTCCACCAGCGCCGTGACGCGTAAGGAGTCGCTGACGCCACCGGTGACGATGCTCACCCGATCACCCACACGCACGCTCAAATCAGCGGCCAGATCGCGGCCCAGAATGCCCTCACCCGGGCCGAGCCGGGCCGTGCCCGCCACCACCTTGGCGCGCAGGCCGACGATGCGGTCATAACGCTCTAACTCCACACCCACCAGGGCGATGGATTTGCTGGCCTCACCGCGCTGGGCCAGGCCCGCAGCCGAGACCATCGGAGAGACCGCGGCCACCTGCGGCATGGCCTCAAGCAGAGGCAGCAACAGCTGCCAGTTGCCAATTGATCGAGGCCGCTGCGCGCGCGTTTGCGTTTGCACCAACTCGTGCGTCGGGCCACTGGCCGGCTCGCGAGCGGCCATGACCGTGTCATCGCGCGGGCTCACCGTGATGTGCGCCTGCGCGCCCAGGGTCTTCTCAATGGTGTTGCTCTGCAAGCCGGTGATCAGGGCCGAGATATAGGCCACGACAGCCACGCCCGCAGCCACGCCGACGATGATCAGCAAGGTCTGCATACGTCCTTCACGAAGAAAGCGCGTCGCAACACGGGTCTCGAATCCAAGCATCTGCTGCCCGCCCTCAGCGGCCCATGGCGTTGCTGATCGCCGCGCCGCCGCTGTCTTGGCTGCCCTTGCTACTCTTGCCACTCTTGTCGGCTGAAGCCAGGCTCGGGGCACGGGTGTCGACGCGCACGCGCCCGCCCGGTGCGGGCGCTGGCCCGATGAGCACCGGCTCCCCCTCGCGCAGGCCGTCAAGAATTTCGACCGCATCCAGTGTGCGCAGCCCCAGGCGCACCTGGCGCGCCTCGACTCGCCCATCGCGCACGCACCACACGCTGGGGCTGCTGTCATCACCACGCAGCGCGGCGACCGGCAGCACCAATGCCTGAGCGCGCCGTGCCGTCTCCACTTCGACCGACAACGTCATGTCCTCGCGCAAGAATGCCGGCCGGCCTTCGGGCAAGGAAAATTTGACCTCGACGGCACCACGCTGCGCATCCACCAAGGGCGAGATGGACAGCACGCGCGCCCGGAAGCGCTGGTTGGGGTAGGCGTCTGCCAGCACATTGGCCAGTTGCCCGATCTGCAGTTGGCCCAGATAGCGCTCATCCACCTGCGCCACCAATTGCAGCGGCCCGACCAGCGCCAAGCCGAGCAGGGCCCGACCGGGCTGCACGATCTGACCGGGCTCGACCAAACGGGAGAGCACCCGTGCATCCGCAGGCGCAGTCAACACAGCCGCGGCCAGCCGCGCCTCGGCCGCCGCGCGGGCGCCACTGGCCAGCGCCAGCGCCGCCTGGGCCTGGGTAACGTCGGTTCCCGACTCTGCGACAGCCGCGCGCTGAGCCTGGGCGCCGTCCAGCTGCGCTTGCGCCACCGCAAGCGCACGCCGGGCTTCATCGAGGCGCGCCTCGCTGACGAAGCCTTTGGCCACGAGATCCAGCGTCCGGCGCAGTTCGGCCTGAGTGGCCACCAGCACAGATTCAGCCTGCATCACGCTCGCCTGCAGCGCGGATCGCCCGGTGCTGCGCAAGCCTGCCAAGCGGGCGGCAGCCTGTCGCTCACTGGCCTGGCTTTGCGCCAGCGCGGCCTGCAACTCATCACTTTCCAGCCGCAGCAAGACCTCACCCGACTTGACCTGTGCGCCTTCGGCCACGGCGACCTGAAGCACCCGCCCGGTGATCGTGCTGCCTACCTCGACCCGCGACGCCGTGGCCACCCGGGCCGAAAACTGCAAGGTGCGCAGCAGCGGTGCCTGGTGGGCGCTGACTGCCGCCACCGCGGGCGCCCGCATGCCCCACCAAGCGGCGAAAAGAACCGCGCCTAGCAGCGCCGCAGCCATGAGGAGGCGTCTGGAGCTCAGCCAATGCCGCCACCCAGCCTTGTCAGGCCCGGCCGGGATGGGATGCGCCGAGTCGCTCATCAAAGCTCGAATGCGTAGTCAATCGTCAGCGGCGCATGGTCGCTGAACTTTTGCGCTTTGTAGATGGAGGCACTCTTGGCCAGGGCCGCGAGCTTCGGGGTCGCGAAGTGGTAGTCCAAGCGCCAGCCCACGTTCTTGGCATAGGCCTGGCCGCGGTTGCTCCACCAGGTGTAGCTCTCGTCGGTGGTGTCGGGATGGAGTTGGCGGTACACATCGATCAGGCCGCCGTGCTCAGGGCCGCTGCCGAAGAGATGATCCAGCCAGGCGCGTTCCTCGGGCAAGAAGCCGCTGTTCTTCAGATTGCCCTTCCAGTTCTTCAGGTCGGCGGGCTTGTGGGCGATGTTGACGTCAGCCACCAAGATGAACTCGCGCTCGCCCTTCAAAGCGGCCAGGTGGGGGCGCATGGCGTCGAGGAATCGGTACTTGGCTTCTTGGCGCTCGGGGCCGCTGCTGCCGCTGGGGAAGTAGCAGCTGATCAGGCTGAGCTTGCGGCCGGGCTTGTCGAAGCGTTTTTCGATGTAGCGGCCTTCATCGTCAAACTCTTGCACGCCGATGCCGGTGATGATTTCGCTGGGCTCCTCGCGGGTGTAGAGGCCCACGCCGGAGTAGCCCTTTTTCTGCGCGTAGTGGAAGTGACCCTTCAAGTCATTCGAGCTGCAGAAGGTGCCGGCCACATGCTCGTCCTGGGCCTTGACCTCTTGCACGCCCAGGGCATCGGCCTGCTGCGCGGGCAACCATTCAAAAAAACCTTTGGTAGCGGCGGAGCGAATGCCGTTCAGATTGGCGGTGATGAAGCGCATGGTGGAGAAGCCGTTCTTGCTGGTCACTGGGGCTGCGCAGTATCGCAGCAGGGCGCCCCATCGCCACAGCGCAAGGCGATGACACAAACCCGCGCAGGCCCGCCTCGGCCGCTGTTTTTTGACAACAATCAAGGCAAGAAGGCCCCAGATCGAAGCCCTAGCTCTAACTTTCCGGCACGCGACTTGCTAGATTCGAAGCCTTGCCCAAATGCGTGCCGTGGAGACCTTGCATTGGATCACCCATCGCCCAAAGCGAATCCAGCGCCCACGCGCGTCACCCAAGCCCCTTTTTCCTTCCTCCTCCCCTTTTCCACTCATTCCGGAGCCCTCGCATGAGCCTCTTCCACTCATCGCCCTCTGCCGCCGCTCGGCGCCCTCAACACCTGGCCCTGTCCATCGCCATGGCCCTGGCCGCTTGGCCGGCGGCACAAGCCGTGGCCCAAGAAAAAACGGCCGATAAGACTCAGCTGGAGACCGTCACCATCACGGCCGAGCGCCGCACTGAGAACATCAAGGAAGTGCCCACCGCCGTCACCAGCATCAGCGGCGAGAAGCTCGATGTGCTGAACTCCGGTGGCCAGGACGTGCGTTTCCTGTCCGGCCGCGTGCCCAGCCTGAACATCGAGTCTTCCTTCGGCCGCGCCTTCCCGCGCTTTTACATTCGCGGCTACGGCAATACCGACTTCCGCCTGAATGCCTCGCAGCCCGTCTCGCTGATTTACGACGATGTGGTGCAAGAGAACCCGATCCTGAAGGGCTTCCCGGTGTTCGACATGAAGGCTGTCGAAGTGATCGCCGGCCCGCAAGGCACGCTGTTTGGCCGCAACACACCGGCCGGCGTGGTGAAGTTTGACTCGGTCAAGCCCGGCAAGACGCAAGAAGGCTATGTCAACCTGTCCTACGGCACCTACGGCACCAGCAATATCGAAGGCGCCTTCAATCTGCCCCTGGGCGGCGACTGGGCCGCGCGCATCTCGGCGCAAGTGCAGCACCGTGACAACTGGGTCAAGAACGTCAACACCAAGGGCACCCAAGACACCGAAGGCTACGACGACCGCGCGGTGCGCCTGCAGGCCCAGTACGAGCCGAGCAAGGACTTCAGCGCCCTGTTCAATATCCACAACCGCGATCTGAAGGGCAGCCCGCGCCTGTTCCGCTCCAGCATCATCAAGCCCGGCACCAATGAACTGGTGGACGGCTTCGATCCGGCCAAGATGTATATCGACGCCACCAACGAGCAGACCCTCAAGGCCACCGGTGGCAGCATGCGCCTGAAGTGGGCCCTGAGCGGCATCACCCTGCACTCCATCACCGGCATCGAAACGGTTGAGCCTTTCAGCCGCGCCGACGTCGATGGCGGCTACATCAACAACTTCGTCAAGCCGCCACCATTCGGCGCCGAAGGCAATGTGTTCTGGAGCGCCGAGACCTCTGACGCGCTGAAGAACCACCGCCAGCTCTCGCAAGAGTTCCGCGCTGAGTCGACCGCTGCGGGCCCGCTGCGTTGGCAAGCCGGCCTCTACCTGTTCGATGAGCGCTACGACATGGAGAGCGTCGACTATCTGGCCGCCCCCGCCGACGCGCTGGTGTCCACCCACCAGACCAACCGCGCCTGGGCCTTGTTCGGCTCGGTCAACTACGAAGTCAGCCCCAATCTGAAACTGCGCGGCGGCCTGCGTTACACCCAGGACAAGAAGACCTTGGCCACGGTCGGCAAGGTCAACGCCAGCGCCGGCACCAGCGACAGCACGGACGACAGCAAGGTCAACTGGGATGCCTCGGCCACCTATATCTTGACCCCGGAAACCAATCTGTACGCCCGCGTGGCCACCGGCTTCCGCGCCGCTTCGATCTACCCGGCCAGCGGCTTCGGCCCGCAGTCCAAGGCTCGCCCGGAAAACACCACCTCCTACGAGATGGGTGTGAAGTCGGAGTTCTGGGATCGCCGCGCGCGCCTATCCGCCAATGTGTTCGCCTACACGGTCAAGGACCAGCAACTCACCGCCGTCGGTGGCACCAACAACTCCAACACCTTGCTCAACGCCAGCAAAGGCGAGGGCCGTGGCTTTGAGTTCAACCTGGACCTGATCCCCGTCGACAACCTCTTGCTGACCCTGGGCGGCAGCTACAACGACACCGCCATCAAGGACCGCAGCCTGGCCCTGCCACGCTCCGGCAGCAACCCGACCGTGCTGGACCCGGTCAATGCCAGCGGCAACTACAGCATCTATGACAACCCGCTGCCCAACGCGCCCAAGTGGATCGCCAACCTGACGGCTCGCTACGGCATCCCGACCAAGGACGGCAATGAGTTCTACGTCTACACCGACTGGGCTTACCGCAGCAAGGTCAACTTCTTCCTGCAGGAATCGGTGGAGTTCACCGGCAAGGCCCTGACCGAAGGCGGCCTGCGCGCTGGCTACATCTGGAGCCAAGGCAAGTATGAAGCGGCCGGTTTTGTGCGCAACATCACCAACCAGGTGCGCGTCACCGGTGCCATCGACTTCAACAATCTGACCGGCTTCATCAACGACCCACGCACTTACGGCATGCAATTCAAGGCCTTGTTCTAAGAACTTGTCTGCCAATAGCGGGGCGGAGGATGGGGCGGCGATTTGTGACCAGGGCAAGGCGCAAACCACAGCAATACCCGAAGGTATTGCGAGGATTTGCAACGCAGCCATGGGTGCAAATCGGCCGCCAGCCGACCCCAGCTATTTGGGGATAAGTTCTTAGCCAATCCCGCTTGACGCGTAGGGCCCAAGCCCGATCCTCCTTTTGGGGGATTGGGCTTTTTTGCACCCCTACAATGAGACACACGATTCAGCCCCTATGCCCATGAGCACTGCACCAACCCCCGATCAGCTGGCCCAGGAATTCGTTGCTTTCGCAGTCGAATCCGGCGTGTTGCGCTTCGGCCAATTCAAGACCAAGGCCGGTCGCCTGAGCCCCTATTTCTTCAACGCCGGCCTGTTCGATGACGGCGCCAAACTCGGTCGCCTGGCGCAGTTCTATGCCCAGCGCCTGATCGCCTCGGGCCTCGAATTCGACATGATCTTCGGCCCCGCCTACAAGGGCATCACCCTGGCCGCGGCGCTGTCGATCGAGCTGGCGCGCCTGGGCCACAACAAGCCCTTCGCCTACAACCGCAAAGAAGCCAAGGACCACGGCGAAGGTGGCACCCTGGTGGGCGCACCGGTGCAAGGCCGCGTGCTGATCATTGACGACGTGATCTCTGCCGGCACCTCGGTGCGCGAGTCCATCGCCATGATCAAGGCCGCGGGTGCCACGCCTTGCGGTGTCACGATTGCGCTGGACCGCCAGGAAAAGGCGGCCGAGAACGGCGTCGACCTGCCCCACTCAGCGGTGCAGTACGTCACACAAGAGCTGCAAATGCCGGTGGTGGCCATCGCTGGCCTGGCCGATTTGCTTCAGTATTTGAGCTCGGCGGACGATAGTGCCGTGACCGCCCATGCGGCGGCAGTTCAAGCTTACCGAGACAGCTACGGGGTCTGATGCGCCATCTTCGCGCCGCGTTTTCGTCGATTGCCAAATTGCTGCGGCGCCAGGCCTCGCTGGCCGGCGGCAGTGCGCTCGCGGGCGCCTGCCTGAGCGGCGCGGCCTTGACGGCAACGCTGGCGCAGGCGCAAACCCCGCCGACCGATAGCAAGAAGGGCATTTACAGCTGCACCACTGCTGATGGCCGCCGGCTAACCTCCGACCGCCCGATTGCCGAATGCAATACGCGGGAGCAGCGCATCCTGAACCCCGACGGCTCGCAGCGCGCGACCTTGCCACCGGCACTTTCACCGGAAGAAAAGGTGCGGCAAGAGGCGCACGAACGCCACCTGGCCGCTGAACGCGCCACCTTGCGCGACGCCATTCGGCGCGACCGCACGCTGATGCTGCGCTTCCCGAACGAAGCAGCCCATCAGCATGGCCGCAGCCAGGCCTTGGACGATGCCAACAAGGCGCGCCTGAGCTCAGAACGCCGCATCAAGGAATTGGCGCAAGAGCGCAAGCCGCTGCTGGACGAGGCCGAGTTCTACAAGGGCCGGCCGCTGCCCGCCAAGCTCAAGCAGCAAATGGACGCCAACGACGCCGCCGTCGAGGCCCAACAGCAGCTGATTGAGAACCAAAAAGCCGAGCTGGTGCGCATCAACAGCCGCTTTGACGCCGAATTGGCGCGGCTGAAGAAGCTCTGGGGCGGCGCCGCCCCCGGCACGCTGGGGCCGGGGGGCGATGGCAAGGCCGCTAACGGTAGCAATGGCAGCGAAGCGGCCGCCGCTGCGGCCAGCGGCCGCTGACCTCAGCGGCCGAGCCGAGCTCAGCAGCCGAACGTCAACGCCCGGCCGTTGCAGGCCTTAGCCCGCCAGCTTCTTCTTCAGCAGCTCGTTCACCGCGCTCGGATTGGCCTTGCCCTTGGTGGCTTTCATGGCCTGACCGACCAGGGCGTTGAAGGCCTTTTCCTTGCCAGAGCGGAACTCTTCCACCGACTTGGCATTGGCGGCCAGCACCTCGTCGAGGATGCGCTCGAGCTCACCGCTGTCGCTCATCTGCTTCAGGCCCTTGGCCTCGATCAAAGCATCGACGTCCTGGCCTTCGCCGGTCCACAGCGCCTCAAAAACCTGGCGTGCGGCGTTGTTGGAAATGGTGCCGTCCTGAATGCGGCCAATCAGCGCGGCGAGTGTCGCGGCCGACACCGGGCTGGATTCGATGCTGCGCTCTTCGGCGTTCAAACGACGCGAGAACTCGCCCTGCAGCCAGTTGGCCACCAGCTTGGGTGCCTTGCAGCCGTCGCGGGCGGCTTCGTAGAAGCGTGCCGTGGCCAGGCTTTGCGTCATCAGCGCGGCGTCGTAGGCAGGCAGGCCGTCAACGCTCTCGAAGCGTGCCGCCATCACGGCCGGCAGCTCGGGCATTTCGCCGCGCACCCGCTCCACCCATTCGGCCGACACCACCAGCGGCGGCAGATCGGGGTCGGGGAAGTAGCGGTAGTCGGCCGAATCTTCCTTGCTGCGCATGGCGCGGGTCTCGCCCGTGTCGGGGTTGAACAGCACGGTGGCTTGTTGAATCGTGCGGCCGTCCTCGATCTCGTCGATCTGCCAGTTCACCTCAAAGTCCACCGCCTGAATCAGGTTGCGGAAGCTGTTCAGGTTCTTGATTTCACGCCGTGTGCCGTAGGGGTTGCCGGGCTTGCGCACCGAAACGTTGACGTCGCAACGGAAGGAGCCTTCTTGCATATTGCCGTCGCAAATACCCAGCCACATCACCAGGGCGTGCAGGGTCTTGGCGTACTCGCAGGCCTCGGCGCCGGAGCGCATATCGGGCTCGCTAACGATTTCCAGCAGCGGCGTGCCGGCCCGGTTCAGGTCGATACCGGTAAGGCCGTGGTAGTCCTCGTGCAAGCTCTTGCCCGCGTCTTCTTCGAGGTGGGCACGGGTCAGCTGCACCACATGCTTGGTCTCGCCGACGTAGAACTCGACCTGGCCGCCTTGCACCACCGGGATCTCGAACTGGCTGATCTGGTAGCCCTTGGGCAGATCGGGGTAGAAGTAGTTCTTGCGCGCGAAGATGGACAGCGGCGCCACCTTGGCGCCCACGGCCAGGCCGAAGCGGATGGCGCGCTCGACGGCACCGCGGTTCAACACCGGCAGGGTGCCCGGCAAGGCCAAATCAACCGGCGAGGCTTGCGTATTCGGCTCGGCCCCGAAGGCGGTGGACGAGCCGCTGAAGATCTTGGACTGGGTGGAAAGCTGGACGTGGTTTTCCAGGCCGATCACGACCTCATAGCCACGGACGAGTTTGCTGCTTGCGGTATTGCTCATATCAGATGCCTCCCGGCGCCGAGGCGTGCCAGGCTGTCGCTTGTTGCAAGGCGTGGGCTGCGTGCAGCAGCTGGCCTTCCTTGAAATAGTTGCCCAGCAATTGCAGGCCCACGGGCATGCCGCCTTCGCCCACACCGACCGGCACGCTCATGCCGGGCAGGCCGGCCAGCGAGCCGGGCAGGGTGAAGATGTCGGCCAGATAAGCCTTGACCGGATCGTCCTTGCCTTCGCCATGCTTCCAGGCCACGGTGGGTGCCACCGGGCCGGCGATCAGATCGCACTGGGTGAAGGCTTGTTGGAAGTCGTCGGCAATCATGCGGCGCAGCTTTTGCGCTTGCAGATAGTAGGCGTCGTAATAGCCATGGCTGAGCACATAGCTGCCGATCATGATGCGGCGCTTGACCTCCGCGCCAAAGCCTTCGGCGCGGGTCTTTTTGTACATGTCCAGCAAATCGTCGTACTGAGCCGCGCGATGACCGAAACGCACGCCATCGAAGCGGCTCAAATTCGAGCTGGCCTCGGCCGGGGCAATGATGTAGTAGACGGGAATTGCCAGCTCGGTACGCGGCAGGCTCACATCCACCAGGGTGGCGCCGAGCTTTTCCAGCTCGGCCAGGCCTTGGCGCACGGCGCTGTTGACGTCGGCCGCCAGCGCCTCGGGGAAGAACTCCCGCGGCAGACCGATGCGCAAGCCCTTCAAGGGCTGGGCGGCGGTGGCGCCTTCGCGTGCTTGCAGCATCTGCGCATGGAAGTCCTGCGGAGCCTGCTGGATGCTGGTGGCATCGCGCTCATCAAAGCCGCTCATGGCCGAGAGCAGCAGGGCGCAGTCCTCGGCCGAGCGGGCCATGGGGCCGGCTTGGTCCAGGCTGGAGGCAAAAGCGATCATGCCGTAGCGCGAGCACACGCCGTAGGTCGGCTTGATACCAGTGATGCCGGTGAAGCTGGCCGGTTGGCGGATGGAGCCGCCCGTGTCGGTACCCGTAGCGCCGGGCACCAAGCGGGCCGCCACGGCCGCGGCCGAGCCACCGGAGGAGCCGCCAGGCACGCGCTCGTGGTCCCAGGGGTTCATCACAGGGCGATAGGCCGAGTTCTCATTCGCCGAGCCCATCGCAAACTCGTCGCAGTTGAGCTTGCCCAGGCTGACCGTGCCGGCCGCATTCAGGCGCGACACCACGGTCGCGTCGAAGGGGCTCAGATAGCCGCTCAGGATCTTGGAGCCGGCCGTGGTGGGCATATCGCGGGTGACGAAGATGTCCTTGTGCGCCAGGGGCACGCCGATCAGGGCACCGGTTTCACCGGCGGCGCGGCGCGCGTCGGCGGCTTGGGCGGCGGCCAAGGCCTGCGCCTCGTCCACATGCAAAAAAGCGCCCAATGCGTCAGCAGCGGTAACACGCGCAAGCAGATGTTGCGTCACTTCGAGGCTGGAAACCTCTTTGGCCGCGAGGGCGCGGCTGAGTTGGGCCACGCCCAAGTCATGCAGGGATGTAGAAGTCTTTGTCATTATTCGATGACCTTGGGAACCAGGAACAAACCGTCTTCAATCGCCGGCGCGCTGCGTTGATTGAGTTCGCGTTGATTGCTTTCCGTGACCGCGTCTTCGCGCAGGCGCAGGGACACTTCCTGCACCGCCGACAGAGGCGTGTAGAGCGGTTCGACACCGCTGGTGTCCACCGCACTCATCTGTTCAACGATCTTGAAAAACCCGTTCAACTGGGTCAGCAGTTCGGCGCTTTCGGCGGGCTGCAATTCCAGCCGCGCCAGATGGGCGATGCGGCTTACGTCTTGAGGGGTCAGAGCCATGGCAAGTCTTGTCCGAGGGTCGGGAGGATTCAAAGGCCGATGATTTCGCACATCTCAGCTGAAGCTAGGCTCAGCTAATAGCAAACATAAGGCTTTTGCGGTAGAGAATTTAGGGGGTGATCAGTTATTATCTCCGCTTATCTCTATAGCACCGGGGCTGCGTGTCCTTTACAGGTACGCGCAGCCTCGTTGCATATGGCGATGCCCCAAGTACACCATTGCCCCGAAGGCTCGGTTGGCGCTTTTTTCGGCCACCCTGCCCCAAAGAACCAAACACTGCCCGAACCACGCGCAGCGGCCACAGCGATTTGCAGCCCCAGGCTCAGATGCTCGGCCCCGCGCCCGCCAAAAACATGATGTTCGCCTCCCTGCGCCGCTATTTCTCTACCGACCTCGCCATCGATCTGGGCACCGCCAATACGCTGATTTATGTCCGCGGCAAGGGCATCGTGCTGGATGAGCCCTCGGTCGTCTCGATCCGCCACGAAGGTGGCCCCAACGGCAAGAAAACCATTCAAGCCGTCGGCCATGAAGCCAAGGCCATGCTGGGCAAGGTGCCGGGCAATATCGAAGCCATCCGCCCGATGAAAGACGGCGTGATCGCCGACTTCACGGTGACTGAGCAGATGCTCAAGCAGTTCATCAAGATGGTGCACGATTCCAAGATGCTGCGCCCCAGCCCGCGCATCATCATCTGCGTGCCCTGCGGTTCGACCCAGGTTGAGCGCCGCGCGATTCGTGAGTCCGCTCTGGGCGCTGGCGCCTCCGAGGTCTACCTGATTGAAGAGCCGATGGCCGCCGCGATTGGCGCCGGTCTGCCGGTGTCGGAAGCGTCGGGTTCGATGGTCGTGGACATCGGCGGCGGCACGACGGAAGTCGGCGTGATCTCGCTGGGTGGCATGGTCTACAAGGGCTCGGTCCGCGTCGGCGGCGACAAGTTCGACGAAGCCATCATCAACTACATCCGCCGCAACTACGGCATGTTGATCGGCGAGCCCACCGCCGAAGCGATCAAGAAGAACATCGGCAGCGCCTTCCCCGGCTCCGAAGTCAAGGAAATCGAAGTCAAGGGCCGCAATCTGGCCGAAGGCGTGCCGCGCAGCTTCACCATCTCGTCCAACGAGATCCTGGAAGCCCTGACCGACCCGCTGAACCAAATCGTCTCCGCCGTGAAGAACGCGCTGGAACAGACCCCGCCCGAGCTGGGCGCCGACATCGCCGAGCGCGGCATGATGCTGACCGGCGGCGGCGCCTTGCTGCGTGACCTGGACCGCTTGCTGGCCGAAGAAACCGGCCTGCCGGTGCTGGTGGCCGAAGACCCGCTGACCTGCGTGGTGCGCGGTTGCGGCATGGCACTCGAGCGCATGGAGCGCCTGGGCAGCATCTTCACTTACGAGTAAAGCCATGTGGCCTGCTGCGCGGCCCCGATGCGCTGCTGAGCAGCGCCGCGGCGGCAGCAGCAGCGGCAAACACCCAAGCTCGCGGCCGCTCGCAGCGGCCTGCTAGGCGGACATTCTTTCGGCGCACGACTTCGCCATGCCTCTCGGCCCACCAGATCGCACGACACCGCCCATCTTCCGTCAAGGCCCCTCGGCCCTGACCAAGCTGCTGCTGTGCGCCGCCGCCGCCGTTTTTCTGATGGTGGCGGATGCGCGTTTCAAGGTGGTGGAGCCCGCCCGCCAGACCCTGGCCCTGGCCCTGCATCCGGTACAGCGGCTGTTGCTAACGCCGGTTGACGCCTGGGAAGCCTTCCAGGACTATCTGCGCGGCACCGAACGCGCCATGGTTGCAGAGAACCAAGCCCGCCAACAACTGGTGCGGCAGGCGGAGAGGCTCTCCCGCGCCGAGCAGCTGCAACAGGAAAACCAGCGTCTGCGGGCCTTGCTGGATTTGCGCCCGGCCTTGCAGGTGAGTTCACTTTCGGCCGAGGTGCTGTACGAGGCGCCCGATCCTTATTCGCGCCGCGTCGTAATCGACCGCGGCAGCTTCAACGGTGTGCAGCTGGGCGCGCCGGTGATCAATGAAGAGGGCGTGCTCGGCCAAGTGACGCGGCTGTACAAGCTGTCGGCCGAGGTCACGCTGCTGAACGACAAGGACGCCGCCATTCCCGTGCTCAACACCCGCACCGAACAGCGCAACGCCGCCTTCGGCAATAGCGACGGCAGCGGCATGGAGCTGCGCTTTCTGGCCGCCAACGCGGACGTCAAAGAAGGCGATGCCTTGACGACCTCGGGGCTGGACGGCGTCTACCCGCCCGGCTTGCCGGTGGCCAAGGTGACCGTGGTGGAGCGGCGCGGTGACAGCAGCTTTGCCCGCGTCAGCCTGCAACCGGTGGCGCGGCTGGACAGCGTGCGCCATGTGCTGGTGCTGCAACCACTGGCACAGCATGAAGCCGCGCAGGCCGAAGCCGCCGAAGCCGCGGCCTCCGCGGCAGCGGCCGCCGCCAGTGTGAAGTCGGCCCGCAAAGCTGCCGCTAGCTCAGCCGCAGCCGCATCGAGCGCCGGCCATGGCGCCAGCGCGGCACCCAAGGCAGCCGCCAAGCCGGCCAGCAAGCCCGCAGCCAAACCCGCCTCCGGAGCCAAGCCATGATCATGCCGCGCGGCTCCGGCCAGCTCTTGCTGCCGGCCAATCCACTCTTCATTGCCCTGACGCTGATCCTGGCCCTGGTGGCCGATATGGTGCCGATTGGCCGCTCACCGATGATGCCGGACCTGCTGGCCGTGGTGCTGGTGTTCTGGGGCGTGCATCAGCCGCGCCGCGTCGGCGTGGGCTGGGCCTTTGCCTTCGGCCTCTTGATCGATGTGCACCACGGCTCGCTGCTGGGTCAGCACGCCCTGGCCTACAGCACCTTGGTTTATGGCGCGGTGAGCCTGCATCGCCGCATTCCGGCCTTTGGCCTGATCGGTCAAGCCTTGCATGTCTTGCCGCTGTTTGCCGCCGCGCACGCGGTGTCGCTGCTGGTGCGCATGCTGGTGGGCGGCATGTGGCCGGGTTGGACCCTGGCCTGGGCGCCGCTGTTTGAGGCGGCGCTGTGGCCGCTGGCCACCATCTTCTTGTTGGCCCCGCAACGCCGCGCGCCTGATCGCGACGCCAATCGCCCGCTGTAATGACCGTTCTCAAAAACGTCGAACAGGAGCTGTCACGCTTTCGCCTGCGCCTGATCGCGGCCGCCGGCTTTGTGCTGTTCTGCTTCGGCCTGCTGGTGGCGCGGCTGATTTTTTTGCAGGTGATTCAGCACGACAGCCTGCTGGACCGCGCCGAGAGCAATCGCGTCAGCGTAGTGCCCATCGTGCCCAACCGCGGCCTGATCAAAGACCGCAACGGCATTGTGCTGGCCAGCAATTACTCGGCCTACACCTTGGAGATCACGCCCTCCAAGGTGCCTGATCTGGACGCCACCATCGACCAGTTGGCTCAGGTCATCGAGATCCAGCCGCGCGACCGTCGCCGCTTCAAGCGCCTGATGGATGAGAGCAAGAACTTCGAGTCCCTGCCCATCCGCACCAAGCTCAACGAGGCGGAGGTGTCGCGCTTCACCGCCCAGCGCTTTCGCTTCCCTGGCGTGGAGATCAAGGCGCGCCTGTTCCGCAACTACCCGCTGGGCGAAGTCGGCGCGCATTTGCTGGGCTATATCGGCCGCATCAACCAGGCCGAGAAAAAGGCCATGGATGAGTGGGAAGAGGAAGACATCGCCAACTACCGCGGCACCGAATACATCGGCAAGCTGGGCATCGAACAAAGCTACGAGAAAGAGCTGCACGGTCTGACCGGCTTTGAAGAGATGGAAACCAGCGCCGCCGGCCGCGCCGTGCGCCGCCTGGCCTACCGGCCGCCCACGCCGGGCAATACCTTGCAGCTCTCGATCGACATCCGCCTGCAAGCCCTGGTGGAAGAGCTGTACAAAGACCGCCGCGGCGCCCTGGTGGCGATTGACCCGCGCAATGGCGAGGTGCTGGCCTTTGTGTCCAAGCCGACCTTTGACCCCAATCTGTTCGTCGATGGCATCGATGCCGATAGCTGGCGCGAGCTCAACGACAACCTCGACAAGCCGCTGCTGAACCGAGCCCTGCGTGGCACCTACCCCCCGGGCTCGACCTTCAAGCCCTTCATGGCCATGGCAGCGCTGGACTCGGGCAAGCGCGCGCCGGGCACCATCGTCCAAGACAACCTGACCTTCAGCTTCGGTGGCCGCACCTTCGGCAGCCCCGAGACCGACCGCCCCGGGCCCAAGGACATGCGCCTGGCCATCGTGCAGTCCAGCAATGTGTACTTCTATACCCTCGCCAATGAAATGGGGGTGGATCTGATTCACGACGAGCTGGAGCCCTTTGGCTTTGGCCGCCGCACCGGCATCGACGTGCAAGGCGAGGTCAGCGGCTTGCTGCCCAGCACCGAGTGGAAGCGCCGCTACTTTGCCAAGAACCCGGCGAACCAGAAGTGGTTCGCCGGCGAGACCATTTCGCTGGGCATCGGCCAGGGCTATAACAACTTCACCATGTTGCAGCTGGCCACCGCCATGTCCACCCTGTCGACTGGCGGCCAGCGCTACAAGCCACGGCTGGTGCGGCAAATCGAGGACGTGGTCAAGCACGAGCAGCGCCAGTTGTCCAACGACGCGCTGCCGTCGCTGCCGCTCAAGCCCGCCGATGTGGCAGTGATCCGTAACGCCATGCATGGTGTGACGCTGGAGGGCACCTCGCGCGCTGTGTTCGCGGGTGCCGCCTACCAAAGCGGCGGCAAGACCGGCACGGCCCAGGCCATTGGCCTGAAGTTGGGCGAGAAGTACAAGGACATCAAGGCCGACGAGCGCAAGCGCGACCATTCGCTCTACGTCGCCTTCGCGCCGCTGGAAGCCCCCACCGTGGCCCTGGCGGTGATTGTGGAGAACTCCGGCTTCGGCTCCACCTCGGCCGCGCCCATTGCGCGCCGGGTCTTCGACTATCTGCTCACCGGCGTCTACCCCAGCGAGGAAGACATTGCCCTGACCCAAATCGGCAAGAGCACCTTGCCGGTTGGCAAGCCGCGCCCCATCGCCGAAGTGCCTTTGCCGGGCGCTCCCACCACGGCGGCCGCTGCGGCTTCCGCAGCTTCGGCGGCTGCCTCTGCAGCGGCGTCAGCACCGGCCACCACAAACACGGCCGGCCAAGCCGCCCCGACACCTGCCGCGGCCCGCCCAGTTGCGCCTGCGGCCAGCCGGGCCTCCGCCCCGCAGCGAGGAGCCTCCACACCATGAACGCCGTGTTCAACAAACCCAGCTTGTGGCAACGCCTCAAGCCCATGTTCAGCGGCTTCGATCTGCCCCTGCTACTGGCAATTGGCTGGATGATGGGCTTGGGCCTGCTCAGCATGTATTCGGCCGGCTACGACCACGGCACTCGCTTTGTGGATCACAGCCGCAATATGCTGATCTCCATCGCCCTGATCTTCCTGATCGCGCAGATTCCGCCGCAGCGCATCATGCAGCTGGCGATTCCGCTCTACACCATCGGCATCGTGCTGTTGCTGGCCACGGCGCTGTTCGGTATCACCAAGAAGGGCGCCACGCGCTGGCTCAATATCGGCGTGACGCAGATCCAGCCGTCCGAGCTGCTCAAGATCGCCACCCCCTTGATGCTGGCCTGGTGGTTCCAGAAGCGCGAAGGCTTGCTGCGCCTGCCGGACTTCATTGCCGCCTTTGTGTTGCTGGCCATCCCGACGCTGTTGGTGGCCAAGCAGCCTGACTTGGGCACTTCCATCTTGGTGGCGTCGGCCGGCCTGTATGTGATCTTCTTTGCCGGCTTGTCGTGGAAGCTGATCATCCCAGCCTTCATCATCGGCGCGGCCAGCATCACCACCTTGGTGATGAGCGAGGAAAAAATCTGCCAGCCGGATGTGGAGTGGCCGGTGCTGCGCGAATATCAAAAGAACCGCGTCTGCACCCTGCTGGACCCGACCAAGGACCCGCTGGGCAAGGGCTTCCACATCATTCAGGGCGAGATCGCCATCGGCAGCGGCGGCATCACCGGCAAGGGCTTTATGAAGGGCACGCAAACCCATCTGGAGTTCATCCCCGAGCGCACCACCGACTTCATCTTCGCCGCCTTCGGCGAGGAGTTCGGCCTAGCCGGCGCCTTGGCCCTGTTGGGCGGTTTCACCGCCCTGATCCTGCGCGGGCTGATGATCGCCTCGGACGCGCCGACCCTGTTCTCACGCCTGATGGCGGGGGCGGTGACGATGTCTTTCTTCACCTACGTGTTTGTCAATATGGGCATGGTCAGCGGCATCTTGCCGGTGGTGGGCGTGCCCTTGCCCTACATCAGCTACGGCGGCACCGCGATGGTGACGCTGGGCATTGGCCTCGGGCTTTTGATGTCCATCGCCAAGACGCGGCGCGTGCGTTACTGACGCTCGAACCGGCACCAACAAGGCCGCTCAGGCCTGGTCCACCGGCTCGGCCGCCTGGGCATGGAAGCGCACCGTGAAGCGTGCGCCCGGGCCACCGCTGTCGGCCTCCAGCGGCACTGAGCGCTTGGGCCGGGTTTCATCCAAAGTCAGATCCGCCTCATGCTGCTGCGCAATTTCGCGCACGATGGCCAGCCCTAAGCCGGAGCCATCCACATTGGTGCCCAGCGCGCGATAGAAGGGCTGAAACACCTTTTCGCGCTCGGCCTCGGGCACACCAGGGCCGGAGTCTTCCACCTGCAAGACGCTGACCTGGCCGAAGGGGTCTTCCACCACCCGCACCGTCACCGTGCCACCCGCCGGGGTGTAGAGCAGGGCGTTGTCCACCAAATTGCGAATCAGCTCGCGGATCAAGAGCGGGTGGCCCAGCACGCGCAAGCCACTTTGCTCTTGGTCGGGCCCTTCAAAGCCGAGGTCGATGCGTTTATCAAAAGCACGTGGCACGAAGTCGCGCACCGTCTCGATCGCCAGCTCGGGCAGATTGACCAGCTCCCGCCGCGCCGCATGTTCCTGATCTTCGGCCCGGGCCATCGCCAGCAACTGGTTGACCATGTGCGCGGCACGCTGGCTGCTGAGCGAGATTTGCTGCAGCGAGCGCTTCAAATCGGCCGGCTCGCTGCGGCCCTCGTCAATTTCCCGCTGCACGAACTCAGCTTGCGCGCGCAGGCCCGCCAGCGGCGTTTTCAGCTGATGGGCGGCGTCGGCCAGAAAGTGTTTTTGGCTGCTGATCGACTGATCCAAGCGCGCCAGCAAGTCATTGATGGCACCCACCAGCGGCGCCACTTCCTCGGGAATGCGGCGCTCGTCGATGGGACTGAGGTCGGAGCTATCGCGCGAGCGGATGCGACGCTGCAACTCGTTGAGCGGCGCGATGCCGCGCGCCAAAGCCAGCCACACCAGCAGCACGGCCAGCGGCAGAATGACGAACTGCGGCAGGATCACGCCCTTGATGATCTCGTTGGTCAGCTTGCCACGCTTGCCCAAGGTCTCGGCCACCTGCACCAGCATGGTCTTGCTGCTGCCAGCCATGCCCTCGGGCGAGACCCACAAGTACGCCACCCGCACCCGCTCATTGCCCACTTCATCGTCGCGGAAGTGCAGCTCCCAGGGCACGATCAGCTCGTCATCGGTCGGCACCGGCAGCTTGGCGTCGCCGTTGAGCAGCTCGCCGCGCAGGCCCAACACTTGGTAGAACACCGTGTCGCTCTCGTCCGCGCGCAGCAAGGCGGCGGCCTCGGGCGCCAGCGCGTATTGCGCCCGGCCGGTTCGCCCAGCGGCCAGAGCCGCCGAGGTAGACGCCACTTGCAGGCCTAACGTGCGGGCCATCTCGCCCAGCTCGCGGTCATAGGGCTTGGCCGCAATGCCTTGCGCCACCAGCCAGGTCAACGCCACGCTGATGGGCCAAATAAGCAGCAGCGGCGCCAGCATCCAATCCAGGATCTCGCCGAACAGCGAGCGTTGGCCGGACTCAGCAGCCATGGCGATCCCTCACTGCCGAGCGCTTGAGCATCAGCCGGGAATTTTCTCGAGGCAATAGCCCAGGCCACGCACCGTGGCGATGCGGATCGGCCCCTGCTCGATCTTCTTGCGTAGGCGATGGATGTAGACCTCGATGGCGTTATTGCTAACTTCCTCGCCCCACTCACACAGGCGCTCCACCAACTGGTCCTTGCTGACCAAGCGGCCGGCGCGCTGCAGCAGCACTTCGAGCAAGCTCAGCTCACGCGCCGACAACTCAACCATCTGCTCATTGATATAGGCCACCCGCCCGGTGGCATCGAAGGACAGCGGCCCATGCTTGATGACGCTGGAGGCCGTGCCCAGGCCGCGGCGCGTCAGGGCGCGCACCCGCGCCTCCAACTCCTGCAGCGAGAAGGGCTTGGCCATATAGTCGTCGGCGCCCAAATCCAGGCCCTTGACGCGCTGCTCCACGCTGTCAGCGGCAGTCAAGATCAGCACGGGCATCGAAGAACCGCGCGCGCGCAGCTTGCGCAGCACTTCCAGGCCGTGCAGGCGTGGCAGGCCCAAGTCAAGAATAACCAGATCAAACTCATGGGAAGCCAGGGCCGCATCGGCCTCGGTGCCAGTACCCACCTGGTCCACCGCATAGCCCGAGGCCCGCAGCGAACGCAGCAGGGCGTCCGCCAAAACCTGGTCGTCTTCGGCGATCAAAATACGCATGGCGGTCTCCGGCAGGGCGATTTGTTGTGAGCGCATTCTAGGTTTGCCGCCGAGCCCGGCTGTGAAGACAATCCCTCGCAAGAATTTTCAAAACCACTGTACAAACATACAGATTGCGCCATAATCCGCCCAGCTCATTGAGGAGAAATTCATGGACGCCCCAGTCAAACCCACCATCAGTGCTGAAAAAGCCAAGGCCTTGCAGGCCGCCCTGTCGCAGATCGAAAAGCAATTCGGCAAGGGTTCCATCATGCGCCTGGGCGAGGGCGAGGTGATTGAAGACATCCAGGTGGTGTCCACCGGTTCGCTGGGTCTGGACATTGCCCTGGGCGTTGGCGGCCTGCCGCGCGGCCGCGTGGTCGAAATCTATGGCCCTGAGTCCTCGGGCAAGACCACCCTGACCCTGCAAGTCATCGCCGAGATGCAAAAGGTCAACGGCGTCTGCGCCTTCATCGACGCCGAGCACGCTCTGGACATCCAGTACGCGCAAAAGCTGGGCGTCAATCTGCAAGACCTCTTGATCAGCCAGCCCGACACCGGCGAGCAAGCCCTGGAAATCGTTGATGCGCTGGTGCGCTCCGGCTCCGTGGACCTGATCGTCGTCGACTCGGTGGCAGCGCTGACACCTAAGGCCGAGCTGGAAGGCGAAATGGGCGATTCATTGCCGGGTTTGCAAGCCCGCTTGATGAGCCAGGCCCTGCGCAAGCTGACGGCCACCATCAAGAAGACCAATTGCATGGTCATCTTCATCAACCAGATCCGCATGAAGATCGGCGTGATGTTCGGCAGCCCCGAAACCACCACCGGCGGCAATGCGCTGAAGTTCTACGCCTCGGTGCGCCTGGACATCCGCCGCATCGGCTCGATCAAGAAGGGCGACGAAGTCATCGGCAGCGAAACCAAGGTCAAGGTGGTCAAGAACAAGGTGGCCTCACCCTTCAAGACCGCCGAGTTCGACATCCTTTACGGCGAAGGCATCAGCCGTGAAGGCGAGATCATCGACATGGGCGTGGTAGCCAAGGTGGTCGAAAAGTCCGGCTCCTGGTACGCCTATAACGGCGAGAAGATCGGTCAGGGCAAGGACAACGCTCGCGAATTCCTGCGCGAGAACAGTGACATCGCCCGCGAAATCGAGAACAAGGTGCGTGATTCGCTGGGCGTTCCGCTGCTGGCGGCGGCCCAAGGCGAGTAATTCGGGCTATCGCCCGGATCAGCGCACCGTCCCGCCGCTGGAGCCTGCCCCATGAACACACCACGCGAACGGGTGCTGCGCTACTGGCAGGCCGCTAACGACCGTGAATGGCAGACATTCGCCGAGTTGCTGGCCGAGCAGATCGTTTACGAAGTGCCGCAAACCCGGGAACGGGTGCGCGGCCGCGCCAATTACGTCGAGTTCAACCGCACTTGGCCAGGCCTTTGGCGCGCCGATATCCAGCAACTGGTGGCGGACGATCACCAAGCCGTCTCGGTGATCGCCTTTCATGTCGACGGCACGACCGAGACCGGAATTTCGGTATTCGAATTTGATGGTGACGGCCGCATTGCTCGCATCACCGACCACTGGCCGGTGCCGTACGCGCCGCCCGCGCGCGCCTGCGACTGCATCGAGCGGTATTGACGCCGCAGCACGGCTCAAAGCAAGTCACAGCGTGTCACGGTGGCCGAAAGCGACTTACAGCCACGAACCATCGCCCACTTGTGCGCAAAGCGCCCATGAATCACAAACCCCTTTCCCTGAAGGCTCGCGCCATCGCCTTGCTGGCCCAACGCGAGCACAGCCCGAGCGAGTTGCGCCGCAAGCTGCTGCGCATCGAGAACGAACGGCGCCGCCAGGAAAGCATGCGCGAAGGCAAGGCATCAGTTGATGACGACAGCACAAGCGCGGCGCCGGAACTCGTCGACGAGTTGCTGAGCTGGCTGCAGACGCAGGGCTATTTAGACGAAAGCCGCTTCGTGGAGTCACGCCTGCATGCCCGCGCCAGTCGTTTTGGCAATAGCCGCATCAAGCAGGAGTTAGCCCAGCACCGCCTGAGCTTGAGCGCGGAGCAATGGCAAACCCTGAAAGCGAGCGAACTAGAGCGCGCCCGGCAAGTCTGGCGGCGCAAGTTCGGCCTCTCTGCTGACATTGATGCCGAGCTTGATGCTGAATCCGATGCCGCCGCACCAAGCGGCGCCGAGCTGGCCGCGATGCGTGCCAAGCAAGGCCGCTTCCTGGTGCAGCGCGGCTTCGCGCCGGAGGTGATACGCCAAGTCTTGCGTGGTGTCAGCGCGGGCGAGGACTGAAATTCGCCTGAAACGCCTTGAAACCCGCCCATTTTGGGGCGTTTGCTGGGCCGCTGACAGTTCCGTGAAAGCCTTGCGGCAGCGCAACATGCTACATTGCCGTCTGCGCAGCGAACGGCCCGTCGACTTATTTCATCCGGGTTTCGTCCCTGCGCTCAGCTGTTTTTTGCCCATGTCCTCCTCACCCATCCCCAACTCTCCGCGCCGACTGATCCACCGCCGCGCCATCGATGTGCAAGTTTTTGCACGCGATGATGAGTTGTTTGAGGTTGAAGCCGGGCTGGTCGACAGCAAGACGCAGGACATTCCCCTGGCTGACGGCATCCGTCATGCCGGTGATCCAATCCACGATATGACCCTGAGCTTGGTCATTGACCGTCAAATGACGATTCGCCAAGCCAGTTCGGTGACGCGCTGGATGCCTTATCCCGGCGCTTGCGAGTCGCATGGTGACGCCTACGCCAAGCTGGTCGGCCTGAACTTGATGCGGGGCTTCCGCCTCGGCGTCAAAGACCGCCTCAGCGGTGTCAAAGGTTGCACCCATTTGACCGAGTTGTGCCAGGTCTTGCCTACCGCGGTGATCCAAGCCTTTGCCGGCACGGTGATCGACACCCGCGAAGGCTCGGCCGAAGGTCACCCGCCGTTCCAGATCGACCGTTGCCATGCCTTGCGCAGTGACGGCTCGGTCGTCGAAACTCACTACCCTCGCTGGTATCGCAAGATGGCAGAAGCGGCGCAAGCCGCCGAGCCGCGAGCGCTGCCTGCTTCCTCTTCCTGACTTCCTCCAGAAAAGCGAGACCCCTATGAAGATTCACGAGTACCAGGCCAAGGAAATCCTGCGCCAATTCGGAGTGCCGGTGCCGCGTGGCCATGCGGCTTTCACAGTGCAAGAAGCGGTTGAAGCCGCACAGAAGCTGGGCGGCCCGGTCTGGGTCGTGAAGGCGCAAATCCACGCCGGTGGCCGTGGCAAGGGCGGCGGCGTCAAGCTGGGCCGTTCGCTGGAAGACGTCAAGAAGCTGTCCGAAGAAATCCTCGGCATGCAGCTGGTCACACACCAGACTGGCCCCGAAGGCCAGAAGGTTCGCCGCCTCTACATCGAAGACGGCGCTGACATCAACAAGGAGCTGTACATCTCCCTGGTGACCGACCGCGGCACGCAAAGCGTTGCCTTCATCGCTTCGAGCGAAGGCGGCATGGACATCGAGGAAGTGGCTCACTCCACCCCCGAGAAGATCATCACCGAGATGATCGACCCCCTGGTCGGCCTGACCGAAGCCCAGTCGCGCAAGATCGCTGCGACCATCGGCCTGAGCGGTGCCTCGATCGACCAAGCCGTCGACCTGTTCGCCAAGCTCTACAAGTGCTACATGGACACCGACGCGTCGCTGGTTGAAATCAACCCGCTGAACTGCGATTCCAAGGGCAATCTGATCGCCCTGGACGCCAAATTCAACTTCGACGCCAACGCCCTGTTCCGTCACCCAGAAATCGTGGCTTACCGCGATCTGGACGAAGAAGATCCGGCCGAAGTGGAAGCCTCCAAGTTCGACCTGGCCTACATCTCGCTGGACGGCAATATCGGCTGCCTGGTGAACGGCGCCGGTCTGGCCATGGCCACCATGGACACCATCAAGCTGTTCGGCGGCGAGCCGGCCAACTTCCTGGACGTTGGCGGTGGCGCCACGGCCGAGAAGGTCACCGAAGCCTTCAAGATCATGTTGAAGAACCCTGACGTCAAGGGCATTCTGGTCAACATCTTCGGCGGCATCATGAAGTGCGACACCATCGCCGAAGGCGTGATCACCGCTTGCAAGGCCGTGAACCTGTCCGTGCCGCTGGTGGTGCGCATGAAGGGCACCAACGAAGAGCTGGGCAAGAAGATGCTGGCCGAATCCGGCCTGCCCATCATCGCCGCCGATTCGATGGCCGAAGCCGCAACGAAGATCGTTGCCGCCGTCGCTTAAAGACCTTGCGGGACAGACCGACCGAGCGTACTGGCGAGTCGCTCTGTCCCCAACTGACTAGGAAGAATTCGCAATGAGCATTTACATCAACAAAGACACCAAGGTCATCACCCAAGGCATCACGGGCAAGACCGGTCAGTTCCACACTCTGGGCTGCCAGGCTTACGCGAACGGCAAGAACGCCTTCGTCGCTGGCGTGAACCCCAAGAAGGCTGGCGAGAAGTTCTCGGACATCCCAATCTACGCCACCGTCAAGGAAGCTGCTCACCAGACCGGCGCCACCGTGTCGGTGATCTATGTGCCGCCCGCCGGTGCCGCTGCTGCCATCTGGGAAGCTGTGGAAGCCGATCTGGATCTGGCCATCTGCATCACGGAAGGCATCCCCGTCCGTGACATGCTGGAAATCCGCAACAAGATGAAGGCCAAGGAAGCCGCCGGCGGCAAGAAGACGCTGCTGCTGGGCCCCAACTGCCCCGGCCTGATCACGCCCGAAGAAATCAAGATCGGCATCATGCCCGGTCACATCCACCGCAAGGGCCGCATCGGCGTGGTCTCGCGCTCCGGCACGTTGACGTATGAAGCCGTGGCACAGCTGACCGAAATCGGTCTTGGCCAGTCCTCAGCAGTTGGCATCGGTGGCGACCCGATCAACGGTCTGAAGCACATCGACGTGATGCAAGCCTTCAACGACGACCCGGATACCGACGCCGTCATCATGATCGGTGAGATCGGTGGCCCGGACGAAGCCGAAGCCGCTCGCTGGTGCAAGCTGAACATGAAGAAGCCCGTCGTTGGCTTCATCGCTGGTGTGACTGCCCCTCCCGGCAAGCGCATGGGCCACGCAGGTGCCCTGATCTCTGGCGGCGCCGACACGGCCGATGCCAAGCTGGCAATCATGGAGGAGTGCGGTTTCACCGTGACCCGCAATCCTTCCGAAATGGCCAAGCTGCTAAAGGCTCTGCTGTAAACCTCTTCCGCTGCAAAGCCGGGCCGCAGCGGCCCGGCTCGATCCGGAACACCAAAGGGGCTCAGGCCCCTTTTTTCATTGCGTCCGCGCCGCCACGCCTGTCGGTATAGTGGCCGGGCAGCCATTTAGAAAAACCAATGGACAATTTCCTCAGCCCCGAGTTCTGGCTGGCCGTCGGCCAGATCATCATGATCGACATCCTTTTGGGTGGCGATAACGCCGTTGTGATCGCACTGGCTTGCCGCAAACTGCCCGATGCACAGCGCACCAAGGGCATTCTGTGGGGCACAGCAGGTGCCATCGTGCTGCGCGTCGTACTGATCTTCTTTGCCCTGACGCTGCTGCAACTGCCTTATCTGAAATTGGTCGGCGGCCTCTTGCTGCTGTGGATTGGCGTCAAGCTGCTGATGCCCGAAGACGAGGACGAGCACGACGGCATCCAGGCCAGCGACAAGCTCTGGGCCGCCGTCAAAACCGTCATCGTGGCCGACTTTGTGATGAGCCTGGACAACGTCATCGCTATCGCCGGTGCGGCACAAGCCGCAGGCGGCGAACACCAAATGCCCTTGGTGATCTTCGGCCTGCTGGTGTCGATCCCCATCATCGTCTGGGGCAGCCAGTTGGTGATCAAGCTGATGGACCGCTTCCCTGCGGTCATCACTGTGGGCGCCATGCTGCTGGGTTGGATTGCCGGCACCATGATGGTGGGCGACCCTGCGCTGGCAGCCTGGGTACCCACTCAAGCCGCTGACCAAGCAGGCGCACCCGCTCATGTGCTGCCGCTGTGGCACTACGGCTGCGGCGTGGTGGGCGCTTTGGCGGTGCTGGCCTTGGGCAAATGGCTGGCGGCTCGCCAGGCCGCACCTGCGTCAGCCGGCTGACACGCGGCATAACGATGAGCGGCTTCTGGCAGCGCTTGCTCGGTCGGCCTCACTCCGGTGAGGCCGCCGGTCAAGACCTGACCCCAGCCCCCGCCGAAGCGCAAGTGCAGGCACCCGCCGCCGGCGAAGGGCTGGCCGCCTACGAGCTGCAGGGGGAACTGGGGCGTGGCGCGATGGCAGTGGTGAATCTGGCGGTCGAGCGCAAAAGCGGCCGTACCCTGGCCATCAAACGCCTGGCCTTGCAGCGCGAATTCGCGGCCGAGGATCTGGCCGATGTGCGCCAGCGCTTTATGCGCGAAGCCAAAGCAGCCCGCCACCTGCAACACCCGGACATCCTGCAAGTGCTGGACGCCGGCGTGGACGGGCAGGACACCTGGATTGCGATGGAGTATGTGCAGGGCCAGGACCTCAGCCACTTCACCCGCTCCGGCACCTTGCTGCCCATCAACGAGGTGCTGCGCCTGGGGCAACGCCTGGCCCTGGCGCTGGACTATGCGCACCAGCAAGGCGTGGTGCATCGCGACATCAAACCCGCCAATGTGATGCTGGACCGCGGCCACGGCGTGCTCAAGATCATGGATTTCGGCATTGCCCGCATTGCCGATGGCAGCCGCACCCGCACAGGCTTGGTGCTGGGCACGCCGTCCTTCATGTCGCCCGAGCAATTGGCCGGGCTCAAGGTCGACGGGCGCAGCGATCTCTATTCGCTGGGCGCCATGCTGTATCAACTGCTGACCGGCCGTCTGCCACACCAGACCGACTCGATGGCCCAGCTGATGTACCAGATCGCCAACGAGCCGCCGGCCGATGTGCGCCACTACCGGCCCGACCTGCCGGAAAGCCTGGCCCTGGTGCTGGCCCTGGCGCTGGAAAAGCGCCCCGAGCTGCGTTATGCCAGCGGCCAGCAAATGGCGCAGGACCTAGGCGCCGTGCTGGAACAAACCGGCGAACTCGGCGATGCCAGTGCCGCCAAGCTGCAAGGCCAGGCTGCCAGCGCCGAATCTGCCAAATTGGACCCCGGATTCGCCCAAACTGTGCGCCTTCAGCTGAAGGAAGCAGGGCAGAATCCCCCACCAGCTAACCACACAGAATTGCCATGAGTTTGGAGTTTTTCAGCGCCACCGATGTCGGGCGCGCGCGCAACAACAACGAAGACTCGGTGGCTTTGGACGAGAACGTGGGCCTGGCCGTGCTGGCCGACGGCATGGGCGGCTATAACGCCGGTGAAGTGGCCAGCCAGATGCTGACCAGCTTCATCCGCGCCGAATTGGGCCGCTGGCTGAAAGAATCCAGCGCCGAGGCGACCCATGTTGATCTGCGCCGCGCCATGGACATCTGCGTGGACAACGCCAACCGCGCCATCTTCAACGCCGCCAACACCAATCCGCGCTATGCCGGCATGGGCACCACGCTGGTCTTGGGCGTGTTCCGTGAGGACGGGTTGCTGCTCGGCCATGTCGGTGACTCGCGTGGCTACCGCCTGCGGGGCGGCCAGCTCATCCAAATCACCCGCGACCATTCCCTGCTGCAAGAGCAATTGGACGCTGGCTTGCTGACCCCGGAAGAAGCGGCCTACTCCAGCAACAAGAATCTGGTCACGCGCGCCGTGGGCGTCGAAGACACCGTGATGTTGGAATTGCACCAACACGAGGTGCAGCCTGGTGATGTTTACCTGTTTTGCTCCGACGGCCTGTCGGACATGCTGGAAGACGAGGCCATGCGCCAGTTGCTGCTGGCGCATCCCACCTTGCCGGAAGCCGCGCAAGCCCTGATCGACGCGGCCAACGACATGGGCGGCCGGGACAATATTGCCCTGGTTTTGGTGCGCGTCGAAGGCCGCCTCAAGCCCGAAGGTCGTACTTGGTGGCCGTTTGGGCGTCGCTAAGAGGCGTCAACAAGGGTTGCCGAGAAGTCAAAGCGCTGCGAAGCGACATTCGGGGCGGCTATCATCGCTGCCGTAGACGCTCTGCGAACCAGGCGCGCCGGCCGGCAAGATTTCACGCTCGGATCTGCCACGGCTTGAGCGGGCGCGCCGCACTCGTGGCATGCAACAACAGAATTTGAGGTCAAAGATGGGCAAGCTGGTGGTTTCGCTCGATGGTGTGGTGATCAAGGATGTCCAGATTACAAAGGACAAAACCACGCTCGGGCGCCGACCTTACAACGACATCGTCATCGACAACCTGGCGGTGAGCGGCGAGCATGCCGTGCTGCAGATGGTGGGGGCCGACGTCTTCATCGAAGACCTCAACTCCACCAACGGCACCTACATCAACGGCAAGGCCATCAAGAAGCAGTTGCTGGCCAACAATGACACGGTCGAGATCGGCAAGTACAAGATCAAGTTCTTGCTGGAAGACAACGGCGACTACGAGAAGACCATGATCCTGAAGTCGGGCGCTGCCGGGGCCACGCCCAGCGGCTTCGGCCTGCCTTCGGCCTTTGCCTCACTGCCGACGGCCGCCACCGCCTTGCCGGCCACCATCAAGGTGCTGACCGGCGCCGCCGCCGGCCGCGAAGTCAGCCTGACCAAGGTCGTCACCACCGTGGGCAAGCCCGGCGTGCAGGTGGCCTCCATCACCAAGCGGCCCAGCGGCTATGTGTTTGCCCATGTGGAAGGCCTGGCGCGCCCCAGCGTCAACGGCAGCCCGCTGACCGGTGAATCGGTGGCCCTGAAGAATGGCGACGTGATCGAGTTGGCCGGCACACAGATGCAGTTTGTGCACGGCTGAGTCAGCCTCACCGGTTTGACGGCGCAGCAACGCTGCGCCGAGGGCTCAGCCAGGGATATACCCTGGCAAGATCGGGCCCGCAAAGTGGCACTTGCCATGCAGAATCAATGCACACCGGGCGCGCTTGGGGCGCGCCGTGCAGCATTGATCCCACGTGAGTAGTTCCAGCATTCAATCCGACACCCCTCTTGACGCCCCGCTGCCGCCGGCCAAGCCGGTGCGCGCGCTGGGTTGGCGCTTAGGTCTTGTCGTGTTGCTGACGTGCAGCTTGGCCGTTGGACTGACCGAATGGCTGAATCTGCCCGCTGGCCATGCCATGGGCTGGACGCAAGCGCAGCCACCCGCACCTCAAGCCTTGCCGGGCCAGGCCCGTGCCGGTGCGCAAGAACTGCTGTTCGAGCCCAGCAGTGCCGGCGCCGTTGATCTGCAAGCTGCGCCACCCCCGCAGCCATCGCTCCAATGGCTGGCGCGTGACCTGGGCCTGATCCTGCTGCTGAGCCTGGCCCTGCATGGGGTACTCAGAAGGATGCTGCTGCGGCCCATGCAGGCGCTGGACGGCCTGGCTCGCAGCCTGAGCCAGGATTTGCTGGCCGAGCGGCAGCGCAGCGCGATGCTGCGCCAACAGACCGAGCAGCAGCATGATGCGCTGCTGCAAGCGCGGCAGGCACACGCCGCCACGACGCGTGAGCTGAGCGAACTCAGCCGCGTGGATGCGTTGACCGGCCTGCCCAACCGGCGCGAGTTCGAGGAAGCCCTGCGGCGTGAGTTCAAGCGCGCCCAGCGCCAGCGCGGTTGCCTTGCTTTGGCGGTGCTGGATCTGGACCGCTTCAAGAACTTCAACGAGCGTTACGGCCAGGCCGCCGGAGATGCTGCCTTGCAGCGCTTCGCCAGCTTGCTGGCCGAGCGCTTCAAACGCGATACCGATCTGGTCGCCCGCCTGGGTGGCGAGGAGTTTGTGGCCTTGCTGCCGGGCTTTGAGCCGCAAGCCTGCCAGCAGTTGCTGGAGCAGTTGCGCGAGGATCTGCGCGCCTTGCAGATTGCGCATGCCGGCGGCGTCAACGAGAGCCTAACCCTGAGCGTCAGCGTGGGCCTGGCGGCCTACAGCCCCCAGCAACCCTATCTGAGCTCACAAGCGCTGATGCAGGCTGCCGATGAGGCGCTCTACCTGGCCAAACACACGGGGCGCGACCGCCTCAGCCGTGCGGCGATTTCAGCTGCCTCGCCTCGGTCAGCTCAGGCAGATATGGCGGGCCGTAAAGTCTGAACCGATCAAGCCTTGGAGCAAGCGCCGCGGCGGCACCTGCCCGCAGCGCTCAAGGGCAACACCTAACGGCCGTATATAGCGGACTTAGCGGGTTTAGCGGCCGTGTTCCTGCGCCTGCTGCAGCTGCTCGCTGACGCGGCGCGCGGCGCGCAGCACCAGGGTTTCATCCAGCGAGGCCTGGGGCGAAATCTCATGCGCCACCTGTTCCAGCTTGGCCGGCTCCATCAACAAGGCCCAAGCCACGGTGGAGATGGCACTGACACCACGTCGCTGCAGCGCATCGGGCATCACCAGGCTGTCTTGCACCTCAACGTGATGGCGCACGCTGGCCACCGCGGCGGGCGCCAGGCCCCAGCTCTCGCACAAGGCGGCGCCCAGCGCGTCATGCGTGACGCCAAAGGCGCGGCGCTCCAACTCCACCAATTCAACGTCCCGCGTGGCCGCGCGCAGCATGGCCGGGTAATGCGCTGGCGCATGGCGATACAGCACCGCCTTGCCGCATTCCTCAAACAGGCCGGCAGAATGCGCGGCCCAGGGATCGACACCCAGCATCTGGCCCATGCGGCCCATCATCACGCCGCGCTCGGAGGCACGGCGCCAGACTGGATCCAACTCAGCCGCCGGCGGGAAGGCCGCGCGTAAACCCATCTCGAAGGTGATGCCCGAGACCTCGCGCATGCCCAGATAGGTCAGGGCCTGATGCACCGTCTGCACCTTGCCGCGCAAACCGTAGAGCGAGGAATTGACCGCCTTCAACACCGCCGCAGCCAGGGCCATATCGGTTTCCACCAGGGCGGACATGGCCAGCAAATCAATGTCTTCGGCTGCCATCAGCAGCGACAACTTCACCAGCACTTCCGGCTGGGTCGGAATTTCTATTTCAAGCGTACGAAGCTGCGGATCAACAGACATGGTCAGATTCCTCGAATTGTTCTTGATGTTAGCGCCTGCGCTGGGCTTCTTAGCTTGGGCATTGCGCCTATTGCAGCAGCTATTGAACCGGCTTTTCGCGACACCTGCTCACGGTGGTGAATAGTGAGCAGCATTGCAGGGTACGGCGCCTCTGCACGCAAGCCCTGGCTCAACGCAAAAAGGCGTCGTAACCCGTCTTCAGAATCAGCGCGCCGACCACCAACACAAACATGCTGCGTACAAAACCCGCCCCGCGCGCCAGGGCCATGCGCGTGCCCACCAAGCTGCCCAGCACATTGGCCACCGCCATCACCAGGGCCACCTGCCACCAGATATGCCCCTTGGAAGCAAACAAGGAGATGGCCGCCACATTGGTGGCCACATTCATCAGCTTGGCGGTGGCCGAGGCGTGCAAAAAGTCGTAGCCCAGCACGCGCACGAACAAAAAGACAAAGAAGCTGCCTGTGCCCGGGCCAAAGAAGCCGTCGTAAAAACCAATCACCAGGCCAATCGCAGCGGCCACCCAGGTTTCCGCCCGGCCCGCAAAGCGCGGCGCATGTTGGCGCCCCAGATCCTTGCGAGCCAGGGTGTAGATCAATACCGCTAACAAGATCAGCGGCAGGGCACGCCGCAAGAAGCCGGCATCGACCAAAGTGACCGTCCAGGCGCCGGCAAAACTGCCCAGCAAGGCGATCCCAGCGGCCGGCAGCAGGGCGCGCCAGTTCAAGCTGACGCGCTTGGCGTATTGCGCCGTGGCCCAAGCGGTGCCCCACACCGAGGCACCCTTATTGGTGCCAAACAAGGTGGCTGGCGCCGCCTGCGGAAACACACCGAACAAGGCCGGCACCAGAATCAGCCCGCCACCCCCCACCACCGCATCCACAAAACCGGCCAGCAAAGAGGCCAGGGCAAGAATCGACAACTCAAACATGGGCGGGAAACGGGGGCATGGACAACAGAGCCGGGCGCAAAAGCCCCGGGCAAAAATAAAACGAGCGCCTGGATCACTCCAGGCGCTCGTGATTGTGACAGTGTCACTTTTTTCGTCTTGAATTACTGCTTGAGTTGTCTCCTCAGCCCGCCTTTGTCGATGCCGCTTGCGCGGTAAGGACATTACGTGGGTGCAAATGTAGGCGGCCAACCCCCATGCACGCACTTGGGGTTTTTACGGGCAATTTGCACCTTTATGGGTGGTTGGCGTGCACTTACTTGTCCGATATCTCCAATAAATCAAGCACTTATTCTTCTAAGCAATGCACTTTTTTGGGATTAGCCAAGTAGGGTTCAAACGCGGATTGAGCCGCTTTGGGCTTGATATTTGTTGTGTTTTGGCAAACTTAGTCGCTTGTTCTAGACCTCATTCGGCCGGGCGGCAAGCGCTTTTTTCTGCCCGCATAGGACAAGTACAGCCCATAAGCCGGGCCAACTCGGTACATTGAGCCTGACGGCGGATGCAAAACTAGCAAGCATGTTGTTCCCTCTTCATTCTTCGCTGCGTACCCGCGTGTGGGCCGGCCTGCTGTGCCTGAGCTTGCTCGCCTGCGGCGGCGGCGGTGGCGGCAACAGCAGCAGCGCCACGTCCGTCAGCACGCCAGCCCCCGTGGCAGCGCCGACCCCGGCGCCAACGGCCAGTGCCACCAGCACCCTGGGCCTGAGCTTGCCCCGCCAAGGCCTGAATGCCAGCGAACTGGGCGTGATCGTGGCCGAGGGCGATGCGCTGTCAGAAGCCATTGCGGCCTACTACCAAGCGGCACGAGGCGTGCCTGCGGCCAACATCATCCGCGTCAAGGTCGACACCAGCAGCCCGACTATTTCCGCCACAGCTTTTGCCAGCCTGAAGGCCGATGTGGACGCAAAATTGCCAGCCGGCGTGCAGGCCAGCTTGGTGACCTGGACGGCGCCCTCCCGCGTGGTGGACAGCTGCGCCATGAGCATCACCAGCGCCCTGGCCTTTGGCTACAACAGCAAATACTGCGGCGGCTGCGCCAGCACGGCCAGCTCCGCCTACTTTGATTCGGAGTCGCGCCAGCCCTGGACCGATTTGCGCATACGCCCGGCCATGATGCTGGGCGCCACCACGCTGACCGCCGCCAAGGCCCTGATCGACCGCGGCGTGCAAGCCGATGGCAGCCTGCCCAGCGGCGATGGCTATCTGATCAACACCAACGATGCGGCGCGCAGCATCCGCTCCAGCGATTTCAGCCCCTTGTCTGCGTCCTGGGCCGGACGCCTGACGCTCAATTACATCAACAACAGCCTAGGGCCAGACAGCGGCAACAGCATCAGCGGCAAGACCGGCCTGCTGTTCTATTTCACCGGCTTGGCCAGCGTACCCAATCTCAGCAGCAACAGCTTCCGCCCCGGCGCGGCGGCGGATCACCTCACCTCCTACGCCGGCCTCTTGCCGACGAGCGGACAGATGTCCGCCCTGGCTTGGTTGGATGCTGGCGCCACCGCCAGCTACGGCACAGTGGAAGAACCCTGCAACTTCAGCAATAAGTTCCCCAAGGTATCGACCTTGATCGATCAGTACTACCGCGGCGCCAGCCTGATCGAGGCCTACTGGAAGGCCGTGGAGTGGCCCGGCCAAGGCCTGTTCGTCGGTGAGCCCCTGGCCCGCCCCTTCCCCGACAGCCCCAGCTTTGTGCTGCAAGGCAATCAATACCAGATCAGCACACGCGCCCTGCGGCCCAATAGCAGCTATGCGCTGGACTATCGCGTCGGCACGGCCGGTAGCTGGGTGCGGCTGGCCAGCTTCAGCACCGGCGCGGTGCCCACCCAAAACCTCAGCGCGCCGCTGCCGCCCGCAGACGCCACCCAGCTGCGCTGGCTGGGCCCTTGCCCTAGTGATGCCAAGCAGCTCTGCACCTTGAGCAGCAGCTAAATCCCAGGGTATAGCGGGGCAGGCAAAATAGCGCACCGCGCCGCCCCAGCGCAATACAGCGCCCCCATGACCTCCCCCTTGTCCTTTTTCCCGCCCGCCCGGCCCGCCGATGGTGCCGCCGTGCCCGCCCTGCGTGTGCTGTCCATCATCCCGCCGATGACGCAGCTCAACACGCCTTACCCCTCCACCGCCTACCTGACCGGCTTTCTGCGCTCGCGCGGCGTCGACGCCGTGCAAGAAGACCTGGCCCTGGCCTTGATGCTCACGCTGTTCTCGCGCCAGGGCTTGCTGGCACTGCGCGACTGCGCGCAAGCCATGGCCAAGCCAACGCCCCAGGTGCAAGGCTTTCTCGAGCTGTTTGATCGCTACCTCTCCACCATCAGCCCCACCATCGCCTTTTTACAAGGCCGTGACCCCACGCTGGCGCACCGCATCAACACCCGCCAATTCCTGCCCGAGGGCACGCGCTTCGCCACGCTGGATGTGTATGTGGACGAGGAAGGCGGCGACCCGCTGGCCTGGGCTTTTGGCGCGCTGGGCCTGCAAGACCGCGCCCGCCACCTGGCCACGCTTTACCTCAACGATCTGGCCGATGTGCTGCGCGAAGCGGTCGACCCGCGCTTCGAATTCGTGCGTTACGCCGAGTCCCTGGCCACCAGCCAGCCCAGTTTCGAGCCGCTGGCCCAGGCCCTGGCCGCACCGCTGAATCTGGTCGACACCACGCTGCAAGACCTGACCCTTGCCGCGATTGCCAAGCACCAGCCGCAGCTGGTGCTGATCTCGGTGCCCTTTCCCGGCGCGGTGTATGCGGCCTTCCGCATCGCCCAAACCATCAAGGCGCGCTTCCCCGACATCACCCTGGCCTTGGGCGGCGGCTTCGTCAACACAGAGCTGCGCGAGCTGACCGAGCCGCGCGTGTTCGACTATTTCGACTTCCTCACCTTGGATGCCGGCGAGCGCCCGCTGCTCGCGCTGCTGGAACATCTGCGAGGCCAGCGCCCGCGTGAGCGCCTGGTGCGCTGCTTTGTGCGCGATGACGAGGGGACAGTGCGTTATCTGAACTTCGCCGAGGCCGACGTGGCCTTTGCCGAGGTGGGCACGCCGACCTGGGACGGCCTGCCGCTGGACCGCTACCTCTCGTTGCTGGACATGCTCAACCCGATGAACCGCTTGTGGTCCGACGGGCGCTGGAACAAGCTCACGGTGGCACATGGCTGTTACTGGAAGAAGTGCAGCTTCTGCGATGTCAGCCTGGACTACATCTCCCGCTACGAGGGAGCCTCCGCCGCCACCCTGGTGGACCGCATCGAAACCATCGTCAATGAAACCGGCCAGACCGGCTTCCACTTTGTCGACGAGGCCGCGCCGCCCAAGGCATTGAAAGCCCTGGCCGCCGAGCTGAAAGCGCGCCAGCTGGACATTTCCTGGTGGGGCAATATCCGTTTCGAAAAATCCTTCAGCCCGGAGCTATGCCAGCAGCTGGCCGACAGCGGCTGCATCGCCATCTCCGGCGGGCTGGAAGTGGCCTCCGACCGCTTGCTGACGCTGATGAAAAAAGGCGTCTCGGTCGACCAAGTCGCACGCGTGACCAAGGGCTTTGCCGACGCCGGCATCTTGGTGCACGCCTATCTGATGTACGGCTTCCCGACGCAGACCGCGCAAGACACGGTCGATGCGCTGGAGTACGTGCGCCAGCTCTTCGAGCAAGGCTGCATCCACAGCGGTTTCTTCCACCGCTTCGCCTGCACCGTGCATTCACCTGTGGGCAAGAGCCCGCAGGATTACGGCGTTAGCCTTTTGCCGCTGCCGCCCGGCGGCTTTGCGCAAAACGATGTGGGCTTTGTCGACCCCACCGGCGTGGACCATGACCGACTCGGCCTGGGCCTGAAGAAAGCCATTTACAACTATATGCACGGCATCGGCCTGGACGAAGACGTGCGCAGCTGGTTCACCGTCAAGGTGCCGAAGACGACGGTGGCGCGGCACCGCATTGCGCGCGCGCTGGATCAGCGCGGCTGATCCGTATTCCGGGATCAGCCTTCAGACTCAGACTGAGACCGCGCTGACATTAAGCCCTGCCGCTGCACCACAAAGCCCTCGAAGCCGGCCCATAAGGGCGCGTACTTGGCGGCAACTGCTTCAGCCGCTGCCAGGGTCTGGCCCTGCGACTCCACTTGCTGCAAGGCCAGCACCGCGGCTTCCAGGCTGGAGCGTTGCTGCTCGGGGCGCTGTGCTTTGCGGATGGCGTAGCGCGAGGGCGGCAGCGCACTCGCAGCCAAGGCCAGGCGCGGTAGCTGCTGCAAAAGCGGATTGAGGTGCAGCAGTTTGCGGCTCTTGCGCCAGGTGGCATCCAGCAGCACCAGGCGCGCGGGCTCCTTCCCCTGCGGCCAAGCGCCTGCGTCGGCCGACTCATCCAGGGGATAAAGCAGGGCCGTGCCGGCCTCATGCAAGCCCAGCGCCAGCAGATCAGCGGGATCGAATTGCTCGCCCACCAAGACCCGGCAGCGCTGCAGGCAGCGGCTCAACAAGCGCACCGTGCCCTTGGCCTGGTGCTGCTCTTGCGGGTGCTGCAGCACGATCAACTCGACCCGGTTGACCACCGGCCGCACCCATTCGCACAAGCAGGCGGGCAGGGGTAGCGCGCAGGCGGCGCACAGGGTGCGAGGGCTGGCGGGGCTATCGCTGCCGCTCATGGCTTGCGCCATCAGCGCCAGAGCTTGAGGCCGTCCAGCCGGGCCTCGATCTCAGCCATCTGCGCTTTGTAGCCCCCGGACTCCACCGTGCCGTAGCGCTGCGCGAACTGGGCCGCGCTCAAAAACTCGGGTAAGTCGGCCACATCAGGCATGAAGTCGCGCTCCTGCAGGCCGGTGCTCATCGCTACTTGCAACTTGGCCGGGCTGTTCTTGGCCAACAGGCCGAAGCGGGTGCCGGCGCGGTCGGCGGCGATGTCGTTGAAGCTGAAGCCGCTGCCGCCGCGCGAATCGGCCACTTCCTTGTAGACGCCGATGGCATCGCTGAGCGGCCCGCCACCCTCGATCGCCAGCACGGCGGAGATCAGAAAATGCTGCGGGAAGTCATCTCGCCCCGCCAGCGTCACCACCAGCGGCCGCACCGGCTCCCAGGTTCGCGCGGCCGGCATCAGGATGGCCCAGCTCTTGCCGCTGGCATGCAGGGCCAGGGTCAGAATGGCGGCGCGGTTCTCGGCCGCCATCAGCGTCACATCCCCCTTGGCGCGCTGGCGGGCCAGGTCGAACAGCGGTGGCAAAAGCCGCGCCAAAGACACTTGGGCGTAAACCGGATAGGCCGCAGCCACCTGCGCCAAGGCCTGGTGATAAGCCAGGGCGCGCTGCTGCTCGGGTGCGGGCCAAACCAGGGCCATCACCCGCGCCATGCTGTCAGCCTGCCACTGGTATTTGACTTGCGCGTACTGCTCGCCGAAGCCGATGTGGCGAATCAGGTCCTTGGCGAATTGCACGTCTTGCTCTGCCGGCAGACGCAGCAGGGCGGCGCGCAATACCCAATTCGCCAACCAAGCCGGCAGCGGCAGCCGCCCCACCTTCACATGCTCAAACTCGGGCAGGCGGCCGGTCTCGCGCAGGCGGGCTTGCACATTCAGCCACAGGCCCAGCTTGGGCACCAGCAAGCTCAGGCGCAAATCGGCCAGGCCGGGGTGCAAGCGCAACTGGGCCGCGCCGGCGTGCGAATAGAGTGCGGCCTGGCCCAGCAGCAGGTTCAGGTCGGCCTCGCTGATGGTCACCAGGCGCTGCGGATTGCCAGCAACGCGGCGCGGATCATTGCGTTTGAGAAATTCCTTGGCGCGCGCCACATCGCCGCTTTGCACCTCGGCGGCCGGCGGCAGCAAGGCCTGCCCCTGCAAGGCCAGGGCCAGCGCCAGCACGGTGGCCAGCAGCAGGCCCAGCACGCTGCCGAGCAGAATTCGTTTCATCGTCAAGCTCATGGCGCGCAGTCTGCCAGCAATTTGTGGCGGGCAGCGGGCCTGCAGAGACAATCCGCTCAATGCCTGACCTTTCGCCGCCCTCTCCAGAATCTGCAGATTCACCCGCACGCCTGTGGCCGCCCGACGCCCCCACCCTGGGCCGCCTGTTCGAGCGCCAGCGCCTGCAGCGCGGGCGCAGCCTGCAGGGCCAGCTTTTTGATATCAAGGAAGACGCCGCCGGCCACGCCAGCGCGCGCTTTTCGGGCGGCGGCGACACGGTGTTCGAACTCTCGGTGCAAGGCCTGGCCGATGCGCAAGGGCGCCCGCATTACGCCGCCCTGTGCAGCTGCAAGACCCAGCGCTTTTGCGAACATGCCGCCGCGCTGCTGACCAAGCTGCAGCTGGCGGCTGAGCTGCCGCAGCGCAATGCCTTGCTGCAAAGCTGGGTGGAGGCGCTGCGCCGCAAGGCCGGGCGAGATGAGTTGAAGAGCTTGCCCCGCCTGCCCGAGGTGGATGCGGCCAAGCTGATGGATCTGTTGATGGCGGACGAGCCGCCGCCTCACACACCTGCGCCAGCGCCAACAGCAGACGCGCCAGCCAGCCCCACGACCCAACCGGCAGGCACGCCGGCCCGCTTCCGCCCGCGCCTGACCTTGCGCAGCCTGGGCCGGGGCGATGGTCTGCTCGGCCTGGCCCCTGGCTCACGCGCTGGTCGGCTCGGCCCACGCGGCGACCAAGTCACCGTGGTCTGGGTGGACTGGACCTATCAAACGCCACAAGGCCAGCGCTGGGAAACCCCCGCGCCGCGCTCGCTGCTGAACAGCCGCCCCGCGGCCAGCGTGCAACTCGACGATCAGCAACTGCTGCAACGCGACCTGATCCGCGAGGCCGAGGCGCGCGACCAGCTCTGGGCGCTGGACCTGATTCCGCTGGAAAGCAAGCGCCTGCAGTGGCGTGACCCCAAGGCAGGCGCCAATGTGCCCGAGGGCATGTGGACGCTGGCGCAGGAAGAGTTTTTTGCCGCCTTCTGGCTGGAGCAAGTGCCGCGGCTGCAGGCGCAAGGCTGGGCGATAGAGGTGCTGCCCGGCTTTGCGCACCGGCCGCTGCAGCCGGAGGCCTGGACCATCAAGATCGACCGGCTGACGCTGTCCAAGCGCGAGGGCTCCTGGCTCTTGAGCCTGGGCGTCGAAGTGGAAGGCGAGGCACTGGATCTGGCGCCCATGATTGCCGACCTGATCAAGCGCGACGGCCGCTGGCTGCAGCACGAAGAGCTGGCCGAGATCGAGGACGATGCCATCGTCGTGCTGCATGCCCCCGGCGGGCGCCGCATCGAGGCGCCGGCGCTGACCCTCAAAACCATCATCGGCGCGATGGTGGACCTGCTCACCGACCCCAAACGCGCCGACGGGCCGATCCCGCTGAGCGACTGGGACGCCACCCGCCTGGCGCTGCTGGACATCGACTCCCGCACGCGTTGGCAGATCAGCGGCGATGCGGGCCTGCGGGCCATGGCCAAAAAGCTGCAGGCCGCCGGCTCGCCCCAACCCGTGGCGCCGCCCACCGGCCTGGGCCTGAGCTTGCGTGCCTATCAATTGCAAGGCCTGGCCTGGCTGCAATACCTGCGCGAACAAGGCCTGGCGGGCATTCTGGCCGATGACATGGGCTTGGGCAAAACAGCCCAGGCTCTGGCCCATGTGCTGCTGGAAAAGCAGGCCGGCCGGCTGGACCGCCCGGCGCTGGCCGTGCTGCCCACCTCGCTGCTGTTCAACTGGCAGGCCGAGGCCGCGCGCATCGCGCCGCAGTTGCGCGTGCTTCTGCTGCAAGGGCCGGATCGCGCCCAGCACTTTGCACATCTGCATGAATTTGATCTGGTGCTCAGCACCTACCCACTGCTCTGGCGCGACATCACGCCACTGGCGGCGCAGCCCTGGCATTTGCTGATTCTGGACGAGGCGCAAACGGTCAAGAACGCCAGCAGCCGTGCGGCCCGCTCGGTGCGCAAGCTCAATGCCCGCCATCGGCTTTGCCTGACCGGCACACCGTTGGAAAACCATTTGGGTGAGCTGTGGGCGCAGTTTGACTTTCTGATGCCGGGCTTCCTGGGCGACTCGCGCAGCTTCCAGCGCCTGTGGCGCAAGCCCATCGAGGTGGGCGGTGAAAACCTGCGCGCGCAATTGCTGGCGCAGCGGGTGCGCCCCTTCATCTTGCGGCGCCGCAAGGAAGAGGTGGCCACCGAGCTGCCGGCGCTGAGCACGGTCACCCGGCGTGTGCAGCTCTACGGTGCGCAGCGTGATTTGTACGAAAGCGTGCGTGTGGCGGCCGACAAGCAGGTGCGCCGCGAGCTGGCCAAACATGGCTTTGGCGCGGCGCTGATGTCGGTGCTGGATGCGCTGCTCAAACTGCGGCAAGTCTGCTGCGACCCCTGGCTGGTCAAGGGCACGGCCATCGCGCCGGGCATGGAGCGCGCCAAGCTGGAACTGCTGGGCGAGATGCTGCCCGAGCTGGTGGCCGAGGGGCGGCGGGTGCTGGTGTTTTCGCAGTTTGCCGAGATGCTGGGCCTGATCGAGGCGGAACTGGAGCGCCTGGATTTGCCGTTTTTAAGCCTGACCGGCGCCACCCCGGTGTCGGCCCGCGGCGCCTTGGTGCGGCGTTTTCAGGCCCTAGAAGTGCCGGTGATGTTGGTCAGCCTGAAGGCCGGCGGCGTCGGGCTCAACCTGACGGCGGCCGACACGGTGATCCACGTCGACCCCTGGTGGAACCCGGCCGTGGAGGCACAAGCCAGCGCGCGCGCCCACCGCATCGGGCAGGACAAGCCGGTGTTTGTCTACAAACTGGTGGTGGCCGGCAGCATCGAGGAGCGCATGCTGGATTTGCAGGCACGCAAGCTCAAGCTGGCGGAAGGGGTGCTGGGCAGTGACGCGGCGGATGCCATCAAGTTCACGGCTCAGGATCTGGATTTGCTGCTGGCGCCGCTGGCCTGATCGCCATGCTTGGCATGGTCGGCCCGGGGCGGCTGCACTGCAAAAACTGCTTTTGGCTGAGCAGCGCCTTGATGAAGATCAAGGCCACTGTCAGCCGAGCGGCAATCAACGCTTGCGGTCGAAGCGCAGGGCGGCGCGCACCAAGTTGCGGCGGTCGCCACCGGCGAAACCGGCTTCAAAGGCTTCGTGCTTGCGACCCTTGTCGAGCGAACCGAGCTGCCACTCGGTGCAGGGAACGCGACGGGTTTGCTGTTGGTCTTGATGCTGCTGGGTTTTCATGGCTTTATGCCTTTGCTCCTGACGGGTTCTGGGGCTCATCCACATGAGCTTCCTGTCCGTCTGCTGATGTCAACGCAGGCGCTCGCAGCCCGGTTGACAATCCGGGGCGAAGTTTTTTTCGTCACCTGTCACAAAGCGCTAAGCTGCCGCCATGAGTTCCGCCACCCTCCCCACCGACGCCCATCAACGCCATGCCCAGACCACCCTGGTGGCCTGCTTGTGCGCGGCCTGGTGCCGCACCTGCGACAGCTATCACGACACCTTCGCCCAGCTGCGCCAGCAGTTCCCCGACTACCGTTTCATCTGGGTCGACACCGAGGACGACGAAGAACTGATCGGCGACCTGGATGTAGAAACCTTCCCGACCCTGCTGATCGGCGTGGGCGAGCAGCTGCGCTTCATCGGCCCGGTGACGCCGCAGCTGGCCACCGCACAGCGCCTGCTGGAAAGCGCGGTGCAAAGCCCCAAAGCCGGCACGGCCGACCCCGCGGCGCAAGCCTTGCTGGTGCGCTTGCAAAGCAGTTGCTGAGCGAGGTCTGATCGGAGGACCGGCGGGCGGCCATGTCCGTGGTCTTGTGCGCGGTCATGTGCAGGGTCTTGGCCGGGCGGGCGACAATCACGCCTTCAAAAAACCTAGCCGGGCCAGCCCAATGACCGTCCATTTGAAGAAATCCGCCCCCGCCGGCGCCATCGCCATCACCGTGGTGGACCGCGCCGCCTTCCAGGCCATCGCACCCAAATTGCCTGCCGCCACCCGCAACTGGCTGGCCGCCGTGGGCTTCACCGGCGCCGCCGACACCCATGCCCTGCTGCCCGGCAAAGACGGCAAGCTGGCCCAGGTGTTTGCGGGCGTGGCGCATGGCGCCCACCCCTTTGCCCTGGCGGCCCTGCCGCAAGCCCTGCCCGAAGGCGTTTACACCCTGAGCGAGGCCGGTATTCAGGTGGCGCCCGAGCAAGCGGCCCTGTCGTGGGAGCTGGGCGCTTATCAGTTTGACCTCTACAAGCCGCGCCGCCGCGCCCCGGCCCAGCTGGTGCTGCCGCCTTGCGCCGAGGCCCAGCGTGGCATGGCGATTGCCACCGTCATGGCCGCCACCCGCGATCTGGTCAACACCCCCGCCGAGCACATGGGCCCGGAAGAACTGGCCAAGGCCGCTGCCCTGGTGGCCAAGCAGCATGGCGCCAAATTCAAGCAAGTCGTCGGTGATGAGCTGCTGAAGCAGAACTTCCCGGCCATCCACGCCGTAGGCCGCGCCAGCCACCGCGCGCCCCGGTTGATTGAACTGAACTGGTCGGGCGTGCCCGCCAAGGCCAGCGCCAAGGCGCCGCTGCTGAGCATCGTCGGCAAGGGCGTTTGCTTCGATACCGGCGGCCTGAACATCAAGGGCGGCGAAGGCATGCGCCAGATGAAGAAGGACATGGGCGGCGCCGCCAATGCCCTGGGCTTGGCGGCCCTGGTGATGGCGATGAAGCTGCCGGTGCGCCTGCAAGTGCTGATTCCGGCGGTGGAAAACGCCATCTCCGGCAATGCCTACCGCCCCGGCGATGTGGTGCCCACCCGCAAGGGCCTGCACATCGAGATCGGCAATACCGATGCCGAAGGCCGCGTGGTGCTGAGCGATGCCCTGGCCTATGCCGCGGAAGGCAGCCCCGACCTGATCATCGACCTAGCCACCCTGACCGGCGCCGCTCGCGTGGCCCTGGGCGCGCAGCTGCCAGCCCTGTTCAGCAAGCATTTCGACACCGCCCGCGACCTTGTCGACCTCGGCCTGAAGCTGGACGACCCGATGTGGCATATGCCGCTGTGGGCGCCCTACAAGGCCGGCATCGAAAGCACGATTGGCGACATCGTCAACACCGGCAAGAGCGCCCTGGCCGGCGCCATCAACGCCGCGCTGTTCCTGGAGTACTTCGTGGCCGAGAACCAGGACTGGCTGCACATCGACCTGTTCGCCTGGAACGATGTGGCCCGCCCGGGTCGCCCCGTGGGCGGCGAGGCGCAGACCATCCGCACCTTGCTGGGCTATCTGGAACAGCGCTACGCGGCTTAAGCGAGCGATCGAGCGGGCCGAGCAGGCGCGGGCAGGCTACTCGCCCGCCTTCAGCCAGGCCGCAGCGCGCTCGGCAATCATCAGCGTCGGAGAATTGGTATTGCCGCTGGTGATGGTGGGCATGATGCTGGCGTCCACCACCCGCAGGCCGGCCACGCCGCGCACGCGCAAGCGGCTGTCCACCACCGCCTGCGCATCATCCGCCCGGCCCATCTTGCAGGTGCCCACGGGATGGAAGATGGTGGTGGCAATGTCGCCGGCCAAGCGGGCCAGCTCTTCATCGCTCTGGAACTGCAGGCCAGGCTTGAACTCTTCGGGCTCATAGGCGGCCAGGGCCGCTTGGCCAACGATGTGGCGGGTCAGCCGCAGGCTGGCGGCGGCGATGCGGCGGTCTTCTTCGGTGCTGAGATAGTTGGGCGCGATGGCGGGCGCCGCTGCCGGATCCTTGCTGCGGATCTGCACCGTGCCCCGACTCGTCGGGTTGAGGTTACAGACGCTGGCGGTGATGGCATTGAAGTCGTGCAGCGGCTCGCCAAAGGCATCCAGCGACAGGGGCTGGACGTGATATTCCAGATCGGGCCAGTGCTTGTCCGGCGAGCTGCGCGTGAAGGCGCCCAGCTGCGAAGGCGCCATGCTCATCGGCCCGCTGCGCCGCAGGGCGTATTCCAGGCCGATCAAGGCCTTGCCCCACAGGCTGCCCGCCATGGTGTTGAGCGTCTTGGTGTCATTGACCTTAAAGACGCTGCGGATCTGCAAATGGTCTTGCAAATTAGCACCCACGCCCGGCAGCGCTTGCTGCACGGCGATGCCAAGCCGGCCCAGCAAATCGGCCGGGCCAATGCCTGAGAGCTGCAAGATCTGCGGTGACCCGATGGCCCCGGCCGCCAGCAGCAACTCACCGCCCGGATTCAGCGCCACTTGCTGCAGGCCGCGCGGCGTCAAAACCTCGGCCCCCGCGCAGCGCAAACCGCCACCCTCGGCCGGCAACAATTGCAAGCGCTGCACCTGGGCGCCTGTCCACATCTCGAAGTTGGGGCGGGCATAGCAGGTCGGGCGCAAAAAGGCTTTGGCCGTGTTCCAGCGCAGGCCGGACTTTTGATTGACCTCGAAATAGCCCACGCCCTCGTTGCTGCCGCTATTGAAGTCCTCAGTGGCCGGGATGCCGGCCTGCACGGCGGCGCTGGCGAAGGCGTCCAGAATGTCCCAGCGCAGGCGCTGCTTCTCGACCCGCCACTCGCCGCCATGGCCGTGTGCGGCCTTGAAGGCGGCGCTGGCACCGCTACTGCCGCCACGCGCTTCGCCGTCCAGGCGCCAGTGGTTCTCGTGCTGCTTGAAGAAGGGCAGGCTGGCGTCCCAGCGCCAGGCGGGGTCAGATGTTGCCTCGGCCCAGCCGTCGTAATCACGCGCCTGGCCGCGCATATAGATCATGCCGTTGATGCTGGAGCAACCGCCCAGCACCTTGCCGCGCGGGTAGCGCAGGCTGCGGCCGTTCAAGCCCGCATCGGGCTCGGTCTGGTAAAGCCAGTCGGTGCGCGGATTGCCGATGCAGTGCAGATAACCGACCGGGATGTGGATCCAGTGATAGTCATCCCGCCCGCCCGCCTCCAGCAACAAGACCCGCTTTGCCGGGTCGGCCGAGAGGCGATTGGCCAATAAACAGCCGGCCGTGCCGGCGCCCACAATGATGTAGTCAAAACTCATGGCGGCCATGCTGACGCAGCAGGCTTACACGAACAAGGGCGTTGCTACTGAGAGCCGAAAAAATCGTGGCCGGGCAGGACGCCTGGCCCGCTGATTTTTTAACCCAGATGCGAGCCCAGCACCGGGAACAGCTTCATCAAGCCGTCAGCCAGCAACTCCACCGCCAGTGCGGCGAGGATCAAACCCATCAAGCGGGTCATGATGCTGATGCCGGTCTGGCCCAGCACCTTGGCAATGCGGCCGGAAGCGGTGAACACGGCATAGGTGAACAAGGCCACCACCACGCCATAACCCACCAGCACGGCCAGCTCCCACCAGTGGCGGGTTTTCTCGGCGTAAATCACCATGGTGGAGATGGTGGCCGGGCCGGTCAGCAGGGGGATGGTCAGGGGCACGACGGCGATGCTGGCGCCGGCATCAGCCTTGCTCTCGGCCGCGTTGAGTTCCTCACCACTCGATTCGGCCGGCTTGGCGCTGAGCATTTGAATCGCGCTGATCAAAAGCAGGGTGCCGCCGCCCACCTGGAAGCTGGCCAGCGAAATATTGAAGAACTCCAGCAGTTTCAGGCCCAGCAGCGAGCTCAGGGCAATCACCAAGAAAGCCGTGAAGCAGCTCACCACAATGGTGTGCTTGCGCTGTTCTTTGGTCAGGTGGCTGGTGAAGTGAATGAAAAAGGGCAGCACCCCGATCGGGTTGACGATGGTCAGCAAGGCCACCAGCGGTTTGTAGATATCCATGGCCCGCATTGTCTGCGCACTGCAGCCCCCTCAGGCTGGCGCAAACCCCGAAATCAGCCCGCTGTTTGCGCCAGGCCGCACAAATAGTCCAGCCCTGCGGCCGCGCGCGGGCCGTACCAGCTCAGCAGTTCACCATCCACCAGTTGCACGCGGGCTTGCGGGCACAAGGCTTGCGCCTCGGCCAGATGGCTGGTGTCGAAGCGATAGGGCTCCGAGCTGAGCAGCACCCGGTCGATCTGCGCCAGCCAAGACTCGTTGCACTGCAAGACCGGGTAGCGCGCGGCGCCGGATTCGCCGCCCCAGACCTCGGGCCAGCTCTGCCAGCCCACTTCGGCCAGCATGCGGGCGATGTAAGTGTCACGCGCCACCGTCATCCAGGGCTCACGCCAGATCAGGTAAAGCACCCGCTGCGCCGGCCAGACCTGGCTGCGGCAACGTGCCAGCGCGGCGTGCAAGTCCTGCTGCAGCTCGGCGCAGCGCTGCGCCACGCCAGGCAAATGGCCGAAGGCGGCGAGCATTTGCGCCAGCAGTTCGAGGTTGTCTTGCGGGCCCTGCGGATGGGTAACGATGAGCTGCGGCACAAACTCGCGCAGCGCCTCAGCAGTCTCGGCCCGGTTCTCGTCCACATTGACGATCACATGGCTGGGCCGCAGGGCGCGCAGTTTGGCCAAATTCACGTCCTTGGTGCCGCCGACCTTGGGCACATCGCTCACCGCTTCGGCCGGATGAATGCAAAAACCGGTGCGTGCCACCAGATAGGGCCGCAAGCCAAGGGCGATTAGCAACTCGGTGACGCTGGGCACCAAGCTGGCAATGCGGGGCGCCGAATCCAATGCTGTGGCCGCGCTCACACCAAGCGGCTTTCGGCGCCACCGGCGGCACGCTCTTCCGCCTGCGCCGCATCCTGCAAAACCAGAAAGACGGCGCAGCAGCCGCGCAAATAAACCAGCGTGGGCAACACCAAGGCCACGGCGAACACGGTGCCGCCACCGACCAAGGCTGCCATGCCCAGCGGTGTGGCCGCCAGCGGCGCTCCGGCAGCGCCCAGGCTGCGCAAGCCGTAGCCGAACAGGCCGGCCATCAATTGCTGGGCCGGCACATCAATGCCGGTCAGCCACACCACCAGCAAGGCCCAGGCGCGCCCGCCGCTCATCACCACCAGGCTGACCAAGGCGCTCACCAAGCCGGACACGGCCAAGGCCGCAGCCATCAGCCCCGCCGCTTCCAAAGGTCCATGGCGCAGCTGGCGCCACAACATGCGCACGGTCTCCTGCACGCTATTGCCGGCCCAGATGGAAGGCCCCGTCAGCGGCCCCACCAGCACGATGCCGCTGAAAGCCACCACGCCCAGGAACACCACGCCCACCGGCACCAGCAAAGCAAACAAGGCCACGCCCACCCAGGGCAGGCGCGCCGCCCACAGCAGCGTCAGCAAGGCTCCCACGCCCAAGGCCACCGCCATCAGCAGGATGAACAAGCACAGCAAAACACGCGGCGCGGTACGCAGGGCGGCGCGAAAGGCATCGGCCACATCACGAACCGGGCGGCCACGCGCCTGGTCCATCAGCAAGAGGCCGGTGGTGTTGAGGCCTAGAAAAGCGCTCACCACAGCGCCAGCCGCCCAAAGCCAACCGGTCAAGTTGTCCGCCTTGGCCAGGGCCGATTCGGCCGAGGCCAGCATCAAGCCGGCCATGCAAAAGGTTGCCAGCAAGGCGTACAAAGCCTGGCCGTTACGCGGGGCATCCAGGCTGGCCAGCACCCGGTTCAAATCCTGCAAACTGATTTTTCTCGACATGGCTGGATCATAGCCAGCCTCTTTTGCAAGCCGTTTTGCCAAACTAATTCACAGTTCGCACGGATTCATCACCAGGGTTTTTTCTAGCTACCGAAAAACAACACTTGGCAGTGTGGGCATGACCTCCGGCTAGACCCTTCGCCCATAATGTTTTACCTGTGTTTGGAAGCCGCACCTTCGCTTGAATGGTTCACGATGGGCTGAAGCTCCACATGGTTTTTCTTGGTATTGAAAGGGCTTCCCCATGGGAAACAAGCTTTACGTCGGCAATCTTGCCTATAGCGTGCGTGACGAGTCGCTGCAAGAAGCGTTCTCGCAATTTGGTTCTGTGACCTCCGCAAAGGTCATGATGGACCGTGACACAGGTCGTTCCAAGGGCTTCGGCTTCGTGGAAATGGGCTCTGATGCAGAAGCACAAACGGCCATCAACGGCATGAATGGCCAAGACCTCGACGGTCGCGCCATCGTCGTGAACGAGGCTCGTCCTCGTGAAGAGCGTCCGGGCGGCTTCGGCGGCGGCGGTCGTTCGGGTGGCGGCGGCTTCGGCGGCGGTCGTTCGGGTGGCGGCGGCTTCGGCGGCGGCGGTGGTGGCGGCTACGGTGGTGGCGGCGGTGGCCGTTCCGGTGGCGGCGGCTTCGGCGGCGGTGGTGGCGGCTACGGCGGTGGCGGCGGTGGCCGTTCCGGCGGTGGCGGCGGCTACGGCGGCGGCCGTTCGGGTGGCGGCGGCTATTAATTAGCCCCGGTCTCTCGACCTGCAATGAAAAGGCACCCTCGGGTGCCTTTTTCTATTTCTGCGCTACGTTTGCTCGGCCCTGGCTCTTGATCGGGTCTAGCGCTGGCCTAGGCCAGGACCGGGCAAGCGCAATTTCCAATGGATGGCTGGGCTCGCCTAGCCCAGCGCATCAACGCTGCCAACCCACCTGAGCCTTGGCAAAGACTTCGGTGCTGCGCTGGCGTGAGGGGCGCTCGTCGGCCTGGCTCAGGCCCAGGCTGAACACCCGGTTCAAACCCTGGCGGTGGGTGTAGACCAGCGAGAGATGGTTGCTGCTGTCCTGCGCCGCGTTCAAACCCAATTCGGCGCGGCGCTGAAACTGGCTGTGCTGGGCAATGGCGCGCAGGGAATCGTGCGGGCTCACATGCAGCACCAGCAGGGTCTGCCAATTGCTGTCGGTGAAGCCACGCTGACCCTGCGGATTATTCACATAGCTTTGACCCATTTGCTGCTCCAACTCCAGCCCGAAGCCTTTGGGGCTGGGCAAACGCAGGCGCGCCTCCAGCCAGAGACTGGCGCCCCTGCCTAAGCGATCGGCCTCCACATCCAGGCGCCGGCCCCATTCAAGTTCAGCATTCACAAAGGTCAGCCAGGCATTGGGGCTGGACTCAAAGCCCAGCAGCACGGTGCGCGGCGCATGCACAGGCCCGTCGGACTTGGCGCGCTGCTGATCCAGGCCCAGATGCGCCCAAACGCCGGTGTTGCGCTCGCTCGCCAGCCAAAAGCCGGGCTGCAAGCGCCGCTCGATCAAGCGATTGCCCGGCACGCCCAGCTCCGCATCCGCCAGCGTTTGAGCCTGCACCAGCTTGAGTTGCCAGTCCAACTCGTAAGCCTGAAAACGCGACCACTCCCCCAGCGGCGCCAAGCTCTGCGAGCCTGCCTTCTGGTGCAAATTCAAAGTGACACGCCGAAAGCCCGCCTGGCTGACAAAGCCGTTGTCGTTAGCAAAGCGTGGACTCACATCTTCCAGATGCAGCTGATTGCTCCAGTCCTCGCTGCGGTGGCGCCAGGCCAGCCACAGGTGATGGCCGGATGCGGCCGGCCCGCTCTGGGCCTGGCCTTGGGCGTCGAAGGCCACGCTGGTGCGTGACCACAGCAGATGGCCGCGCACCGCATCACCGGCGCCGGGGGCCCAGGCGAAGTCGCTGCCCAGCACCTCGTTGCGGCGGCCCTGGCCATAGTCACGCGATGAAATCAGGCCGCCCAAGGTGACCGGCGCCAGCTGCATACGCCCGCGCATAAAGCTGGCTTGCGAAACGCCCGGCTGCGCGAAACTGGCCGTGCCAAAGGCATTGGCGCGCAAGACCTGACCCCCACCGGCATCGCGCAGACTCAGCGCCGTGGCTTCCGCCAAAGCGCCGCGCCAGGTGGCACGCAAGCCCCAGTCGGGGTCAGTGACGGCACGTGAGTAGAACGCCGCCAGGCCGCGGTTCTGGCCTTCGTCATCCGGCTGGCTTTGGCCCACCACATCGGTGCTTTCCAGAAAGAAGGGGCGCTTTTCCTGCTGGCTAAGCGCGAAGCGGGTATTGCCCGCCAGCTGTGGCGCGTCCAGCTCGACCTGCGAGAAGTCCGGGTTCAGGGTGGCATCAATCACCCAGTCGGCGCGCGGCCGCCATTTCAGCTCACCGCCCAGGTTCAGGCTTTGGCTGCGGCTGTTCGGCTGACCCGGCTCAGTGACTTGCAAGCGGCGCGCCGTCAGCTCGGGGCGGATGCTGATGAAGCTGCGCTCGCGCACTTGCTCCACCAGATCATCCAAGCCACCCAGCACCTGCAACTCGGCAATAAAGCTCAAATCCTCTTTGGTGAGCGGGGCGCTGAGCATCAAGCTGGCGGCCTCATCGCGCGGCATATTGCGCACCACCATCACACGCCAGGGCAGGCCCTCGCTGTGCGGGAAACGCAGCGAGGCCAGTGGCCAGCGCAGCTCGATGCTGTAGCCATCGGGCAGGCGCTGCGCGGCGGCTTCAAGCTCGAAGTCGGGCGAAAAGTCCTCCACATCGTCGTCGGCGGTGAACAGCCCATCGGCCAGCACGCCGGACGCGCTGATGCGCACAAACTGGGCCGAGCGGCGCTGGCCCACCGGGTCGATCACCACCGAGACAAAGTCCTGGTCGCGGCGCACCCGGTCACGCCGGGTCAGCGGCGCGCGGATCAAGTCCGGCGCGGGGTCGTAGGCGCGGATGCCGAAGATCAAGGCATCAGCACTCGCCACCACCTGTACCGTGGTGCGCCAGGGCGCGGGCTTTTTGTCCTCGGGCTGGAACTGCACAAAGCGGTCGTAAATGGGGGCGCGCTGCCACAGCGCTTCGTCGAGCCGACCGTCGATCACCGGCGGCGTCTCCGTGCTTTTGAGGCGCAGGGCGCGCGGGCCCTCCAGCGCGGCCGGCTCAGCCGCCCATGCAGGCGCAGCCCAAGTCATGGCCATCGTGACCACGAGGGCCAGACCAGAAAGAATTGATTTCATGCGGCAAACAGATCAAGGCATGACGACAGCGAGGCTCGCCTCGCGGCAGTCGAGTCATGGTGCGACGCCTAGCGCGCCGGCGCAGGCCGGGGCACAGGGTCGAGAAAGGCACATGGCCGGGGCGCAAAGCCCCAGCGAGCAGCCCTAGCAGGGGTGAAGTACTTTCATCATCATGCTTGCCTCCTGATGACCCTGGCTCCCAGGGTGCACCGCTTTTGATCGGGTGCCGCAGTGTAGGCAGCGGCAGGCGCCCACGCAAGTCAGCGCAAAGCAACAGGCTCGCTACTCGCCCTGGCGATGTTTGCGCGGCCGGCCGACCAAAGCCCGGTCAAAAATGAAGTTAGGCAGCAAGCGCAAGAGCCGCGCCACCCAGCCCATTTGCCAGGGAATGACCCGAAAACCCACGCCCTGCCCGATGGCCGCAAAAGCCTTGGCCGCGAAGTCTTGCGCAGGCATCAAGAAGGGCATGCGGTAGCGGTTCTCGCGGGTCAGCGGCGTGTCGATATAACCCGGCGCAATCGTCACCACCTTGACGCCAAAAGGCCGGCACTCACCGCGCAGGCTTTCGCAATAGCTGATCACTGCCGCCTTGCTGGAGCAATAGGCCGCATGGCCGGGCAGGCCGCGAATGCCGGCCACGCTGGCCACGCCCACCAGCGTGCCGCTGCCGCGCTGGGTCATGGCCTTGATGAAGGGATGAAAGGTCGCAGCCAGGCCGATATTGTTGGTGGCGTAGACGCGTTGCATCACGGCCAAGTCTTCGTAAATCGCGCTGTCTATGCCCACGCTGATGCCGGCATTGGCGATCACCACATCGGGCAGGCCCTGGGCGGCGATGCAGTCGCGCCCGGCCGCGACGATGGACTCGACCACGCTGACATCGGCGCCGTAGATGCGAAAGCGCTCCGGGCTCAGGCCCTGCGTTTGCGCCCATGCCTGCAACTCGGCCGTGCGCCGCGCCACCAGGGCCAGACGCCAGCCTTGGCGGTAATACTCCAGCGCCAGCGCTTGGCCCAGGCCGCTGGAGGCGCCGGTGATGTAGGCAAGACCTGTCGTCGTCATCGCTTGCTTCCGGGTTTGGCCACGGGGGTGAACTGCGCCGTGCTGCGGCCGCTGAAGCTCAGGCGGCCGCTGAGGTTGTCGTACTCAAAGCTCTGCGCCTGGATCACGCCATTGGCATAGCTGATGCGCACGGGCACATGAGAGCGCAGCAACTCGGTGTTGACGAAGGCGTGCAAGAACTCACCGCGTATCTCTAGCTTGGGCGCGGCGGCCACTTCGCCTTGGCTGTCTCGCTCAAAGCGCTGCACATGCACATCCCCCATCAGCTGCACCTCGCTGCCGTCGCCATTGCTGAGCGCGCGGGTGGCGCTGGCCAGGGTCAGGCTGCCGTCGCCGCCGATGGCACGCAGGCGGATGCCGTCGATCTCCAGCGTGTCGTCATCGGCGAAATGGCGCATCTCGGCACCTTCGATACGCACCCGCAGCTTGCCGTCGGCCGCCACTTTCTGCAGATCGAAATTGCGCATGCGGTAGTCAAACACATGGCGAACCGGCTTGGCTTCGCTGGGCTCATCGGGCCTCGGCGTGTGCTTGAGCAGCCACCAACTGCCCGCCGCAAGCAAGGCCATCAGGATCAACGGCAGATAGGCCGAGAGCAAGGCCTGGAGGCGCCAGATCAGCGGCTGCACCTGACGCGGTGGCCTCAAAACTGTGACGGCCGGCAGCGGCCGGGCGGGTACGGCCGAAGTCGGCCGCGTGGGCATTAGGCCAGCCTCCCGCCGTCCAGCGTATCGAGGTGGCCATTGAGCAAATCAGCATAGCGGCCACAGGCCTGCAGCATCAGGTCGCAGCACTCGCGCGCCGCACCGTGGCCACCGGCCGCGCTGGTGACGTAATGCGCCACCGCCTTGACCTCCGCATGGGCTTGCGCCGGCGCGCAGGCAAAGCCGGCCCGGGTCAGCAAGGGCAGGTCGGGCCAGTCGTCGCCCATGGCGGCCACCTCGCCCCAGCTCAGGCCCAGGCTGTCCAGCAGCGGTTGGGCCACGGCCAATTTGTCTTTGGCGCCATAGCTGGCATGGCGCAGGCCCAGATCCGCCACACGGCGGCGCACAGCAGGCGAATCGCGGCCGGTGATGATGATGGGCGTGATGCCGGCTTGATCCAGCAGCTTGAGGCCGTGGCCGTCCAGCGTGGAGAAGGCTTTGAAGCTTTCGCCCTGCTCGCCGATATAGATGCGGCCATCGGTCAGCACACCGTCCACATCGAAGATGGCGGCCTTCAAGCCCAGGCCCTGGCCTTGCGCCTTGACGAGCAAGTCGGTAGAGAATTTCAGTGCGGGGCTCAGCATCAGATCACCTTGGCGCGCATCAAATCATTGATGGTGATGGCGCCTTGCAGCGTCTGCTGCTCGTCCACCACCAGCACCACGGTGATGCGTGCGGCTTCCATCAGCGCGGCGGCATCCACAGCCAAGGCTTCGGCGGCCACGGTGCGGGGCTTGGCGTGCATCACCTGCGCGGCATTCAGCCCGCGCAAGTCCTGACCCTTTTCCACCAAGCGGCGCAGGTCACCGTCGGTGAAGATGCCTTGCACGCGATCCGCCGCATCCACCACGATGGCCACGCCCAGGCTCTTGGCCGACATCTCGCGCATCAGTTCGGTAAACGGTGTGTCCAGCGCCACGCGCGGCAGATCAGCGCCGCTGCGCATCAGGTCGCGCACATGGGTCAAAAGCTTGCGGCCCAGCGCGCCGCCGGGGTGCGAGCGGGCAAAGTCCTCGGGCTTGAAGCCCCGCGCGTCCAGCAAGGCCACGGCCAGGGCGTCGCCCAGGGCCATTTGCGCGGTGGTGCTAGCGGTGGGCGCCAGGTTCAGCGGGCAAGCCTCTTCGGCCACGGCGCTGTCCAACACGATGCTGGCATGACGGGCCAGGCTGGACTCGGCCCGGCCGGTCATGGCCACAATGGTGACGCCCAGGCGCTTGAGCACCGGCAGCACCACATTCAATTCATCGCTTTCGCCGGAGTTGGACAGCGCCAGCACCACGTCATCGGCTGTAACCATGCCAAGGTCACCATGGCTGGCTTCGCCCGGATGCACAAACAAAGCGGGCGTGCCGGTCGACGCCAGCGTGGCCACAATCTTGCGGCCCACATGGCCGCTCTTGCCCATGCCCATCACAGCCACGCGGCCGCTGCAGTTCAACACCGCCTGCACCGCCTGCGCGAAGGCTTCACCCAGCCGGGGGCCGAGATCGGTCAATGCCTGTGCCTCGATGGCCAGGGCTTTGCGCGCGGCGCCAACCGCACGCGCGGCGTCAAATGTGGGAGCTTGGGTCATGGGTGGAAGTATATCGAGGGGGGGTGCTCGCTGAGTCGGTATGGAAGCAGTGATTGGCCGCTCGGCCTCGGGCCAAGAACAGGGCCGACGACAGCGCCGCGGACCGCCGCACAGCTTGCGACCGGCTCAAAGCACGGCCTAGCGCCTGCTATGCTCGCCTCGCTTTCTTGCCAATGAGGGGTTCAATGCGCAGCAGGGTCTCGGGGGTACTTGTCTGGCTTCTGGCCGGGTTCGCCAGTGCGCCCGCCTTGGCCGAGGATGTTGCCCTGCGCTTCGTCACCGAGCCCTTTCCGCCCTACACCTACGCCGTGAAGGACAAAGCCGCCGGCCCCATGGTCGATGTGCTGCAGGCGGTGTGCGAATTGCTCAAGCGCAGTTGCAAGATCGAGGTACTACCCTGGCGCCGGGCGCTGAGCCTGGCCCAGCGGGGGGCGGTTGACGGCATCTTCACGATTCTCGACACGCCGGAGCGGCGCGCCGTCTTCCACATCAGCTTGCCCGTGATCGATGCCCGCTACAGCCTATTCGCCCAAGCCGGCGCAGACTTCCGTTTTGATGGCGACCGCCAGGCCCTCAAGGGGCGCACCATCGGCGTCTACGGCCCGTCCGGCACCTCCTATGCCTTGGACCAGTTGGTCGAAGGTGTGGCAGACGTGAGCAAGGTGCTGGAGTACGACAACATCAGCGTGCTGCGCAAGCTGGCTGCCGGGCGCTATGGCCCGCAGGGCTTGGTCTTGATCAACGAGGCCGTGGGCCTGGATTTGATTCGCTCGGAAAAACTGTCCGGTCTGCAAGCCGCTGGCACCGTCAAGCAGTTCAGTTATGCCTTTGGCCTGAGCCGGGCGCGCTTGACCACGGCAGATGCCCGGCAGTTCAACGCCGCACTGGCCACCTTGTGCAGCAGTGGCCGCACCGCCGCCTTGCTCAAGCCCTACGCCGTGCCTGCGGCGGCGTGCAAGCATCCTTGATTGACCGGTCCGCCATCAGCCCCACCGGCCCGCCGGAAGCAATGAGAAAGGCCACCCGAGGGTGGCCTTTTTTGTGCACGAAGGCGCCGGGGCGCCGGTTCGATATCAGGGGTAGAGGCCGCGCTCTTCACGCGCTTCCAGCACCCGCGTGCAAGCCACCACGAAGGCGGCGGTGCGCAGAGTGATGCGGTGCTGCTCCGACACATCCCAGATGTGCTTGAAGGCGCCGGTGATGATCTTGTCCAGACGGACATTGATCTCGTCTTCGGTCCAGAAGAAGCTGCTGAAGTCTTGCACCCACTCAAAGTAGGACACGGTCACGCCACCCGAGTTGGCGATCACGTCCGGCACCACCACGATGCCGCGATCGGCCAGCACGGCGTCGCCATCAGGCGTGGTCGGGCCGTTGGCGCCTTCCAGCACCAGGCGGGTCTGCAGGCCTTCGGCGCGCTCTTTGCTGATCTGGCCTTCCAGCGCAGCCGGGATCAGGACATCGCTCTTGACCTTCCAGAAGTCTTCGTTGGCGATCTTGTCACCGCCGCTGAAGCCGCCCACGCCGCCGGTCTTGGCCACATGGTCCAGCAGGTTTTGCATATCAAAACCGCGCTCGTTCAGGATGGTGCCGGTATGGTCTTGCACGCACACGATGCGCGCACCGCTGGCCGCGAACAACTTGGCCGCGATGGAGCCCACATTGCCGAAGCCCTGCACGGCGATGCGCGCACCTTCCATCTCGATGCCCAGGCGGCGCATGGCTTCACGGCCGATCACGAACACACCGCGGCCGGTGGCCTGCACACGGCCCAGCGAACCGCCCAGGGCGATGGGCTTGCCGGTGACGACGCCGGTGGCGGTAGCGCCCACGTTCATCGAATAGGTGTCCATCATCCAGGCCATGATCTGGCCGTTGGTGTTGACGTCGGGCGCGGGAATGTCTTGCTGCGGGCCGATGATGATGCCGATCTCGCTGGTGTAACGGCGCGTTACTTTTTCCAGCTCTTTCTTCGACAAGGCCTTGGGGTCGAGGCGAATGCCGCCCTTGGCGCCGCCGTAAGGCAAGTTCACGGCCGCGTTCTTGATCGTCATCCAGGCCGACAAGGCCATCACTTCTTCCAGCGTCACATCGGGGTGATAGCGCACGCCGCCCTTGCCCGGGCCGCGGGTCAGGCTGTGCTGCACGCGGTAGCCTTCATAGTGGGCGATGGTGCCGTTATCCAATTCGATCGGCACGTCCACGATCAGCGCACGCTTGGGGCGACGCAGGGTCTCGACCCAGCGCGCCAGATTGCCCAGGTAGGGCTCCACCGCATCGATCTGCGAGAGATAAGTGCCCCAAGGGCTGTTGCGAGTGGGCGAGACAAAGGACAGGTTGGGCATGTAATGCTCCGTAACTTTTGGTGGCCCGAACGGTATCAAGACTTGACCCCATCCGTCCCTAAAGTCCGAAGCCGAGTGCACATGCCGCTATGCGGCTTGCGCATAGGGCGTGCGTTCAGCGAGCATTGCTGGCCTGAGGCGGCACGGCCCCGAGCATGCCAACGGCATGCTCGGAGCGCCAATCAACGCAAACAGCGCCGCTGCGCTCAGGGCATGCCGATCTTCTGCAGCCGCCCCACTTGCAGCGCCATATCGGCGAAGTGCAGGCGGTCGGCCTCGACCGCGGCGCTGCGCGAGGCGGCCTCCAGTCGGGTCTTCATCGCCGGCAGGCTGGCGTGTAGCCAGGGGATGAAGACGGTGTCGTCACCGGTCTCGACCATGGCCTGGGCGGCGGCCGGTGTCAGCGGCAACTCGGCCCGCAAGGCCTCGGCCATCTTCTTCTCGTCAGCGCCGCCCTTGGCCCAGGCGTTCAGCAAGTCCTTGGCCGCGTCGATATAGCCGCGCTGCAAAGCGCGCCGGGTCGGGCTGCTGCTCTTGAGATCACCCCAGACCGCGGCGTTGATGTCTTTGCCCAAGTCCAGCGAGGAGTAGGCCGCCGGATTGCTGCGGCGCTGGCTCTCCAGCAAGGCCACGGTGGAGCCGGCCATCAAATCGCTGACCATGCCCGCCTGCAGCCGGTCGATGGCGGCGTAGCCACCGTAGACCGACACCCGCTCCACCACCGCCGGGGCCGCATAGGGCTCCAGCGAGGCCGCCCCCTCGCCCAAGAGATATTGCAAGGCCTGCTTTTGCTCGGCCGCTGACACCTGCGTGGGCAAGCGGCTCTTGCCATCGTCCATGGCCGGCATCACCCCAGCCAGCAGGCGATTGACGGACTTCAGCAAGCCGACATGGCGCGACAGCATCACGCCGTAAGTGGAGGCATAGAGCTTGGCATCGCCACCGGTCGCGGCGTCCAGTTGATCCAAGGAGCGCCGCAGATTGGCCACCCCCAGGCGGGTGGCTTGCACCCGTTCGGCGCCGGTGTTCTCGGTCAGCACGCGGGGGTCGAGGTGGAAGCGGCTGATCAGCTCGGCCGACTCTTCGCTGGCCCAGAACAAGCGGCGGTCACGCGCGAAGGTCTCGGCAAAAGCAGCCAGTTCGCGCCGCTCGCTGGCCGGGTCACTGCCGAAGCGGCCGTAGCCGAACTTGATGGCGGCGAAATCGTAGGGGCCGATCACGCTCCACAACTGGGTGATGCCATCGCCCGGCTGCGCCACCTGATTGAAGCGCCCGTAGGCCATGATCGAGCTGTTCGGGCCATAGCGGTTGGCGAACTCGGGCTGGCGCATCTGCGCCACCGTGTGGGCGGTGGACGCAATCTGGTTATGCATCAGGCCCAAGGTGTGGCCGACCTCATGGGCGACGATATAGCTCAGCAAGGCGCCCGACTTTTCGGTAGACAGCGGCAGCGTGCGCGCGCCGGCATCCACGCTGCTGAACAGCGCCCAGTAGTACTGGCCGAAGCCTTCAATCACCGCCGGCCAGATTTGGATATGGGCCGACAGCGTCTCACCCGAGCGCGGGTCGGTGACACGCGGGCCCATGGCATTGATGTTCTCTTGGGGCACCCAACGGATGACGTTGATGGTGACATCTTCCGGCGACCATTCCGGGTCTTGCTCGGGCGTGGGCGCATCCAGCACGCGAATGGCATTGCTGAAGCCCGCCGCCTCGAAGGCCGGCAGCCACTGCAGCACGCCAGCTTTGACGTAAGGCTTCCAGCGCTCCGGCATGCCGCGCCCCAGGTAGTAAGTGATGGGCTTGATGGGGTCGCTGAGCGGCGCTGCGGGGTCGGCCTTTTCCAGGCGGAAGCGGCCGATCAACGCTTGCTTGTCTTGGGCGCTGCCGCGCTCGGACTCAAACTCGGTGTAGTCGTTCTGGAAGAAGCCCACCCGCGGGTTGGCCGGGCGGCCAGCCATCGGCTGCTCGGGCAAGAACACGATGGAATGGCCCAGCACCACCGACACCGGCTGCGGCCCCGCCATCGGCTCTGACTTCAGCCCGGCCAGAAAGGTGATGTGCGAGCGCACCGTCAGCGCGTCGCCACGCACGCGCACGCCGTCGATGTACGACTTGCTCGGATCGACCGCCGCCGGCACCGCGCCCACCTTGGCCAGGATGCTGCGGCCTGTGGCGGCCCCAATATCGTTGGAGAAGGTGGCCGTCACATCCAGCACCGTGCTGCCATCGGGCAAGCTGCCCACCACGGGAAAGCTGGCGATCAGCGCGCCGGTTTCCGAACTGCTCAGGGCCACATCGATCGGGCGGACCTTGGGGTCTGCGCTGGCCGCGCCAGGCGGGTCATTAGCTTGCGCGCCGGGCAAAGTGGGGCCGCCCGGCGAAACACCGGCGCGGCGCTTTTGCGTCGTGCTCAGGTCCCGCACATGGATGATGTTGCCCACGCGCTCGAAGCGGGCCAGCAAGCTGCTGACTTGCAAGCCCTTGTCAGCAGTGACCGCACCGGCCGGCACCCGCACCAGCTCCGTGTACCAGAGCAGCGGCTTGCCAACAGCCCCAGGCGGCAGCACGACCAAAGTGCTGGCACCCTTGCGATAAGCACTGAAGCGTGCGGCGCCAATGCGCTGCGCGCCCTGCAGCACCGCGGCCGGATCGGCCGGCTGCGCTGCGGCGCTGGCCACAGGCTGCGGCACGGCTTGGGCGAATGCGGCGCCAGGGTCAAAGACCAGCGCGGTGATGGCGGCGGTGGCCGCAGCAGCGGCAATCAGCTTCGAGGTGAGAGGCATGAGCTCACTCCTGTATGGGGCTGGTCGCGGCAGCAACGGCGCCGCATTCCGGTGGGTCTTGCAATAGGTATGGCGGTGGCCGGTGCAGTGCAGTGCGAATTGCGGGGGCTTACGCCACCCGATTTACTTCGACATCTACCTCGGCCTGGCCTTGCGCTCGGCCATATTCGCGGCCTTGCATGTGGCCTTATTCGCTGACGATCTGTCCCTTGGTGCCAGCATCGCTGTCGGTCCAGGTGTCTTCGCCCTTGAGGCGGCGGTCGCCTTGAATTCTGTATGTGATGGTGCCGGTTTTGAAGGTCAGGCCGCCATCGCTGCGCTTGGCTTTGACCTGCTTGCCATTCACCCAAACATGCTCTTTGGCGTCGATGCGGATGGTGGCGACGGTGGCACCGCTGTCTGCCTTGGCCACCCATTGCCCAGCGTAGGGGTTCTGAACCGTCGGGCTGGCTTTTGGCGCAGCGGCTGCAGCGGGAGCAGCCGCCTCATTGACGAAGCCAGCCTTGGCGTTTTCCGCCTTGGTCTTATGGATGTCGCAGCCCTGGGCTTCTGACACCTGTGTGCAGCCGGAGCGCTCCAGTTGTTGGGCATATTTGGAATTGATGGCAAATGCGCTGGGCTGAATGGCTAGCGCCAACAGGGCTAAAGCCAATGACTTTGCTTTCATGAAACGTCCCTTTCGAGATTGAGTTAGGGGTGAAGTGACGGATAGATTCTTGTTCGCGGGCACCGTCAGCGGCAGGCGCATCGCCGCCATGGCAAGGCTGCGCAACGTGCTCATCAAGGGTCTGGCCAAGCGAAGGAGGCGAGGCGGTCGAAGCATCATCAAGACTCCGGTGAAGCGATTGCTTCGGGCGGCGCCAGACACAGTCTTTTCGTCGCGGAGACTCGATGAATCGAGCCTGCATCACGAGGGCGAATTGAGCTGGAAAGCTGGTGTGGGCGCTGAAGCAAAATCAGCATATCACCAACGTATCGGCGCCAAATGAAGGCTTTGTGGCACCCCAAGCCGGGCGCTGAATTTGAATTCTCAGCGCAACTTCTTGTGAGAAGCTGCCGAGGGTTATTCGGCTTTGATGGGCTTGGAAGGTGCCAAGCCCATCACCGCTTCTTGCGTTGCATCGGGGTGATGGCGTACACCAAGGCTGTGCTGCTAACGCTAGCCTTCATCGCGGTCAATGCTGACCCAAGCCAACTCAATCGGCACATCCACGATCAGCGCGCGCTTGGGCCGGCACAAGGTCAAGCCAAGCGCGGCATCGGCTGTGAAACAAGTTACGTCCGGCTTTGTGGGTCGCAAACGCCAAGGCCTCCCGGCCTGAGCGCCGACAGCTTTAGTTCGCCAGCTTCCAGTCGCCCTTGTCGATCGTCAGCAAAACACGCGCATTGTCTTCCAGGCCCCAGTGGTCCTTGGCCGAGTAGCGGATCACACCCTGGGTGATGGTCACGCCTTTGCTGTTCTCCAGCGCGTCCTTGAGCGCGGCGCGGAATTCCGGCGTTCCCGGTTTGCCCTTTTTGAGCGCCACTGGCACCGCGGCCTGCAGCAGTAGGTGCGCGTCGTAGCCATGCGCCGAGAACTGGTTGCGCGTGCCCGCGCCAAACTGCTGCTCGTAGCGCTCAACGAACTCGGTCGCCAGCTTCTTGGAGGGATGCGCCGCTGGCAAAGATTCCGGCATCACCGCCAACCCAGCCACCACGATCGCGCCCTCAACATCCTTAGCGCCCAAACGGATCAGGTCACGCGAAGCGGCGCCATGGGTCTGATAGATCTTGCCCTTGTAGCCGCGCTCCACCATGGCTTTGTGCGGCATCGCGGCGCCGCTGCCCGACGCACCGATCAGGATGGCGTCCGGGCGCGCCATGGTGAGCTTGATTGCCTGCGCCGTCACGCTGGTGTCGGACCGTGCGAAGCGCTCCGTCGCCAGCGAAGTGAGACCGGCCTTCGCCGCCAACGCTTCGAAAGCCTTCAGCCAGGTCTCGCCATAAGCGTCGGAGAAGCCGAGAAAGGCATAGGTCTTGATGCCGCTCTTCTTCATATGCTCGACCAAGGCGGAGGCCATCAAGGGCGTGGACTGCGCCACGCGGAAAGTCCAGGCGTCCTTGCCTTCGGGGAGATCGACCGGCGAGGTCGAGATCTGCACCGTCTGCCCTTCAAGCGCGACAGCCGACAGCGCAATCGAGGCCGGCGTGGCGGTGGAGCCGACGATCACGTCCACCTTGTCCTCGGTGATGAAACGGCGCCCGTTCTTGACCGACTGCGTCGTGTCAGAGGCATCGTCCAGCATGATGAGCTTGACCTTCTCGCCGCCGATGGTGTCGGGCCACAAGGAGATGCCGTTCTTGGTCGGGATGCCAAGGCCCGAGGCCGGGCCGGTCAGCGGCAGACTCACGCCGATGGTGATATCGGCATGCGCGGCGCCGACGAAGGTAAATGCACTCAACATCGCGACAAGCAAAGGGCGGATCGACTTCTTCATCATCATGTCTCCTGGCTAGTTTGAACTAAGGGCACGCCACGCGGCCGGCTTTCAACTCTCGGGGGCACACAGCTTGCGCAGCAGCGCAAGCAGCTGTTCTTTCTCGGCCTGGCTCAAGGCGGCAGAGATACGTTCGTCGTGCTCTTTCACCGCTTGCTTGTAGCGCTTGAGCTGGCGTGCGCCGGCTTTGGTGAGCAGCAAGCTGTAGGAGCGGCGGTCGCCAGAAGCCTGGCGCTCGATCAAGCCCTTGTTCTCGAAGTCGTCGATGATCGCAACCACGCCGGAGCGCGCGATACCCATCACTTCGGCCAGGCGTGTCTGCGAAATTCCGGGGTTGCTCTCAACAATCACCAGCGAAGAAAAGCGCTGAGGCGTGATCTCTTCCGCCCCCATGGTCGCGCCGAAATCTTCGTAGATGGACAGCTGCGCACGCCGCACCGCATAGCCGACCAAGTCGTCGAGCACACCGTACGCCACACCGTCGATGCTGGCATTGAAATGAATGCGCTGGGCCAAACCGTCTCCTCGTCTGCGCCCATCCGGCGCTTGTGTTCCGCGAAATAACTGTTATAGGATATAACAATTCAGCGAGAACGTCATTTCCTAATGCTGAAGCAACAACATGAATTGGAGACGGGCGTGAAAGTCACAATTGCAGGCGCCGGTATCGGCGGGCTTAGCTTGGCACTGATGCTGCACGAACGCGGCATCGAGGTGGAAGTATTCGAGGCCGTTGGCGCCATCAAGCCACTCGGCGTTGGTATCAACCTGCTGCCGCACGCCAGCCAGCAACTATGCAAGCTCGGCCTGGAAGACGCCTTGGCTGCCAATGCGATTGAGACCTCCACCCTGGCTTACTTCAACCAGTTCGGCCAAGAGATCTGGCGCGAGGCCCGCGGCCGTGCGGCCGGCTACGACTCCCCGCAGTTCTCCATCCATCGCGGCGAACTGCAGATGGCTTTGCTGGCGAAAGTGCAAGAGCGCATCGGCAAGGACAAGGTTCACAGCGGCCACGCTTTCACATCGTTTGAACAAATCGCCGACAAGGTCGTCGGCCAGTTCACGCGCCGTGAAGACGGCGCCACGGTGCAATCGGAGTGCGATGTGTTGGTCGGCGCAGATGGCATCCATTCGTCGGTGCGCAAGTTCCTCTATCCGAATGGCGACCAGCCCCGTTTTTCAGGGCGCATGCTGTGGCGCGCGGTGACGGAAGCTGAGCCCTATATGGACGGGCGCAGCATGTTCATGGCCGGGCATCAGGATCAGAAATTCGTCTGCTATCCGATCTCGGAGCCCCTGCGCCGCGGCGGCCGCTCGCTGATCAACTGGATCGCCGAGTTGCGCGTGCCCAATGGCGAATTACCCAGCACAGACTGGAATCGCAAGGTCGACAAATCCGTCTTCGCGGCGCCCTTCCAGAACTGGAAATGGGACTGGATCGACATCCCCGCCATCATCGACGGCGCCAAGGAAATTTACGAGTTCCCGCTGGTCGATCGCGACCCCTTGCCGCGCTGGACTTTCGGGCGCGTCACGCTGCTGGGCGATGCCGCGCATCCGATGTATCCGATCGGCTCCAACGGCAGTGCACAGGCCATCCTGGACGCGCGCTACCTGGCCGACTGCCTGGCGGATGACGCCGACACTTCATATGCACTGCGCGAGTACGAAGCCGAGCGTCTGCCCAAGACCACCGGCATCGTCTTGCGCAACCGCATGAACGGGCCGGAACAGGTTATGCAGATGGCCGAGTCGCGCGCACCGCAGGGCTTCACAAACATCGATGAGGTGATTCCGCGCCAAACGCTGGAAGCCATCTCCCAGCGCTACAAGCGCCTGGCGGGGTTCGACAAAGACAGCTTGAAGACAAAGGCCTGAACGAACGCCCGGCTCACGTTTTGCGCCCTATGCCGCGCCGGCCAGTCGAGCCGGCCATGCCCCTCGCGCTCGGCCGATTGGCCGAACGGGACACCGGGCGGGGCCGTCCGACTTCAGGCCAAATGCCGATCCGCCCGCGGAATCAATCCTGCCTCAAGCACTCAATTGGCAACAACTTGGACGCCCGACGCGCCGGGTAGTAGCCAAAGAACACGCCCACGCCGCTGGCAAAGCCCACGGCCACCAGGATGTGCTTGAAGGCCAGCACCATTTCGAACTTGCCGGTGGCATTGACCGCCGCCACGCCCAGCGCGGCCAGGCCGAGGCCGATCAGGCCGCCCACCAGGCATAGCAGCACCGCCTCGCCGAGGAACTGCCACAGCACATCGCGCGGCTTGGCGCCAATAGCCATGCGGATGCCAATCTCGCGTACCCGCTCACTCACACTGACCAGCATGATGTTCATGATGCCGATGCCGCCGACCAGCAGCGAGATTGCACCGATCACGCCCAGGCCCAAGGACAAGCCGGTGCCGATGGCCGCCCCGGTCTTGGCGATGCTGGCCAGGTCGGTGATGGCGAAGTCGTCCGGCTTGTCGCCGGTGATGTGGTGGCGGTCGCGCAGCAGCTCGGCCACGTCTTGCTGCGCGTCGGCCATGCCCGCTGCGTCTTTGACTTGCAAGCTTATGTAGTGCACCAGGCCGGGCCGCGCCAGGCGCAGGGGCATGGCACTGATGGGCACCAGCACCAGTTCGCCGAGTTCGGTGCCGTCCAGCGTGCGGCCCGAGCCGCCCATCACGCCGATGATGGTGAAGGGCTGGCCGTCCATGCGCAAGACCTGGCCCAGCGGATCGCGGCCGGCGTAATGCGTGCTGGCCAGCTTGGAGCCGATCACCACCACCCGGCTGGCGGCCTGCACATCGCGCTCATCCAGCGGCACGCCGCTTTCCACCCGCCAGTTGCGCAGGGCAATCATGGCGGGGGTGACACCCAGCACGGTCTGGTTGCTATTGCTGTCGCCGTACTGCAGCTGGAAAAAGCCTTGCAACGCCGGGGCCGCACCTTTGAGCGAGGGCAGCTGGGCCAGCGCGCGCGCATCATCCACGGTGAGGTTGGGCACCTCGCCGCTGCGTCGGCGCACGCCGCCACCGTCCACCGGCGTGCCGGGTTGCACGATCAGCTGATTGCTGCCCAGCACCGACAGCTCCTTCGCGATGAAGTTGCGTACGCCATCACCCACGCTGAGCATCATCAGCACCGAGGCGATGCCGATCACCACGCCCAGCATGGTCAGCGCACTGCGCAGGCGATTGGCATTGAGCGAGCGCAGGGCTTCGATGAAGATTTGAATCGGGTTCATAAATGCGCCTGTTCCGAGGGCAGGCCGTCAAAGGCCACGCGGCCATCCTTGAGCCGCACCAAGCGCTTGGCCTGCAGGGCGACCTCGGGCTCATGCGTGACCAGCACGATGGTCAGGCCGAACTCGCGGTTCAGCCGCGCCAGAATGGCCAGCACCTCGGCGGTGGTTTGGGTGTCGAGATTGCCGGTAGGTTCGTCGGCCAGCAACAAGGGCGCCTCGTTGGCGAGCGAGCGCGCAATCGCCACGCGCTGCTGTTGGCCGCCGCTGAGCTGATTGGGCATGCGCTTGGCAAACTCACCCAGGCCCAGCTGATCCAGCAGCTGCTGGCCACGCGCGCGCGCCGCGCTACGGGGCTTGCCTGCATAGATCAGCGGCAGGGCCACGTTGTCCAACACCGTCATGCGCTTGAGCAGATTGAAGCTCTGGAACACAAAACCGATTTCGCGGTTGCGCAGGCTGGCGTGCTCGGCCGTGCCCAGCTGGCTGACGTCACGCCCCTGCAGCAGCAACTCGCCGCTGTCGCAGCGGTCCAGCAAGCCCATCAAGTTCATCAGCGTGCTTTTGCCCGAGCCGCTGGAGCCCATCAGCGCGAGGTAGTCGCCGCGCTGCACGCTCAGGTCTATGCCGTGCAGCACCGGGGTGACGATGTCGCCGCTGCGGTAACTCTTGGTGATGCCGCGCAGGGCCAAGACGGCCGACATTACAGTTCCGCCTTGCCGTCCACGAGCACGCGGCGCGTCACCACCGCATCGCCCTTTTTGAGGCTGCCGCTGCTGATCAGCTCGGTGAACTTGGTATTGGCAATGCCCACCGTCACCTCGTGCGCTTGCAGGCGTTTGCCCGCGTCCAACGTGTAAACGCGGTAGACCCGCGCGCCACCACGCAGGGTGGAGAGCACGCCGTCGTCATCGGGCCGGTTGACTTGTACAGCGGATGCGGAAGAAGCTGCGGATGCCGGCGCGGAGGCAGCGCCGGCCGCCTTGTCACGATTGAGCTTGAGTTCTTCTTCCGTCGGCACAAAGCGCAGCGCCGCGGTGGGCAGGCGCAGGGCTGTGGGGCGCTGCGCCACGACGATGCGGGTTTGCGCCGTCATGCCGGGTTTGAGTTCGCCGTCTTCATTGGGCACATCCACAATCACCGTGTAGGTCACCACGCCCTGGGTATTGGTGGCGTTGAGGCGGAACTGCTGCACCCGGCCTTCGAACTCACGGCTCGGGAAGGCATCGACCACAAAGCGCACCTGCTGGCCTTCACGCAGCTGGCCCACATCGGCTTCGGACACATTGGTCTGGATCACCATTTCACGCAAGTCCTTGGCGATCAGGAACAGCTCCGGCGTCTGGAAGCTGGCGGCCACGGTTTGGCCCACATCCACACTGCGCTTGATCACCACACCATCCACCGGCGAGCGAATCACGCTATTGGCCAGGTCGGTCTGCGCGGCGTCGAGCTGGGCGCGGCTGACTTCTACCTGCGCCAGCGCGGCGTCCAGCTCTCGGCGGCTTTGGTCGCGCTGAGGGGCGGACAAAAAGCCTTGCTTGACCAAGGACTCGTTACGCTCGTAATTGCCGCGGGTGAATGCCACCTGCGCCTCGGCCGAGCGCATGCTGGCCCTGGCCTGGCGCACCCGGGCTTCGAAATTGGCCGGATCCAGCCGCAGCAAGACCTGACCCTTTTTGACCTTGTCGTTGAAGTCCACCAAGCGCGTGATGACGGTGCCGCTGACCTGCGAGCCCACCGTCACCACCGTCACCGGCTGCAAATTGCCATTGGCCATCACCACCTGGGTGATGGCGCCTTCGTCCACCTCGCTGACTCGAAAGGGCGAGGGCTTGGGGTTCTTACCCGCCTGCTGCTGCATCCATCCGGCGCCACCGGCCAGCAGGGCCAGGGCGGCAAGGCCGAGGCTCAGGCGCTTCTTCAACTTGGTCAATTGCTTCTCCTGCCTGCGCTGCTGGGAGGCACGCAGGCTTGGGCTTGGGTTAATGGGCTTGGCCGCATGTCTGGCTGCGGCCCGGCAATTCAAGCGGCGGGGTCGGTAAAGCGGAAAATTTACCTGGCCGCCAATCGCTTTGGCGGGCCGAGTATCTCCGCCTTGCCCGCACCTGCGCTGTGCCATGCGACGAATTGCCGCCACGGCCGTTTGATTGGCGGAAACCCCGCCACCAATGACGAGTGTGCGAAAGTCAGGCCTCGCGCTCAAAAGGAGGATCGCCCGCATGACCTTGCTCACTACCGCGCGCCTGCGCCTGGAACCACTGACCGACGCCCACTTCGACGGCCTGCACCGCCTCAACAGCGACCCCGAGGTGATGCGCTACATCACCGGCAAGCCCGACACACCGGAAGACACCCAGCTGATGATCGACCGCGTCAAGGCGCGCTGGGCCGAATGGGGCTATTCCTGGTGGGCCTTCATCGAGCAAAGCACCGGCGAGCTGATCGGCGCGGGCTGCATCCAGCATCTGGGCCGGGTGATCAGCGGCCCGCATGAAATTGGCTGGCGCTTGCGGCGCGACCGCTGGCACCAGGGTTATGCCAGCGAAGCCGCCCAGCGCATGGCCACCTTCGCCTTCGATGACTTGAACGCCCCGCTGCTGTGCGCTGTGCGCATGCCTGACAACCTTGCCTCCGGCCGGGTGATGGACCGTCTGGGCATGCGCTACACAGGCGTGGAACACTGGTACGACATGGACATGGCCCGCCACGATGTGACGCGGGCTGACTGGCTGGCGCGCAGCCCGGTCTGAAAGCCCTTTTCCAAAGGAGTAAGGCCCTAGCGCCACCCTAACGCCGTTTAACATCGGCCCATGGTGTCCTCACTCGATCTTGCCCTGCTTTACCTGGTCGCCGCCGTGCTGGGGGTGGTGGCTTGCCGCAGCCTGAAGCTGCCGCCCATGCTGGGCTATCTGGTGGTGGGCGTGCTGATCGGGCCGCACGCCCTGGCTTTCGCCGGCGACACCACCAGCATCCGCTACCTGGCGGAGTTCGGCGTGGTGTTCCTGATGTTTGTGATCGGGCTGGAGTTCAATCTGCCCAAGCTGCGCAGCATGCGCACCCTGGTGTTCGGCCTGGGCCTGTGCCAGGTGCTGCTGACCATGCTGGGAACGCTGGCCGGGCAATGGCTCTTGGACACGGTGGCGGACTATTTCCACCTGCCCTGGGACTTGGGCTGGAAGGGCGCCCTGGTGCTGGGCGCGGCCATGGCGATGAGCAGCACGGCCATCGTGGTCAAGCTGATGGCTGAGCGGCTGGAGCTGGAAAGCGAGCACGGCAAGCGCGTCATCGGCGTGCTGCTGTTTCAGGACTTGGCAGTGGTGCCCTTGCTGGTGATGATTCCGGCGCTGAACAGCAGCGGCGCGGAGATGGTGCAATCGCTGGCCTGGGCCAGCCTGAAAGCCATCGCCCTGTTGGCCATTTTGCTGGTGGGTGGGCAAAAGGTGATGCGCTGGTGGCTGACCCTGCTGGCGCGGCGCAAGAGCGAAGAGCTCTTCATGCTCAACATCCTTTTGGTCACCCTGGGCCTGGCCTGGCTGACCGAGCATGCGGGCCTATCGCTGGCCCTGGGCGCTTTTGTGGCCGGCATGTTGATCGCCGAGACCGAATACAAGCACCAGGTGGAAACCGACATCCGGCCCTTCCACGATGTGCTGCTGGGCCTGTTCTTCATCACCATCGGCATGAAGCTGGACTGGCGCTTGCTGCTGGCGCAATGGCCCTTGGTGCTGCTGCTCAGCGTGCTGCCGATTCTGGCCAAGTTCGCCCTCATCACCGGCCTGGCCAAGCTGTTCCGCGCGCCCACTGGCGTGGCGCTGCGCACCGGCATCTATCTGGCGCAAGCGGGTGAGTTCGGCTTTGTGCTGCTGACCCTGGCCAGCCAGCATGAGCTGATTCCGCCGCAGTATGTGAGCCCGGTGCTGGCGAGCATGGTGCTGTCGATGCTGGCCACGCCCTTCTTGATCATGTTCAGCAATCGCATCGTGATGAAGCTGTCCAGCAGCGACTGGATGATGCAGTCGCTGCAGCTCACCACCATCGCCAAAAAGGCGATCAAGGCCGATGCCCATGTGATCATCTGCGGCTACGGCCGCAGCGGCCAGAACCTGGCGCGCTTGCTGGAAGGCGAGCACATTCCCTATATGGCGCTGGACCTGGACCCAGACCGGGTGCGTCAGGCGGCAGCCGCTGGCCAGAGCGTGGTGTTCGGCGACGCCGCCCGGCTGCAGAGCTTGATGGCGGCCGGCCTGGCCCGCGCCAGCGCGGTGGTGGTGAGCTACCCCGACACGCCCTCGGCCCTGAAGATCTTGCATCTGGTGCAGCAGCATGCGCCGCAGGTGCCGGTGGTGGTGCGCACGATTGACGACAGCGATCTGGAACGCCTGCGCGCCGCCGGCGCCACCGAGGTGGTGCCCGAGGCGATCGAAGGCTCGCTGATGCTGGCCAGCCATGCGCTGGCCCTGGTGGGCGTGCCGATGCGGCGGGTGATCCGCCTGACCCGTGACGCGCGAGATGCGCGTTATGGCCTGCTGCGTGGCTACTTCCATGGCGCCGACGACGACACGGCGGAAGACCGCCATCACGCCCGCCTGCGCTCGGTCACCTTGCCTGCAGCCAGCGCCTATGCCGGGCAGGCCTTGGCCGTGTTGGCGCTGCACGCCACCGGTGTTTCGGTGGTGTCGCTGCGCCGCGCCAGCGGTGCGGTGGTGCCGGCCAGCGATACGCTCTTGCTCAGCGGTGGCGACACCCTGGTTCTGGCCGGCGTGCCGGAGGCACTGGCTCTGGCTGAGGAAAAACTGCTGCGGATTTGATCCGTAGCCAGTTGCGCTTAATCAGTGGGTGACAGCCTTGCCGCAGGTATCGCGGCAAGTCCTTCGGCAGCCGAGCCAAGCCTTCCGGCTTGTCTGTGCAGCCTCAGAGCTGCTCAGGCCTACCTTCGGGCGGTCTGTCACGCAAAACCCTAAATAACCGGGCTCGGGTCATCCCGCATGGGGCGCTCACCCTCGACCATGCCCTGGTGGTAGCTGAGGAAGAGCTGGCCCTCAAACCATTCTTGCCAGCCGCTGGCGCGCAGGCGATCCAGCACGGGGCCTTTGACCTCGGAGAGATCCAGGCGCACACCCTGCAACTTCAGGGTCGCTTGTAGGTCACGCAAGGCTTCCAGGCCGCTGAAGTCAATGCTATTGACCGGCGACATCATCAGCAAGACCCGCCGCGCCTGCGGTTGCCCAGCCAGATAGCCCTGCACCACATCGCCCAGGCTGCGCGCATTGGTGAACAGCAAGCTCTCGTCGATGCGCAGGCCCAGCACATCGGCCTGCAACTCCACCGCATGGCGCTCGACATTGCGGTAATGCTCGGTGCCGTAAACGCGGCCGAGCTGGGCCACATGAGGCCGCGCGCTGCGCTGCAAGAGCAGGGCGATCGAGCCCAGCACACCCAGGCCTAGGCCGACCGACAAGTTCACGCCCAGCACGGTCAGCGTGACCAGCAGCATCAGCAGCGCCTCCGGGCGCGCATAACGCCAAGCCTGGCCGAAGGGCTGCAGCTTGAGCCCCGACAACACGGCCACCAGAATCGTGGCCGACAGCACGGTCTTGGGCAGCCAGGCCAGCACATCGGCCAACAGCCACAAGGCCAACAGCATGAACACCGCCACCAAGGCGCCGGCCAGGCGGGTGCGGCTGCCCGCGTCGTGCAGCAAAACGCTGCGCGAAAAACTAGCCGCCACCGGCATGCCGCCACTGCATGCGGCCACGCAGTTGGCCAAGCCCAGGGCGCGCAACTCGGCCGCGGCATTGATCCGCTCACCGCGCTTGCGCGCCAGCGATTCGGCCACCACCAGGCTGCTGACATAGGCCATCAGTGCCAGCAGCAGGGCGTTCGGCAGCATGTCCCACCACAGCGCAGCGTCCAGCCGCGGCAGGCTCAAGCCCAGCGTCAGCGGCGGCAGGCCGCCCAGGAGGCGAACACCAAACGAAAGCGCATCAAGCTGCCAGGCCAGCAACATGGCACCCAGCAAAAGCACCAGCGGGGCCAGCCGCGCCAAGGCGCCCGGCAGCCAGCGCCGCGCGGCCAGCAAAAGCGCGCAAGTCATGACGCCAAACGCCAGCGTCGGGCCATGCCAGCTCACGCCGTGCGACCAGACTTCCCGCAGCAAGGCGGGCACATCCGCGCCCTGCACCGGGCTGCCGATCAAGACCGGAATCTGGCTCAGCGCGATGCTCAAGGTGGCGCCGGTTTCAAAACCATGCAGCACCGGCACCGACAGCAAAGACGCCAGCGCATGCAGGCGCAGCGCCGCGGCCAGCAGCAGGATCAGGCCCATCTCGGCCGCCAGCACCAGCGCGCCTTCGCTGGGGCTGACCCCGGCGGGCAGCTTGCCCAGGGTCTGCGCGATCATCAGCGCCAGCACCGCCACCGGCCCCACGGCCAGGGCCGGGCTGGTGCCAAGGGCTGCATAGGCCAGCAAGGGCAGCAAGCTGGCATACAAGCCCACCTGCGGCGGCAAGCCGGCCAACATCGCGTAGGCCAGGCTTTGGGGAATCAGGAGCACGCTGACAACAAAGGCGGCCAGCAAGTCCGCCGCCCAGGTTTGCCTATGCTGGTCAATCACGCCGCGGTGCCAAGCGGCCAGTTTCTGTTTCATGCAGCCATTGTCCGGATTTATCCGGCCTGGGGTCCACGCACCTCGCTCAGGCTGACGCGCGCGGCGCTGCAGGCAGCATCAAAATCGGCTTCGATCTGGGACAGATCTTTGCTGTCCTCGGCCAGCACGCTTTGAATGCCCATGGCGCGGTTGCGGCCCTTGGCCTTGGCGCAGTAAAGCGCCATATCGGCCCAGTTGACCGCCTGCTCCCAATGCAGAGCGAGGCCTGTCGGCGGCAAGGGGAACTGGGCAAAACCAATCGAGGCCGTCACCCGCAACTGCCCCTTGGGCACAAGCACCGGGCTACCGCCTACGGTTTGCAAAATGCGCTCGGCCAACTGGCCCAGGCGCTCAAGCGTGACGTCGGCGGCGTAGATCAGAAACTCTTCACCACCCCAGCGCACCACCAGATCGTCCTGGCGCACCGCATGGCTGATGCGCCGCGCCACCTCGCAAATCACCACATCGCCGACGGCGTGGCCATGCTCGTCATTGACATGCTTGAAGTGGTCGATGTCTATCATCAGCAAGGCGCCGCTGAAGCGCTCGCCCGGCTTCGCCGCCATCACGCCGAGGAAGTGGCGGCGGTTGGCCAGATCGGTCAGCGGGTCACGCTCGCTCTGAGCCCGCAGCAAGGCCTCATTGGCCTTCAAGCGCTTATTGGCCGCGCGCACCCGCCGCACCATCACCGTGGTCAGCAAGAGCGACAGCAGCAAGAGCGCCGCCACCGCGACACCGACCTGGGTGACGAGGCTGCGGTTGGTCAGCTGCCTGTCCTTGAGCGCGTTGTCACGCGCCAGCAGTTCCAGCACGCTTTGCTTGCGCTCGCTGTCGTACTTGATTTGCAGCTGCTTCAGCGCGGCAGCACGGTAATTGGCCTGCAACTCAGCATTGAGCTTGCGCTCGGCGTGATAAACCTCGATGGCTTTCTTGGACTGGCCGGCGGCGGCCCAAGCTTCGCCTTCCTCACGCAACTCGGCCAGACGCTGGCTCTGGTCGGCCTTGCCCTGACGCAAGGCCTCAGCACGCGCCATTTGCTGTCGCGCCTGGTCAAACTTGCGCAGCAAGATATAGGCAATTCCCAGGTTGTGGCGCAGGCTACGTTCAGCATCCAGGTCTTGGAGTTGCAGCGTCACCGGCAGGGCTTGATAGGCCCACTTGAGCGCCTGTTCTGGCTGGCCTTGATGCAGATAGGTGTCGGCCAGAGAGACCTGAATCCGTGTCAGCACCCGCACGGCATCGGCCTGCTGCGCGAACACCAGGCCCTCTTCCAGCACCTTGAGTTGCAACTTGGGGTTACCTTGTTGGGCCGCCTGCGCGCTTTCATAAATCTTTGCGTGGGCCATGGCCACCGGGTCGCCCTGCGCGGTTTGCAAGGCACGCACCAACCAGCGCCGGGCCGCCTCAACCTGCTGCTGAGCCTGACTGGTGCGCGCCAAGCCGCCCAGGCTGAACACCTGCAGCAGGGTGCTGTCACCCGCCTCAGCCAATGCCAGGGCGCGTTTTGCCGTGGCTTCGACAAAGGGCAGCGCGCCTTGTCGGTGCTGCTGGCGTTCCAGAATACGCAGCGCCGCCCACATGGCCCGGAAGTCACAGGCATTGCTGGCAACGCTGGCGCGCAAATCGTCCGCAGGGCAGCCGCGCTCCAGGATCGTTACAGCGGTATGGGCGAATTCAACGGCCTGCTTATGTTGGCCTTGCCGCTCCAGCAACTCGGCGCGCAGCAAGGCCGCATGGCCAGCAAAGCCCGGCACAGCGTCCAGCTCGGTGGCCAAGGCCTGAGCTTTGACAAAGTCGGCACCGAACACGGCGATGCGGGCCTCGGCAAAGCGCAGTTGCAGCGCATGGCTTGGGTTAGCGGGCTCAGACGGCAGCTGCTGCAAAGACCGCAGCGCTTCCTCCGGCCGGTCATAGGCGCGCCAGACCAGCCGCAAGAGTTGGGCCTCCAGCACCGGCTCCAGCCGCAACTCGGCCGGCGGCTGAGACGCCGCGGTGGTGGCGGTGGTGGTCGCGCTGGGGCTGCTTGCCGAGTTAACTGGGTTGGGCGCGGCCGCCAACAGCGCCGCTGGCCAGAACACCAGGGCAAAGGCCAATTGCCGCACATGCCACCCGCCCTGCAAAGCGCCACCCCTCATGCCGGCACCTCCGGCGACGCCACCGGCCCATGCAAGGTCTGTACGCTGATATGTCCGGCCTGCCAGGCAGCTTCCATCTGCGCGGCCAGGGCTTGCAACTCGGGCTCGTCCTTGGCTTGCATGCTCTCAATGCCGTAGGCCTTGTTGCGGCCATGCGCCTTGGCCATATACATGGCCGTATCGACCAGGTCGATGGCGCGCTCCCAGCTTGGCAGCAAGCCATGCGGCTGCACCGGCAAGCTGGCAAAGCCGATCGAGGCGGTGACATGAATGCTGTCGCGGCCATGCTTGATGGGCTGGCTGGCTATCAAGTCGAGCAGGCGTTGCGCCAGCAGCTTGGCATCCGTCGCCTCATGGGCAGCCACCAGAATCAAGAACTCCTCGCCGCCCCAGCGCACCACCAAGTCAAGCTCGCGCAAGGCAGCGGTCAAGCGCTTGGCCACCTCGATCAAAACAGCATCACCCGCGGCATGGCCAAACACATCGTTGATGCGCTTGAAATGATCGATGTCGATCAGGAACAGGGCGCCGCTGAACTGCGGCTGGCCCTCGCCGCGCTGGATCACGGCCTGGAAATGCCGCCGATTCGCCAAGCCTGTCAGCGGGTCACGCTCGCTTTGAATCTTCAAGGCCTCATTGCTGCGCGCCAGCGCCTGATTGGTCTTGCGAATGCGCTGGTAGGCCAGACCCAGCAAGACCGATGACAAGACCACGCAAGCGCCCACCGCGGCCCAGAGCTTGAGCTGCAGATCGCGCGCGCGCAGGCGCTCGGCTTTGAGGTTGTTGTCACGGCCCAGCAGATCCAGCGCCTTGCTGCGGCGCTCGTCGTCGTAACGGGCATCCGCTTCCAGCATGGTCTTGCGGGTGTCTTCCCGAAACGCTTCATCGGACCAGCGCCGGTGCTGCAAATAGGCCGCGATGGCCCCACTGGCATCGCCCGCCCGGTCCAGGTAGCCACCCAGCTCCAGCCAGCCACTGGCCGCCCCGCTGACGGAGCCCGCCTTGTTTTCCAGGGCGATGGCCTGAAGCACTTCGCGCCGACCTTCCTCGACCCGCTTCAGGCCGATATTGCCAAAACCGATGTTGTAGCGCGCCACCAACTCGGCGACTTGGTCGTGGCTGGACAGCGCCAGCGGCAAAGCCTCTTCGGCCGCCTTGATCGCATCGGCATAGCGGCCCATTTTCAGCATCACATCGGCGCTATTGGCCAAGGCCAAGGCGAGCAGTCTGTCGGATCCCACCTGACGGGCATTGGCAATGACCTGCGCCGAAGCCTGGCTGGCCTGTTCAAGATCATGACGCTCGGTGAAGGCAATGGCACGCGAGTTATGGACCGAGTAGAGCAAGACCGGGTCGGGATCCTTCATCGCCTCCAGCAGTGCCTCATCCGCCAATTGCTGCGAACGTTCAAACTGCTGGGCATTGGCACAAAGGGAGGATAGCTGCGCCAGGTTGACGGCACGGCGCCAGGACTGGCCCATCCGGTCGGCGACCTTCAGGGCCTCCAAACCAGCCGCAATGGAGCCGTCGAAATCACCCACATCGGCCTTTTCCAAGGCCAGAAAGAGGTAGAAACGCTGCAGCATCGGCTTGGGCATCTGGCTGTCAAGAAAAGCCGGCAGCGCAGCCATGGTGCGAATGGCTTGCTGCCTTTCGCCCTTTTCCGACAGCAATTTAGCCTGCAAAAAGCTGTGCGCCATTTCGGCCAAGCCGCGACCCGGCCCCTCGGGCCAGGTCCGCAAGGCGGACAGCATCTGCTCGGCCAACTGTTGATTCTTTTGCCCCGCGGCCTGTTCACCGCGCATGGTCAGGATCTGCAGGCGCTCGGCACTGCCAGGCGCGCTGCGCGCCTGCAACTCGCTCAGCAAAGCCTCGCTGCGGGCGTAATTGCTGGTGGCGAGCCGCTCCACCGCTTCAATTTCCCGCAGCAAGTCAGCATCGGCCGGCTGCTTGAAAGCCGAACTTGCGACCTGCCCTTGCTGCAATTGAGACGCCCCCGTCGGCGCCGCATCCTGCGGCCCGCAGCCAGCACTCAGCAGGGCCAGGCTCAGCAGGGCGCCGCGCAGGCTGCAACTCGTCCATCGGGGCGATAGTTCCCCCGAGACGTGCGCGCCCTTCGATTCATAGTCCCAGCAAGCCATGCTCATTCGCAGTTTTATCGGCAGCGATGCTTGAATCTTGACCACTCAGCCATGCGCTCAAACGTGACGTAATGATCAAAGTAATCATCCACTTGCATGGTAGGTCACGCCGGCACCGGATATGGGCATCGGCGCCAGCTTCTACGGGTTTATCGCGAAGAATCACCGCGCAAAACCATGAAAAAAGGCGGCACAAGTGCCGCCTTTGAGCTCGCTCTCAGACCACAAGTAGAGACTTAGGCCGCGTTGGCAGTCACTGCCGCCGGCTGGTAGCCGCGCGGCACGGCGCCGAGCAGGCGGCGTGTGTACTCTTGCTTGGGATTTTTCAGCAGGGCCTGGGTTTCGCTTTGCTCCACCACATCGCCGTTTTGCATCACCAGCACTTCGTCGGAGATGAACTTCACCACCGCCAGGTCATGGCTGATGAAGATATAGGACAGCCCGAACTCGTCCTGCAAATCCTTCAGCAGATTGAGCACCTGGGCCTGCACCGACACGTCCAGCGCCGACACCGATTCGTCCAGCACCAGCACCTCGGGGTTGAGCGTCAGGCAGCGTGCGATGGCAATGCGCTGGCGTTGGCCGCCCGAGAACTCATGCGGGTACTTGCCCAGCACCGAATCATCCAAGCCAACCTTCTTCAACAAGGCGCTGGCGCGGGCCAGGCGTTCCTCGTAATCCTTGCCGATATTGTGGATCTCCATCGGCTCGACCAAGGTCTGAGCGATGGTGAAGCGCGGGTTCAGCGAGGCATAGGGGTTCTGGAACACCACCTGGATGCGACGGCGCATTTGCTGCCAGTCCGGGCCGCTCATCTTCAACAGGTCTTTGCCTTCGAACAGCACCTCGCCACCGGTGGGCTCATGCAAGCGCAGCAGGGTCAGGCCCATGGTGGTCTTGCCCGAACCGGACTCGCCCACCACGCCCAGGGTGTAGCCTTTGCGCAGCTTGAAGTTGACGTCCTTGACGGCCACGAACTCCTTTTTGCTGAACAGGCCGGACTTGAAGAAAAAGCTCTTCTTCAGGCCCTTGGCTTCCAGAATCACCGGTGCGTTGGGATCTTTGCGATTGACGGCCGCCGTGGCCACGCGGCCGGCGATGTGGTCGTCGATCACCATCAGGCGGTCGGGGTTCTCTTCCAGCGAGGGGCGGCAGGCCAGCAAGGCCTTGGTGTAGCTGTCTTGCGGGCTCTTGAAGATCTGCGCCACGGGCGCCTTCTCGCGGATCTCGCCATGGCGCATCACCACCACTTGGTCGGAGATTTCACCCACCACACCCAGGTCGTGCGAGATGAACAGCAAGCTCATCTTGTGCGTTTCCTTGAGCTTGGCCAGCAACTCCATCACCTGGCGCTGGATGGTCACATCCAGAGCAGTGGTGGGCTCGTCGGCGATCAGCAGCTTGGGCGAGCAAGCCAGGGCCACGGCAATCATGACGCGCTGCTGCTGGCCGCCCGACATTTCATGCGGATAGCTGTGCAAGCGGCGCTTGGGGTCGGGGATGCCCACTTCATTGAGCAGCTCCTCGGCCCGCACCAGGGCCTGGCGCTTGCTCATGCCCATGTGCTTGATCAGCGACTCCATGATCTGGTCAGCCACGGTGAACACCGGGTTGAGCGAGCTCATCGGGTCCTGGAACACGCAGGCGATCTCGCGGCCGCGGATGCCTTGCAACTCGCTCAGCGAGGTCTGCAGCAGGTCACGGCCCTGGAACAGGATCTTGCCCTGGCGCTCGGCGTTCTCGGGCAGCAGGTTGAGGATGGACATGGCGGTCACGCTCTTGCCCGAACCCGACTCGCCCACCAGGGCAACGGTGGAATTCTCCGGCACGTCAAAGCTGACGCCCTTGACGGCCAGGGTGCGCTGCATTTGGCCGTTAGAACGGCCCATGCGGAAAGCGACTTTGAGGTCTTGAATACTCAACAACATTTTCAAATCACTCCAGGCCGCGCAGTTTGGGGTCCAGCGCATCCCGCAAGGCATCGGTAAACAGCGCAAACGCGGTCACAAAGATGGCCATCACGGCCGTCACCGCCGCCAGCTGCCACCAGTAGCCCAGGATCAGCTCGCTCTGCGACTCGCTCAGCATGGTGCCCCAGGAAACCTGGTCCACGCCCACGCCCAGGCCGAGGTAAGACAGGATCACTTCGCTCTTGATGAAGCCAACCACATGCAAGCTCAGCTGCACCAAGGCCACATGCGAGACATTGGGCAAGATGTGCTTGAACATGCGCGAGAACTTGCTGGCGCCAATCGCCTCAGCCGAGCGCACATATTCGCGCACCGAGTGCTTCATGAACTCGGCGCGGATCAGGCGGTAAATGCCGGTCCAGCCGGCCAGGCCCAGAATCATCACCACGGACAAGACACCGCGGCCGAAGATCACCGCAAAGGCGAAGATCAGCAAGATGCTGGGGATGGCGGTGAAGACGTTGTAGACCCACTCCAGGAAGTCGCCCACCTTGCCGCCGAAGAAGCCCGACAGGGCGCCCAGCACGGTGCCGATGATGGTGGCCACCACGGCCGCCAGCACACCCACCAGAATCGACACCTCGGCGCCCTTGATCACCTTGGCCAAAACATCGCGGCCCAGGCGGTCGCCGCCCAGGGGCAGGGTCTCGGCCTTGACGGTCACCTCGGTTTTGTAGGCCTTGGCGCGCTCTTCCCATTCGGCGTATTTCGGCGCCAGCGGGTCGATATCGCTCAGGTCCACATTGGGGCCTTTGGGCGCCACCAGGGCGCCTTGCGCCTCGGCGGGCGCCGGGCCCATCATTGTTGGCGGCGCATTCGGCACGCCCACTTCCTTTTGCCAGTTCTTGGCCACCAAGCCGGTGCTGGAGGCGATCACCAGCAGCAGGAAAAAGCCCACCACCACCATCGAGACCATGCCGACTTTGTCGCTGCGAAGCCGGCGCCAGGCGGCGTGCCAGACGCCCTCGGACTTGTTCACGGCCTTGGGTGCCGCCTTGTGATTGGATGACAAAACCGCACTCATTTCGCAACTCCGAAGCGGAATGAAACAGAAGAATTCTTGAGTTTCATTTCAGCACCACCCGTGGGTCAACCAGCTTGTAAAGCAGGTCGGTAATCAAGTTCACCACCATGGTCAGGAAGGCGATGTAGATCGCGAACGCCTGGATCACGGGGTAGTCGCTGCGGTTCACCGCCAGCAAGATCTCACGGCCCAGGCCGGGGATGGAGAAGAACACTTCCAGCAAGAAGCTGCCCACGAACACGCCCGGCAGTGCCACCGAGATATTGGTCATGATGGGAATCATGGCGTTGCGCAGCACATGCTTGAGCAGAATCGTGCGCTCGGTCAGGCCCTTGGCGCGCGCGGTGCGCACATAGTCGTGGCCGATTTCGTCCAGGAAGAAGGTGCGATACAAGCGGGTGTAGGGCGCAATCGCCACCGCCACCGCCACAAAAATGGGCAGGGGCGCGTAGGTGGTGAGGTTGGTCCAGACGCTGTCCGTCCAGCCCTGCACCGGGAACCAGCCCAGGCGGAAGGCGAACACATACTGGCCCACGATCACATAGACCAGCAGCGAAATCGACACCGCCACGGTGCTGACGATCATCACCGTGCGGTCGGTCAGGCTACCGCGCACATAGGCCACGGCCAGGGCGAAAGGAATCGCCAGCAACACTTCCAGAATCAGGATGGGCAGCATCACGGTCAGCGTCGCCGGCAGGCGGCTGGCAAACAGGCTGGAGACCTGCTCGTTGGTGGCCCAGCTCTTGCCCCAGTCAAAAGTGATGATCTGCTTGATGAAGATCCACAGCTGTTCCCACAGCGGCTTGTTCAGGCCCAGCTGCTCGCGGATGGCGTTGATCTGCTCGGGGCTGGCATTCAAGCCGCCCATGATTTCGGCCGGGTCACCGCCGAAGAATTTGAAGAGAAAGAACACCAGCAGCACGACCCCCAACAGGGTCGGAATCATTTGCCACAGGCGCCTGAACAGATAGGCCACCATTACTACGGATCTCCAAGAAACGGCCGTGCGCTGGCACGGCGGTGAGTCTGAACCCGCTTGTGATGGGCCCTGAACTCGAAAAAGGGGGTCGGGAAAGAAATGTGGCGCGAGTCTAGTCGAATGAGCGCGCCCGCTGCCCTGGCATTTGTCCGGTGGTCCGCAAATAAAGCAGCGCGCGGGCGGAGTGCGCCCATTTGTCAAGCGGCGCCGCCGTAGACTGCGCGTTTGGCGAGGCGGTCCAAAAGAATGCCCGCTCCTTTTTTTGTCGTTCCAGGAACCGAACATCGTGATTCACGCCACCACGGCCCATCCGGCCCGGCCCCGGCCTTTCCTCTTGCGCCAGCGCTTGACCGCCTTCGCTACCGTCCCGGCACTCGCCTTGGCCACCGCGCTTTGCGCACTGTCCAGCGACAGCGTGCTGGCGCAAGCCACAGAAACGCAAACTCAGGCCAAGCCGGCTGCGGCACAAAAAGTTCTGCGCTACGCCTTCCGCGTGGCCGAAACCGGCTTTGACCCGGCGCAGATCTCTGACACCTATTCCAAGACCGTGGCTGCGGGCATCTTCGATGGACCGCTGAAGTACGAGTACCTGTCCAAGACACCCAAGCTGCTGCCCAACACCTTGGTGGCCATGCCCGAGATTTCGGCCGACTTCAAGACCCTCACCTTTGAAGTCAAGCCCGGCATCTTCTTCAATGACGACGAGGCCTTCAAAGGTAAGAAGCGCGAGCTGACCGCCGCCGACTACATCTACTCCATCAAGCGCCACTACGACCCACGCTGGAAGAGCCAGAACCTCTATCTGCTGGAGAACGTCAAGATTCTGGGCCTCTCGGAGTTGCGCCAGAAATTGATGAAGGCCAAAAAGCCTTTTGACTACGACCAGCCTGTGGAAGGCCTGCAGGAGCTCGGCCGCTACAAATTCCAGGTCAAGCTGGGCGTGGGCGACCCGCGCTTTGTCTACCAGTTTGCTGACCATGCCTTCCTGGGTGCCGTCGCCCGCGAGGTGGTGGAGTTCTATGGCGACAAAATCATGGAACACCCGGTGGGCACCAATGCCTGGGCGCTGACCGAATGGCGCCGCAGCAGCAAGATCGTGCTGGAGAAGAACCCCAACTTCCGCGAGGAGTACTACCGCGAGCAAGCCCCCGCCGACAAACCCGAACTGGCCGCCCAGGCCAAGGCCTTGCAGGGCAAACGCATCCCCATGATCGACCGCGTGGAAATCGCCATCATCGAAGAAAACCAGCCGCGCTGGCTGTCCTTCGTCGGCGATGAGGCCGATGTGCTGCCCGAGGTGCCGTTTGAGTTTGCTGGCATCGCCTTCCCAGGCGACAAGCTGGCCCCCACGCTGGCCAAGAAGGGCGTGCAGATGTCGCGCTTCATCTACCCCGAGATCGCCTTCTCCTACTTCAATATGGAAGACAAGACGGTGGGCGGCTACACGCCGGAGAAGATCGCGCTGCGCCGCGCCATCTCCCTGGCCATGGACGTGGACAAGCAGATCCGCCTGGCCCGCCGTGGCCAGGCCATCGCGGTGCAAGGCCCGTCCATCCCCGGTGTGTTCGGCTATGACCCGGCCTTCAAATCGGAGATGAGCGAGTACAACCTGGCCAAGGCCAAGGCCTTGCTGGATCTGTATGGCTATACCGACAAAAATGGCGATGGCTGGCGCGATATGCCCGACGGCTCGCCGCTGCGCATCGAGTACGCAACCCAGCCCGACAGCACCAGCCGCCAGCTGATCGAGCTCTGGAACAAGGGCCTGGACGCTTTGCAGGTCAAGATGGTCTTCAAGTCTGCCAAATGGCCAGAGAACCTCAAGTCCGCCAATGCCGGCAAGCTGCAGATGTGGGGCGTGAGCTGGGTGGCGAGCACGCCGGACAACGACACCTTCTTGGCCTTGGGCGACAGCAAGAGCAAGGGCAATAAAGCCCGCTTCAACCTGCCGGCCTATGACGCGCTCTACCAAAAACAAAAAGCCCTGCCCGATGGCCCCGAGCGCCAAGCCGTCATGCGCGAGGCCCAGCGCCTGCTGATTGCCTACATGCCCTACAAGATGGACGTGCATCGCGTCTTCACCGACCTGGCGCAACCCTGGGTCAAGGGCTACGAGCGCAATGTCTTTGTCCGCACCTATTGGAACTATGTGGACATCGACCCCGTGGCGCAAAAGGCGGCTCAGCAGTAGTCCTCAGCCCGGCGCGGCCGCCGGGCCGCATTGCCCGCCCGCAACCCCACCGGCGCCGCCTGCAGCACCAGGCGCTGGCAACAGGATTTGTCTTTTGATGGAAAAGAAGATGAGGATGTTGTCCTGCCTAGGAGTCTGCGCGGCAGAAGGCGTCGATAGCGAGAAGTGGCCCCAGCGAGGCCAGTTTTTGCCGGATTTGCAGCCCCATAGCGGGGCTATGGGGCAAAAATCCGGTGAAAAATGGACCGCTGCGGCCACTTCGCAGCCGACGCCCCTTCTGCCGCGCAGACTCCTAGGGGTTCTGGCCCTGGCCTGTGCACTCGGGCTGCCCTCGCCGGGGCAGGCGCAGTCGCAGTCGCAGTCACAAAACGCTGCGCCGGGCGCTGCGAGCGAGCCCAAGCTGCTGCGCTACGCCTTCCGCGCCGCCGAAACCACTTTTGACCCGAGCCAGATCAACGACATCTACTCGCGCGTCATCACCGCCCATGTGTTCGAAGCACTCTACAGCTACGACCACCTGGCGCGGCCCGCCAAGATCGTGCCGCTGATCGCTGCCGGCCCGCCCGAGGTCAGCGCCGATTTCAAGACCTGGACGGTGCGCCTGCGGCCCGGCATCTACTTCGCGGACGACCCCGCCTTCAAAGGTCAACGGCGCGAGTTGGTGGCCGAGGACTTCGTCTACAGCTACAAGCGCTACGCCGACCCGGCCCTGAAGAGCCCCAACTGGACCACGGTGGAAGAGGCCGGCCTGATCGGCCTGGCCGAGCTGCGCCAGCGCGCCCTGCGGGACAAAAAGCCCTTCAACTACGACGCCGCCGTGCCGGGCCTGCGCGCCCTGGACCGCTACACCCTGCAACTGCAGACCACCCAGCCGCGGCCGCGCCTGCAAGAGATGCTGCTGAGCAGCAATGACTTGTTCGGCGCCGTCGCCCGCGAAGTGGCCGAGCATTACGGCAGCAAGGTCGGTGAGCATCCGGTCGGCACTGGGCCCTTTGTGCTGAAGAGCTGGCGGCGTTCTTCCCAGATTGTGCTGGTGCGCAACCCCGCTTACCGCGAGCGCTTCTACGAGGCCCAGCCAGCGGCGGACGACGCCGAGGGTCAGGCCTTGCTGGCCCGCTTCCAGGGCCGCCGCATTCCCATGCTGGACCGCATCGAGGTCAGCATCATCGAAGAGGCGCAGCCGCGCTGGCTGTCCTTTCTGAGTGCCGAGCAAGACTTTTTGGAGCAGGTGCCGGAGGACTTCATCGACCAGGCCATGCCCGGCGGCCAGCTGGCGCCCACACTGGCCAAGCGCGGCATTCAGCCACGGCGCCAGGTGGGTTCGGACGTGACCCTGAGCGTCTTCAATATGGAAGATCCGCTGGTCGGCGGCATGGCGGCCGAGAAGGTGGCGCTGCGCCGCGCCATTTCACTGGCGCTGGACATTCCGCGCGAGATCCGCCTGGTGCGGCGCGGCCAGGCCGTGCCAGCGCAAAGCAATCTGGCACCCCACACCACCGGCTATGCGGCCGACTACCGCAGTGATTTGTCCAGCCACGATATGGCGCGCGCCAAAGCGCTGCTGGATGTTTACGGCTATGTGGACCGCGACGGTGACGGCTGGCGTGAGCAGCCCGACGGCAGTCCGCTGATCCTGCTGCGCAATACCCAGTCCGACGCGGCCTCACGCCAGCTCGATGAGCAATGGCAGAGGGCCATGAACGATCTGGGCCTCAAGCTCAGCATGAAGGTGGCCCAGTGGCCCGAGAACCTCAAGGCCGCACGCGCGGGCCGCTTCATGATGTGGAGCGTGGGCTCACGCGCCGAGCAGTTGGACGGGCAAAAAGCCCTGCAGCGCCTCTACGGCTCGGCCGGTGGGCAAAACCTGGCACGTTTCAACAGCCCCGAATTCAACGCCATTTACGACCGCCTGCAAGGCCTGCCCAATGGCCCCGAGCGCGAGGCTTTGTTTCTGCAAGCCAAGCGCATTGGCGCGGCCTTTGTGCCCTACAAACCGCATGTCCACCGGATTTACACCGACCTGAGCCAGCCTTGGCTGATCGGATACTACCGGCCGCTGTTCTGGTTGGATTGGTGGCAGTTCGTCGACATCGCCAGCGAGCGTCACCCCGAAAAATGAGCCCATCTCCCCGCGCCTCCACCTTCTGCCTGTCCCGCCGCAGCGGCCTGTTCTTGAGTTTGCTGGCATTGGGCAGCTTGGCGCTGAGTCCGGCCAGCATTGCCGCTGCCCCCGCAGCCAGTGCGCCAGCGAGTGCTGTTAGCAGCAAACCCGCCGGCGAGAAGGTGCTGCGCTACGCCTTCAAAGTGGCCGAGACCGGCTTCGACCCGGCCAAGGTGCAAGACCTGTATTCGCGCATCATCACCGCCAATATCTTCGAAGGCCTCTACAGCTACGACTACCTCGCGCGGCCCTACAAACTCAAGCCTCAGACTGCAGCGGCCCTGCCCGAACACAGCGCCGATTTCAAGACCTGGACGGTGCGCGTGCAGCCCGGCATCTACTTTGCCGACGACCCGGCCTTCAAAGGCAAGAAGCGCGAGCTGACGGCGGCCGACTATGTCTACAGCTTCAAACGCTTTGCCGACCCGCAGACCAATAGCCCCACCTGGGACGGGCTGGAAGAGTTGCACCTGCTGGGCCTCAACGAATACCGCGCCGAAGTCGAGAAGAGCAAAAAGCCTTTCAACTACGACCAGCCCATCGAAGGCCTGCGCGCGCTGGACCGCTACACCCTGCAATTCAAGCTGGCCGAAGCGCGGCCCCGCCTGCCGCAAACCCTGGCCGATGGCAGCCTGCTGGGCGCAGTGGCCCGCGAAGTGATTGAGGCGTATGGCGACAAAAGCATGGAGCATCCGGTCGGCACCGGGCCCTTCATGCTGGGCGACTGGCGGCGCAGCAGCCTGATCGAGTTGCGCCGCAACCCCGGCTACCGCGAGCGCTATTACGAGGCCGAACCGAACGCGGACGACGCCGAGGGTCAGGCCATGCTGGCGCAGTTCAAGGGCCGGCGCCTCCCCATGATCGACCGCGTGGAGGTGGCCATCATTGAAGAGAACCAGCCACGCTGGTTGTCGTTTCTGAACGCCCAGTTCGATGTGCTCTACACCTTGCCCGAGGACTTCACCGCCCAGGCCATTCCGGGCGGCAAGCTGGCACCCAATCTGGCCAAGAAGGGCATGCAAAAGCACACCATCGTGGCTTCAGACGTTTTGTTCACCGTCTTCAATATGGAAGACCCGGTGGTGGGCGGCTTCGCGCCGGCACAGATTGCGCTGCGCCGCGCGATCTCACTGGCCACCAATGCGGAGCGCGAAATGCGCATTGCGCGGCGTGGCCAGGCCATCAGCGCGCAGTCCATCATGCTGCCTCACACCAGCGGCTACAACCCCGAGTTCAAGAGCGAGAACGGCGACTACGACCCGCAACGCGCCCGTGCCTTGCTCGACCTCTACGGCTTTGTGGACCGCGACGGCGACGGCTGGCGCGAACGCCCCGACGGCAGCCCGCTGGTCTTGGAAAGCCTGACTACGCCCGAAAGCTTCCAGCGCCAGGTCGATGAGATTTGGTCCAAGAGCCTGGCCCAGATCGGCCTGCAGGTGAAGTTCAAGTCCGCTAAGTGGCCGGAGAACCTGAAGAGCTTGCGCGCCGGCAAGTTCCAGATCTGGTCGCTGGGCAGCAGCGCCTCGACGCCCGATGGGCAAGACGCCCTGGGCTTTTTCTACAGCCCGCGCATCGGCGGCCAGAACTACGCCCGCTTCAATCTGCCCGCCATGGACCGGCTCTACGAGCAGACCAATGGCCTGCCCGATGGGCCGGAACGCGATGCCGTGTTTCTGGCCGCCAAGCGCCTGGGCGTGGCCTACGCGCCCTATCGGGCGCGCGGCCACCGCATCATCACCGACCTGGCGCAACCCTGGGTGAGCGGCTACCGCCGGCCGGCGTTTGCGCTCGACTGGTGGCAGTACGTGGACATTGATAACAGCAAGCGGCCCTGAGATGAAACAACAAGCAGCCAAGAGCAAGACTAGGCGCCGCCAACTCCTAGCCGCGGGGGCAGGAGCGGCAGCGCTGGGCTTGTGGCCGCTGAGCGCTGTCGCCAGTTCGCCCACCAATACGGCGGAGATTGCCGGCAAAGGCGAGAGCGCTGCTGCCGTCAAGACCCTGCGTTATGCCTTTCAGATCGCGGAAACGGGTTTTGACCCGGCGCAGGTCAGCGACGACTACTCACGCACCATCACCCCGCACATCTTCGAGGCGCTCTACGCTTTCGACTACTTAGCCATGCCGGTCAAGTCGGTGCCGCTGACGGCAGCGGCCTTGCCCGAGATCAGCAATGATTTCAAGACCTGGACCATCCAGCTCAAACCCGGCATCTTCTTCGCGGACGATCCGGCCTTCAAAGGCAAGCGGCGCGAGTTGACGGCCGAGGACTACGTCTACAGCTTCAAGCGCTTTGCCGACCCCAAGATCAATGCGCCGCTGTACGCCGGCGTCGAAGAACTGGGCATCAAGGGCTTGCTGGAGTTGCGCAAACAGGCCATGGCCGAGAAGCGCGCGCTGGACTACGACAAGCCGATTGCCGGCCTGCGCGCACTGGACCGTTACACCCTGCGGATCGAGCTGGAACAGCCGCGGCCACGCCTGCTGGAAAACCTGTCGTCCTCCGATCTGTTGGGAGCGGTGGCGCGCGAGGTGGTGGAGGCTTACGGCAGCAATATCGCCGAGCATCCGGTCGGCACCGGGCCTTTTGTGCTCAAGCAGTGGCGCCGTTCCAGCCTGATCGTGCTGGAGCGAAACCCCGGCTATCGTGAGCGTTATTACGAGGCCCAACCGGCCGCCGACGATACCGAGGGTCAGGCCTTGCTGGCCAAGTTCAAGGGCCGCCGCCTGCCCATGGTGGACCGGGTGGAGGTCTCCATCATCGAAGAGTCGCAGCCGCGCTGGCTGAGCTTTTTGAACGCCGAACACGACCTTTGCTACATCGTCCCAAACGACTTCGTCACCACCGCCTTGCCCGGCAACAAGCTGGCCCCCAATCTGGCTAAGCGCGGCATGGTGCTGCACCGGGTGCTGGCGGCGGATGAGGCCTTCACCTTCTTCAATATGGAGAACCCCACGGTGGGCGGCTACACCCCCGAGAAAGTGGCGCTGCGCCGCGCCATCTCACTGGGGCTGGATGTGGAACGCGAGATCCGCCAGGTGCGGCGCGGCCAGGCTATGGTGGCGCAAAGCCATGTGGTGCCACACACCTCGGGCTACGACCCGCAATACCGCTCGGAGATGAGCACCTACGACCCGGCCCGCGCAGCCGCCTTGCTGGACGCCTATGGCTATATCGACCGCAACGGCGACGGCTACCGCGAGATGCCCGATGGCTCGCCCCTGCTGCTGGAGGTGGCCACCCAGCCCGACGCCCAAAGCCGCCAATATGACGAGTTATGGCAGCGCTCATTCAATGCGCTGAACATCAGGGTGAAGTTCTTTGCCGGCAAATGGCCCGAGCAAATGAAGGCGGCGCGCGCCGGCAAGCTGATGCTTTGGATGATGGGCAATTCCGCCGGCTCACCCGACGGCTTGGAAGCGCTGCAGTACCTGTACGGCCCGCAATCCGGTAACCAGAACATCTCGCGCTTTCGCAACAAGGAGTTTGATGCCTTGTACGAGCGCATGCTGGTGATGCCCGACGGGCCCGAGCGCGAAGCCTTGTTCCTACAAGCCAAGCGCATCCAGGCCGCCTACCTCCCCATCAAAACCCATGTGCACCGCATCCGCAGCGACATCACCCAGCCCTGGCTGCTGGGCTACCGCCGCCCCATATTCCGCAACGAGTTCTGGCACTTCGTCGACATTGACCTGAGCAAAAAGCCCTGAATTGGGGTCAGAGTCGATTTATCGTGTGGAATGGATTGCCGCCCCTAATCCCCGCACTTGTCTGGTGCGCAGTCGCTACGATCTGTGACCATAGGCGGTAGCGGCAATCCTGCCCCTTCGCCCGAAACTGCCCCGCACACCGCATGAGCGTCACGCCTCAAAAATCAAAACCGCGTCGTCGAACGGCTCGACCTGCTGAAGCAGCGCCGGCGCACGAGCACGCGGGCCACGATCATCATCTGCATATGACGGCGCCCAATGCGCTGCTTTTGATGCTGGAAGCCCGCGCGCCCTGGGAGTTCGCCAGCCTGCTGGCGTCTATCCCCTGGCTGCGCCGGCTGCCGCGTGGCGATGGCCATCCGGTGATCGTGTTTCCGGGTCTCGGCGCCAATGACTTGAGTACCCGCCCGCTGCGCAGCTTTTTGGAAGCGTTGGGGTATGAGACCCATCCCTGGGGCCAGGGCTTCAACTTCGGCCCGCGCCACGGCGTGCTGGAGCAATGCACGGCCGATGTGAAGCGCCTGTTTAAGCATCATGCCCAGCCGGTCAGCTTAGTGGGCTGGAGCCTGGGCGGCATTTACGCCCGCGAGTTGGCCAAAGAATTGCCAGACCATGTGCGCAGCGTCGTCACCCTGGGTACGCCCTTCACCGGACACCCACGGGCCACCAATGCCTGGCGCTTTTTCGAGTTTGTCAGCGGCCACAAAGTGGGTGACCCGGCCATGATGGCCCAGATCCGCCGCGCCCCGCCGGTGCCCACCACCTCCATTTATTCGCGCAGCGACGGCATCGTCTCCTGGCGCTGCAGCCTCAATGAAGCCGGCCCGCTGTGCGAAAACATCGAAGTGCCGGCCAGCCACATCGGCCTGGGGCTGAACCCGCTGGCCTTTTACGTTCTGGCTGATCGGCTGGCCCAACACCCCGAGAGCTGGCAACCCTTTGAAGCCGAGGGCCTGCGGAAGTGGTTCTTCAAGGTGGCATCGCACCGTTGATGCGGGCCTTCAAGGGCTGCCGGAAGGTGAGAGGGCGGCGACAATGGCCGGCCCCACTTGCCGGCCCTGCGCATTGATCCATGCCTGATGAACAAACGCCACTTGCTTGCGCCGCCGCGCCGACCCAAGCCCTGCTGAAAGCCCGGCCCATGTGGCAGCGGGTGATCTGGTTATTGGCCGGCTTGCTGAGCTTGGCACTGGGCATCGCAGGCATTTTCTTGCCGCTGCTGCCCACAACCCCCTTCATCTTGCTGACGGCGTTTTGTTTTTCACGCGGCAGCAGCCGCTGCGAAGCCTGGATCCTCAATCACCGCACCTTCGGCCCCATGGTGCGCGACTGGCGTGCCACCCGCGCCGTACCTCTGCGCGCCAAACAATTTGCCAGCATGATGATGGCGATCGGCTCGGTGTGGGCCGCCATCACCTTGCCCACGCAATGGGCCTGGCTGCCGGCGCTGTGTTGCGCCTGCGTGGCCACTTGGCTGTGGCGGCTGCCGACACGGCGCTGAGACGGTCGACGTTTGCTCTGCCGCCGTTGTGGCCGGGTCAATCGCTCAGATTGATGTTGGCTAGGCCGCTTTCCATAGCAAAAACAGGTACCGACTTCCACATCCCCCCATTGGAGGGAACCCGCCGCGACACCCCCCGCGTATCCCCCATCACTCCCCCTCCGGAGTGATGGAAAACGGGTAGGCCAGCGCCGAATACTTGTGCCACTGACGACGCAGAGATCCCAAGCAGTCAAGCCCTTCCCTCCGCGTCAGCCCACATGTCTTTAGGAATGATGGAGCTCAAAATGAGATTTCAAAGCCTGTTCCAGAACCTCTGCCAGAGCCGGCAGCTTGCACACACCGCCATCATGGCCAGCGCCGCCGCAGCGTCACAACTCAAGGCCAAAACGGCGTCGGATGAGGATCGCTTCGGCAGCTGCGGCTGGTTTGACTCCAGTTATGAGTTGAGCCAGGGGCTGCTCATCATTGAGGAGATGGATGAGGATGCGCGCTTGCATTTAGAGCTTGAAATGGCTTGATGGCAAAGTCGGAATTTCGTTTCCTCTTCGATTTTGCTCAGGCGGGCGTCACAACAATCGCCGGGCCATTCGATGAAATCCGCCGGGAATTGCAGCCTTACCGGCCAGCCAAACGCGCCTAGTTTCAAAGACAATCCGCCGAATCCTTCAATTGGCTCAGGCACGGTGAAAAACAGAACATTGGGTCAATCTCAGATTGCTGCAGCATTTTTTCTCTCCGGTGCATCGGCGCTGATTTATCAAATCGGCTGGCAGCGGCTTCTGTTTGTCATCATTGGCGTTGACATCGAGTCCATCACCATCATCGTTTCCACCTTCATGCTGGGGCTAGGCCTCGGCGCTTGGCTCGGAGGCTGGCTGGCTGACCGTTTTCCAAAGCGGGTGCTGGCAATTTTCTGTTTGTTTGAATTGCTGATTGGCAGTTACGGCTACGTGAGTTTTGACCTGCTGAATGCCAGCGCCTTGGCCTTCAGCCAACTCAGCCGAGGCGATGCAGCCGCGCTGAGTTTTTGCCTGCTACTACTGCCCACCATGTGCATGGGCGCCACTTTGCCGATGTTGGTAGCGCATGCTGTGCGCCAATCGGCCACCGTCGGCGTCGCGACTGGCTCCCTCTATTTCATCAATACCCTCGGTGCGGCCTTAGGTGCCGTTGGCATGGGTTTTTTCCTGCTGTATTGGCTGGACTTGCGACAAACCATCAGTATCGCCGCCGGTATCAATTTACTTGCCAGCCTGATTGTGGCCAGCACTTTTATTGGAAAGCGCTGAAATGAAGGCCTTGTCCATATTCTTGTCCTTCTGCGTCGGCTTTCTAAGCCTGAGCCAAGAAATCCTGTGGGTGCGCCTGGTTAGCTTCAGCCAGCATGGTCGCCCGCAGGCATTTTCGATTGTGTTGACGGCCTTTCTGATCGGTATCGCTCTCGGTGCCATTGCGGGCAAGAGGATCTGCCAGCGCGAGCCCGATTTGCCTCGGGCTGCCACCCGGCTATTGCTGCAAGCCGCCGCACTGGACTTGCTTTGCCTCTACATTGCCTCCGCGGCGCTGACCTACGCCCCATTTCAATTGATGGGCTTGTTCGGCTTGATTGCCATGAGCGCAATGTTCAAAGGCATGCTTTTCCCCTTGGTCCATCACATGGGCAGTCAAGCCGCTACGGAGCGGGTCGGGCGCTCCGTGTCCCATGTGTATATGGCCAATGTGCTGGGCGCTGCCTTAGGCCCGCTAATGACGGGCTTTGTGCTGCTCGACCGGGTCTCGGTCGAACGCTCGTTTGCCTTGATCGCTTGCGCGGGCGCCGTCTTGGCCTTGATTACGCTGCTCGCGACACGAAGTCGCGCCAAAAAATGGTGGATACCTGCGGTCTTATTCTGTGGGCTTACCGCATACGTCGCCAGCGCACCACCGCCCGTCATCCATGATTTATTGGCGGCCGACGGCAGCACCATCAAACATATTATTCAAAACAAGCACGGCATCATTCATGTGAAATCGAGTGATGGGGAGCCCGGCGGCGACGTGACCTATGGCAACAATATGTATGATGGCAAGATCAGCACCGATCTGCATATCAATTCCAACCGCCTGGATCGCGCCTATTTGATGGCCGTGATGCACCCCAAACCCAAACGGGTGCTGGTGATCGGCCTGAGCAGCGGCGCCTGGACCCGCGTGATTGCTGGTTTGCCGGATGTTGCGCATATCGACGTCATCGAGATCAACCCCGCTTATCTCGAGTTGATCGGGCGATATGAAGCATTCTCGGGTCTGCTCAAGGATCCACGCATCAACATTCATATTGACGATGGACGGCGCTGGTTACGCGCCCATCCTCAAGCGCGTTATGACCTCGTTTTCATGAACAGCACCTTTCACTGGCGCGCTTATATGACGCTGCTTTTGTCAGGCGAGTTCATGCAGCAGGTGAGTGGCCACTTGAATACTGGTGGCATTTTCGCCATGAATACCACCGGCAGCGCTGACGTGTTTTTCACGGCTCAGCAGAATTTCAAGCATGTGGTGAGATACAGCAATTTCGCCTATATGAGCCAAATGCCGCTGCAAAAACGCGCCGATGCGGAACAGGTGCTGCGGCAGGCTCGCCTCGGTTCCCTGCCGGCATTCTCAGCCGAGTTATTCAATGAAAAATCGCTGGGCCACCGCTTGACGCATGATCGCTTGGAAAGCGCCGCCGAGTTTCTTGCCAATGAAGCGCGCAATCCCGCGCCCGCAGCCATCCATGACCAAAACCTCTTGACCGAGTTTCGTCATGGCCGTCAACCTCTGTTTGGCCTGTTGGAGAACTGGCTTCCGGCCACTCCGCACAAAGATTGAGGCAAAGCCGGACTAGCAAGGCTCTTGCAATTACGGCCCCTGCCAATCGCAGGCGTGCTGTTTAAAACCGCGATCAAAATCGCCGAAATGAGTGAGCAAGCGCGTGGCCGAGCCCGCTCTTGAACTCGTCAAATCAGGGTGTGCATTGGGTTTTGCGATATCAATGCCCGCCAACCCCAACATGCTGGGGAAGATGGAGAGCGTACTGACCGCGCGGCGGCTGTTGTCCGTCAAGCTAGCCAACGCATCGCCACGCGCTTGGCGCCACTGGGGCGACAACCAAACGAACATCGGCACACGGTAGTTCTTCTCGGCCGCAAAGCCGTGCCCGCCGCGCGGGCACTTGCCGTCAAAGAATGTTTCTCCATGGTCGGCCGCATAAACCAGGCTGGCAATTTGGCCAGTTTGCGCCAGCAATTCAATCGCCTGATTCAGCACGGTGTCGGTGTACAGCACGCTGTTGTCATAGGTATTGAGCAAGAGATCCTTCTGACTGCTGCGCCACAAATCACCTTTGTCTGCCCAAGCCAGCGCCGGCTGGAACTTCGCATACCCCTCAGGATAGCGATGCCCGTAGTGCATATGGCTGCCAAGGGTGTGCAGAACAATCAATTGCTTGGTTTCCTTGCGGCGCGCCAATATCTGCTTCAGATGCGGCAGCAAATCGCCGTCCAAGGCCCCCGCACCGCGGTAATCCACTGCATTGATGAAGAACTGTTCGTCGGCCTCTCTGGCCAATACCGAGATCGGCGTTTCATGCGCCCCCGCCGCGCCTTGCGTGCTGAGCCAGTAGGTTTTAAAGCCGGCCTGCTTGTAGGCCGTCAACAAAGAGGCCTCAACCGGCGGGGCCAACATATTCTCAGGTGGCCGCCGCGTCAGCATCAGAGGCACTGACTCACGGGTGGCCGATGCTGCGCTCACCGCATCCTTGAACAAGAGCAGGTCTTGGCGTGCCGACAGATGCGGCGTGGTGGCGCGCTGCGCGCCAAACAAATGCCAGCGGTCGGGGCGGCCTGTCTCACCAATCACCAAGATGTGAACCTGGGGCTGACCGGCAAAGCTGATTTCGCGGGCTTTGACACCAAAGTCAAAACCCTCAATCGCCGCGCGATGGTCGTGCAAGGCTTGGCGGTGCTCCATATAGCGCGCCCATCGCAGCGGCAGGCCCCAAGGAAACAAGGGTTCCAACTCGCGCAGAAAGTCGGGCTTGGCCTGCTCCAGAGAATGCGTCAGATAGGGATTGAGCTCTGTCTCATCCGCGCGCTGCAGGTCTTTTTCCGCCCACAGCAGCAAGGCTTGGCCGAGCACCAGCAAGGTACCGGCAATGGCCACCCAGTAGCGGGACCGGTGAGACCAACGCCTATCGCGCGACCAAATCACGGCCGCAGCCCAGAAGACCGCAGCACTGATCATGCCGACGCTCAGGATCACCGCGCCCAACCACGGGCCAATCCAAGCCAAAGCCTCAACCCGATTGGTTTCCGCGATCACCCCAAACACATGGGCGCCGGCTGGTTGGGCGAAATGAATCAAATAGAAAAGCTCAAACGGTGCCAACAAAGCGCTTGGCACCAGCAAGACCAGCAAATAGCGACTGCGGCCGACGAGCGCCAGTAACCAGAGCGTCACCGACAGGCAAAGCAGCAAAGGCATGGCCCTGTCAATAGCGGCGACCTCGCGGCCCTGGGTTTGCCAGCTCAGCCAACAGGCCGGTAGCAGGGGCAAGACAAAAACAATGGCGGCGGCCAGTGCTTCACGCCAATCGCGGCCGCGCTCAATCTCTCGCATCAACAAGCTCGTCGTTCTCTATTTAGCTAAAAAGCAGCCCTGGCCGGCTGCGGCAAAAGCCAATGCTTTGGTCACGCGAATCGGGGCGCCCAAAAAAGCATCAAGACGTTGAATTCTTGACGATCGCATCTCTGATCACCGCCACATCTACATCGGTCGAAACCGCCCAAGACAGGCGTGAATTCTGCAAGTTGGGCGTGAACGTGATCGTCTTGCCACCCAAATCGGCCCCCACCTTGGTGGCCGGCATGAAGGTGGCCACGATCACGCCGTCTGTGGCCTCAACGTTGGTCAACACATTGGTGGCCGTCCAGGCAGCGATGCCATTGCTACTCGTATTGCAGCCTGTGACGGTGCCGCTGTCTTGGGCGCAAACAGCGACAGCCAGCCTCACACCGTCCATGCTGGAGATGGCCGACGCGACCCTGCTCTTGGCGACATAGTCCTTGTATTGGGGGATCGCTACCGCAGCCAAGATGCCGATGATCGCCACGACGATCATCAATTCAATCAGTGTGAAACCTTGGTGGAAACGCTTTATGTTCATGATGTGAGGCACCTGGTATTGCAGCGGAGGGTTGACGAAAATGGGGCGACGCCAACTCTTCAACGCATGGCGCGTGCCAAGCCTGGCCAAGGCCATTTTGTGAGTTTCCACACGGAATCGTCCTGAGGACCAGGCCGGCGCTGACCAAACGCGTCAACAAAGATGACACAAGCCGTCGATGCCAGCAAAGAGTGACCCTTTGCGCCATCCAGCAAGCCCGGCAGCAAATGTCGGCTCGAATGGCGAAGCCCAGGAGCGACTTAAGGGGCGATATAGCCCGAGATTGCCATGCCAGCGGTTTCGGCCGCCGGGTAAGCAAAAAAAAGCGCCTCAAGAGGCGCTTTTTTGATTGGGCCGACCATGATGTCGACCCTGGACTCGCTATCAGTATCAGGTACCAGCAGCGGTCGAATTCTTGATGATGGAGTCATACACAGCCTTCGCGGCTGTCTGGTCAACGTTGGTTGCAACCGTCCACGACAGACGCGCATCGGTCAACACTGGGGTAAAGGTAATTGTCTTGCCACCCAGATCGGCGCCAACATTGGCTGCAGGCGTGAAGGTAGCGACGATGACGCCATTCGTGGCAACAACCGTAGTCAGGATGTTGGTGGGCGTCCAGGCAGGGATACCAAACGCGCCAGAATTGCAACCAGCCAACCCGGCATTTTCCTGTGCGCACAGAGCAACAGCCTTCTTCACACCGTCCATGCTGGACACAGCCGAGCCGGCCTTGGTCTTGGAGGTGTAGTCCTTGTACTGAGGAATGGCCACAGCAGCCAGGATACCGATGATGGCCACGACGATCATCAGTTCGATCAGGGTGAAACCTTGTTGGACGCGCTTCATGTTCATGATGGAGATCTCCTGGCCGAAGCCAAATAAAAAAGCCGTTGAGGGGTGGGGGACAACCCCCTTGAATGCAGGGGTCGTGCCAGCTTGTTTCAACGCTCTTCTCGTGCGTTTCGTCACGCTCCGGCTGGGCAAGGGCCTCACGGGCTGACAAAAATTGTCAACCCAGGTGACACAAAGAGGTTGAGGCACAAGGAAGTGACAATTTACGTCCGCACTACGCGGCGCCAGAAAAAATTTTGGGGTCAGAGTCGATTAATCGCAGCAAGGATTAATCGACTCTGACCCCAATAAAAGGAGATCGTGGGTGCAGGGCTACAGCACCATCACCTGTCCGGCCTGCAAAGGTGCAAGTTTGTGGGCGGTGCTCAGGGCGGCAATCTCGCTCATCACGGCGTCCACCTCGCCGGGCTTGATGTGGGTGATGTGCACCTCCACCGGCCCTTGCAGATGCTGCAACTCCAGGGCCAGCGAGGCGGGGCAGAGGTGTTTGCTGACGGTGGCAACTTGCTGTTCCTCGTCGCTGAAGGCGGTTTCGATCACCAGGTGCGAGAGCTTGAGTTCGGCCAAGCGGCGCCACAGGGCCGGGTTGGGCCCGGTGTCGCCGGTGAACACCCAGTGGGCGTGGCCGCTGGCCGGGCCGCCGTCCACGGCAAAACCGACCGCAGGAACGGTGTGCGCGGCGCTCAAGACCTCGACCTGGCGCTCGCCCAATTGCAGGCGATCGCCGATCTCAAAAGGATGCAGGCTCAGCACCGGATGCTCGGCCGAGGGCAGACGGGTGAAGTCGGGCCAGATCACACCGTTCAGGATGTGATCACGCAGCGCCTTGAGCGTGGGCGCCAGGCCATGCACCTGAATCGGCGGGCGGCCGGCCGCGGCGCGCAAGCGCAAGACCGAATCGGCCAGCAGCGGAATGGCCAGCACATGGTCCAGATGGGAGTGGCTGACCAGGATGTGATCAATGCGAGCCAGCGCTTCCAGCGACAAATCGCCCACGCCGGTTCCGGCGTCGATCAGCACATCGTCGTCCAGCAGGAAAGCGGTGGTCTTGAATCCGGCGGCGATAGCGCCTGAACAACCGAGGACGCGAATTTTCATGAAGGGGGTCAAATGGGGATTTTGGGATCCTGCCGCGGCATGTGTGAGATGCTGTGCTCTCACGCAGAAACGCGCCCAGAGACCGCAATGTACGCACCCAGCCAAGACACGCAAGTGCGCAATACCGGTTTTTTCCGGCAGGCGAACGCCCCGCGTATGCCCCGGCGTGAATGCGTGATTTCCTTCACGTCGGCAAAGCTGCCTGACACCCCGGGCCAGGCGCGCCAGCCCTTGGCATACTCCGCCCTTCACTGCTGGGCGCATCATGGCTACCAATGACAAAAACAAGGGCGCTACCAGCCTGAAATTCATCACCCCCACGGGCAAGACCGGCATGACGCTGGAGGAGTTGCTGGAACAAGCGCGCACCTTGAAAGCGGCCGGTGAGCTTGAGCGGCGCAAAGCCAAAGACACAGGCGCTTCCGGGCGAGTGCACGAAGCAGCGGAGGACGAGGCCGAAGGCGATTCAGACGACGATGCTGACGACACCCCGCCTTCCGGTGCACTCAGCGCCGACGAACAAGTGCTGCTGGACGCCCTGCTGCTGGCCGGCAACACGCGCGGGGTGGAAGGCCTGCGGCTTTGGCTGCAAGCGGCCGATGCGCAACGCTATCCCTCGGGCCGCGCCTTCACGCCGGCCGAGATCAGCAAATGCCTGAAGTCCCTGCACCGCCGTGGCCTGCTGCATCTGCAGCAAGGGCGCGGCTATGTGGCCGATGTGCGTGAACACAGCGAACGCCTGCAAACCCTGCTGCTGCGGCCCGAGGCCAAGGACTACTGGCGCTGGCTGGCCTGGGTGCTGGCCGGGGGCCACGGCAGCCCGCTGCAGCCCAATAACTGGTTGAGCTTTCGCAGCGGCGATGAATGCAGCAAACTGCTGCGCCTGCTGATGTTCTCGGGCATGCCGCGGGTCGACTTCGAGTCGCGCCTGGTCTATTGGCATGAGTTGCAAGAGCCCGCTCGCATGAGCGATGTGCTGTGCCGCCCCTGGATGCCCGAGGCCCTGGGCCGGGTGGCGCCTGATTTGCTGGAAACCTTGCTGGCCCAAGCCCTGCGCATCTTGCCGGCGGACGACGCCCGCGCCTTGCAATTGGAGCAATGGTTGCTGGCGCGCTTCACGAGCAAGCCGCTGGACGTGCCGGCAGCGCAGCGCGCCATGCTGGCCGAGCGGCAAGCGCTGGGCCTGAACTTCAAAGCCATGCGTGAGCTGCTGGCCGGCCTGGAGGACCCGGCCCTGCCAGCCTTCGAGGCCCTAGAAGCCGCCGCCCGCGGGCAATGGGCCGAGGCCGCCGCCACTTTTGAGCTGGGCATCAAGGAAGTGCGCAAGGCCCACAAGCTGCGCCGCGCGCCGCTCAGCGAAGACCTGTCGCGCATCTATGTGTGCTGCTTGCTGGCGCAAGACGATCCCAAGCTCTGGGACGCAGCGCGCAAATACTGCGTGAGCGAATCGGGCTCGCGCAGCCCTTCGCCGCATGAGTTATGGGGCCGCTGGGCCCATGTGATTGGCGCGCGGCTGGGCGAGGTCACTTTCGACCCGGCCTGCCTGCAATATGTGCCCGCCCTGGAAGTGCGCGAGCATGGCCTGCCCCAGGCGGCCGACCGCCTCTTGCTCGCCGCCTGGCTGGGCAAGCCAGCGCCGGGCTGGGAGCCGCTGGCCGCCCAAACCCTGGTGAACCAGTTGACCAAGACCGGCCAGCTCTGGCATGCCGCCTGGACTGCCCAGGCCGCCGAACGGCTGGAACTCGGCAGCATCACGGTCGCGCTGGGCGGCCAAGCCCAAGCCCAAGCACCCGTCTCCTTCCTCGGTGGCCCGCGCGAAGCCTGGCGCGACGCCCTGGCCGCCATCACCGCGCTGGCGATCGAGCCCGAAGGCAAAGCCGGTGCAACGGCCAGTGCCCTCGACCTGGCCTGGTCGCTCACCCTCGACAGCCAAGCCCGCGTGCAAAAGCTGGAGCCGCTGGAGCGCAGCGTGAGCGCGCGCGGTGTCGAGAAGCTCAAACCCATCAGCCTCGCCAAGCTGAAGAAAAACAGCCAACCGCATGCGCGCGACAACGCCGTGCTGCGCCACATCGAACGCAGCCCCTACAGCGGCGCCAACAGCTTTCAGCTCGATGTGACGCAGGCGGCCATCGCCCTGGTCGGCCACCCCGCCGTGATGCTGGCCGACGCGCCCGGCCAATGGCTGGAACTGCTCGAAGCCCAACCCGAGCTGGAAGTGCAAAAGAAAACCGGCGCCGACGGGGAACATTTCGAATTCCGCATCCTGCCCGATCTGATCCCGCGCGGCGCGCCCCGGCTGGACGGCTGGATGGGCACGAATTACGAGCTGGAAAGCGCCAAGCGCGAGGCCTTGCGCATCGTGCGCGACGGCCCGCAACGTGCCCGCCTGATCCGCATCAGCGCGGCGCAGCGCCGCGTGGCCGAACTGGTGGCGCAGGGCTGGACCGTGCCCGCCAGCGCCACCGCTGAGCTGGGTGCGGCCCTGCAAGTGCTGAGCGCGCATTTCCAGCTGCACAGCGACGCCACAGCCGGCCAGGTGGTGGCGGGCGACAGCCGCTTGCGCGCCCAACTCAAACCCCTGGGCGAGGGCTTGCAGCTGCAGTTGGTGGCCCAGCCCTTCGGCGCCTTCGGCCCCGCCGTCACCCCGGGCCAGGGCCGCGCCCGCCTGATGTGCATGCACGAAGGCGTGAGCCTGGCCACTGAACGCGACCTGGCCGCCGAGCAAGCTGCCCGCGAGCAGGTGCTGGAAGCCCTGCCGTTTTTGGACCCTGAACTCAGCCCCGCCTCGCCCTGGCAGTTGAATGACCCGGAAGAAGCCCTGCACGCCGTCGAGCTGCTGCCCGGCCTGCCCGGCATCGCCGCGCTGGACTGGCCCAAGGGCAAGCCCCTGCGCGTCAGCCCACTGGCCAGCCCGGCGCTGAATGTGCAGGTCAGCAGCGGGCGCGACTGGCTGGGCCTGCAGGGCGAGGCGAAATTGGACGAGCAACGCGTGCTCAGCCTGCAAGAGCTGATGAGCTTGGCGCGTGCCTCGCGCAGCCGCTTTGTGCGCCTGGGCGAGGGCGAATACCTGGCCCTGAGCGAGCAGCTGCGCCAGCAATTGCGCGACCTCGACGCCCTGGCCGTGGCCAAGAAAGATCAGCTGCAACTGCCCCAGGCGGCGGCCTCTTGGCTGGAAGAAACCTTGAACGATATGCAGCTGGCCGGCGATTCACCCTGGCAGGCCCGCATGGACGCGCTGGCCCAGGCCGCGGCCCTTCAGCCCGCCGTGCCGCCAAGCCTGCGCGCTGAATTGCGCAGTTATCAGCAAGAGGGTTTTGCCTGGATGAGCCGGCTGGCCCAAGCCGGCCTGGGCGCCTGCTTGGCCGATGACATGGGCCTAGGAAAAACCGTGCAGACCCTGGCCCTGCTGCTGACCCGCGCCGAAGCCGGGCCGGCCCTGGTGCTGGCGCCCACCTCGGTGTGCGGCAACTGGCAGGCCGAGACGCAAATCTTCGCCCCCAGCCTAACTTGCAAAATCTACGGCGAAAGCGCCAACGCGGCGGAGCGTGCCGCCATGATCGCCACGGCCGGGCCGGGCGATGTGATCGTGGTCTCTTACGCCTTGGCGCAGATCGATGGCGAGAGCCTGGCCGACAAGCCCTGGGCCACGCTGGTGATGGACGAGGCGCAAGCCTTGAAGAACGCAGCCACCAAGCGGGCCAAGTCGGTGGCCGAGTTCAAGGCCGAGTTCCGCCTGGCCTTGTCGGGCACGCCGGTGGAAAACCGCCTGGCCGATTTGTGGTCCATCATGAACCTGATCAACCCCGGCTTGCTGGGCACGGCCAGCCAGTTCAGCGAGCGCTTCGCGACGCCGATCGAGAAGCACCAGGATCACGCCGCCCGCCAGCGCCTGCGCCGCCTTGTCAGCCCCTTCTTGCTACGCCGCACCAAAACGCAAGTGCTGCAAGACCTGCCCCCGCGCACCGAGATCGTCCATCTGGTGCAACCCAGCAGCGAGGAAAAAAGCTTTCTGGAAGCGCTGCGGCGCAATGCCAGCGAGGCCGTGGCCAAGGCCGCCGCGGGTGGCCAGGCCGCGCCCATGCAGGTGTTGGCCGAGCTGATGCGCTTGCGCCGCGCCGCCTGCGACCCGCGCTTGGTGGCGCCGGAGCTGGGCCTGGTGGGCGCCAAGATGGCCGAGTTCGAACGCGTGGTGCGCGAGCTGGTCGACGGCAGCCACAAGGCCTTGGTGTTCAGCCAGTTCACCGACTACCTGAAGCTGCTGGCCGAGCGACTCGACACCATGGGCGTGAGTTACCAATACCTGGACGGCAGCACCCCGGCGGCCGAACGTACCAAGCGTGTGGCGGCCTTCCAGCGCGGTGAGGGTGAGGTCTTCTTGATCAGCCTGAAGGCGGGCGGCTTCGGCCTCAACCTGACCATGGCGGATTACGTTTTGATCGTCGACCCTTGGTGGAACCCGGCCGCCGAAGACCAAGCCACCGGCCGCGCCCACCGCATGGGCCAGAAGCGCCCGGTGACGGTCTACCGCCTGGTGACCGCCGGCTCGGTGGAAGAGCGCATCATCGACCTGCACCGCGACAAGCGCGGCCTGGCCGATGGCATTCTGGAAGGGCAGGAAGAGGCCACCGTTCTGGATGCCAAGGCGCTGGCGGAGTTGTTGCGCGGCTGAGTGAATGCGTGCTGACCATCGCGAACGGCAACAGTCAAAAAATGCAAGAGAGAGCAAGACGTGTCTGAATCAAGCATCGTGGTGATCGGCGCGGGCCTGAGCGGCCTGCATGCCGCCTGGCGTTTGCAAGCGGCCGGCCGCGCGGTGCTGCTGGTGGAGGCGCGCGAGCGTGCGGGTGGCCGCATCCTGAGCCTGCCCGGTGCTGAGGCCGCCGCGCATCAGCTGGACCTGGGCCCCTCCTGGTACTGGCCCGAGCTCAACCCCCTGCTGAGTGCTTGGGTGCAACGCCTGGGGCTCAGCAGCTACCCGCAGCACAGCGAGGGCGCCGGCCTGTTCGAAGGGCAGGATGGCAGCCTGCGCCGCCTGGGCCAAAGCTGGGAGCAAGCGCCGCGTTCGATGCGCATTGCCGGCGGCATGGCCGCCCTGGTCTCGGGCATACAAGCCTTGTTGAGCGATGTGGATTACCGGCCCGGCACGGTGGTGGAAGGGCTGCAGCTGCGGCCCGCAGGCGGCGTGGAGTTGCTGCTGCGCCAAGGCGAGCGCCGCGATGTGCAGCCGGCCGCTGGCGTCATCAGCACGCTGCCGCCGCGCCTGCTGGCGGAGTTGCCGGCACAGCCCGCTTGGCCGCCCGAACAAGTGCAAGCCTGGCGCCGGACGCCGACCTGGATGGCCGGCCAAGCCAAGTTTGTTGCAGTCTATGAACGTGCGTTTTGGCGCGAGGCAGGCTTGTCGGGTGCGGCCATGAGCCAGCGCGGGCCCATGGCGGAGATCCACGACGCCTCCAGCCCAAGCGGCGAGGCCGCTGCGCTGTTCGGCTTCATCGGCTTATCAGCCGCCCAGCGCCAAAGCATGGGCGAAGAAGCATTGCGTCAGCGGGCGCTGGCCCAGTTGGCGCGCTTGTTCGGGCCTCAAGCAGGACGGCCGCTGAGTACCGCGCTGCAGGACTGGGCCAGCGAGCCCTACACCGCGCATCACCTGGACCATGCCCCCCTCGGCCATCACCCCAGCTATGCGCCCGGCCGCGTGCCGGCCGATTGGCAAGGCCGACTCTGGTTGGCTGGCACCGAATTCGCACCGCATTCGGGGGGCTACTTGGAGGGCGCACTGGAAGCGGCCGAGGCTGCAAGCAAGCTGGCCTAAGCGAACTCAGCGCCCATCAAGCCAGCCCCTGCGCTATCGTGCCGCCATGAGCACCGCCGCCCCAACGTCCACGCCTGCCCCCCGCCAGCAACCGCGCTTCCTGCCCGAGCCCGGGCCCTGGGCCTTGGCTTTTGTGCTGGTGTTGACTGCCGCCCTGCTCGTGCTGGCCTATTGGCTGCTGGATCCCACGCCGGCCAAGCGCATCGTGGTGGCGACCGGGCCTGAGCAAGGCGCTTATGCCGAGTTTGCCAAGCGCTATGTGCCCTTGCTGCAAGCCCAAGGCGTCAAGCTGGAGCTGCGGCCGACGCAAGGGTCGGCCGAGAACCTGGCCTTGCTGCGCGACCCCCGCTCCGGCGTGCATGCCGCCTTTGTGCAGGGCGGCGTGGAGCCACCCGATCGCGACAACCCCGAGCCCACCCTGGTGACCCTGGGCAGCGTGGCCTACGAGCCGCTGTGGCTGTTTTACCGCGAAGACAGCGCCCAGCGCCTGCTCGCCGGCAAGCCGCTGACGCGTTTGAATCAGCTCGGCAACTGGCGCATCAATAGCGGCCCGGCGGGTGCTGGCACCGGGCCGATGTTCCGCCAGATTGCGGCCTTGGGCGGCGTGCCGGCGCAAACCCTGCATCGCGGCGGCGCCGGCACGGTCAACGGTGTCGTCAGCCTGGTGCAGGGCCAGGACGATGCGCTGGCCATGGTCGCCGCCCCGGAAGCGCCGTTTGTGCAATACCTGCTGCACACGCCCGGCGTGCAATTGTTCGAGTTTGAGCAGGCCGAGGCCTATGTGCGCCGGCTCGGCTTTCTGCACCCGCTGCGCATGCCGCGCGGCCTGATCGACCCCGCGGCCGACCGCCCGGCCAAAGAGGTGCGCATGATCGCCACCACCGCCTCCCTGGTGGTGCGGGAAGACTTGCACCCGGCCCTGGTGCAATTGCTGGTGCAAGCGGCCGTCAAGGTGCACAGCCAGGCCGGCTGGTTCAGCCGCCAGGGTGAGTTCCCCAATCTGCAAGCACCCATCTTCCCGGTCTCACCCGAGGCCGAGCGCTTCTACCGCAGCGGCCCGCCCTGGTTGCAGCGCTATCTGCCTTTCTGGCTGGCCAATTTCTTCGACCGCATGTGGATCGTGCTGCTGCCTTTGCTGGCCGTGCTCTTGCCGGCCTCCCGCTTCTTGCCGCCCATCGTTGAGTTGCGCCTGCGTTCGCGCGTGTTCCGCTGGTATGGCCAGTTACGTCAGCTGGAGCTGGCGGCCGGCCAGCGCGCGCCGGATCAGCTCAAGCAGGAGCTGGATCAAATCGAAGCCCATGTGGCCGGCATCAAGGTGCCACTGAGCTATGCCGACGAGCTTTACGCCCTGCGCACCCACATCGCCATGATCAGGCGCAAGCTGGAGACCACGCCGATGGGGATGGCGACGGCGGCGACGGCAACTACGTCAGCGTCAGCGGCACCGCCCCCGTCAGCGCCAGCCGCGTCTCAAAGTGGCGCAGCTGGCCCGTCACCGGGTCGGTGAAGCTGAGGCTGCGCGCCAGCAGTTGCAGGGCTTGGCGATAGTCCGGCTCGGTTTCTTCCGGCAAGAGGCGCGGATAGATGCGGTCACCCAGAATCGGCAGGCCCAGGGCGCTCATTTGCGCGCGCAGCTGGTGCTTTTGCCCGGTTTTCGGTCGCAATTCATAACGCGCCAAACCATCGGGCAGCCGCTCCAGCAACGCGATCTGGGTTTCGGCATTGGGCTCACCCGCCACTTCCTGCATCTGCATAAAGGCCTCGCTGCGTTCTTCCAGGCGGCTGCAGCGCAGCAGCGGCAGGCTCAGCTCTGGCCGGAAGGGGGCAATCGCCTCGTAAACCTTGCTGACGGCGCGGTCGCGGAACAGGTTTTGATAGGCACCGCGCGTGGCCGGCTTCAGGCTGAACAGCACCAGGCCGGCGGTTTCACGGTCGATGCGGTGCGCAGGCGTGAGTTCGGCCAGGCCCGTGGCCTGGCGCAAGCGGGTCAGCAGGGTCTGCTGCACATAACGGCCGGCCGGCAGCACCGGCAGGAAGTGCGGCTTATCGGCCACCAACACATACTCGTCCTGAAACAGGATTTCTGCCTCGAACGGAATCTGCGGCTCTTGCGCCAGGTGGCGCCAGTAGTAGATGCGGCTGCTGGCCCGGTAAGGCGCCGTGGCAGGCAAGACCTGACCCTCAGCATCCAGCACCTCGCCCGCCTGGAGACGCGCCAGCCAATCGGCCCGGCTGACGCGCGGCAGGCGCTCGCTCAAAAAGTCCAGCAGCGTGGCCCAATGCCCGGCCGGGCAAGCCAGCGCGCTGGCGGCCACACCGTTGCGCAGCGGCAAATCAAGCTTGGGCGGGCGGCTCACGGCTGACTCACTAGCGACTCATTCGATTTGCGGCCCGCTGCGTGCGCGTTCATCCATATAGCGGCGGATATTGACCAGGTCCTGCTCGTCGGCCTGCGGGCCGCGCCAGGCGCGGATCCAGGCCTCGCGCTGCGGATCTTGTGCCAGCTTGCGCACGACCTGGTCGATGGCGGCAATCGCCTTGCGGCCCTCGGGCGTGCGGCTGCATGCGGCCGTGGCCACCGCCGTGCTGCGGCCCTCGGCAATCGGCAGCTTGACCAATTCGGGGCCAGCCGCACTGCCCTCGGCGCTTTTGTCGAACTCGTCAACGATAGAGGGGTATTCCAGCGTGTAGTCCATGCGCTGCGCGCGAAGCATGGCCAATAAATGGTTGCCGCGCCCGCTGGGCAAGGTCTTGGGCGCTTGCTCGCCCTGGGCCTGCAGCAAGGCATCGATCTTGGGGCCGAAGGAGCGCCCGCGCGGCAGCAGGCCCACCAGGTCCTTGCGCTGCAAGATCTCGCTCAAACTCAAAGGCTGCGCGGCGTCCGGTGTGAACTGGGCCAGCTTGTCGCGCCGCACGATGACGTGGATCTGGCGCGAAAACTGCGGCGGATACATATGGGTGAAGTAGAGCCAGCTCAGGCGCTCCGGCGTGCGCACATGCAGCACCGAGCAGATGGTCTGGCCCTGGCGCACCAGGGTCTCGAAGCGGGGCATGCCGGCATCGACAAACCCATGGCGGAACTGCGGCATGCGCTCGACCATGAGCCGCAAGAAGCCGTCGATCTCACCGCGGCCAATGTCGTCGATGCTGCGCGGCGCGCGGCCATTGATGTAGCTGAAATGAGGCGGGTAGTCTTGCACCAGCCACTGCATCGTGAACGGTGGCTCGGCAGCGGCGACCACCGTCGGCGCGAACGACGCGCCGGGCGATGCAGCCGGAGATGCGTTCGCAGCGGCCACCACGGGGCCAGCAGCTGCGCCGCCAGCGCTCAGGGCCATGGCCATGCCCGCCAAAGCCGCAAGCGTCGCTTGCGCCGCACCCAGCTTGGCGCGCATCAAGAACAACAGCACCGCCACCTAGCCTTACTCGCCTTCCACCCACTCGATGCGGGCGCCCAGGCTGCAGATGTTTTCCACAAACTGCGGGTGGGCGCGGCGGATCGGCGTGGCGTTGCGGATCACTGAACGGCCGGGGATGCTGGCCGCCACCATCAGCAGGGCGATGGCCACGCGGATGATGTAGGGGCTTTCGACCTCGGCGGCATGCAGGGGCTTGCCGCCGAAAGTGACCATGCGGTGCGGGTCAGACAAGAAGGCATGGCCGCCAAACTTGCTCAGCTCCGAGGTCCAGCCCATGGCGCCGTCGTAAATCTTGTTCCAGAACATCACGCTGCCTTCGGCCTTGATGCCCAGGGCCACAAAGATCGGCAGCAGGTCCACCGGCACATAGGGCCAGGGAGCAGCTTCCACCTTTTGCAAGATGTTGCGGGTAAAGGGTTCTTTGACCTTGAGCGGCCCATTCGTCACCGCGCGGGACCAGCCGTTCTCATGCACGATCTGCACGCCGAACTTGGCGAAAGTGCGGTCCAACAAGGGGAACTGCTCGGGCGTGGAGTTGCGCACCTCGACCTGGCCGCCGGTGATGGCGCCCAGGGCCAAGAAGGTGACGATTTCGTGGAAGTCTTCGGCAAAGGTGAACTCGCCGCCGCCCAGGGCGTCCACGCCGGTGATGCTCAGGCGCGAAGTGCCCAGGCCGTCGATCTTGGCGCCCAACATCTGCAAGAAGGTGCAGAACTCCTGCACATGCGGCTCGGAAGCGGCATTGGTCAGGGTGGAGCGGCCAGCAGCCAGGGCGGCGCAGAGCACGAAGTTCTCGGTGGTGGTGACCGAGGCGTAGTCGGTCCAGTGATCGTTGGCGCGCAGCTTGGCTTGGGCCACTTGCAGCACCAGGCCGTCGGGCTGGCGCGTCACCTCGGCGCCGAAGCGCTGGAACACTTCCACATGCGGGTCAATCTCGCGCACGCCCAGGGTGCAGCCGGTCACATCGTCTTCGATGCGGGCGGCACCGAAGCGCGCCATCAGGCCCGGCACCAGCATGATGGAGCTGCGCATTTCCTCGGGCAGGCGGTCTTTGGCCGCGTCGAAATGGGTGTCGCGGTGGTGCACATCGAGCACGCCGCTGGCGTAGTCCATGGACACCAAGCTGCCCAGGTTGCGGAACACCTCGAGGATCTTCTTGACGTCGGTGATCTCCGGCACGCCGCGCAGGCGCACCGGCTCACGGGTCAACAGCGTGGCGCACAGCACCGGCAGCACGGCATTCTTATTGGCCGAAGGAATGATGCGGCCGGCAAGTGGCGTGCCGCCGTGGACGATCAAATTGGACATGAGGCGTGGGCGTGTAGGGAATGGGCCGCCCGCAAGCAGGGGCGGCGAGTGCAATTATCCGTGTTTGGGCTGAAGACCTCAGGCGCCAGGGTCAAGCCGCTTGGCCCGGGCCAGGCGCCAGGCTTCATCGGGCAGGCCGGCGTAAACCTCTTCGGCCGTGGTGGAGGTTTCCTGCAGCTTGGTGTCGATGGCGATGCGCTTGTCGAACACGAAGAGTTCGCCCTCCCAGTCGCGCTCGGCGTCGGGCAGGGCTTTGAAATAGTTGACGATGCCGCCATCGAGTTGGTAGACGTCCAGGCCCTGCTCCTGCATCCAGGCGCTGGTCTTCTCGCAGCGGATGCCGCCGGTGCAATACATGGCGATGCGCTTGCCCTCGGCCTTCCATTCCTCAGCATGGCTGGCCACATAGGCCGGGAAGTCGCGGAAATGCGCCACTTCCGGGTCCACCGCGTTCTTGAAGCGGCCGAGCTTGAACTCGAAGCTATTGCGGTTGTCCAGCACCAGCACATCGGGCTGGGCGATCAGCTCGCGCCACTGCGCCGGCGGCACATGGGTATTGGCTTTGCTGGCATCCGGCAAACCGCTGACGCCCGGCACACCGAAGGCCACGATTTCGGGCTTGGTGTGCACTTTGATGAGGGTGAAAGGCTTGGTCGTGCAAGCGCTGTGCTTGAACCACATGCCGGTGAAGGCACCGTCGAAAACGGGATCTTGCTGCAAGGCCAGCTCGAACTTGGCCAGCGCCTGCGCCGGCCCGGCAATCGCCGCGCTGATGCCTTCGGGCGCGACCAGGATATTGCCGCCCAACTCAGTGCTGATCTCACGCAGGCGCTGCGCCACGCGCTCCGGCTCAGCCAGGGTGACAAAGCGGTAAAACGAGCTGTGGATATGGGAATCGGAAAGGTCTGACATGGGCGCTGGAGCAAGAAAGTTCTGGCCCAGCAAGAGCTGCCGAGCCAACGCCTATTTGACCATTCATTGCTGGGCCAGGCGCGGCGGGTTCGGACACCTTGCCCGCTTGGCGCCCCTTGCCGAGCCGGCCTCAGACCATCAAAGCTGGATCACTGAGCGCGGCGCCCAAGGCGGCCTGAGCCGGCAACAATGCCAACCCACCGCTCAGCGACCAAGCCTGCGTGTGGCCCAAACGCGCCAGCGCTTGCGCGGCCTGGCGGCTACGGTTGCCGCTGCGGCAGTACAGCAGCAGCGGACGCGGCGCGGCCAACCAATCCGGCAGGGCATTGAGCAGGCGCGACAGCGGCACGGCCTGGCGTGGGCCCAGGCCCGCCAGTTCGAGGTTATTGGTCAGGAACTGCTCATAGGGCTCGCGCACATCGATCAAAAGCGCATCGGGATATTTCGCAACAAACTCGGCCAGCTGGGCCGCCTCGAGTTGCAGGTCCGGCGTGGCGCTATCGGGCGCGGCGCGCTGCGCCAGCGTTTGCGCCAGTGTTTGTGCCGCGTCCTGCGCCGGCGCAAACAAAGCGTGGGCCGGCAGCTGCGCCAGCGCTTCAGCCGGCAGCTCCTCCACGCCCAGCGGCGTGAAGACGATGTGGGGTGCTTGGCCCTCACGGCTCAGCAGCAGGGCTTGTTGCGGGCGATCGCCTGGCGAGCCCAGGCGCACGCGGCTGAGTTGCTGGGCGCCGAGATCAATACTCGTCGCTGGCGCCGGCCAGCCCAGGGCGTCGATGTCTTGCACGCAATCCGCGCCCAAGCTTGGCAGCTCCTCCGCCAGCAATTGGCGCGCCTCGGCATGCAGGGCGTCGCCGCTGGTGCTGAGCACGGCCAGCAGCGGATAGCCCTGGCAAGCCAGCAATTGCGCCAGGCGTGGCACTTGTTCGGGCAAGGGGTCGATCAGCACGCAGCGCTTGGCGGCGGCATCGGCAATCAAATAGCAGCAAGCGCCTTCCAGCGTGAAGCGGGTGATGCCTTCGCCCTCCACCGCCAGGTTGTCCGCCGGGCTCATGCAGTTGCGGCGCAGCGATTCACCGCAGGCGCGGATGCGGGCGCAGGCTTCGTCGATGAAGGCCTTGTCCACCGCCGGGCCGATGGACAGGCGCACCGCGCCGGCCGCCTGCCAATCCGGCAAGCCCATGGCCTGCAGCACAAAGCTGGGCTGGGCCTTGGCGGCGCTGCAGGCCGAGCCGCCGCTGATGCGGCATTCGGCGGCGTCAAACAAGTCTTGCAGCAGGCGCGAGCTCAGGCCCGGCACGGCGAAATTGAGCGTGGTCGGCAGGCTTTGATCCAGCGGCACATTGAAGACCAGGCCGGGGAAGGCGTCCAGCAAGGCATCGGCCAAGCGCTGGCGATAGACGCTCAGCGTGGCGTGGTCACGGAAGGTCTGGCCATCGTGCAGCGCCGCCAGCACGGCGCCCAGAGCGGCAATGCCGGACATGTTTTCGGTGCCCGAGCGGCGGCTGCCCTCTTGCCCGCCGCCCGCCATCAGCGGGGTGAAGGGCGCGCCCTCACGTACATAGAGCAGGCCAATGCCCTTGGGCGCATACAGCTTGTGGCCGGAGAAGGGCGCGTAATCGATGCGCGTGCCGGCTAATTTCAGCGGCAGCTTGCCCAGGGCTTGCACGCCGTCCACCATCCAGAAACAGGGGCTGCTGCCCAGCGCGGCAGCAATGCCGGCCAGGTCGCTGATGACGCCGGTTTCGTTATTGGCGGCCATGGTGCAGACCAGGCCGGCGCGCGGCGCTTCGCGGCGCAGCCAGTCCAAATCGTGATGGCCCAGGCGGTCGACCGGAATAGCTAGGACCTGCAGGCCGAGGCCCAGCACATCGTTCCAATGCCGCAACGCCTCGGGCACGGCCTTGTGCTCGGTGGCGCCGTAGAGCAGCAGTTCAGCCTGAAGGTCACCGCCATCGCGGCGCTCACGCAAGGCGTGCAGGGCCGACAGCACGGCGGTTTGAATGCCCTCGGTGGCGCCGCTGACGAAGAGCAATTGGCCGCTGCCGGTGTCCAGCAGGGCTTTGGCCCGCTCACGCGTGGCGTCCATCATGGCGCGGGCCTTCAGGCCGGTGCTGTGGACGCTGCTGGGGTTGCCAAAGTCGTCCGCCATGGCCTGCATAGCGGCGCGTGCGGCTTGCGCCAACACCGGGGTGGTGGCATTGGCGTCGAGGTAGATTTCCATGCTGTCCATACGATTTGATTCTTAAGTGACTATCGTAACCACCCCCGCCAGAGCCCCCAGCGCCCACCTACAATCCCGCACCGCTTCAGCTCACCCGTCTTCACTGTGCCTAACGCCCGCATCAAAGTCCTGCCCCAATACCTGATGCCCAAGCAGGCACTGACCTGGATCGCCGGCAAATTCGCCTCGGCCCGACTGGGTGGCTTGACCACCAGTGTGATCCGCCGCTTCGTCGCCCGCTACGAGGTCAATATGGCCGAAGCGGCCAATCCCGATATCGCCAGCTACGCGAGCTTCAACGAATTCTTCACCCGCGCCCTCAAGCCCGGCGCCCGCCCGCTTGCGGCGGCCGAGTTGATCTGCCCGGTGGACGGCCGCATCAGCCAGTTCGGCCGCATCGAGGGCGAGCAGATTTTTCAGGCCAAGGGCCATCAATTCAGCACCACCGCCTTGGTGGGCGGTGACGCGGCGCTGGCCGCGCAGTTCCGCGACGGCCTGTTCGCCAACCTCTACCTCAGCCCACGCGACTATCACCGCATCCACATGCCTTGCGATGGCCGCCTGCTGCGCATGATCCATGTGCCGGGCGAGCTGTTCTCGGTCAACCCGGTCACGGCCGAGGGCGTGCCGGGCCTATTCGCGCGCAATGAGCGCGTGGTCTGCGTGTTCGAAGGGCCGCAAGGCCCTTGGATCATGGTGCTGGTGGGTGCCACCATCGTGGGCAGCATGGCCACCGTGTGGCATGGCGTGGTCAACCCGCCGCGCCCGGGCCATTTGCGGGACTGGCAATACGCCGATCAGAACATCGTGCTCAAACAGGGCGATGAGCTGGGCCGCTTCCTGCTGGGCTCCACCGTGGTGATGCTCTTCCCCAAGGGGCAGGGCGATGCCCTGGCCTTCAACCCGGCGTGGCAGCCGGCCGGGCCGGTGCGCCTGGGTGAGGTGATGGCGACAAGGTAAGCAGTTCCGAAGGCGGACGCTGACCCGCGCTGCGTCCCCGGCATTGCCCTTTGCCTAGGCCGCGCGCCCTGCCCAATCCGCCAGCAAAGCGCCCGCCTGCTCGGCTGACAAAGGCCGGCCGAGCAAATAGCCTTGCAGCTGGGTGCAGCCCAGTTGCTCGGCGGCGGCGGCCTGTTCTTCGGTTTCCACCCCTTCGGCCACGATGTCCAGGCTGAGCGCCTGACCCAGGGCGCAAGTCACCTTGACCACGGCGCTGGCGCCGGCCTCGGGCAGCGGGGCGATCATGCTGCGGTCCAGCTTCATCGCGCTGATGGGCAGATTGCGCAGCATGGTCAGCGAGGACTGGCCGGTGCCGAAGTCGTCTAGCGCGCACAAGACGCCGGCCGCGCGCAGCAGGCGCAGCTGCGGCATCACCTGATCCAGATGAGCGATGGCCGCCGTCTCGGTGATCTCGATTTCCAGGCAGGTGGCGGGCAGGCCACGGGCCTTGAGCTCGCCCAGCAGGCCGCTGGCAAAAGCGCCATCCTCGAACTGCAGCGGCGAGACATTGACGGCCAGGCTCAGCACCCGCCCATGCAAGTCCTGCCATTCACGCAGCTGGCGCATGGCCATATCGAGGATCAGGCCGCCCAGGGCATTGATCTGACCGGTGCGCTCTGCCGCGGGCACAAAGTCCGCCGGGCTGACCCGCCCCCAGTCGGGGCGCTGCCAGCGCACCAGGGCTTCAAAGCCGCAGAGCTTGCGTGAGTGCGACAAGAACTTGGGCTGGTACTCCAGCACAAATTGCTGCTCGGCGATGGCGCGGCCAAGCGCCTGTTCGGCCTCCAGGCGGGCGCGCGAATCGCCCTTCATGCTGGGCTCGAAAAACACAAAGGCCGTGCCGGCCCGCGCCTTGGCCCGGTGCATGGCCGCATCGGCGGCGCGTAGCAGATTGGCCCCGTCCAGGCCATCGCGCGGGAACAGCGCCACGCCCACCGACATGTGCACATACAACTCGGCACCCTCCACGGCGAAGGGGCTGTGCAGCAAATCCAGCAGCAGCTCGACTTGGCTCTGCACCGCCTGCGGCTCGGCCACACCTTCGAGCAGCACCAAAAACTGGTCTTCGCCCAGGCGCGCCAAGGTGGCTTCCACCGGCAACTCCAGACTCAGGCGCTTGGCCACCGCTCGCAGCAAGGCGTCACCCACCTCATGGCCCAGGTTTTCGTTGACCAGCTGGAAGCGGTCCAGGTCGGCCGAGATCAGGGCAAAGGGCGCGGAGCCGGTGCGGGTGAGCTGACGCAGGCGCTCGACGGCGAAGTTGCGGTTGGGCAAATCGGTCAACTCATCGTGCATGGCCTGGCGCAGCAAGGCGTCCACCGCACGCTGGCGCGAGCTGTCGTCGATCATCACCATCAGCTCGGCGGGTTGACCGTCCCACTGGATATGGCTGGACAAGCCGCGCACATAGATCTGCCGCCCGTCCATGGTCATGCGGCCGCCCTCCCATTCGATACGGGCCTTGGGGTCGGCCATCACCAGGCGGTTGCGTTCACGAATCGCCTCTTGTTGGTCTGGGGGCACCAAACGGGTCAAAAGATTGCGGCTGACCGCCAAGTCCGCGTCCGTCACACCGTAGATGCTCTTGGCCGCGGGGTTGCCATAGACCAGCTTGTGGTTCTGCACCACCAGCAGGCCTTGCAGGGAATGCTCGGCCAGCTGAGAAAAGCGCTCGGCCTGCTGGCGCGCTTCCTTGTGCGCGCGCGCCACCGACAAAAACATCAGCCCCAAGGACAAGGTGGTTTGCACAAACAGGCCCGCAATATGCGGCACGGCCGAGCGCCCCAGGGGGTCAAAAACTGGCGTCAAGATATGGGCAAACCCGGCCGTGACAAAGCACATGGCCACAAAACGTTCGCCCGAATTGCCTCCCCGGCCCAGCCACCAAGCGCATTGCCAAGCACCCACGGCCAGATAAATAGAGGCAGCCAGCACGGCGTAGCGGTGGTCCAATTCCGCCAAGCCCATCAGGCTGCCCATCAGCAGCAGGAAAATCGGCAACCAAACTTGGCGCCTCCAGCTGAGCCGGCGGTAAATCCGCGCACCGCCGGTACGCAAAGCCATGGAGCCCATCGCCAGGGCGGCGGCCGTGCCCACCAACAATTTGTGGCCGAAGCTGCCGTCCTGTTCCGGCAACAAACCCAGGCCCAAAGCCAGCGCGCCCGACAACAAAATCCAGCTCCAACCCCAGTAGCGCACATACAGATGCTGCGGCGCCTGACGCCACAGCATCAACAGAGCCAGCCCCAAAAGGGCATTCAGTCCGGCGCCAGTGAGGATCAGGGCGGTCATGAAACTCCAGAAGCATTGCAGCCTAGCCGGCAGAAGGTACGCAAGCCACAAGGACAGTGAAGAGGAAAGGTCAAAGCCATCCTAGCCGCTGGCACGGCAAGCTCCACATGATTCTTGCTGGCGCGCAGCCGGCTGAGCAAGTTGGCGCATCGCTTGGGCAACAATTTCGGGCAGCTCACATGCTGAGACAATGCGGGTAGACATGGCAGCAGCCCAGGCGCCACCCGCGCTGGCCGCCGCCCGCGTTTCCGATCTCAAGCACAGCATCCTGACCCACCATGACTCAACGCGTTCTGACCGGCATCACCACCACCGGCACCTTGCACCTCGGCAACTTCGTCGGCGCGATCCGCCCCGCCATTGCCGCTAGTCAGGAAATCGGCGTGGAGAGCTTTTTCTTCATGGCGGATTACCATGCCCTGATCAAATGCGATGAGCCGGAGCGGATTGCGCGTTCGCGCCTGGAAATCGCCGCCACCTGGTTGGCCGCCGGTCTGGACACCTCGCGGGTCACCTTCTACCGCCAGAGCGACATCCCCGAAATCCCTGAGCTGACCTGGCTGCTGACCTGCGTCACCTCCAAGGGTCAGATGAATCGGGCCCATGCCTACAAGGCCGCCACCGATGCGAACACCGCTGCCGGCGAGGACGTGGATGCCGGCATCACCATGGGCCTCTACAGCTACCCCATCCTGATGGCGGCAGACATCCTGATCTTCAACGCCCACCGCGTGCCGGTCGGGCGCGATCAGGTTCAGCACATCGAGATGGCGCGTGATGTGGCCCAGCGCTTCAACCACCAGTTCGGCGGCGGCCAGGACTTCTTCGTGCTGCCCGAGGCGAATGTGGAGGACGATGTGGCCCTGCTGCCCGGCCTGGACGGCCGCAAGATGAGCAAGAGCTACGACAACAGCATTCCGCTGTTCGAAGGCGGCGCCAAGGCGCTGAAGGAAGCGATTGCGCGCATCGTCACCGACTCCAAGCTGCCCGGTGAGCCCAAGGACCCCGAGGGCCAGGCCTTGGTCACCATTTACGACGCCTTCGCCACGCCGCAGCAGCGCGCCGACTTCCGCGCCGCCTTGCGCGCTGGCCTGGCCTGGGGCGAGGCCAAACACCAGCTGTTCGAATTGATCGAAGCACAGATTGGCCCGATGCGTGCCCGCTATGCCGAGCTGATGGCTCACCCAGAGCGCCTCGAAGCCATTCTGCAAGAAGGTGCCGCCAAGGCGCGCCGCCTGGCCGGCCCCTTGCTGGCGCGTGCCCGCGAGGCCGTGGGCCTACGCAGCTTTGTGGCCAGCGCTGCCGCCCCGCAAGCGGGCCACGCCAAGGCGGCCAAGCCGGCGCTGCCCGTCTTCAAGCAATACCGCGAGGCCGACGGCCAGTTCTACTTCAAGCTCAACGCCGTCGACGGCACGCTGCTGCTGCAAAGCCAGGGCTTTGCCGAAGGCCGTGCCGCCGGGCAATGGGTGGCCCGCCTCAAGCGCGAAGGCGCCGCAGCCCTGGCCGAGTTGCCCCAGCAAGCGGACTTGGCCGCCGACCCGGCCGTGCTGAATGCCGCCTTGAGCGCGCTGCAGCAGGCCGAAGCCGGCTGATCGGCCCGGATCGCCCCGACCCGGCCGCGCTACCTCCCCTGCCCCTGCCCAGCAAACGGGCCAGGGGCGGTTCCCCGACACCTTAAGACCGCCTGTACTGCGCGCTAGCGCAGGCGCAGCCCTTGGCGAGTGGGCGCAAACAGCACGATTGTTCGAGCCGCGGCTCTAATCGACGCCTTCTCCCGGATTACCCGCTAATCTCAATCGCCCGAACGCGCTAGATTGCGTGACATAAAAGACAGGAGACAAACACAATGCCTACCCTTGCCGCCGATAGCTTGGCCTTGCAACGCTTCTATCACTGGGAAAAAACCGATCCGACACGTGTGGTGCTAACGCAGCCCATGGGCGGCGGCCAGGTCAAGGAATTCACCTGGGCCGAGGTGGGTGAGCAAACCCGCCGCATGGCCGCCCACTTGCAGGCGATGGGCCGCGCACAAGGCTGGGAGCCCGGCGCCAAAGTGGCCATCCTGTCAAAGAACTGCGCCTGGTGGCTGATGAGTGATCTGGCCATCTGGATGGCGGGTTATGTCTCGGTGCCGCTCTACCCGACCCTGGCCCACGAGACCATTCGCCAGATCCTGACCCACAGCGAGGCGCGTGCCTGCTTCATCGGCAAGCTCGATGGCTGGGACGGCATGAAGGCCGGCGTGCCTGAAGGCTTGCCCTGCATCAGCTACCCGCTGTCGCCGCCTGAAGCCATCAAAGCCTACGAAGGCTGGGACGCCATCTGCGCCCGCAACACCCCCATCCAGGGCCAGCCCCTACGCCAGGCCGATGAGCTGGCTACGCTGATTTACACCTCGGGCACCACCGGCGCGCCCAAGGGCGTGATGCACAGCTTCGGCGCCTTTGCCTGGGCGATGGGCGCGGCGCGTGAACGCATCGATATCGGCGCACAAGACCGCATGCTGAGCTATCTGCCCTTGGCCCACGTCGTTGAGCGCGTGCTGGTCGAGCATGGCTGGCTGCACTTTGGCTTCTCGGTGTTTTTCGCCGAAAGCCTGGAGAGCTTTGCCGCTGACTTGCAGCGCGCCCGGCCCACCATCTTCTTCTCGGTGCCGCGCCTGTGGGTGAAGTTCCAGCAAGGTGTGCAAGCCAAGATGCCGGAGAAAAAGCTGGCGCTCCTGCTGTCGCTACCCATCATCGGTGGCCTGGTGCGCAAGAAGATCATGAAGGCCTTGGGCCTGGATCAGTGCCGCATCGCCGCTGGTGGCGCCGCACCCATGCCGGTGGCTCTGCTGAACTGGTACCGCCGCCTGGGCCTGCCCATCAACGAGGGCTATGGCATGACCGAGAACCTGGCGGTCTCGCACATCACCATCCCCGGGCGCGACCAGACCGGCAGCGTGGGCCCCGCCTACAAGGGTGTGGAATGCCGCATCGACCCCGCCAATGGCGAGTTGCAGATGCGCAGCCCGGCTCTGTTGCTGGGCTATTACAAAGAGCCCAAGCTCAGCGCCGAGGTCATGACCGAGGACGGCTGGTTCCGCACTGGTGACAAGGCCAAGATTGATGAGCATGGCTGCGCGCACATTACCGGCCGGGTCAAAGACTTGTTCAAGACCAGCAAGGGCAAGTATGTGGCGCCCGCGCCGATCGAAGACAGCCTGGGCGCCTACCCCGGCGTGGAGGCCTGCGTGGTCACCGGCGCCAATCTGGGCCAGCCGGTCGGCATCGTGATGCTCTCGCCCACCGTGGCCAGCGCCAGCGCGGCCGACCGCAGCGCCATCAGCGAAGGCCTGAGCGCCCACCTGGCCGCCGTCAATGCCAAGCTCGACCCGCATGAGCAACTCGACTGCGTGACCGTGATCACCACGCCCTGGACGGTGGACAACGGTTTCATCACCCCGACCTTCAAGGTCAAGCGCAACCATATCGAAGAGGTCTACGGGCCCAAGCTCGAAGGCTGGGCCTCGCAGCGCAAGCCGGTGGTCTTCGGCGACTGATCGGCGCGGCAACGGGCTTGCTGCCGGCGCCGGGCCACAATGGCCCGGTCGTCGTCAGCCCGAGCCCGCCTCATGAGCCCTGTTCCAACCCGGTCAGCCCCAGCGATCCAAGCGCCCGTCAATCTGGCCTTGCAGGGCGGCGGCTCGCACGGCGCCTTCACCTGGGGCGTGCTGGACGCCTTGCTGGAAGATGGCCGCATCAGCTTCGAAGGCATCAGCGGCACCAGCGCCGGCGCCATGAATGCAGTGGCCATGGCCCATGGTTTTGCCCAGGCGCAAGCCAAGGCAAAACCTGACCCCCGCGAGGCCGCGCGGGAAGCGCTGAAAAGTTTCTGGGATGGCATCGTGCGCATGGGCGCGCTGGGCAATGCCCTGACGGCCGCGGAGCGCGCGCCGTTTTCCCTGCTCTTCGGCCCCTGCGGCAGCGAGTACTCACCCGCCGCCAGCTGGATGAATGCGATGAGCACCTTCTGGTCCAGCACCCTCTCGCCCTACCAGAGCAATCCGCTGGACATCAACCCGCTGCGCCACTTTGTGGCCGGGCAGATCGACTTCGACGCTCTGGCGCACGCCAGCCAAGCCGGCACCGCGCCCAAGGTTTTCGTGGTGGCCACCGAGGTGCGCAGCGGCAAGGCCGAAGTGTTCTCGGGCAAGCGCCTGACGCTGGACGCGGTGATGGCCTCGGCCTGCCTGCCCACCTTGTTTCGGGCTGTTGAAATCGATGGCCTGCATTACTGGGACGGCGGCTACTGCGGCAACCCCGCTATTCACCCGCTGATCTACCAATGCCAGGGGCGCGACATCGTGCTGGTGCAGATCAACCCGATCCGGCGTGACGAGCTGCCCACCCACAGCGCGCAAATCATGGACCGGATCAACGAAGTCACCTTCAACGCCGGCCTGGTGGCCGAAATGCGCGCCATCGACTTCGTCAAACGCCTGCTGGCCGAAGGCAAGCTGGACCCGGCGCATTACAAAGACGTGCTGATGCACCGGATCGACGGCGGCGCTGAATTGGATGCCTTTGGCGCCAGCAGCAAGACCTCCACCGACGCCACCCTGATCCAAGGCCTACACGGTTTGGGCCGCAGCCATGCCAAAGCCTGGCTGGCCCAGCACAGCGAAGACTTGGGCCAACGCAGCAGCATCAATATCAAGCGCGACTATCTGGACGATTTGCGCATGCCCGTGCACGGCGACTGAGGCCCGAAGTCGGGGACATCAGGGACAAGTCACGTATTCGTCACCCATGCCCGGGCCTACCCACGCAGAATGATTTGGCCAGCACGGCGGGCTGTACTGCACTGCGCCCGCCGAGGACCTGGATCACATCAATAGCCTGGGAGAACACGCCATGTCAGACCTGTGGAACAAAGTCAAAGAAGCCGCTCACGACGCCGGTGAGGCAATTGCCGAAGCCAGCAAGCAAGTGGCCGAGAAGGCCGAAGTGCTGGGCGACAAGGCATCGGCCGCCGCCAGCAGCGCCTGGGACGCCACCAAGGAAGCCACCCACGAGGCGGTGACCAGCGCCAGCGAATTGGCGCACAAGGCCAGCGAGAAGGCCGCCGAGGTGGCCACCGAAGTAGCCGACAGAACAGCGGAAGCTGCCAACCATGCGGCGGACAAGACTTCGGAATTGGCCAAGCAAGCGGCTGATAAGGCCACCGAACTGGCCAAACAGGCCGCAGACAAAAGCGCCGAGTTGAGCGCCCAGGCCGTGGCTGCGATCAAGTCAGGCTCTGATGCCGCAGCCCCTGACAAGAAAGACCAGCCCTGAACCGCACTCACCCAGACAAGAAAAAGCCGCCCGGCGCAAACCGGGCGGCTTTTTTTCAGGGAGATCGCCGGATCTCAGTGTGGCCAGCAGCTCTCATCGTGACCATGCGAGTCGCTCAGCCCACGCGCGCCGGGCATGGGCGCGGCAGCCGTGCTCGGGGCCGGTAGGCCGCGTGGGTCGAGCGCACGGTTGGTCAGGTCCAGCAGCTCATCGGCTTGGGCCTTCACCGTTCGGTCGCCCGCACCTGCCCTGGCGGCGAACAGGGTCTTGAGCGTCTTCAGCTCGGCGCGGATGGATGCCTTGGCGTCATCGGTGCCGGCGCCGCCGGCCGCCACCAGGCGCTCCCCCAGCTGCTCAACATAGGCGCGCTGCAGATTGCGGCGTGCTGCCGTGATCTTGCTGCCGCCGAGTTGCAGCTCGCCGAAGATGCCGGCGCGCAAGTCCGCTAACAACTCATCTACGCGGTAGGCCTGGCCATCGACGGCGGCCGTTTCCTGTGCCTGCAAGCGTGCCAGGCGGCTGCGGTCCAGCAGGCTGCGCAGGGCATTGCGCTGCTGGTTCAGCAGCAGATTGCCGGGCTCTTGCGGACGCACCCGCTCGACGATGGCTGGCTCAAACAACCAGCTCGGCGTCTTGAACAATTGCTCATTCAAGAAAGCCACGGCCTGCGCCTGCTTGGCCTTGGTTGCGGGCGCGTAGACCGCGCCGGCTTGCCCGCCATGCTTGTTGTGGTAGTTGTAGCCGCCGACGATGGCCGCCACATGGCCCAGCTCACGCCCCCACTGCGACCAGGTGGCGCGATAGAGGTCCTCCAGCGTCTTGTCGTCTTGGCCGGCCTTGAGCGTCATGCCGGGCAGCATCTTGACGATGCGTTGCAGGTTCTTGATGCCCAGCGTCGTAGCGTAAACCGCATCCGCGTCACCCACGGCCTCGGTGGTGTCGCCATATTCACCCTCGCCCTTCGGTGAGGTGAAACGCAGCCAGGGCTTGCTGTCTTGAGCGCGAATCCAGCTGTCCAGCACCGGCTTTTCGGCGGCGGCTGTCTTGGCTTCGGGGATGGGGGTGTAGCCCCACTGGGTGGCGAAGATGTCGTAGGGGCCGATCTTGGGGATCAGCAGGGCCGGGTCGATCTTGTCTTCCGGTTGCACCAGATAGTTGATGCGGCTGTAGTCCATCAAGGTGGGCACATGGCCCATTTCCTTGAGCCACTTGGCATCACGCAGCTTGTCCACCGGGTAGAGCGAGCTGGCCTTCATATTGTGCGGAAAGCCGAGCGAGTGGCCGACCTCATGCGTCACCACATAGCCGACCAGTTCGCCCATCAAATCGTCCGGCAGCGGCAGCGATTGCGCACGCTTGTCCACCGCGCCCGCCTGCGTCACGTACCAGTCGCGCTGCAACTGCATGATGTTGTGATACATCACGATATTGGCGTTGAGGATCTCACCGCTGCGTGGATCGCTGAGGTGCGGGCCATAGGCATTGGGGATTGGCGAGGGCACCCAGCGGATGATGCTGTAGCGCACATCGGCGGGGTCGAACTCGGGATCTTCTTCCTTGCTCGGGAAGGGCCGCGCCTGCACCGCGTTCTTGAAGCCGGCCGCCTCGAAAGCCACATTCCAGGCCTCGATGCCGCGCTTCACAAAGGGCACCAGATTGGTCGGCGTGCTCTTGTCGATGTACCAAACGATGGGCTTGACGGGCTCGCTCAGCGCGGCCGTCGGGTCCTTCTTCTCCAGGCGCCAGCGGGTGATCAGGCGTTCGCGCTTGCTTTCGTGTGCATCGCTGCCGTAGTCCACCTTGGCGATGCTGAAAAAGCCCACCCGATCGTCCATCACCCGCGCCTGCATGGGCTTTTCGGGCAGTTGCACGATGTTGTAGGCCACGCTGACGCTGGCGCTCTTGGGCGGCACCGGCGGCAGCACAAAGCCCGGCGGCAAGCCCGGCGGCAGCACCGGCGGTGTATTGATCAAGCCATAGGTTTGCACCGCATCCACACGCAAGCTGGTGGGGAAGGCGCGGCTGGTTTCAACATAGCTGCGCGAGGCGTCCAGGCCCGAGCCTTTGAGGATGCCGCGTGCCGAGAAATCACCCACCTCGGCGCTGAAAAGACGTGAAACCTCGATCACCGGCGCGCCGTTCTTGCCAAAGGCTTCGATCGGGAAGCTCATCAAGACCGTGTCGCGCTGCGCCGCTTCCACCGCGCTGGCGATGGGCCGGGCCGGGTCGGCCACTGCCGCATGCGAGACGGTCTGGAAGTAAAGCTTGTTGCCCTGCTGCACAAAACGCACCACATCTTCGTTGAGCGCCTTGCCCACATGGTCCACCCCGGTGGGCACAGCGGTGGCCGTGGCCACCATCAGCAAGGGCTTGTCCAGCAAGGACTTGGGAATTTCAAAGTACAGCTTGCCCTTGACGTTATGCACATTGAACAGGCCGGACTGCGATTTGGCATCCGCGGTGATGACTTTGTCGAAGGGCTTGGGCTCCTGTTCCGGCGCTGCGGCCGGGGGGCGCGCACCGGGGGCGGCCGCGCTGGCGGCAGCACCTGCGGGCGCGGGCGCTTCTTGGGCCTGGCTGCTCAGCGCAGCCAACATCAGCCCAGCCAAGGCAATGGCGCTCAGGGCCGGCGCTTGGCGCTTGGGGTGTGTCTTCAAAGTCATGGATGTCCTCAGTTTCTCCGGTGCCCGAATTCTGAACCCGGCGCGCAGCAATCACTAAAGTCATCTCGCTAGGGTTGACCCGGAGCCAAGCCGCCCGCCCCCTAGAGCTAGGGTCAGCGTGCCCTGAATGGCCACCGGCTTCTCGATCAGAATGCAGCACAAATCAAGGGGGGCCACGATGCCAGAACGTTCGACACAACACTTTTCAATCCTCGCCACAGCGTTGCTGACCGGACTGCTGCTCAGCACTTCGGGTGCCAGCCGGGCGGCAGATGCTGGCGACACCAGCGGCGTTCACCTGGGGCTATCGGCGGGCAGCGCCAATGGCTCGGCCGATCTGTACAAACGGGACGGCAGCCACCCATCCCTGGGTGTCGCTCTGGGCTATCGCATCAACCAGACGCTTTCGGTTGAGTTGTTTGCACGCGGCTTGAATTTTGCGCTGTTTAGCTACCTGCTGGAAAACAACCCGCCCTATTACCCCGACAGCCACATCGGCGCGGCCCTGCTGGGCGAGCTGCCCCTGAGCGAGAGCTTCAGCCTCTACGGCCGGCTTGGCGCCGGCAGCACCAAGATGGTCAACGATCAAGTGAAGAACCCGGCCTACCGGATCACCGACTACTCCGTCGGCGCCGGCCTGAGCTATGCCTTCGGCCATGGCTGGAGCAGCAAGCTGGAGATCTTGCGGCTGACCCGCAGCGAGGTGAATGTGGCCTCGCTGGGCCTGGAATACCGGTTCTAAACCCGCAGGGCTTGCTCGGCCACCGTCAGGGGCGCAAGTCCGGTGCCGGCGTTGTCGGCACGCCTTGTGCCAGCGCGGCCTCGTGCTGGATGCGCAATGCCCGCTGAAAGGCGGGCCGCGCTTGCAGGCGGGCCCAGTAGGCCGCCACGGCCGGACCGAACTGGTCTGCTAGGCCCAGATGCTGGGCCAGCAGCAGGGCATAGCCCACCGCCACATCGGCGGCGGTGAAGCGGCCGGCGCATAAGAATTCTTGCCCCTGCAGGCCGGCCTCCACGGCGCGCAAGCGGGCCAGGAACCAGCGCTGATAGTCCTCCGCCACTTGGGGCTGGCGGCGCTCGGGCGCTTCGAAATAGCGGTAACGCAGCAGCAGGGTTTGCGGGAAGGTCAGCGTGGCGTCGCTCATATGCAGCCAGTTGAGGTAACTGGCAAACGCAGCGTCATCCACCGCAACGTCCAAGCCGCCAGGGCTGTGGCGGGCGGCCAGGTATTGGCAGATCGCCGCTGACTCGCTCAGCCGTGCGCTGCCGTCCACCAGCAGCGGCACGGTGCCCAGCGGGTTGTGCTGCAAGAACTCACGTGCCAAGGCGCGCGGCGGGAAGGGCAGCATCTGCAGCTGGTAAGGCAGGCCCAGCTCTTCCAGCAGCCACATGGGGCGCAGGGAGCGGGCACTGACGCAGTGGTAGAGCGTGATCATGGCGCGGGTTGTTTGCGGCAATAGAGTTGCAGAGATCGGCCTGTTGCTACGCCAGGGCGCGACGGGTCTTGGCTGAGCCGGGCCCCGAGTATTGCTCAGGCCGCACCCGCTTGGGCGCAGCCGGCGCGCCTATGATCAAGGTCAATCTGGAGATTGCCGCCCGTGTTTGGTACCCAAGACCTGAGCCTATTCATCATTTCCGGCCTGTTGCTCAATATCGCGCCGGGGCCTGATTCGCTGCTGATCATGACGCGCAGCGCCACCCAGGGCTGGCGCGCCGGTTCTGCTGCGGCTTTTGGCATCGGCGCGGGCACTTGTGTGCATGTGCTGGCGGCAGCGCTGGGCTTGTCGGCCTTGCTGGCGGCGTCGAGCTGGGCGTTCACGGCGGTCAAGGCGGCGGGCGCGGCCTATCTGCTCTACCTGGGCCTGAGCATGCTGCTGAGCCGAAGCAAGGTACCAGCACACGAGCAACAAGCATCGGCAGAAACCACAGCAAGCGTGCCGAGCTACCGCAAGATCTTTGCCCAAGGCTTTCTGACCAATGTGCTGAACCCCAAGGTGGCCTTGTTCTTCCTGGCCTTTGTGCCGCAGTTCATCGCGCCGCAGGCGCAGAACAAGGCGCTGGCTTTCATCCTCTTGGGCGCGATTTTCAATTTCAACAGCATGTTGTGGTGCAACGGCCTGGCCTTGTTCACCGACCTGGCCAGCCGCCGCGTTCGGGTGAGCCAGACGCTCAGCCTGTGGCTGAACCGGGCCATCGGCGCCTTGTTCTTGTCTTTCGGCCTCAAATTGGCCTTGGCGGAGCATTGATGCGCGCGCGCATGCTGTGGGGCGCAACGCTGCTGAGCTTGAGCCTGCTGCTGGGCGCCAGCATCGCCAGCCCCTGGTGGCACGTGCAGCAAATGCGCCAGGCGGCGCAGGCACGCGATGCGGCGGCCTTGAGCGAATACGTTGACTGGGAGCAATTGCGCGCCAACCTCAAGTTCGGCGTGCAGCGCCGCTTGGCTCATCAGAGCGTGAACGCGCGCGGCGAACCGACCAAGGCCGCCAGCCTGGGCGCGGCCGTGGCAGCGGCCCTGCTGGGGCCCTTGGTGGACCAGTTGATCACCCCGCAAAGCCTTGCGCGCATCCTGCAAGGCCAGCCGCCCGAAACCGCAGTGATACCGGCACTGGAGCTGGGTAAGCCCAGCCAGGCGGCGGGTCAGCCCGAGATCCGTATGGCCTATGCCGGCCTGAACCGCTTTGTCTGCAGCATCCAATCAGCCGGCCATGGGGAGGAGCCCATTCATCTGGTGCTGCACCGCCAGGGCTTGCTGAGCTGGAAGCTGGCCGAGCTGAGCTTGCCGGGCTAAACCTCCATGCGCTGCGGCGCCAGGTATTGCTGGCGATAGGCTTCGAAGTCCAGCACATCGGCCGCCTCGATGCGGGCCTGCTCGGCCAGTGAGGCCGCCGCCCGCGCCTCGAAGCGGGCCGCCATCTCGGCGCTATAGGGCATGGCCAGCAAGGTCTGGCGGGTCTGCTCGGACTGTTCGCGCAAAAAGGCCACGTAGGAGTTGTCGAACTCCTGCTGCATGCTGGCCAGCAGGCGCGCCGAAGGGGTGGACTCGGGATTCGCCAGCGTGGTTTGAGCCGCAGCCAAGGCCTGGGTATAGGCTTCGCCGCCATGGGCCGCGTCCAGCGCTTGCGCCATGGGCAGGCACTGCGCCAGCAACTCGGAGCCCCAATCTTGCAAGGACCGCGTGCCGGCCGCGCCACCCACCATTTGCAGGCGCAGCTGAGGGTCGCGGCCGTGGCTGGCCACCAGATGCTGGTTGTGCGCCAGGGCGCGAATTTCCTCGGGCGTGTCGGGCGGGCTGGGCTGGGTCAGGCAGTGCAGCAAGAAGACGTCGAGGAAGCGCACCGTTTGCGCCGCGATGCCCACCGGCACAAAGGGATCGAGGTCCATGCAGCGCACTTCCACATATTCCACGCCGCGTTCGCGCAGGGCATGCAGAGGCCGCTCGCCGGGCTGGATCACGCGCTTGGGGCGGATGGTGCCGTAGAACTCGTTTTCGATCTGCAGCAAGCTGGTGCTGAGCTGGTTGTAGTCGCCGCCCGGGTTTTGCACACCGATGGCTTCATAGGCCGGGTAGGGCCGGGTCAGCGCGTCTTGCAAAGAGGCGCCATAACTTTCCAGGCTGTTGTAGCTGACCGCCAGCGAGCTTTGCGCATCGCTCTGGTAACCCAGGCGGCCCATGCGCAAGCTGGTGCCGTAAGGCATGTGCAGCGAACCCGCGCCGATGGGCTGCAGCTCATGCTGGCGCCCGGCCACAAAGCTGGAGCACAAAGCCGGCGAGGCGCCGAACAGATAAAGCAGCAAGAAGGAATGGCGGCGAAAATTGCGGATCAGGCCGAAGTACTGCTCGCTGCTCACGCCCGGCAGCGACCAGTTGTAATGGATGCCCGAGATGGTCTGCATGCGGCGCCCGTAGCGCTGGCCCAGGCCCATGCGGTAGACGCTCTTGCTGCGGCCGATATTGGATTTGCCGTAGCGGCCGAGCGGAATCGTCTCGTCGGTGGGCAGGCCGCAGGGCATGGAGCCGACCCACAGGCGCTCCGCCGTGGGCTGCTTGCCCAGGGTTTGGTAGACCGCCTGATGCACTTCGGTCAGTTCTTGCAGGCAGCTCTCGACCCCGGCATGCACGCCGGTGATCAATTCCAGCTGCGACTCGCTGAAGTCTGTGGTGATGTGGGGATGCGTCAGTGCCGAGCCCAGGGGCAGGGGGTGGGGCGTCAGCGCCAGCATGCCGCTGGGCAGGACGCGCAGGCTTTCCTTCTCGATGCCACGGCGGATGCCCAGCAACTCGGTGCTCGTGATGGCGCTCAGGCGCTTGTTGTCGTTATCGCTCATGCTCTCGAGCCTCCATTGCCAAATTCAGCGCGCACGGTAACAGAGCGCGGCAACGCCGTCTTGACACAGGGCACTGCAAAACATGCTATGCCGCCTGGGTGACAGGCAGCGCGACGATCTTGCGCCACACTGGGCTTCAGCGCAGCCAGCGCCAAAGGACACAGGATGAACTTCGATTACAGCCCCAAGGTACAGGAGATGCAAGCGCGTCTGCTGGCCTTCTTCGACGCCCACATCTACCCCAATGAGCGGCGCTTTCTGGAGGAGGTGGAAGCCAACCGCCGCGCCGGCGACGCCTGGGTGCCCACCCGCTTGATCGAAGAATTGAAACCCCTGGCCCGCCAGGCCGGCTTGTGGAACCTGTTCCTGCCCAAATCGACGCGGGCGCCCGAAGGTTTGTCGAACCTGGAATACGCGCCTTTGTGCGAGATCATGGGCCGTGTCAGCTGGGCCGCCGAGGTGTTCAATTGCTCGGCGCCCGACACCGGCAATATGGAAACCATCGAGCGCTACGGCACCGAAGCCCACAAAACACAGTGGCTGGAGCCGCTGCTGCGCGGCGAGATGCGCTCGGCCTTCTTGATGACCGAGCCAGCCGTGGCCTCCAGCGACGCCACCAATATCGAATGCCGCATCGAGCGCGATGGCGATGACTACGTCATCAACGGCACCAAATGGTGGTCCTCCGGCGCCGGCGACCCGCGCTGCGCCATCTATGTGGTGATGGGCAAAACCAACCCCGAAGCAGGGCGGCATGAGCAGCAATCCATGGTGCTGGTGCCCGCCAACACGCCCGGCATCACGGTCGTGAGGCCGCTCAGCGTTTACGGCTATGACGATGCGCCGCACGGCCATATGGAAGTGCAGCTGAAGAACGTGCGCGTGCCGGTCAGCAATATCTTGCTGGGTGAAGGGCGCGGCTTCGAGATCGCCCAAGGACGGCTGGGCCCCGGGCGCATCCACCACTGCATGCGCTCCATCGGCGCGGCCGAGCGGGCGCTGGAACTGATGTGCCAGCGCGCCATCTCGCGCACCGCTTTCGGCAAGACGATTGCCCAGCAAACCGTGACGCAAGAGCGCATCGCCGAATCACGCTGCATGATCGAGCAAGCCCGCTTGCTGACCCTCAAGGCCGCCTACATGATGGACACGGTGGGCAATAAGGTCGCCAAGGCCGAGATCGCCATGATCAAGATCGTGGCGCCGAATATGGCGCTACAGGTGATCGATTGGGCGGTTCAGGTGTTCGGCGCCATGGGTGTCAGCGGCGACACCCCGCTGGCCCTGATGTGGGCCCATCAACGCACCCTGCGCCTGGCCGATGGCCCGGACGAGGTGCACCGCAACTCCCTGGCCAAGCTGGAGCTCTCGCGCCACATGAAGCTGCCGGGTGGCGAGGTGCAAATGCCCATCACCCGCGGCAGCTAAGCCAAGGCGCTGCGAGACGCAAGAGGGTGTTGCGAACAGCTGACCTAGCGTCATCACCCTCATTGGGGGGAGCGTGACGAAATAGGGGGAGGCTCTAGACTAGGCGGCAATGAATCGCCTGTTTTTCCCCCTTCAACTGCGCTCCTGGCTGGGCTTGACCGCCCTGGCAGGCCTTAGCCTGCAGGGCGTGCTCTTGTTTTTGATCTGGCCGGCGGGCGTGTTGCCCTCGGCCTTGATGGCGCTGGTCCTGCTGCTGAGCCTGCTCTGCGTGGTTTTGACGGTGCAGGAAATGCGCCGCCTGCGCAAGCGCGGCAAAGACCTGCGCCGCACCCTGGACGAAGCGCTGGAGGCCTTGCCCGCCAGTGTGGAGATCTTCGACCGCAATGACCGCTTGATGGCCTACAACCGCAAGCTGCACGAGATCTATCCGCATATGCAAGACGCCTTCCGGCGCGGCGCCAGCTTCGAGACGCTGGTGCGCGCTTCGCTAGCCCAGGGCCGCATTCCGGCCGCCTTCGGGCGCGAGCAAGAATGGCTGGCCGAGCGCCTGCAGGCCCGCAAGCTGCCGCGCGAGCCGCTGCTGCAGAAGATTCACAACGACCGCTGGCTGCGCATCTACGAGCGCCATATGCCCTCGGGTGGCGTGGTCGGGGTGCGCATGGACGTGACCGATCTGATCCAGGAGCAACAGCGACTGGAAGCCAGCCAAGCCCATTTGCAGGCCTTTGTGCGAGCCACCCCCAACGGCGTGCTGACCCTGGACACCGCCGGCCACGTGCTGGAGCTGAACCCGGCTTGCGAGCGCCTGTTCGGCTACTCGGCCGAGGAAATGCAGGGCAGCCACATCAATCTGCTCTTCGGCCGCGAGTTGCTGCGGCCCGGGCGCGCCTTGGCCGACACCCTGGGCGAGCCCATGGAGGTCAATGCCCAGCACCGCCATGGTGAGGCCATGACCTTGCAGCTGAGCATGGCCGAGGTGCACACCGAAACCACCCACCGCTTCGTCTGCATCCTCACCGACCTGAGCGAGCGCAAGCGCCAGGAACTGGCCCTGCAAGAAGCCAACGCGCAGCTGGCGAGGCAGTCCACCACCGACGGCCTGACCGGCATCGGCAACCGGCGCCTGTTTGACCAATCCCTGCAACAGGAATGGCAGCGCAGCGCCCGGCACGCGCAAAGCCTGGCCTGCCTGATGGTGGACATCGACCACTTCAAGCAATTCAACGACCACTACGGCCATGTGGCCGGTGACGACTGCCTGCGCCGTGTGGCCGCGCTCTTGCGCGCCTGTGCCGGGCGCAGCGGTGAATCGGTCTGCCGCTACGGCGGCGAAGAATTCGTCATCCTGCTGGCCGGCTGTGACCTGGCTCAGGCCCAGCTGGTGGCGCAACGCTGCCTGGACAGCCTGCGCCTAGCGGCCATCGAGCATGCCGCCTCGCCCCTGCGCAAGCCGCTCAGCCTGAGCATAGGCGTGGCCGCCTGTGTGCCCCATGCCGACCTGGCCGCGCAGAGCCTGATCGAGCAGGCCGACGCCGCCCTGTACCGCGCCAAACAAGCCGGCCGGGCACGCATGGCCGTACAAACCCAAGCCGCAGCCTGAGCTTGAGCCGGATAATCGGGGCATGAGCAATGCCACCGACATCATCCGCCGCCACATCCGCACCGTGCCTGACTGGCCGGCCCCGGGCGTGCAGTTCCGCGACATCACGCCGCTGCTGTCCAACCCGCGCGTGTTCCGGGTTTTGATCGATGTCTTCGTGCATCGATATTTCGACGTCAAGCCCACGGCCATTGCCGGGCTGGACGCGCGCGGCTTCATCATCGGTTCGGTGCTGGCCTACGAGCTCAATATCGGCTTCATCCCGATCCGCAAAAAAGGCAAGCTGCCTTTCACCACGGTAGAAGAAAGCTACGCGCTCGAATACGGCAACGCCACGGTGGAGATCCACACCGACGCAGTGCACCCCGGCGACCGCATCGTGCTGATTGACGACCTGGTTGCCACCGGCGGCACCATGCTGGCCGGCGCCCGCCTGCTGCAACGCCTGGGCGCCGAAGTGGTGGAAGCCGCCGCCATCGTCGACCTGCCCGAGCTGGGCGGCTCCGCCAAGATCAAAGCGGCCGGGCTGCCGCTGTTCACCATGGTGGACTTTGAGGGGACTTGAGTCCTTGCGTGACAGACCGCTCGTGCGAGCGTAGCGAGGGAGTAGCTCTGTCACCAACTGATTGAGTGCGTTCTTGCGTGACAGTCCGCTCGAGCGAGCGTAGCGAGCGAGTAGTTCTGAGGCTGCACAGCCACGCCGGAAGGCTTGGCTCGGCTGCCGAAGGACTTGCCGCGATACCAGCGGCAAGGCTGTCACCAACTGATTGAGCGGGTTCTTGCGTGACAGTCCGCTCGTGCGAGCCTAGCGAGCGCGTCACCCCACTGACTTGCGCCACCAGAACGGCGACAATAGCGCCATGGCCAAACCAATTCCCCGCCTCTCCGCCGACCAAGTCAAGCGCATCGTTGCCACCGCCTGGGAGGATGTGCCGCCCTATAACAAGGTGTTGATGGAGCATGGCCTGGGCCCGGGCGAGCTGGTGCAGTTGATGAAGCGCCAGCTGACCTCGAGCGCCTACAAACTCTGGCAGGCCAATGGCAAGGGCGTGAAGGCGCCGACCAAGAAGCCGGTCTGGCCTTACGGCAAGTAAGTCAGCAAGCCCTGCTGAGCCCGCGCGGCAAAGAGTTGAGATGAGCAAATCCATCAAGCATCTCTTGCTGGCGCTGGCCATTCTCCTGGCGCTCTACGCTGGCGCCTCGGTGCTGGCCACCCTCTCACAGCTGGCCAATGCGGCCGACCGCATTTACCCGGGCGCCGGCCAATACCTGTTCTGGGCCTTGACGGCCCTTTTTGCCGGCCTTGCCGCCACACCTTGCCTGCTCTATCTGCGCCTGCCCAAGCCGCTGATACCACCGGCTGACCGCAACGAGCCTGCGTTCGGCCACTATCAGACCGAGTTGCTGGTCGCGCTGCGCTGCAACCCGCTGCTGGCCGGCAGCCCGCTCAACACCCCCGACGATTTGCCCGCCGCCCTGAGCCTGCTCAACGCCAAGGCCGATGAAGAAGCGCTGCAAGCCGCCAGCGCCACCTTCGTCAGCACCGCGCTGATGCAAAACGGCCGGCTTGATGGCCTGCTGGTTTTGCTCAATCAGCTGCGCCTGGTGTATCGGCTGATGGCGGTCTATCACGTGCGGCCCTCGCCGCGCCAAGCGCTGTATGTCTACGGCAATGTCGGGGCGGCGATTCTGATCGCCACCAGCATCGAGGACATCGATTTCTCCGAGCTCGCCTCACCCATGATCAGCGCCGCCGCGCCCGGCCTGGCGGCCAATCTGCCGGGCTTGGGTGGCATCTCTCGCCTGCTGACCAATAGCCTGGCCAATGGCGCAGCCAATGCCTTTTTGACCCTGCGGGTGGCCATGCTGACCAAGCAGTACTGCGCCGCCCTGGTTCAGCCCGAGCTGGAAGCCACCCGCCGCAGCGCCTCGGTGGCCGCGCTGGCGCTGCTGGGTGTGGTGACGCGCGACTGCGGTGTGCGGGTGGCCAAGAGCGTTTTCAAAGCCACCGGTGCCGTGTTCACCGATGCAGCCAGCGCCACCGGCCAGGGCGTCAAAGACGCCACTCAAAGCGTGCTGGGCGCCACCGCCCAGATGGGCAGCAAAGTCGGCCGTGCGCTGGCTTCATCAGCCGATAGCGCCAAGCAGCTGGGCCTGAAGGCGGTGCGCTTGGGGCGCAAGGCGGAGCCTGGGGGGCAGGTTGCGCTGGAGTTGGGGGATGAGGGGAAGGACAGCTAAGGTACTTTGCTTGGCGGCTCTGGGCAGGTTCGGGCCCAAGCTTAATCAGCTGAGCTGCCTCGCAGGTCCAACCCCATGTCTTTATTTGCCTATACAGAACTTGCTGAATATCTCCCCCAGCAAGTCGTCCACCGAGAAGGCCCCGGTGATTTCGCCCAGGGCGTCGTGGGAGAGGCGCAGTTCCTCGGCCAGCAAGTCAAGCGCCGGGGGCTGCTGGGTGGAGACGGCCACCGCCAGGGCCAGATGCTCGCGGGTGCGCTTGAGGGCCTGCACATGGCGCTCGCGGGCGATGAACAGGCCTTCCGGCGTGGCGTGCCAACCGGCGTGCTGGAGCAGGCTTTGGCGCAATTCGTCTAAGCCGGCGCCGGTCTTAGCGGAGAGCTTCAGGGCATCCTCAGGCAAGACCTGACCCTGAGGCGTGAGCACCGTGTCGGCCTTGTTGAACACTTGCAGAATGCGCGCCGGGTCCACACCGCCCAAGCGGGCGCGGATCTCGGCATCTTCGGCTTCGTAGTCGGCATCGCCAACGCGACTGAGGTCATGCAAGAACAACACCACATCGGCCTCGGCAATCGCATCCCAGCTGCGCGCCACGCCGATGCGTTCCACTTCGTCGGTGGCATCACGCAGGCCGGCGGTATCACTGATGTGCAGAGGCACACCTTCGATCTGAATCGTCTGGCTGACCTTATCGCGCGTGGTGCCGGGGATGGCGGTGACGATGGCCAGCTCGGCCCCCGCCAAGGCGTTGAGCAGCGAGCTTTTGCCCACATTCGGCTGGCCGGCCAGCACCACCTTGATGCCCTCGCGCAGCAGCGCCCCTTGGCGGGTGCGATCAAGCACCGCTTCCAGGCGGGCACGCAAGCGGTCCAGCCGACCGAGTGCATCGGCTTGCTGCAGAAAATCGATCTCTTCTTCGGGGAAATCCAGCGTGGCCTCAACCAGCATGCGCAGCTTGATCAAGGCATCGCGCAACTCGCCCACCTCGCTGGACAGCGCGCCGGCCAGGGCGCGGCTGGCACTGCGGGCGGCCGCTTCGGTGCTGGCGTCGATCAGGTCGCTGACGGCCTCGGCCTGCGCCAAATCCAGCTTGCCGTTCAGGAAGGCGCGCTGGGTGAATTCACCCGGCTCGGCCAGGCGCATGCGCAAATCCAGCGCTTGGCCCACTTCCATGCAACGCGCCAGCAGCAACTGCAAAACCACCGGGCCGCCGTGCGCTTGCAACTCCAGCACATGCTCGCCGGTGTAGGAGTGCGGGGCCGGGAAGTGCAGGGCCAGGCCCTGGTCAATGGCCTCGCCGTTGGCGGCACGAAAAGGCAGATAGCTGGCCTCGCGTGCTTTCAAGGCCCGGCCGCACAAGGCTTGCACGAAGAGGGTCAGGTCTTGCGCAGACGAAACGCGCACGATGCCGACGGCACCCCGCCCGGGAGCGGTGGCGATGGCGACGATGGGGTCTTGATGGCGGGAGAGCATGGGGGGATTTTCCGCCATTGTGGAAAGCGAGCCCCAAAACAAAACTCGCTGAGCCTGCGAGGTGCAGAGTCAGCGAGCAAGAAGATGGCGCGGGGGAGGCAGAGGCACAGCGCTCGCATGAGCCTGGGCCGGGTGCCGTTCACGAACCTGCCAAACCTTGTATGGTTCAGATCGGTCGCGATATTCTTCCCCGCATGACTTGATTTAAGTCGAGTTCGCTCAAACAAAAAAGCCCCCCAAGCGGGGGTAGTGGAAGCACCAGCAGTGGCGGTGTGACTTAGTGCCGAATCCACTCGAATCGCGCCAGAACCCCGATGGCTTGGGCCATTGAAGCGATTCCTCGGCCCACCCAGCACCGGCTTCCACCTCACCGAGGACGTGAATCTTGCCGCCCCCTCGCGTTGCGCATGCGCGTCAGCTGAGGCGCTCGGCTGTGAGCGGCCTGGCCCTGGCGCGGCATGATGGTGGCCGCCAAAGGAACTCGCGCTTGATAGGACTCGTTTTGACTCAAGAAGAAGTACAGGCCAGCCCCTTGCTGGAGGAGGAGCTTTACCGGGATCTCAAGGCCATGGCCCGCCAGCGCCTCAGGCGTAGCGGCCCCATGACCTTGCTGGACACCACGGCCTTGGTGCATGAAAGCTGGTTCCGGCTCTCGCGCCGCGCCGACTGGGCCGCCATGGGGCGCGAGCACTTCATGGCCTATGCGGCCACGGCGATGCGCTCGCTGGTGGTGGACTACGCCCGCGCCCGGCAGGCCGCCATACGCGGCGGCCAGGCCACCCATCTGCCATTCGATGAGCTACCCACCCTGGCGCATCGCGACGAGGAGTACCTGGCTTTGCACGAAGCGCTGACCGACTTGGGCCGCAGCGACCCTGGCCTGGCGCGCTTAGTGGAGCTGCGCTTTTTCGTCGGACTGGAAGAAACCGAATGCGCGGAACTGCTGGGCGTGGCCCGGCGCACCGTGCAACGCGATTGGCAAAAGGCACGCGCCGTACTCTGGACCCTGTTGACCCCATGAACGCACCGATGCTGCAACACTGGGCCGAGATCGAGCCCTTGCTGAATGAGCTCTTGGCCCTGCCCGAAGCGGAGCGGTCCGTATTTCTGGACCAGTTGCCCGCCGACCAGCAAGTCTGGCGCGACACGCTGGAGCAGCTGATGCGCGCCGACGCCGCCGCCGATGCGGCCGGCTTTCTAGAACAAGCCGCCAGCCTGCCGCTGGGCAGCACCGCGCCCGGGCAAAGGCCCAATGCTTGGCATGCCAATCAGGTGCTGGGGCCCTGGCAATTGATCCGGGAATTGGGGCGCGGTGGCATGGCCAGCGTCTGGCTGGCGCGCCCGGCACAAGGTGAATTCCAGCGCGAAGTGGCGCTCAAGCTGCCACACAGCCCGACGCCCCACCTGGCCGAGCGCTTCCGGCGCGAGCGCGATGTGCTGGCGCGGCTGAACCATCCGGGCATCGCGCGCTTGTTCGATGCCGGAGTCACCCCCGAAGGCCTGCCCTGGCTGGCGATGGAGCATGTGCAAGGCCAGGACCTCTTGAGCTGGCGCCAGGCCCAGCAATCCACGGTCAGGCAAGACCTGACCCTGCTGCTGCAGATCTGCGATGCGCTTCAGTATGCGCATGGTCAACTGGTGGTGCACCGTGACATCAAGCCCGCCAACGTTCTGGTGCAGGGCGATGGTCAGGCCAAGCTGCTGGACTTCGGCATTGCACGCTTGCTGGAAGACGCCGATGAGCCCGAGCAGACCACGCTGACCCAGCTGGGCCAACGCCCGATGACGCCGGAGTACGCCTCGCCCGAGCAGGTGCGCGGCGAAGCGCCGGGTGTGGCCTCTGACGTTTACGCGCTGGGCGTGCTGGCCTACCGCCTGCTCAGTGGCCAAAGCCCCTATGCCGGCGCCGTGGCCCAACACCGCCACGCGCTGGAGCAGGCGATTCTGGAACTCCGCCCACCGCCACCCTCACAACAGGCCCAAGACCCGACACGCCGCAAGGCCCTGCGCGGTGACCTGGACACGATTGTGCTGAAATCCCTGGCCAAGGAAGCCGGCCAGCGCTACGCGACCGTGGAAGCCATGGCCGCAGACCTGCGCCGGCATTTGGATGGCAAGCCAGTACTGGCCCGAGCACCGTCCTGGCGCTATGTGGCGGGGCGCTTTGTACGGCGGCATCGGTTCGGCGTGGCAGCCAGTGCGCTTGCCGTGCTGGCCTTGCTGGGATCCACGGCCTGGGCCTTGCGATCCGCCAGCCTCGCGCGGCAGGAGGCCGCTCGCTCAGACGCCATGTACGGCTTTGTGGTGGGCCTTTTCAATCCGAACAATTCGCCACAGCCCGATATTCGCGAACGCGATATGCCGGTGCGGCAGCTGATTGAGCGCGGCGCCCAGCGCGTGCTTGACACGCTGCAGGACCAGCCCCAAGCCCGCGCCCGCTTGCTGGCGGACTTGTCCACCCTGACCCAGCAACTCGGGCTCAATGCGCTCGCAAAGCAGCTTGCCGCTGAACGCGTGCAGATGGCGCTGCAAACGAGTGGCTCGCAAAGCGTGGCATATGCGGATGCACTGCTGGGCCAGCGCGATGGCTGGGAGGCACAAGGGCAGTACAAGGAAGGCTACGAAGCCGCGCAGCAAGCGCTGGCCATCTATCAAGCACACAAGGAACGTGACCCGATCAAGCTGGCGCGGGCGCACATGACGCTGGGAGGCTTCGGCGCCCGCCTGCACGCCGCAGGTGATGAAGACATTGCGCATCTGCGGCAAGCGGCGGCCTTGTTGGAGCCCGTCAGTGGCCCCAGCACCCTAGGCACCGTGTATGAGCAATTGATGATCTCCCACCTCAGCCTGGGTCGCACGGAAGAGGCTTTTCAAGACGCAATGGCTGGCGCCAATGCCAACCGACGCTTGTGGGGGAGTGAGGACTGGAAGACCGGCGCCTCCGAGGATCAGGCCGGTGCCCTGGCCGCGATGACCCTGCGCCCGGAGCAGGCCCAAAACCTGATGCAACACGGCATAGACATCATCCGCCGAAGCATGGGGGCCGATGCGCTGCTGTTGGCGCGGGGGGAGGCCAATTTGGCCCAGCTGCTGTTTGCGGGCGAGCACCGCGCCGAGGCCATGCGCCATATGCAAGAAGCGCAACGCATCGCGCAACTGCCTGCGCACACGGGGCAAAAAGCCTTTTCGCTGACCATCGCCGCCACCACACTGGAATTGGCCCAGCGCGCCCAAGATTGGCCGCAGCTGCGTCAGGCATGCAAGCCCTGGGGCCAGGACGTGCAAGCACCTCAACCGACGATGCGCTTGCGCATCATCCAAGCCTGTAGTGCCAGCGCCATCCACGAGCAAGATCTGGAACGGGCCGAGGCCTTGCTGGCACAGGGCCGACTGGTGCTGAGCCAGAGCTTCGCCAAAGTCCCCGCCAGAGGCGCCGTGCTTGCGCTGCGTGCCGGGGAGCTGGCCTGGGCCCGGGGCGATCGCTCAGCAGCGATTGCCGCGTGGCAAGATAGCTTGAAGCAAGCCGATGACACGGGCCTTGCTTGGCAGGCGCAGGCCTGGCATCGTCTTATTCAAGCACAGGCCATGGACCCCGAGATGAACGCCCGGCTGAACACCTTCCGGCAGCGTTTGCTCAAGGCCAGTGGTTCCAAGTACTACGCGGAGTTTCTTGCGCTGCTTGATGACCCAGCCACGCCGGCGTGAATCGACATGAGTCGGCTGTAAAGCCTTGACGCTGAAAAATTTGCATTGAATTTGCGAGTCCTGGCGCTTGGCCGCCCGTCCTTCCGTTAAGCAGTCTGAAGCAGGCTCATTCCCGAGCCCGCCACCTTGTAAGGACTTGCGATGAACAACGGAAAACGAATCGGAACCACAGCGCTGACTGCGGTGGCTTTGGCGGCCTTGCTGAGCGCCTGCGGTGGCGGCGGCGGCGGCAACTCAGACGGCAGCGCACCTGCACCTGCACCTGCACCTGCACCTGCACCTGCACCTGCACCTGCACCTGCACCTGCGCCAGCACCGGCACCGGCACCCGCTCCTGCTCCCGCACCGGCTCCGACGCCTGCACCCGCCTCGGTGTGCAGCGGCAATAGCTGGCTGGCGCCCACCTACGATGTTTACAGCACGGCCAGCCCCACCGCCACGGCGACCGTGGCGAACTATTACGGCAGCAGCAGCACGGCGCCCACGCAGTGCATTTCGGTCGGCAACACTCTGCAGGTCACTAGCAGCGATGGCTTCAACCAAGTGGTGAACTGGGCCGACCCGATTGCCAACAACGCCACCAACGTTGGCGCCATGCTGAATAACGGCAACCTCTTGTTCACCTGCCGCAGCGGCAGCTACAAGACCAACCATCTGGCGGTGCGCTCGGATACGGGCGCGGCGGTGTTCAAGGGCAGCACGGCACGCTTGATGCTCGGCACCGCCTTCGCTTTCCGCTCGCTGGAATGTGGCCCCAACGGAACGAGCACCCTGCGCGACGCGACCACGGTGGCCGTCGCCGCTGACCTTGCATCGGCAACGGTCACCGACACCACGAGCAGCCCGGCTTCGGTGACGACCTTCACCGCCGCCGAGCTCGACGCCCTGTTCAGCCCCAGCGGCCTGGTCACCGGCAGTGGCAAAACGCTGCGCTGGGTGCTTTATGTGGTGCCAGTGAGCACAGGGCTCACCAAGCAGGTCATCGTTCACACCGCCGTGCAAAGCGACGGCAGCGTCAACGTGTTCTCCTTCGTGCAGCCCTGAACGCCGTCCAGGGTCAGCCATCGATGCCAAGGCCGCCCGCTATGGAACCGAGGATGGCGTGTTGGCCCGCAGCGCTGGCATTTGGCTGGCCGGCTGACGTTTCAGCGCTCGCCCATGAAAAAAGCCTCCGCAAGCGGAGGCTTTTTCTTTAGCTTGGGCTGGCTTTAGTTCGTCACGCCCAGCTGCTTGTTGATCATCCATTGCTGGGCGATCGACAAGATGTTGTTGGTCAACCAGTACAGCACCAGGCCGGACGGGAAGACGAAGAACATGAAGCTGAAGGCCAGCGGCATGAACCACATCATCTTGGCTTGCATCGGGTCCGGAGACTTGGGGCCCAGGGCCACTTGCAGCAAGCTCGACAAGGTCATCAAGATCGGCAAGATGAAGTAAGGGTCCTTGGTGGACAGGTCGGTGATCCAACCCAGCCACGGCGCGCCGCGCATTTCAACGCTGGACAGCAGCACCCAGTACAAGCCCATGAAGAAAGGCATCTGCAGCAGGATGGGCAAGCAGCCACCGACCGGATTGACCTTCTCTTCCTTGTAGATGCGCATCATTTCCTGCTGCATCTCTTGGGGCTTGTCCTTCAGGCGCTCACGCATGGCCTGAATCTTGGGGCCAACGGCCTTCATCTTGGCCATGCTGCGGTAGGCGCTGGCATTGAGCCAGTAGAACGCGGCCTTCAGCAAAACGACCAGGGCGATGATGGCCCAACCCCAGTTGCCCAGCATGCCGTGCAACTTTTCCAGCAGCCAGAACAACGGCTTGGCCAGGATAGCGAAGATGCCGTAGTCCTTGGCCAGTTCCAGGCCAGGGGCCAGGGCAGCCAGCTTCTTCTCTTCCAGCGGGCCAACGAAGAGCTGGTCGTCACGGCTCTGGCTGGCACCCGGTGCCAGGGTGGGCATGGTGAAGACCATGCCAACGGCGTATTGCGTGGGCACTGCGCCCTTGACCTGGTTAACGAAGAACTCGCGCTGACCGGCTCCGTTATGCAACCAGGCGCTGGCGAAATAGTGCTGCACCATCGAGACCCAGCCGTTGTCGGCATGCTTCTCGATTTCAGCCTTGCCCTTGTCAATGTCACTGAACTCGACTTTGTGGAACTTGGTGGAATCGTTGTAGAGCGCCGGACCGGTGAAGGTGGAGGTGAAGCTGCTGCCTTGCGGGCCAGCCACGCCGTCACGCACCAATTGCACGTAAACCTGCGGGGTTACGGCAGCAGCGCCGGCGTTGACCACCTCGTGGCGCACGCCCACCACATAGTCACCACGTTTGAAGGTGAAGGTCTTGACCAGCTTGACGCCGCCCACCACGGGCGACTCCATGCGCACGGTCAGCTCATTCATACCGTCTTTGAGTGTGCGCTCACCGGGCACAACGCTCATCAAGGTGTTGTGCGTAGGCAATTGCTCGCCCTGGCTGCCGACCAAGCCGGTCTGCGCCTTGTAGCTGCGCGTGGCGGCGTCCAGCAAAACGATGGGCTTGCGCTCCACCGCATGCTTTTGCTTGATGCCCACCAACTCCAGAATCGGGTCAAACAGGCCTGGCTCCGGCGCATCCAGATAGCTCAGCAATTCCACACGGCTGACATCGCCACCCAAGGTGTCCAGGGTGACGTTCAAGACATCGGTCTTGACCTGGACCTTTTCGTTCGCCTGCACCGCAGCGGCAGGCGTTGGAGTGCCGGCCAATGCAGCTGCGCCTGGCAGGGCGGCGGGCGTCGGCACGCCGGTCGCGCCGGGCGCTGAGGGCGCGGTCGCTACGGCCTTTGGCGCTGCCGGGCTGAACATCGACGGGTGCCCATTGTGTTTTTGCCAGCCGTCCCACAACAGGACGAGGGACATGGTGAACACCACCCACAGCACGGTGCGGCGTATATCAGTCATGGGGAAGCTTCTGGAGTAGGAGGACGAGGGGACACCGGCTTGCTCAGACCCAAGTGGGCGAACAGGCGCGGTGCATGCTCGGGCACGCCATCATGGCCGCCCGCACAAAAAGGATTGCAACGCAGGATACGGTATGCCGCCAAGTAAGTGCCCGCTGCGGCGCCGTGGCGCTGCAGGGCTTCAATGGCGTAGACCGAGCAGGTCGGGCTAAAGCGGCAGGACGCACCCAGCCAAGGGCTCAGCATGAGCCGATAGCCGCGCACCAAGCCAACGGCCAAGCGTTCGGCCAGGGAGGCGCGAGTCGGGCTGGAGGCGTTGCTGCTGCTCATTCTCTGGCGCGACCAGGTTCAAGCCTTGCGTGGACCGTTCAGCACGCGGCCGAGCAGTTGCTGCAATTCGGCACGCGCAGCAGCGCGCAGCGCCTCGGACGAGGCGCTGGGAAAAAGTTTGCGATCAAAGGGCGAACGCAAGCGCACCACCCATAAACCGGGTGGCAGCAAGGGCTGCTGCTCGAAAGCGGCACGGATCTGCCGCTTCAGCAGCGAGCGCGTGACCGAGCGTTTGGCATGCCGTTTCGGCACCACCACACCCAGCCAAGCGCCCTCGGGCGGCAACTCTTCCACAGGGCTGTGGGCGACTTGTGCATCGCCTGTTGATAACTCGCCTTGAGCTGTGGACAAAGCCAGCGCCAAACGGGCGGGCTTTGGCAGCTTCGACGGCATCGCAGCCAAGTGATGCACAGCAAAGTGATTGCTACGCGCACGGCTGGGCTTGCCCAGCACGCGTTCAAAATCGGCCGATCGCACGATGCGGCCAATCACAAGACCGGGGTCTTGGCTCAGACAGCCAGACGCTTACGGCCCTTGGCGCGGCGCGCAGCGATGACAGCGCGGCCGCCGCGTGTCTTCATGCGGACGAGGAAACCGTGAGTGCGGGCGCGACGGGTCTTGGATGCTTGGTAAGTGCGTTTCATGATGGAGGCCTCTTGAGAAGGTCTAAGGACGTCGGGTGACGCTTTAGCTGTTGTTGGCGAAAAATCGCCGGATGCAAATAGATTTGCGCTCTGCGGTGCAGTCCTCAGGCAACTGCCCACAAGGGGCGGCAGCCTGCGGGATACCCCGCGCCAGAGCGCTTTCAATGCCTTTGGCTCCTGCCAAGCTTGTGCCTTGCTTGAAGTCAAGCTCGGCCAAGGGCTACGCAAGGTTGACTAGCAACCCGCTCACTCCAACATCATCCAGCGTCCGGAAAACCCGCGATTACAACAAATTTCTGCCACTAGGTCAATCCCTGAGCACAAAGCCATCGGGTTTACCTGACATTGACGGGCTCGAAAAAACTGTGGATAACCTTGGCTTGGCCGGCCCTAAACCCGTACAATTCGGCCGCTCTAGAACAAGTTTTCCACAATGAGCGTAGATATGCAAAGCGTAGGGATGCAAGGCGAGAATTCGCAGGGCGCAGACACGCTGGGAGCGGACCTTTGGCAACGCGGATGTGAGCGTTTGGCCACCGAGTTGCCCGAACAACAATTCAACACCTGGATTCGCCCCTTGCCGCCGGCCATGGTGGCTGAAGGCGTGGGCGCCGATGGCCTGGTGTTCTCGCTGCGGGTGCCTAACCGCTTCAAGCTGGACTGGATCCGCAACCAGTACGCCGGCCGCATCGAATCCATTTTGACCGAGTTGGCCGGCAAACCGGCCCGCCTGGAACTGGCCCTGGCCGCACGCGAACCGATGGCACGCGCCGTGGCCGCCCCGGCCAATACCGTTGCCGCCAATCAGCCCATGGCTGTCGGCCAGGTGCTGCACAACGGCCTGCGGCCGGTGTCCGCCGGCCCCAGCCCGGCGCCAATGGCGCCCGCCAATGGCCCACTGACCCACGGCCAGCCCGTGGCGCAAGCCCCTGCGCCGCAGAACCTGCCGCCCAGCGCCAGCCGCCACCGCATCAACAGCGCGCTGACTTTTGACAACCTCGTCCCCGGCCGCGCCAACCAAATGGCACGCACCGCCGCCCTGCATGTGGCCGGCGCACCGGGTGCGATGTACAACCCGCTGTTCATCTACGGCGGCGTGGGCTTGGGCAAGACCCATTTGATCCACGCCGTGGGCAACGCCTTGCTGAAGGACAAGCCCGATGCGCGGGTGCTTTATCTGCACGCCGAGCAGTTCATCTCCGATGTGGTGAAGAACTACCAGCGCAAGACTTTTGATGAGTTGAAGGCCAAGTACCACTCGCTCGATCTGCTGCTGATCGACGATGTGCAGTTCTTCGCCGGCAAAGAGCGCACGCAGGAGGAGTTCTTCAACGCCTTCGAAGCCCTGCTGGCCAAGCGCGCCCACATCATCATGACCAGCGACACCTACCCCAAGGGTCTGGCCGATATTGATGAGCGCCTAACCAGCCGTTTCGACGCCGGCCTGACGGTGGCCATCGAGCCGCCCGAGCTGGAAATGCGCGTGGCGATTCTGATCAAGAAGGCCGAGGCCGAGCAAACGCCCATGCCCGAGGACGTGGCCTTCTTCATCGCCAAGAATGTGCGCGCCAATGTGCGCGAACTGGAAGGCGCCCTGCGCAAAGTGCTGGCCTACAGCCGCTTCAGCCACAAGGAAATCAATATCCAGCTGGCGCGCGAGGCGCTGAAAGACCTGCTCTCGATCCAGAACCGCCAAGTGTCTGTGGAGAACATCCAGAAGACGGTGGCCGACTTCTACAAGATCAAGATCGCCGATATGTACAGCAAGAAGCGCCCGGCCAGCATTGCCCGTCCGCGCCAGATTGCCATGTACCTGGCCAAGGAAATGACGCAAAAGAGCCTGCCCGAGATCGGCGAGCTGTTCGGCGGCCGCGACCACACCACCGTGCTGCACGCGGTGCGCAAAATCGGTGGCGAACGGCAAAAGAACACCGAGCTCAACCAGCAATTGCACGTGCTGGAACAGACGCTCAAAGGCTGATCGACCGCCCGGCCAAACACTTGGCCGCAAAGACATGGTTTCCATGCGGCAGAAACAGCCCATAACTAAGTCAAAATGCGCGGTGTTTCGCGCGCGCGCTCCAGACAAATGAAAAGAGGTTGACATGATTGTGTTGAAAGCCACCCAGGACAAGGTACTGACCGCCTTGCAGGCCGTCGCCGGCATCGTCGAGCGGCGTCACACCTTGCCCATCCTGGCCAATGTGCTGATACGCAAGACCGGCGGCTCGCTGGAGCTGACCACCAGCGACCTGGAAATCCAGGTACGCACCACCGCCGAGCTGGGCGGTGATGCGGGCGACTTCACCACCACCGTGGGTGCCCGCAAGCTGATCGACATCCTGCGCTCCATGCCTTCGGACCAGACCGTCTCGCTGACGGCCAATGCCTCCAAGCTGACGCTGCAGGGTGGCAAAAGCCGCTTCACCCTGCAGACTCTGCCCTCGGACGACTTTCCCCTGGTGCAAGAAGCGGCTGACTTCGGCCCTGCTTTCAGCGTGCCGCAAAAGACGCTGAAGCACCTGATCAACCAGGTGCACTTCTCGATGGCGGTGCATGACATCCGCTATTACCTGAACGGCATCTTGTTCGTCGCCGAAGGCAAGAACCTCACGCTCGTTGCCACCGACGGCCACCGCCTGGCCCTGGCCCAGGCCGAGCTGGAAACCGAAATCCCCAAGCAAGAAGTCATCTTGCCGCGCAAGACCGTGCTGGAATTGATGCGCTTGCTCAAAGACGGCAAGGGCGAAGACGACAGCCAGCCCATCGAGATGCGCTTCGCCGGCAACCAGGCCAAGTTCAGCTTCTCGGGCATGGAGTTCGTCACCAAGCTGGTGGAAGGCAAGTTCCCGGACTACAACCGCGTCATCCCCAAGAACCACAAGTTCAATGTGACCCTGGGCCGCACAACGCTGCTGTCCTCGCTGCAGCGCGCTGCGATTCTGACCAGCGAAAAGTTCAAGGCCGTGCGCCTGAGCTTCGAGCCGGGCCTGCTGAGCATCGCCTCCAGCAATGCCGAGCAAGAAGAGGCCAAGGAAGAAATCGAAATCGATTACGGCGGCGACCTGATCGAAACCGGCTTCAACGTGACCTATCTGATGGACGTGTTGCAGAACATGAGCCAAGACATGGTCAGCATCGATTTGAACGACAGCTCGGCCAGCGCCCTGATCACCATCCCTGAGCAGAGCGGCTTCAAATACGTCGTCATGCCCATGCGCATCTAACGACAGCTAACGAATCAATCAAGCGGGCTTGTGGTTTTCTAACCCGGCCCGCTTCAGTGCTTTTAAAGGCATGCGCGCAAGAGGCCATGCCGGTGTGAGAGAGAGTTCCAGATGACCGATGTTTCGAACCAAGACGCCACCCCCGAAGGTAACAAGGCCGAAGGCCACGGCCCCGAGGGCCTGACCGACAAGCAGCAAGCCGCCGTCACGGCAGAGGCCAGCTCCGGCGCGGTGTACGGCGCCGATTCGATCCAGATCCTCGAAGGCCTGGAAGCCGTGCGCAAGCGCCCCGGCATGTATATCGGTGACACCTCCGACGGCACCGGCCTGCACCACCTCGTGTTCGAAGTGGTGGACAACTCCATCGACGAATCGCTGGCCGGCCATTGCGACGACATCATCGTCACCATCCACACCGACAACTCCATCAGCGTCAGCGACAACGGCCGGGGCATCCCCACCGACGTCAAGATGGACGACAAGCACGAGCCCAAGCGCAGTGCCGCTGAAATTGCACTGACCGAGCTGCACGCCGGCGGCAAGTTCAACCAGAACAGCTACAAGGTCTCGGGCGGCCTGCACGGCGTGGGTGTGAGCTGCGTGAACGCACTCTCCAAGCACCTGCGCCTGACCGTGCGCCGCGAGGGCAAGGTCCACCAGATCGAATTCAAGAAGGGCGTGCCGCAAGACCGCCTGCTGGAAATGCGCAACGACAGCGCTGGCACGGCCTGGGAAGTCAGCCCCATGCGCATCGTCGGCGACACCGACAAGCGCGGCACCGAAGTCCACTTCCTGCCCGACGACGAGATCTTCACCAACGTCGATTTCCACTACGAAATCCTAGCCAAGCGCTTGCGCGAGCTGAGCTTCTTGAACAACGGCGTGAAGATCCGCCTGGTCGATGAGCGCAATAACAAGGAAGACAACTTTGCCTACGCCGGCGGCGTGAAGGGCTTTGTCGAGTTCATCAACAAGGGCAAGAACACCCTGCACCCCACCATCTTCCACGCCCAGGGCGACAAGATCAGCGAGCAGGGCACCAACGTCGGCGTTGAAGTCTCGATGCAGTGGAACGAGAGCTACAACGAAAACGTGCTCTGCTTCACCAACAACATCCCGCAGCGCGACGGCGGCACCCACCTGACCGGCCTGCGCGCCGCCATGACCCGGGTGTTGAACAAATACATCGTGGACAACGATCTGGCCAAGAAGGCCAAGGTCGAAGTGGCCGGCGACGATATGCGCGAAGGCCTGGCCTGCGTGGTCTCCGTCAAGGTGCCCGAACCCAAGTTCAGCTCGCAGACCAAAGACAAGCTGGTGTCATCCGAAGTGCGCGCGCCGGTGGAAGACATCGTCAGCCGCTTGCTGACCGACTTCCTGCTTGAGAACCCGATCGACGCCAAGATGATTTGCGGCAAGATCCTCGACGCCGCCCGCGCCCGCGAAGCCGCCCGCAAGGCCCGTGAAATGACCCGTCGCAAGGGCGTGCTGGACGGCATGGGCCTGCCCGGCAAGCTGGCCGACTGCCAGGAAAAAGACCCCGCGCTGTGCGAAATCTACATCGTGGAGGGCGACTCCGCCGGTGGCTCCGCCAAGCAAGGGCGCGACCGTAAGTTCCAGGCCATCCTGCCGCTGCGCGGCAAGATCCTGAACGTCGAGAAAGCACGTTATGAAAAGCTGCTGACCAGCAATGAAATCATCACGCTGATCACAGCCCTGGGCACCGGCATCGGCCGCGGCGCCGGCAGCGACGACTTCAACCCCGATAAGCTGCGCTACCACCGCATCATCATCATGACCGATGCGGACGTTGACGGCGCCCACATCCGCACCCTGCTGCTGACCTTCTTCTACCGCCAGATGCCCGAGTTGTGCGAGCGCGGCCACATCTACATCGCCCAGCCGCCGCTCTACAAGGTCAAGGTCGGCAAGCATGAGCAATACCTGAAAGACGGCACCGAACTCGACGCCTTCTTGCTGAAGGTGGCCATGCAAGACGCCGCCCTGCACACCGGCATCGGCGACGCGGTGCTGAGCGGCGAAGCCCTGGAAGCACTGGCCAGCAAATACGTGCTGGCCGAAAGCGTCATCAGCCGCTTGTCCAACTGGATGGACTTTGAGGCGCTGCGCTGCTTGTCCAGCGGCCTGGCCATCAATATGGACAGCAAGGACAACGCCGAAGCCGCCGCCACGGCCATGCAAGGCGCCCTGCACGACGCCGTGGTCACCAGCGAATACGACGCCCGCACCGACAAGTTCTTCCTGCGCATTGCGCGCAAGCAGCATGGCAACACGCGCTCGTCCATCATCAACGCCGACTTTGTGCACAGCGCCGACTACGAAGTGCTGGCCACCGCCGGCCTCACCTTCAAGGGCTTGATCGGCGAAGGCGCCATCGTGCGCAAGGGCGAAGGCGAGAAGGCCAAGGAAAGCAAGGTTGTCGACTTCCGCACCGCCATGGCCTGGCTGATGCAACAAGCCGAAAACTCCGTCGGCCGCCAGCGCTACAAAGGCTTGGGCGAAATGAACCCCAGCCAGCTCTGGGAAACCACCATGGACCCCAACGTCCGCCGCCTGCTGCGCGTGCAGATCGACGACGCCATCGAAGCCGACCGCGTGTTCACCATGCTGATGGGCGACGAAGTGGAGCCACGGCGTGACTTCATTGAAACGAATGCGTTAAGGGCGGGGAATATCGACGTTTGAGTCGTGTAGGACGACGGAAGCCGCAAGAGTAGTTGCGGAGATTGCCACATAGAGTTGGCCGGCGTTCACATTGCTCGGCAAAAAGTTCTCTCACTCAGCATGGCTCGGGAATCTCAGCCTTGTTGCACAAGAACTGCGGCGCTGACCTTAGACAGCCGCGTGGAAGTACGCTTTTGCGAAGCCGCGTTTAGGGCTGTAGTTGCCAATCAGTTGATCTGCTATCAGCGCCAGAGCAGTAAGTCTGGAAGCTAACGAAAACAATATGACTTCAGGGATTGTGAATGAGGAAACAGCTGGTAGCACTGGCCGTAGTTGGGGCCTGTACCTCGCTAGCGGCTTGTCCGATTGATCAGGGCCCGAGCCCAAGCAAGTACTTAAATAACGTTCTGGACTACCTTTCTGTAGTTACAGCTGCTGAGCTTCCAACTGCAGCGGAATGTGCTGCTTCTGCCTATCATCGGCACAGTTTGGCAGTGCTCGCGCAAGAAGGTGGAAAGAAAGTTGAACAGTTTATTCAAGACGTTACTAGTGTCCAACTTAGGGCTGCACAAAGTTTGGCAGATTCAGGAGATGCTCCTGCGGCTTCACGATTTCAGAAGCAAGAGATCGCACTGCGTCGGCGAGTTCTCGAGGACATAGCAAATCTCGAAGAATCTCAACGGGCGAGTTTTCGAACCCAGAGAATTCTCCAGTTGACATACCTTTCTCAGGCCTACGAGCGAGCAGATGTGGGTATCGAATTGGACGAGCTTCTAGCTCGTTCTGAGCTTGAATTGTTTCAAAGCCAGACAGTGGGGGTTTGGCTTAAAGCTGTTGCGAGTTGCCCTTCTTGGAAGGTGTCGTTAGCCGGGGGTATCTCAGACTCAAGACTCGCCCAAGATATATGTCAAACGCCATGCAATTCGCGTGCACGTGTGGCAATTGCATCTATTGGCCAATGGAAGAGATCACGTTCTTCCGACTGGAATAGAAATGTCCAGAACAAGGATATGTATTCGAGAATCACGAATGCCCTTACGAAGTGCGGGCGAAACAATTCTTAAATTTCATATGAACGCCTGCCTAATTCTCCTATTGCAGTTGATGATTGCAATATCGCTAGTTGGATATGGGGCAAAGGCCATCGCTCAATTGTCGCCGAATATTCCAGTCAAAAGTGACATCTCAGCAGGGGGATTTGATACAACCCCAGATCTTCGAATATCACTCGCTGCGACTGGCCGTTCGGTAATGTATGAGCCGATTCCCGTAGTTCTCAGCTTAGAAAACCGATCAGCGCACACGATAACACTTCAATCCATTGATATTAAAGCACTAGCTCCGCTCAGCCGGATTTATGAACGCCCTTGTCTCAATGGAAAATTTGATTCAATGTCGATCGAAGCGGGGGCGACTCATGCAATTAGTTGCGAATTGCTGCCTGCAGCTAATTCTTCATATGCGTTTCTCATTGACAGAGAGACTGACTTTCGCCTCTCTATAACTTATAAAATCGCAGCACGATCAGCAGTAAGTCATACACTCCTCCCCATAAAGATTGGAAGGCCTGAAACGCATGTAATTTGGGGCGCGGCCGCTGGCGTTGCACTATTGTCAGTGTTTCTTTCCATAAACGGCCAACAGACCCGAAAAGCAAGACAACCAAAGCCAACAGGTGATTACTGCTGGGGTATTCGAATTCTTTGTGGCGCGGCACACTGGATATGTCGACTATCTGTCGGAGCCATTGGCGGAGCGATAACTGCCTGCATGTTGCTAGTATTCGCACAGAGCACCAAGGGCGTAGTGGCCCCTGTCGCCATTTCCGTCAATGACTTCTGGGGTGGGCTTGCAATCGGGTTCTTCAGCATCCCAATTTCTCGTTGGCTTTCGCGAAAACTACAGGCTAGTAACGTAGTTGAGGCGACTACTACGAAAGATTCATGAACTAACTCCGGCCTCGCTGTCACGCGCCACTCCTTCACCAGGAAACTCGCCTAGCCTATTAAGTTGGCAGTATTCAAAAAAGCCAGCCAACCTCGACGTGCCGACAAAGCCGGCTCCTAAAATGTCAGTTTTCCCAAATTGAGTAGGCGTGAGTGTCGTGAAGTCCTTGATTCGTTCGCAGTGGGTGCCCGGGCGCCGGCGCTTTGTTGGTTTGGCCGGTGCTGCTGTGGCCCTGGGTGGAGGCTTGGGTTCGTTGGGCGCTTTGGCGCAGGCGGAGTTGCGCGGGGCGGGCGCCACGTTCCCGGCCAAGCTGTACCTGCGCTGGGGGCGGCAATATGCGCAGTCCGGTGGCCAGGTGGTGAACTACAAGCCGACGGGCTCGGGGGATGGCGTTCGGCAGGCCATCGCACGCAGTGTTGACTTTGCCTGCATTGACACGCCGCTGTCGGTGCAAGAGTTGAGCGAGCGCCGTTTGGTGCAGATCCCGACCTGTGTGGGCGGCTTGGTGCCGGTGGTGCAGGGCTTTGAGAACCAGAAGCTGAAGCTGACCGGCGAACTGCTGGCGGACATCATGTTGGGCGCCATCGAGCGCTGGAACGATCCGCGCATTGCGGCGGTGAACAAGAACCTGCCCCTGCCCAGCCGCCGCATCGTGCGGGTGGTGCGCAGCGACAAGTCCGGCAGCACCGAGAGCGTGACCCGCTACCTGGCCCAGCAGTCGCCCCGCTTTGCCAAAGACGTGGGCATCGGCGCGCTGCCCAAGTGGCCGGGCGAGGTGGTGGCGGCAGCAGGCACGGATGGCATTGCCCAGGCGGTGAAGACAACGCCTGGCGCGATTGGCTTCGTCAGCTCAGACCGAGTGGATGCCGATGGCTTGGCCGGCGTGCAGCTGCGCAATCGCGATGGCCAGTTTGTGTCGGCCTCCGAGGCGGGTTTCCGCGCCGCCGTGCTGAACAGCGAGCTGGCGCGCAGCGGGCAGGACACCGCCAGCTTGCTAGACATGCCCGGCGCCGACGCCTGGCCGCTGACCCAGACCACCTTTGTGCTGCTGGATGCCTTGCCGGCCACCGCCGCCAGCGTCGAGCCGGCGCTGAAGTTTTGGTACTGGTGTTTCAGCCGCGGCGATAACCTGACCAAGGGCACCGGCTTCGCGCCGCTGCCCACCTCGATGCAGACCAAGCTGGCCGGGCGCTTTGCCCAGGTGCGGCCGCAAAGCGGCGATCTGCCGCGTTATCAGCTGCTGTAAATCTAGGCGCTGTTGGCTTGGCAGGCTGAGCCAGCGGTGCAGGCCCAGCGCCGATGCGGCATGATGCAAGCTGCCGCTTTGCATTGATCAGGTTCAGCCCTTGAAGCCCTCACCCCTACGCCAGCTGCTCGCCCAGCGCGCCGCAGGCACTGGAGCTGCCACGCCCCCGGAGCAGGCCCAAGCCCGCGCCCTGATCGCCGCCATTGATGCCGGCGGCATTCCCCTGCATCCCGCCAAGGTGAATCAGATTGCGCGGGACCTGGGCCTGGAGGTCTCGCGGGAGGCGCCGGTGGAGGCCACCATTGCGCGCATCCGCGAGCTGCTGCTGCGGGCCTGACCATGATCAGGCCGCAGCCGGCGGCTAGGCCTTCTTGCAGAACCAGCTCGCTCTTGCGCTTACTTGGCGGCCTTGGCTCGCCCGTACTTCGCCGTGAAGCTGGCCTTGCCCAGCGCATTGGCGTTGATCATGTAGCCGGCCAGGGCGGCGGTAGCGTCGGCGGGGATCTCGAGCTTGTCGGTCTTCAGCGCGTGCACGGTGAAGATGTAGCGGTGCGGCTTGTCGCCTTGCGGCGGGCATACGCCGCCCCAGCCGGCCACGCCGTAGTCGATGCGCACATGGCTGGCACCCTTGGGCAAGTTGGCGCCGCCCACGGCACCGGCGTCGGGCGCGAGTGCGTTCACATCGGCCGGCAGATTGATGACGGACCAATGCCACCAGCCGGAGCCGGTGGGGGCGTCGGGGTCATACACCGTCACGGCGAAGGACTTGGTGCCCGCCGGCGCGCCACGCCATTGCAGGGCGGGGGATTTGTTCTCGCCACTACAGCCGAAGCCATTGAACTCGAGCTTGGCATCCATCAGGCTGCCCGGCTTGATGTCGGGGCTGCTGAGCTGGAAGCCAGCGGCGTGAACGAGCGAAGCGGCGCCGAGCAGGGCGCTAGCGATCAAGACTTGTTGTTTCATGGCGGATAGATGATGAAAAAGCGGAAGTGGATTAACTGAGCCCGGACACAAGGCCCGGTAGGGGCTTGTGCCTGGCGAGGGCCCATTGCCGATACAAGCCAATGGACCGAGACGCTATGGTCGCCGCCCCAAGCCCAATCCGCTAGCCCGCAGACTTCATTTGCTGTGCGTCACACCGCGAGCCGTGGCACGCAGCAAGCAGGGCTCAAGGCCGCAAATGCGAGGGCGCGAAGCCGAAGCGTTCGCGGAAAGCGGCCGAGAAGCGGCTGTGGGAGTCGTAGCCGCAGCGAGCCGCCACCTCGGACACTTGCAGCTCCGGGTCTTGCAACAAAGCCATGGCGGTCTCCAGCCTGACTTCGCGCATGCACTGACTGAAGGAGGCTGACTCTTCCGCCAAGCGGCGCTGCAGGCTGCTGGCACTCAGATGAAACGCCTGGGCCACTTCCGCCAAGGTCCAGGGCGCTTGCGGCCTCTGGGCCACCAGGCGGCGCACCCGCTCGGCCCAGCTCAACTCGCCGCCGGGCGCAAAGACCAGGCCGCGCTCTGCCAGCAACAGCAAGACTTCAAAGGCGCGGTGCTCACGGAGTGCCGCAGACACCGAAGGCGCCAAAGACTCGACGGCGGCCTCGCCCTGCAGAGCTTTGAAGGCATGGCCGAAGGTCGCGGCAAATCCTTCATCGGCCTCGGCACCGGCGCAGCCCTGCAGCGCGGGCGTGGCCGCGAACTGGCCGAAGCGCTGATGAAAGCGCGCCACCAGGGCGGGGGCGAAATTGATGATGCGTGCCTCGTAACGGCCACCGGCGGGCGGCTCGTTGAGCATGTCCCACTGGGTCAGGCGGGGGATCAGAAAGACCCGGCCTGCAGCGAACTGGATCTCGCCCGCCGGCGCCATCAAGCGCTTGCGGCCCGCCATCACCCAGCCCACCAGATCGTCACGCACCGTGGCCGTGCGCACCTGATGGCGCACAGCGCTGGAGATGGTTTGGGCGGTGGCTTCGCTGAAAACTGACATAGCGGGGTGGCTGGCGCGTCGGGCGATGGCGCGTGGGGATGGGGAATCTGACAAGGCGGGGCACAGGCAGGCCGCATTGTCACTCGCCACTTCGCGCAGCACTGGGCCAAGGGCTTCGGCGGGCGGTCTCAAGGCTTGGGCGGACCAGCGACGCTTGGGCGGCGCCGCCTGCAAGGCGCTGAAATCTCTTATCGCCAGTTGATTTGAATCAACTTATACGGTTGACTAACTTTCTACTTCACCGCGATGATGATGCATCGCAGCAAATTGAGAGCCGTGCGCGCCATGCTTACTCACAGCCAACTTGCCCCTGCCACTGCTGAAACCTCGTCGCGCGGCGATGTCGCGCGCGACAAGATGCTGCGCGCCGCGCTGGACGTGTTCGGTGAACACGGCTTTGCAGCCGCCACGACGCGCATGGTGGCACAAGCCGCCAATATGAATCTGGGGGCCATCCCCTATTACTTCGGCTCCAAGGAAGAGATGTACACGCAGGCGGCCAAGTTCCTGGCCGCGCATATCGAGCAACACCAGGCCGAGCCCCTGCTGGCCTTGCGCCAGGGCACGGCGGCGCCGCATTGCAGCCGCGCCGACTTGATCGAGCACGCGGTGCAGTTCATGCTGAGCCAGGCGCGCATGCTCTTGTCGGGCCAAGTCAAAGCCAGCTGGGTGCAGTTCTTCTTGCGTGCCCAAGCAGAAAATAACGCGGCATTTGAGCGCATCTTCGCCCACACCATCGAGCCGGTGCAAGCCACCTTGACGGAAGTGGTGGGCCGCATCACCGGCTGCACGCCGGACTCGGTCGAGACGCGCACCCTGACCTTTTTGATCTTCCACCAAGTGATGAGCTTGCGCCTGGCCGACACGGTCTTGCTGCGCCGGCTGAACTGGCAAGCCATCAACCCACAGCGGCTGGAAACGCTGCTGAACATCATGGGCCAGGCGCTGCGCGCGCAGCTCAGCGCCTATTCACCTTGCAGCGACGCCACACCATGAACACCAAACGTATCAGCTGGGCCGTCGGCGCCCTGGCCTTGGCCGCCGCGGCGGGCTGGGCCACATGGCTCAATATGCACCGCGACCGCACGCCCGAAGGCCTGATGCGCGCCAATGGCCGCCTGGAAGTGGAGCGCATCGAGATCGCCGCCAAATATCCCGGCCGGGTGATTGATTTGCCGGTCAAGGAAGGCGACCGTGTCGAAGCCGGCGCCTTGATCGCACGGCAAGACAGCAGCGAGCTGTTGGCGCAATTGGATGCCATCAACGCCGCCCGCCAACGCGCCACGCAAGCCATGGCCCGCGCCAGCGCGGAGACCGATGTGCGCAAGGCCCAGGCACGCATCGCCCAAATGGAGCTGGGCCATACCCAGACCCTGCGCCAGGATGCCCTGGTGTCCAGCGCCGAGGTGGAACGCCGCGAAGCCCAGCGCGATGGTGAACGCGCCGGTGTGCAAGTGGCCACCGCCGCCATCGGCGAAGCCACCGCCGCCCGCGCCGAGGCTGACGCGCAAATCAAGCGCATCAAGGTGGCGATTGAGGACATGAGCTTGCGCGCGCCGGTGGCCGGCCGCATCGAGTACCGCGTGGTCGAGCCCGGTTCGGTGATCCCCTCGGGTGGCCGGGTGGCCACGCTGCTCAACACCAGCGATGTCTATATGACCGTGTTCCTGCCCACTGCCATTGCCGGCAAGCTGCAAGTGGGCGACGAGGCACGCATCGTGCTGGACGCGGCGCCGCAGTTCGTGGTGCCGGCGCAGGTGTCTTTCGTGGCTGCTGAAGCGCAGTTCACACCCAAGTATGTGGAAACCGCCAGCGAGCGCGAAAAGCTGATGTACCGCGTCAAGCTCAAGGTGCCGGTCGACGTGGCCACCCGCTACGCCAGCTACGTCAAGGCCGGCCTGACCGGCAATGGCTTTGTACGCGCCGACGCCAAGGCCGCCTGGCCGACCGAGCTGACGGTCAAGCTGCCGCAGCCTTGATGCGCTGATGCACCTGCACACACTGCCGCGCCAAGCCGCCATGAACGCCGTCGAAATCACCGGCCTGTCGCACCGCTATGGCGGCAGCGCCGCTGGCGCGCGCGCTTTGCAAGCGGTCAGCCTGAGCCTGCCGGCCGGCCGCACGATTGGGCTGGTGGGGCCGGACGGTGTGGGCAAATCCACCTTGCTGAGCCTGATTGCGGGCGTGAAGACGATTCAGCAAGGGCGCGTGCAGGTGCTGGGCGGCGATGTGGCCGATGCGGCCTTTCGCCAGCAGCTGGCACCGCGCGTGGCCTTCATGCCGCAGGGCCTGGGGCGCAATCTCTACCCCACGCTGTCGGTGGCGGAAAACATCGACTTCTTTGCCCGCCTCTTCGGCCAAGGTGCGGCCGAGCGCGAGGCGCGCAGCCAGCGCCTGCTGCAAGCCACCGGCCTGGCGCCCTTCAGCGACCGGCCGGCTGGCAAGCTCTCGGGCGGCATGAAGCAGAAGCTCGGCCTGTGCTGCTCACTGGTGCATGACCCCGATTTGCTGATCCTGGACGAGCCCACCACCGGCGTGGACCCGCTGTCGCGCCGGCAGTTCTGGAGCCTGGTCGAAGCGCTGCGCCAGGAGCGGCCCGGCATGACCGTCATCGTCGCCACCGCGTACATGGAAGAGGCGGAACGCTTCGATCACCTGGTGGCCATGGACGATGGCCGGGTGCTGGTGTGCGAGCCCACCGAGGCCGTGCTGCGCAAGGCGGGCGTTAGCTCGCTCGAAGCCGCCTACATCGCGCTGCTGCCGCCGGAGAAGCGGGGCAATAGCGAGCCGCTGCTGATTCCGCCGCGCCAGCACAGCGAAGGGCCGCCCGCCATCGAGGCCGACCAGCTCACGCGCCGCTTCGGCGACTTCATTGCCGTCAAGGAGGTGAGCTTTCGCATCGAACGTGGCGAGATCTTTGGCTTTTTGGGCAGCAATGGCTGCGGCAAGACCACAACGATGAAGATGTTGACCGGCTTGCTCGACATCTCCTCCGGCCGCGCCCAGCTGCTGGGCCAGCCCATCAATGCCGGCGATATGCGTACCCGCATGCGGGTGGGCTATATGTCGCAAGCCTTCTCGCTGTATGAAGAACTCAGCGTGCGGCAGAACCTGGAGTTGCATGCCAAGCTCTATCAGCTCGAAGGCGCGGCCGCCCAGCAAGCCATCACCGAAAGCCTGCAGCGCTTTGACTTGAGCGAGCATGCCGACGCCCGGCCGGCCCAGCTGTCGCTGGGCATACGCCAGCGCCTGCAGCTGGCGGCGGCCTGCTTGCACAAGCCCGAGGTGCTGATCCTGGACGAGCCCACCTCGGGCGTGGACCCCGCCGCGCGCGACCTGTTCTGGCGCCAGCTGGTGCGGCTCTCGCGGGTGGATCAGGTCACCATCTTTGTCTCCACCCATTTCATGAACGAAGCGCAGCGCTGCGACCGCATCTCGCTGATGCACCGCGGCACCGTGCTGGCCGTGGGCACGCCGCAGGCGCTGTGCGAGAGCAAGTCCGCCGACACGCTGGAGAACGCCTTCATCGCCTACCTGGAAGCGGCCGATGACACAGTGCAGGCGGCGCGCACGGCGGCCAGCCAGCAGCCCGGCCAGCAAGCCAAGCAACAAGGCGATGGCGCGGCGGCGCCTGCAATCGAAGCACCCGCCGCCGCTGCCACACCACGCGCCGCCCTCGGCCTGTGGGCGCTGTTCCTGCGCTGGTTCGCCGGCACTTGGGCCTTTGCCCGGCGCGAAAGCATGGAGCTGCGGCGCGACCGCATCCGCCTGACCTTCGCCCTGCTGGGCCCCATCATCTTGCTGGTGACGGCGGCGTTGGCAATTTCATTCGACATCGAGCGCGTCGCCTTCGCGGTGCTGGACCACGACCAGAGCTATGACAGCCGGCGCTTCATCGAGCATTTCGAGGGCTCGCGCTACTTTGAACAACATGCGCCGCTGCGTGATGAAGCCGAGATCAACCAGCGCCTCAAGACCAAGGACGTGACGCTGGTGATCGAGATCCCACCCGGCTTCGGGCGCGATTTGATCGGCGGCCGCCAGCCCGAGCTGGGCTTTTTCGTCGACGGCGCCCAGCCTTTCACCGCCGAGAACGTGCGCGGCTATGCGCGCGGCATCGTGCTTGAACATGCGCTGCAATATGTGCGGGGCAAGCCCGGCGTCAGCGCCAGCAGCGTGCCCCAGTTGCCCGCCAGCTTGCAGCCGCGCTTCACCTACAACCAGGAATTCCGCAGCATCTACGCCTTCACGCCGGGGCTGATCATGCTGGCCCTGATCATCATCCCGACCATGCTCACTGCCCTGGGCGTGGTGCGTGAAAAGGAGATGGGCTCCATCATCAACCTCTACGCCTCGCCCGCCAGCGTGGGGCAGTTCCTGGTCGGCAAACAGCTGCCCTATGTGGGCCTGGCCATGCTGAGCTATCTGACCCTGGTGTTCCTCAGCGTGACTCTGCTGGGCGTGCCGCTGAAGGGCAGCTTTATGGCGCTGACCTTGGGCGCGCTGTGCTTTGTGTTCGCGGCCACGGCGCTGGGCTTGTTGGTCTCGGCCTTCTTCAAGTCGCAGGTGGGGGCCACCTTTGCCACGGCCATCATCTGCCTGATTCCGTCCATCAATTTCTCCGGCCTGCTCTACCCGGTGTCCACCCTGACCGGCACGGCGCTGTGGGTGGGCCTGGGCTTCCCTTCATCGTGGTTCCAGCTGATCAGCCTGGGGGCCTTCACCAAGGGCTTGGGCCTCAGCAGCTTTGGGCCCATGTATGCGGCGCTGATCGGCTTTGGCCTGCTGTACTTGCTGACGGCGCGCGCGGCCGTGCGCAAGCAAGAAGCCTGAAGGCTGGAGTCCGATATGAAGCAATGGCTCCTCAACGTCGCCCGCCTGTCGGTGAAAGAACTGCGCAGCCTGTTCGGCGATGTGCCGCTGATGGCCTTGATCATCTTCGCCTTCTCGGTCGCCATCTACAGCACGGCCAAGGGGGTGAAGGCGGAGGTGGCGAATGCCTCGGTGGCGGTGATCGACGGTGACCATTCGGCCCTGTCGCGCCGCCTGCGCGATGCGATTCAGCCGCCTTTCTTCAAGCCACCGGTGGACATCGACCGCAACGAGGTGGACCGGGCGCTGGACCGGGGCGACTACATCTTCATCCTCGACATCCCGCCGCACTTTGAGGCCGATGTACTGGCCGGCCGCGCGCCCGCCATTGCCTTGCAGGTGGACGCCACCGCGATGACGCAAGCCGGCCTGGGCGTGGTCTATCTCAACGAGATCGTGCTGCGCGAGTTGCTGGACTTTTTGCATGCGCGCGGCCTGGAAGCGCAGCTGCCGACGCGCTCGGTCACCCGCGTGCTGTTCAACCCGAATAACCAGGGCCATTGGTTCACCGGCGTGATGCAGATCGTCACCAACGTCACGGTGCTGGCCATCATTCTGGTGGGCGCGGCGGTGATCCGCGAGCGCGAGCACGGCACCATCGAGCATTTGCTGGTGATGCCGGTGCGGCCGAGCGAGATCGCCATGGCCAAGATCGTTGCCAACGGCGGCGTGATCTTGCTGGCGGTGATGTTGTCGCTGTGGTTCGTGGTGCATCTGGTGCTGGCGGTGCCGCTGGCCGAGCCGTTGTTGCAGTCGCTGGGCTTGTTCTTCCTGGGCACGGGCCTCTATCTGTTTGCCGTTACGGCGCTGGGCATCTTGCTGGCCACGCTGGCTTCGTCTATGCCGCAGTTCGGTTTGCTGGCGGCGCCGGTGTATGTGGTGCTTTACCTGCTGTCGGGCGCGGCCACGCCGGTGGAAAGCATGCCGCAGCAGATCCAGAGCCTGGTGCAGTTTTCGCCCACCACCCAGTTCGTGAAATACACGCAAGCCGTCATCTACCGCGGCGCCGGGCTGGAGATTGTGTGGCCGCAGCTGCTGGCCATCGCGGCCGCCGGCGCCTTGTTCTTGTTCATTGCCTTGACGCGTTTTCGATCCATGCTGGCCAAGCAGGGCTAAGCCGCGTTCATCCGCGTTCATTTCAAACCCAGGTTTCGCCATGGCTATCACCAAGCTCACACTCACGCCCCCAGTTGCCCGGCAGCTGATCGCTTTGGCCGCACTTGCAGCGCTCGCTGGCCTAACGGCCTGCACCAGCGTGACGGTGGCGCCGCCTACTGGCGTGGCGGCGCCAGCAGCTTTCGATTCCGTGCCCGCCCCAGCCGCATCTGCTGCTGGGGCTGAGGCCGCAGCCGCCACCGACCTGGCCCGTTGGTGGCTGGTCTTGAATGACCCCACGCTGAACCAGCTGATGGCCACCGGCCTGCAAGCCAATGCCGACATCCGCATCGCGGTGGACCGGGTCAAGGAAGCGCGCGCGCTGCTGACCCAGGCCGAATCGGCCCTGTACCCCACCGTGGTCGCCGGCGCCGGCGTGGGCAAGTCCAACCCCAATCAAAGCCTGCCCCAGCTGGCCTTGCCGGGCGGCATCCCGCTGCCGCTGCCCAGCGCGATGCCGATGACCTCGCTGAGCACGGCCGGCTTTGCAGCGGCCTGGGAGGTCGACATCTTTGGCGCGCGGCGCAGCGACGCCGAGGCCGCCGCTCAAGCCGCCCTGGGCTATCAAGAACGCCAGCATGGCGCGCAGATGCTGCTGGTGTCCGACATTGCCAGCAATTACTTCGAAGCCCGCAGCGTAGAGCGCCGCAGCGCCGTGCTGGCCCGCAGCATCGCCACCGCGCAGCGCCTGCAGCGCTATGCCCAAGGCCGTTTCGATGCCGGCCAAGCCACCCGCGCCGACATCGACCGCGCCCGCAGCCTGGTGGAAGAGCTGGAGTCCCAGCGCCAGCCTCTGGACATGCTGCTGGGCGTGCGCCTGCGCCGGCTGGCCGTGTTGACGGGCCAGGCGCCACAGGCGCTCAGCGGCTTGCCGCCGCAAACAGTGCTGATGCGCATGCCGGCCGAGCTGCCGCCGGTGCTGCCCTCAGAGGTTTTGGAGCGCCGCCCCGATGTGCGCGGCAGCGCCAATCTCGTGCGCGCACAGGCCGCCAAGCTGGGCAGCGCCAAGGCCGAGCTTTTCCCCAAATTCACCATCGGCTTTCTGGCGCAAAGCGGTCATATCGACATCTCCGGCCTGCCCAAGTCCAGCGGCAGCGGCAGCGCCTGGGGCCTGGGCGTGACCCTGCCAGTTTTTGAAGCCGGCCGCATCCGCGCCAATATCGCCGCGCAAGACGCCCGGCTTGACGCCGCCGCCGCGCAGTACGAGCAAGCGGTGTTGAGCGCGCTGGAAGATGTGGAGAACGCCTACAGCGCCGTTCGCGCGCTGGACTCACGCACCACGCTACTAGCCCAGTCCACCCGCAGTGCCCAAGACGGCGCCGCCCACGCCGGCAGCCTCTTCGAAGCCGGCCGCGGCGTGCTGCAAACCGTGCTCGAAGCGCAGCTCAAAGCCCTGCAAAGCGAAGACGCGCTGATCCAAACCCAGACAGCCCAAGCCGTCACCACGGTGCAGCTCTACAAAGCCATCGGCGGCGGCTGGACGCCGGGCCAGCCCTGAGGGGCACAGCAGTGGGCAAGGCGGCTGCACTCGCAGCGCGCCACGCCTTGCCCCACGGCCGCCAGCGCTTGATCAGCCTTATCGGGTGAACACCCAGAAACGCTTGCCCGCTGCATCCAGATCGTTCCCGCCAGTCTGAACGACGCCCACATGGCGATCGGCCGTGCTGTGGAACAGCGCCAAGCCATACGCTTGTTGACCGTTGATGAGCGGCAAGTTCAAGGTGCTTCGGACAAGCAGCAAGGCAGGATCCACCAGCGCGTAGTCGCTGGACAAAATGCTGCTCCCCCATTGCCAGCCAGGACCCTTCAGGGCCAGCAGCTCGGTGTCATCGCTCGAGGCCGAAACACTGAGCAGTGTGCCGCCCAGATCGATGCGGCCAGCAAATCGCAGATCTGAGGTTCTCGCGACCACGCCGCTGCTATCGAACACCAGGGTCTGGCTCGCGTTCAGCCCAATAGGGGCGTAGGCATAGTAATCACCGTGATAAGGCCAGTCGCCTGATCCCAATACCGTGGACGCATTGGCCGGGTCCAACTTGAGATAGGTGATCTTGGACGGCGAGAGACCCGACGAAACGGTGAACGCTGTGTTGAGCTTGTCGGCGAACAGGCCGTATTGCTGCTGGCCCCAGAAAGTACCCGCAGCGTAACTCACCGAGAAGGGCAAAATCGCGCCGGTGCGGGCGTTGATCAAGCCCGGTGTGCCGCTCCATTGGTCGCCGCCAAACACCAAGGCTTCGCCCGAGTTCAGCAACAGTGCCTCGCTGCGGATGCTGAGGATATTGGTCGAGCGAATGCGATTGCCGCTAGCAACATCAAACAGGTCCACCACCGTCCCGTAAAGCACCAAGGCCAATTTGCCATCCGGGCTGAGGCTCAAATTCGTGGGTGCTGCCAGCAGCGGGACCGAGCGAATCAGGCCGGTAAACGGATTGACGAAACTCAGCACATTGGGCGCAGCACTGATCGTCACCAGCTGATCCAAGCCCTGGCTGTAGCGCACCTTCACCGGCTTGAAGCCCAGCTCGGTGGTGTTGGCCGCAGTCGCGAGCACACGCAGATTAACGCTGGCCGTGCTGCGCAAGACGCCATCGCTGACCACCACCGAAGCCATGTAATTGCCGGGCTGATCAGGCGTGAACGAGAGTTGAGCCGCGCTGGCGTTGGGAATGGTGGCGCTTGAGCCGGCCGGGACTGAGTCCAAGGTCCAGACGTAGGTCAAGGCCTTGTTCTGCGGGCTGTAGCTGAAGCCAGCATTGGCCGTTGCGACGCTGCCCAGAAGGGTGGTCCAGCTATTGTGGTCATACACGATCACCGGTGGCGCGTCGCCAACCCTGACCGTGACTTGGCGGTCCGAATAGGCACCTTGAGGATCGGTCACACGCAGCGCGATGGTGTAGTCGCCATCGACATCGAAGGTGATGGCGGTGTCGACCGCCGAGCTTGCGCTCAGTCTGGTCGTGCTGCTGGCGGGGGCGTTGGTGAGCGCCCAGCTATAGCTCAAGCTGTCGCCGTCAGCATCAAAACTGGCACCGCCGCGCAAAGTCATCGAGGCACCGCTTTGAACCCTGGCGCTGCCATAGGAGATCGCCGCAAGCGGCGCGGTATTGACGCTGGCATTGGCCTCGGGTGGGCGATTCAAGACATTCAAGGTGTAGATGGACTCGCCCCAGCCACCACGGACGTCTTGCACGCGAACTTTGAGCCGATAGCTGCCGAGCACATCCGGCGTGATTTGATAGCGCGCACCTGCACCGCTGAGTTGCGCACGGCTGCCGCTGGGCTGCTCCAGGATCTGCCAGGCCGTGGTGACGGGGGTGCCATCGCTGACGCGCACCGTTGAGGTATCCAGCGTGAACACCGAACCCAGCGAGGCGCTGACCGGCGCTTGGGTGATAGTGGTGCCGGTGAAACTGCTGTTGACCAAGATATTGGCGGTGGCGGGCGGGGAGTAGCGCACATTGATGGGCAGCACCGACTCGGAATACGCACCGCGCTGGTCTTCCACATGCGCCAGCAGCTTGTACACGCCCAGTTGGTCGGGCCTGAACTGAACGCGCGGATCAGCGCCGGACAATGTTGCGGCGCTGCCATCCGGGCGCTGCAGCACGCTCCAGGTGGTGCGAACACCCCCGCCATCACTGGCGCGCAAAGAAGCCGTGTCGAGGACGAAATTGGTGCCCAAGGTCGTGTCGATCGCCGCTTGCTCCACAGCGACGGCGCTGAAGTTAGGCGCCACGATCATGGTCGATGTGGCGGGCGGTGCGTAGATCACCCGCAAGGTGTACAGGGCGTCAAAAGCATTGCCGGTTGCACCCCGAACACGCGCACGCAGGATGTACTGGCCCATCAAGTCGGGCGTGAACTGGAACTGCGCGCCACTGGCCTGCACCTTGGCCAAGCTGCCCGCCGGCTGCTGCTCAATGGACCAGACGCTTGTCACGGCGCTGCCATCGCTGGCCTTAACTTGGGAGCTGTCCAAGGTGAAAACGCTGCCCAGCGTGGCATCGATGGGGGCGATTTGCGCGGGCGTCGTGGACCCGGTGTAGACCGCCGAGATCACAATATTCGCCACCGGCGGCGCTTCGGTGATCACCAAATCCACCGCCTTGTTGACGCTCAGCCCGCCGGCGCTGGTGACCGTCAGCGTCACCTGATACTTGCCCGGCACATCGGGCGTGAACATGGCCATCTTCGCGCTGCTGCTGTTCAGGGTGGCCTTGCTGCCACTGGGCACTTGGTTGAGCACCCAGCTAAAGCTCTGGACACTTGAAGAGGCCGTGCTGGTGGACGCATCCAAGGTCACCTGGCTATTGACCGCACCGCGCATCGAACCATCGCTGTCGGCATTGACACCGGACGCGTTGATGCGCGCAACCGGCGCATCAAGCGGGGTGACATTTGTATTTGCCGCACCACCACCACCGCCGCCGCAAGCCATCAAAGAAAGGACAAGTGCGAGCGACGCCCAGCGGCGCCCGTTCAGCCAATGCAACATATGAGTTCCCTGAAAGTTCTATGGGCAAAGAGCTTGCTTGACGATCGCAAGGTGCACCACCGCCACCCAGAACTTTGCGATCGAGCCAAGCGCCCAAGATGGGGAGAGCCGCTTTGTTCCAATTTTTCTGCGCGGACTGTAGCAACAAATTCCGGCCCGAAAGCGCAAGTTCTCGGTTGAAAATCACCCCTAAAACAGGGGCTGGCCTAGTCCATTCGCTGGCTGAGGTGCATCTCCTTGGGGCCGGTAGGCCTGAATGTGCTGCGCGACAAAGCACCCCTCGACTGGCAAGCCGTGACGCGCAACGACCTCGGGCCAAAAAGTAGTCGTGGGCTTGCGAGCAAAGGGTTTCGCTTTCGTCTGGGCGTCGCATGAGGTCCGGCTCAAATTCCACGGCCAAGCCTCGCGCGAGTGGCGGGCCAAGATGGCCCAGCCCCATAGCTGGCCGCCGGGCTGCGGCCCGCGTTTAGAAACCTTCCAGCACGATCTTGCCGCGGGCCTTGCCGCTTTCCAGCAAGGCGTGTGCGCGGCGAAGATTGGCGGCATTGATGTGGCCGAAATGTTCGCCCTGTGTGCTGCGCAGCTGGCCGGCGTCAACCAGGCGCGCCACCTCAGTGAGGAGGCGGTGCTGTTCGATTTGATCGGGGGTGTCGAACAGCGAGCGGGTGAACATCAGCTCCCAGTGCAAAGAAACGCTTTTGCGCTTGAGCTTGCTGATGTCGACACTGCCAGGTGCTGGGTCATCGATCAGGCCGAAGCGGCCTTGCGGCGCAATCAGCTCGGCGATTTGGTCGAAGTGCTGGCCGGTCTGCGTCAGGCTGACCACATAGTGCGGCGCTGCCAGGCCGGCGTTCTGCAGCTCCTGCGCCAGCGGCTTGCTATGGTCCAGCACATGGTGAGCGCCCAGGTCCCGCACCCACTGCGCCGTTTCGGGCCGCGAGGCGGTGGCGATGACTTGCAGACCCGTCAGCTGACGCGCCAGCTGGGTCATGATGGAGCCCACACCGCCGGCCGCGCCGATGATGAGCAAGCTCTGACCCCGCGCGGCCGCCTCGCCTTGCGGCACGCCCAGGCGCTGGAACAGCAGCTCCCAGGCGGTGATGGCGGTCAGGGGCAGGGCGGCGGCCTGCGCGTCCGCCAGGGATTGCGGCGCCAAGGCGGCGATGCGCTCATCCACCACATGCAGCTCGGCATTGGCGCCGGCGCGGTGGATGGCGCCTGCATACCAAACCCGGTCGCCCGGCTTGAACAAGCTGACCTGCGCGCCCACGCTGCGCACGATACCCACTGCATCCCAGCCCAAGACCTTCCACTGGCCGGGCTCGGGGCTCACGCCGGCGCGCACCTTGGTGTCCACCGGATTGACGGCAATCGCTTTCACCTCCACCAGCAAATCACGCGGGCCGGGCTCGGGCGCGGGCAGGGTCACATCTTGCAGGGCCAGCGGATCGTTGATGGGCAGGGCTTGTTGGTAGGCAATGGCTTTCATGGATCTGTTTCCTTTTGGGCTTGATTCGTTGAAGTCTTAGTGAGTGGCTTGGCGCAGCAGGCGCGTGTTGAGCAAACTCAGGCCGGCACACTTTCGCGCCAGGCCGGATAGTCGCTATAGCCCTCGGCCGTGCCGCCAAAGAGCTGAGTGGCATTGAAGCCGGCCAAGGGCTGGCCCTGGCGATAGCGCTCGGGCAGGTCCGGGTTGGCGATGAAGGGACGGCCAAAAGCGACGGCATCGGCGAGGCCGCTGGCCACGATGGCTTGGGCGCAGGCGGCGTCATAGCCCCCGGCCACGAGGATGCGGCCCGTGAAGGCGGCGCGCAATTCACGGCGGAAGCTCTCGGGCACTTGCGGCGCGTTGTCCCAATCGGCCTCGGCCAAATGCAGATAGGCCAAGCCCATGGCCGACAGCGCCTTGGCGGCCTGCACGATGGTGGGAATGATGTCCGGGCAGGCCATATTGCGCGCGGTGATGAAGGGGGCCAGACGCACGCCCACGCGCTCGGCCCCCACTTCCTCGGCCACCGCTTGCGCCACCTCCAGCAAGAAGCGCAAGCGCTTGTCACGGCTGCCGCCGTAGGCATCGTCGCGCTGATTGGACGTCGTGCGCAGGAACTGGTCGATCAAATAGCCATTGGCGCCGTGGATCTCCACACCATCAAAGCCGGCACGCAAGGCATTGGCCGCCGCGCGGCGGAAGTCCTGCACGATGCCGGCAATCTCCTCCGTACCCAGCGCACGCGGCAGCGGGCAATCCAGCATGCGGCCCACGCCGTCTTCGCCTACCACCCAGACCTTGGCATCGGCCGCCAGGACCGAGGGTGCCACCGGCGCATGCCCGCCATGAAAACTCTCATGCGACATACGGCCCACATGCCAGAGCTGCAAGAACATGCGCCCGCCACGGGCATGCACCGCATCGGTCACCAGCCGCCAGCCTTGCACCTGGGCTTCGCTGAAGATGCCGGGGGTGAAGCTATAGCCCTGACCTTGGGGCGAGATCTGCGAGGCCTCGCTGATGATGAGGCCGGCGCCGGCACGCTGGGCGTAGTACTCGGCCATCAAGGCATTGGGCACATCGCCAGGCTGATCGCTGCGAGCGCGCGTCATCGGTGCCATCAGCACCCGATGGGGCAAATGCAAGGAACCCAATTGAAGGGGCGAGAACAGCGTGGCTGGCAACATGAGGAAGTCCTTTCTTGAGGTGCGCTAAGGCATGCCGCCAGTGTGCGCAATCATCCCGCCAAGACCCAGGTGGCCCGGGCGGATTCACTTTCAATGAAAATCGAACGATGAGCCGAATTGCTGATCTGGAATTGCTGGCGCGCACCGCCGATTTAGGCAGCCTCACGGCTGCGGCCAAGGCCCTGGACATGTCCCCGGCCGGGGCCAGCGCCGCCATCAAGCGGCTGGAGGCGCAGTGGGGCGTGGCCCTGTTTGTGCGCAGCACCCGCAGCCTGCGCCTCTCGGCCGAGGGCGAGCGCTTGATGCCGCATCTGCGCCAGGCACTGGAAGCCTTGGCGCAGGCCCGGGCGGTGGCCACGGGCGCGCGGCGCAGCACCGTCCTGCAGGGCGAATTGCAGCTGGCCCTGCCCTCGGACCTGGGGCGCAATCTGCTGCAGCCGCATCTAGAAGCGTTTCAGCAGCGCCACCCCAAGCTCGCCTTGCGCCTGCTGCTGTCGGACCGCAACACCGACCTGATGCGCGCGCCGGTAGACATCGCCCTGCGCTACGGCGCGCCCAGCGACTCGGCCCAGGTGGCGCTGCCGCTGGTGCCCGACAACCGGCGCCTGCTGGTGGCCTCGCCGGCCTATATCGCACGCCTGGGCATCCCGGCCTCGCCCGCTGAGCTGAGCCAGCACGAGGCCCTGCGCTTCATGCTGGGCGATGAGCTGCCCAAGACTTGGCGCTTGCAGATCGGCGGCGAATGGCAAGACCTGCCCGTGACGGGCCGCCATTCGGCCAATGATGGCGAGATGGTCAAGCGCTGGGCCTTGGCCGGCATCGGCATTGCGTACAAATCCAAGCTCGACGTCAGCGCCGAGCTGCGCAGCGGACAGCTGGTGCATCTGCACCCCGACTGGCTGGGCGAGCCCTCGCCGCTCTACCTGGTGGTGCCCGGCCGCCGCCAGCTGACGCCTGCCGCGCGCGCCCTGCGCGACTGGCTCTTGCCGCGCCTGAATGGGACTTGAAACCCTTGGCCTAGGCGAGCGAGACCGGCAGTGCCAAGCGCGCCATCAAGTGGGCTCAAGGCTGCGCTAGCTTGATCGAGTCGGCAGGCCGAGTTTGAAAATGCCGACCACGGCAGCCAGTTGCGCGGCCTGCTGCTTCAAGCTCTCGGCGGCGGCGGCGCTCTGCTCCACCATTGCGGCGTTCTGTTGGGTCGAGTGATCCAGTTGCGTCACTGCGGCGCTGACTTGCCCAATCCCTGTGGTCTGCTCAAGCGTCGAGGAACTGATCTCGCCGATCAACACAGACACACGCTTGACCTGCGCCACGATGTCGTCCATCGATGCACCGGCATCGGCCACAAGCTTGGAGCCGTTCTCCACCTTGTCCACGCTGCTGCCGATCAGGGCCTTGATCTCTTTGGCCGCTTCAGCACTGCGCTGCGCCAGGCTGCGCACTTCACTGGCAACGACCGCGAAACCGCGCCCTTGCTCACCGGCACGCGCGGCCTCGACGGCTGCATTCAGAGCCAGGATATTGGTCTGAAAGGCGATGCCGTCGATCACACCAATGATGTCGCCGATCTTGCGGGAGCTGGTGGAAATGTCGTCCATGGTGGCGACGACACGGCTGACCACTTGCCCCCCTCTTTCCGCCGCTGCGCTGGCCGATGTGGCCAGTTGGGTGGCTTGGTGCGCGGTTTCAGCATTTGATTTCACAGCGGCCGTCATCTCCTCCATCGACGCGGCGGTCTCCTGCAGTTTGTTGGCCTGCGCTTCGGTGCGCTGCGACAGGTCTGAATTGCCGCTGGCGATCTGCACCGATCCGCTAGCGATCGAATCGGAAGCATGGCGAACCTGCCCCACCACCCGCGCAAGGCTGGCTTGCATGGCGCCCAAAGACGCCAACACGCTGCCCGCGGGGGCTTGCGCAGCGCCAGGTACAGGGCTCAGGTCGCCCTCGGAGACGCGCCGTGCGGCTTCGCCCAATGCATCCGGTTCGGCACCGAGCAATCTGACGATGCTGCGTGAAATGACCAAAGCCAAGCCGATGCCGCCGGCCAAGGCCAGCACCAGCGCCATCAACATCACGGCGCGGAAGCTATCGGCCTGCGCGATGGCCAGCTTGTTCTTTTCCTGGATACGGCCTTCCTCAAAGTCGATCAGCTTGTTGATGGCCGCCAACCATTGCACATACTGCGGCTTCGCCTGTGACCACACCAGCGCCTGCGCTGCAGCCGCGTCGCCCTTGTCCACCGCCGCGCTGACGGCATTTGTCGTGGCCACCGATTGCTTCTCGATATCCTTGATGGCGCCATACAAGCGGCCAAGTTCGGCGGCATCGCCGGCGCTGCCGATCAGCCTTTCCAAAGGTCCCGCGGAAGCGGCGTAGAAATTGGCGAGTGTGTCGATGGCAGCCACCTCCTTTTGCCGCTCGGCTGGCGTTGCAGCGAGCACCAGATCGCGCGTGGCGATTGAGCGGTCATGGGCTGAGCCACGGAAGTTAATCGCATAGCGCTGAATCGCCGCATGCTCTTCGCTATTGGCCCGCAGCGCCGCCTCGATGGCTTGGACCTTGAACATCGCCAGCACGGTGACGATCACCATGACAAGCAAGATCAGCCCGAAGCCGATGTTCAAGCGCTTGCCCACTGTCATGCTTGAGAAGTCCATGGGATTCCTTGTGTTGGCTCCGAACTGCCTGCTGCACGGCGCTGAGGGCGGCGCTATCGCCTCCTTCATGACCTGCGTGAGCTTTGAGGGCTCGACACTTGATCCGGCTTGGGCGGCGCCTTCAACACCATCAAATCCCTGCCCCAATTCGGCGTCTGTGCGCTGCCGAACCGAGGCCCCTGCGCCGCCTCAGAGGCAAGTGGGCGAAAGAGATCCAACAGCTCGCGGCCCAAGCACTGGTGTCTTGCTGGCATTGAAGAACAAGCAATTGCAGCGCGGGAACAGCCGGTACCGTCGTGAGAGCATCACTGGCGCTGCGGCCTATGTGGGCCATCGCACGGTTTGGCCCCATGGCTCAGCCTAAGGTGGCATGGCACCTTGATCAGGCGAGCGTTTGGTCGGTGCATCGTTCTCTTGGCAAGTCCACCACATCAACTGAGGAAGACACACCATGCAACACCCCAACGACGCCAGTGCACTGCACAAGAAAGCGGCCAGCGATCATGCCGCAGCCGCTAAGCACCACATCAAAGCGGCTGAGAGCCACGACCACAACAAGGCAAGCGACGCCAAGGCCAGCGCCAAGAGCGCAATGGATTGTTGCAACACGGCCCAAAAGACCAGCAAAGCCGCCTGCGACAGTTCGGACATGTGAAGGAAAGGTCGCTCGTCATCAAGGAAGTTCTTGGTGATGCGAGTGGCCGCTCATGCCGGCCTCGAACATTGAGCCGAGGCCGGCTAAGCCCCAGCGGCAAGACTGAGCGGGTGTTCAAGTGAGCCCATCGGGCGCATAGATTTGAATGGTGTTTCGGCCAGCCTTTTTCGCCTTATACATAGCGATATCGGCACAGTTAACAATATCGTCCGGGCGAGCATCATTATTGACAAACATGGCGATGCCAATACTGACCGTACAACGATGAGTGACGGTCGTGGCGGCGAGGCCCTGATGTTGAACGTCCAATTGATAGGGCAGCGCCAAGGCCAGGCGGATTTTTTCCGCCACATTCCTGGCTTGCATCGTTGAGTCAATCTTGTCGGCAACAAGTTCATTGATCAAAACTGCAAATTCGTCACCGCCAAAGCGAGCGACGGTGTCGACCGCGCGTACGCAGTGTTTGATCCGATTTGCGACCTCAACCAGCAATAAATCTCCGACCTCATGGCCTTCGGAATCGTTCAACTGCTTAAGATTATCTAAGTCCAGAAACATCAAGGCGCCGTAATGGTGACTGCGCTGACTAGCTGCAATAGCTTGCTTCAAGCGATCGTTGAAAAGCCTTCGATTTGGCAGTTGGGTGAGTGGATCGTGATGCGCTAAATGGTTGATGATTTCGTCAGCTTGTTTGCGTTCGGTCACATCAATGCCAAGTTCCAGAACCAGATTCTCACCTTCATCATCCACAAAAGGATAATCAAAAATCTGATAGGTTCTTCCTTCGTGCGGCCTATTTGCCTCCCAGAGTTCTGGTTTGTGGGTTTCGAATACACGAAAAGTTGGACAGATTTCGCAAGGCTTATCGCGTTGCCACATCAGCTGGTAGCAAGGCCTGCCGTTCGGACTGCCAAAGCGCTCGCGGAACAGTCGGTTGGCGAAGCGAACTGAGTAATCTTTGGCCTGTAAATAGACGTAGACCGGCAGTTCTTCGAGGATGGCATAGAGTTGGCGGCGCTCGCGCTGAATCTTCGCCTCGGCTTCTTTGCGCTCGTGGATATCAAGACAATGGCCGACATAACCGAGGAATTCGCCGCTGCCGTCGTAGCGCGGCTTGCCTTCATCAATAATCCAGCGATAGGCACCGTCATGGCGACGCAAGCGATACTCCATCGTGAATGCTTCACGGCGCTCGAATGCTGCTATATAAGTATCTAGACAGCTTTGAAAATCATCGGGGTGTAGGCCCTCGGTCCAGCCATTCCCATATTCTTGCGCCTCGGTCCGGCCGGTGAAGTTCAACCAGGGCTGATTGAAGTAGAAACAAGCCTTGTCCACGCCAGCCATCCAGATCAGGGCTCGGCCGTTGTCGGCTACCGCGCGGTAGGCCTCCTTCTGCCGCATCAGCGCATCTTCAGCCACTTTCCGTTCGGTTATGTCGGTGACATAGACCAAACGACGCTTTTGACCGTCGCTTCCCAGCACACACGCCGAATTCGTCAATACCTGCCGAATGGCGCCATCCTTGCGAACGACTTGCCACTCACCGCCCAGCGTACCCCCATCTATTAAAAACTTTTGGTGCAGGCTCAAGACCTTTTGCTGTTGATCGACAGGAAAAACTAGCGTGAGGCTATTTCCAAGTAACTCTTCTTCCGAGTAGCCGTAAATCGCGCAGTAACTCGGATTGACGACCTCGAAGCGGCCGCTGATATCAAAGACCGCGATACCGATGGGCGCATCACGCAGAATTTGATCGGCTTGAATCGCGTAGGTCGCACTTAATGGGAGCATTTGTCGATTCCTTTGCTTCACCACCGCACTTCGCTAATGAAGGCGGTCCCCCGAGGCCTTGATCTGAAATAAGAGCAAAGCTCAGCGATTCAGCCCAGCCATTCCTGTACAAGGGTACTCCAAAGCAGACGCTGACGACCCGTAATAGGACCAATTGAGGGCTGGTAGACAGCGGCACCCGAGGTCTCGGATTGGCGGGCGGGGCAATGCCACCTTGAGTCGAGGGACGAGCCACCTCTTCAACAAACTCACGCTGGCCGCCACCTGGGAATATGAGATCGCAGCACCGGAAAAGCGCTGTGTCGCATCAGAGTGCTAGCCCGACATGCCGAGTCGGTTCACGGCATGTTGCCCCAGTGACAAACCCATGCGGCGCGAAATTGACAGCTTGGCCGGGCGCAATAGCGCAATAGACGCTCCAGCCCTGCGCGGTCAGCGGGGGCAAAGCAGACAACTGCACGAAGCGACAAGTCGCTGTGCTGCTAAGCCTGCATTCCGTGCCGCCAGAGTCGCGGCAGCGCTGAGTATCATGTCCCGATGATGCCGTGCCGTTCATTGCTGCTGCTGATGTGCCTGAGCGTTTGGGCGCAGCACAGCAGCGCTGCGGAGCCGGTGCTGCGCGCCTGTGGCCACCCGGCCGCGCCACCGATGAGTTGGGATCAGGACGGCCAGCTGACCGGCGTTTGTGTGGCCGCAGCGCGGCGGGCATTTGCGGCGGTGGGGCTGACACTGCAGGTGGAACCGCCTACGCCATGGGCGCGCTGCCTGCGAATGGTCGAGACCGGTGAGGTCGACGTCAATCTATGCGGATTTTCGAACGACAAGCGACTTGAGCACGCGGTGATGGTGGAGCCTCCGGTCGGCCACAACGAAGCGGTGCTCATCGTGCGCCGCGACAGCGCGCTGGTCTACAAATCCTGGTCCGACCTGAATGGGTTACGCATCGGCATGGGGCGCGGGGTCAGTTTCGGGGAAGAGTTCGACGCCTATCTGGCTCAACATACCCAGTTCGATATTGCACTCAGCGAAGCACACAATCTGCAGAAGCTTTTGTTGGGCAGACTAGACGCCGTGGTCACCGCACGGCACGCGGGCCAGCAACAGATTCGCGCCATAGGCTGCGAAGCACAACTGCGCATGCTGCCCGGTAAAGTGGTGGACGGCCCGCTGTTCATGCAGATCTCCAAGCACTCCAAGCACCTGGGCGTGTTGCCACAATTGACGGCCTTCCTGAAACAGCCGGCCCAGATCGAGTGGGTGCAGGGCCAGCAGACCCGCTTTGAGACGATGTACGCCCAACTGCATCCGCCGATGCAGCCCAAACTTTGCGGCCGCTGAGGCCCTGGTGGCAACAGCCAGCGCCAGGCTGAAGCAGACGATCTACACGCTACCCACCGGCAGCGCCGTGCGGCTCAAGACATGCTGCAGCACAAAGCTGGAATGCACGCCGGTGACGCCCTGAATGCGCGTCAGCTTGCCCAGCAGCAGGCTTTGGAAGTGGTCCATATCGCGCACCACCACTTTGAGCTGATAGTCGGCCGCTTGGCCGGTGATCAACAAACACTCCAGCACCTCGGGCAGCACCTGCACCGAGGCCTCGAAATTGGCAAAGCGCTCGGGCGTGTGCACATCCATCGAGATGTGCACCAGCGCCATCAAGCTCAGGCCTAGCTTCTTGGCGTCCAGCAGGGCGCGATAGCCTTGAATCAAGCCACTCTCCTCCAGCGCGCGCACACGCCGCAAGCAGGGTGAGGGCGAGAGGCCGACACGGTCGGCCAGGTCCTGGTTGTTGATACGGCCTTCTTGCTGTAGAACATCGAGAATCTGCCGGTCAATACGATCTAAGTCCATTACTCACGCCTCAGGTTTCACTGCTTGCGCAATTTTCTGCCAAATTTAGTCAAAGCACTGCCATCTTCGCAATTTTCTGCCCGAGCTCGACTCCTACACTGAGTTCATCGCAGCAAACAAAGACCCGCTGCAAGAAACAGCAGCCGCAGCGGCCATCACCGCGCGGAAGGGAGTGGCCACCATCTAACCGGCCAAGCCCCATCTGCAAACCCGCAAGCCCAAGCGCCACAAGCACTTGGGCTTGCGGCTTTTGGGCGCGCCCTTTTTGTTTCCGCGCGCCATGATGCGTCCAAGCCTGAGAGAGGTGACGAGGTGAGCCCAAAAGGCAGCAGCACCGCCATCTAGCGAAAGATCAGGCTCAGGTCAGGTCGGCAATACATCACGTTTTTTCTGAACTTTAGTTTGCTTACTTCAGTTTTTACAGATGTCTTCCTCAGCTTCCGCCTGGGAGCAGATCGGACCTCGCGCCCATAAGCTGCGCAGGCGTCGATCCTGGCGCATTTGCTAAAGAGAAATACTGTGTTCAAGAAGTTGCTTGCGGCTGTGGGTGTGGGTGGTGCGGCAGTCAATACGGTGCTGGACAACCCCAGCCTGCGCCCCGGCGAAACACTCACCGGCAAGGTGTTGATCAAGGGCGGCCAAGTGCCGCAGGCGATCGAGTTTGTCGACCTGGTGCTGATGACCGAGGTGGAGAAAAAAATCAACGGCGAGGAGTACCGAGCGAGTCACGCACTGCAGCGTTACCGCGTGCACGGCCCGCTTCAGCTGGCGGGCGGGCAAGACCTGGCCCTGCCTTTTGCCTTGCTGCTGCCACTGGAAACGCCGGTCAACAATGCGCGGGCCCTGGCCAGCCCGGGCTTCCAGAGCTATCAGCCGCGTGTGCGCGCCGCCGTGTGGGTGCATACCGACCTGGCCATTGCCTCCGCCCGCGATGCCGAAGACCGCGACGGCCTGGACATCCACCCACTGCAGCAGATGCAAGCGCTGATCGGTGCGATGGCGCAGCTGGGCCTGGCCCATGTCAGCAGCGATGTGGAAGCCGGCGTGGCCCGCTTCAACCAGATTCAGAGCAGCCTGGGCTGCTACCAGGAGTTTGAATTCAAGCCGACCCGCGGCGGCTACGGCATCAAGGAGGTGGAGATCACCTGCATCCCGCGCCCCGAAGGCATCCATGTGTTGCTGGAAGTGGACCGCCGCTACCGTGGCGACAGCTACCGCAGCCTCTTGATGGGCGCCGACTGGCAGAACGTCAACTGGCAAGAGCAGCTCCGCCGGGCCTTGGGCTGAGGCGGGACCGAGCAAGCGAAGCTTGTGACGCCCGCCGAAGGACCAGGCGCGCAACAAGCGCCTGGGCTGGGGCAAGGCGGGACCGAGCAAGCAAGGCTTGCGACGCCCGCCAAAGGACCAGGCGCGCGACAAGCGCCTGGGCTGGAGGGCGCGCGCACTGTCTGGGTCAAGGCTGAGTACGGAGGTCAGCGCTTGAAATCGCCCCTCCCCAGCCCCAAGTGCCGAGCCACACGCCTCCGCGCATGAAACCAGGACCCCGCCATGCTGATCACCTGCCCACACTGCCTGACCAAGAACCGCGTTCCGGACGAGCGCGCGACGCAAGACCCGGTTTGCGGCCAATGCGGCCAAGCCCTGCTCAGCGGCGCCGTGCTGGCCTTGGACGAGGCCAACTTCGACCGCGTGGTGACGGGCAGCGAGTTACCGGTGCTGGTGGACTTCTGGGCCCCTTGGTGCGGGCCTTGCCGCAGCATGGCGCCGCAGTTTGAGCTGGCGGCACGCCAGCTCAAAGGTCAGGCCTTGTTCGTCAAGGTCAATAGCGACGAAGCGCAGCGGCTCTCGCAGCGCTACGCCATCCGCAGCATTCCGACCCTGATCCAGCTGCGAGGCGGGCAAGAGGTGCAGCGCATCTCGGGTGCGCTGCAAGCCCGCCAAATCATCGACTGGCTGCGCTGAGCTAACAAGTTAGCGAGGCGAGCGATCGCCTCAGCAGCACATCTTGCCGCGCCCGCCGCCGTAGCGGGCTTGCTGGCGTTCGACGAAGAATTCCTCGAAGCTCATCACTGGCCCATCGGGGTGGGTGGCCTGCATATGCTTGAGGTAGCCGCCGTAGTCCGGCAGGCCCACCATCAAGCGCAGGCTCTGTGCCAGGCCGCGGCCGGCCTGGCTGATTTCGGCGCCCAACTCGGCGCCCAGCTGAACCAGCTTCTTAGCCAAGGCTGGCGGCCCCGGCTGGCATGGGCTGGAAGGGCACTTCCTGCGCCGTGGGCTTGTCCGCAGCGCGTGCCTTCAGCACGGCCTTGACGGCGTAGACCAGCACGCTCAGCACCACGAAGATGAACAGCAGGCACAGGGCCGCGTCCAGGCGGTCGTTGAAGACGATGCGGCTCATTGCGTCCATCGACTTGGCGGGTGCCAACAGCTTGCCCTCGGCCAATGCGCCGGCATACTTGTCGGCATGGGCCAGGAAGCCCACCTTGGGGTCGGCGGAGAAGATCTTCAAGTAGCCGGCCGTCAGCGTGCAAGCCAGCAGCCAGGCGGCCGGCACGACGGTGGTCCAGGCGTAGCGACCCTTCTTCATCTTGAACAGCACGACGGTGCCCAGCATCAGCGCCACGGCAGCCAGCATCTGGTTGGCAATGCCAAACAGCGGCCACAGGGTGTTGATGCCGCCCAGCGGATCCACCACGCCTTGGTACAGGAAGTAACCCCAGGCGGCCACGCACAGGGCGGTGGCGATCAGGTTGGCGGGCAGCGAGTCGGTCTTCTTCAAGGCCGGCACAAACGTACCCAGCAGGTCTTGCAGCATGAAGCGGCCAGCGCGCGTGCCGGCATCGACGGCGGTGAGGATGAACAGCGCTTCAAACAGAATCGCGAAGTGGTACCAGAAGGCCATCATGGACTTGCCGCCCACCACCTGGTGCAGGATGTGGGCCATGCCCACGGCCAGGGTCGGCGCGCCGCCGGTGCGGGCCAGGATGGTGCTTTCGCCCACGTCCTTGGCGGTTTGCGTCAGCATCTCGGGCGTGATGACAAAGCCCCAGGTCGACAGGGTCTGCGCCACCGCATTGACATCGCTGCCCACCAGCGCGGCAGGGCTGTTCATGGCGAAGTAGATGCCCGGCTCGATGCAAGAGGCCGCCACCAGCGCCATCACTGCCACAAAGGATTCGGCCAGCATGCCGCCGTAGCCGATGAAGCGCGCGTGGGTTTCGTTCTCCAGCATCTTGGGCGTGGTGCCCGAAGAGATCAGTGCGTGGAAGCCCGACACCGCGCCGCAGGCGATGGTGATGAACAAGAAGGGGAACATATTGCCCGACCACACCGGGCCGCCGCCGCCAGCGAACTGGGTCAGGGCCGGCATCTTCAGCTCGGGGCCGACGATGACGATGCCAATCGCCAGGCCGATGATGGTGCCGATCTTGAGGAAGGTGGACAGGTAGTCGCGCGGTGCCAGCAGCAGCCACACCGGGATGGAGGCGGCGACAAAGCCGTAGCCGATCAACATCCAGGTCAGCGCCTTGCCGTCGAAGGTGAACATAGGGCCCAAGGTGGCGCTTTCGCTGACCCACTGGCCGCCGAAGATGGACAGCATCAAGAGCACGAAGCCGATGATGGACACCTCACCAATGCGGCCGGGACGGATGAAGCGGCTGTAGATGCCCATGAACAGGGCAACCGGAATCGTCGCGGCCACCGTGAAGGTGCCCCAGGGCGAGTGCGCCAGGGCCTTGATCACGATCAGCGCCAGCACCGCCAGGATGATGATCATGATCATGAAGCAGCCGAACAGCGCGATCACGCCGGGCACGGTGCCCATCTCTTGCTTGATCAGGTCGCCCAGCGAGCGGCCGTCGCGCCGCGTGCTGATGAACAGCACGATGAAGTCCTGCACCGCGCCGGCAAACACCACGCCGGCCAGAATCCACAGCAGACCGGGCAGATAGCCCATTTGCGCCGCCAGCACCGGCCCGACCAAGGGGCCTGCGCCCGCGATGGCCGCAAAGTGGTGACCGTAGAGCACGCCCTTGTGGGTGGGCACATAGTCCAGGCCGTCGTTATGGCGCCAGGCCGGCGTCATGCGCTTGGCGTCCAACTCCAGAACCGTGTTGGCCAGGAACAGGCTGTAGTAGCGGTAAGCGATCAGGTAGACGCACACGGCGGCAACCACCACCCACAAGGCGCTGACCGCCTCACCCCGGCCCAGGGCCACGGTGGCGAGGGCAAAAGCCCCCAGAATGGCCAACGCTGCCCAGGGCAGGTGGCGACGAAGAATTTCGGGCATGGTGTTTGTCTCCTGAAGGTGCCAGCGGTGAGCCGCGACGCAATGGCGCTCACGATGGCTTAGTGCTTCAGTGTCGAACTCTCATGCCCGGCGCGCATCCGTCAGGCTGCGCGCTGACATTGCGCGGGAGTACTTAGGTATTAACCCGAAATTGCGGACATTCGGGCGGCCAGGCTGGTGAGCCAGGCCGGCGCTGGGGTTGCCGTTCAGCGTTCCAGCTTGAAGGCTTGCACCACCTGCGCCAGGCGCTGCGCTTGCTCGCGCAGGCTCTCGGCCGCGGCGGCAGATTGCTCCACCAAGGCGGCGTTCTGCTGCGTCATTTTGTCGAGCTGAGCCACCGAGGCATTGACGAGGTTCAGGCCATCCGATTGCTGCGACGCGCTGGCGGTGATCTCGCCGATCACATCGGTGACGCGGCGTACCGAGCTGACGATTTCGGTCATGGTCGAGCCGGCATCGGCCACCAGGCGTGCGCCCGATTCCACTTTGTCCACCGAAGCGCCGATCAAGGCCTTGATCTCACGCGCGGCGCCGGCAGAACGCTGAGCCAGGCTGCGCACCTCGCTGGCCACCACCGCAAAACCACGCCCCTGCTCGCCCGCACGGGCCGCTTCCACGGCAGCGTTGAGGGCCAGGATATTGGTTTGGAAGGCGATGCCATCAATGACGCCGATGATGTCGGCGATCTGTTTGCTGCTGGCGTTGATGTCCTGCATCGTGGCCACCACTTGCGCCACCACGCTGCCGCCGCGCGAAGCCACCTCGGCGGCCGAGCCGGCCAGTTGATTGGCTTGGCGGGCCGAATCGGCGCTGTGCCGCACGGTGCCGGTCAGCTCTTCCATCGAGCTGGCGGTTTCCTGCAGGCTGCTGGCGGCCTGCTCGGTGCGCTGGGAAAGGTCCTGATTGCCCATGGCCACCTCGGTGGAGGCCACCTGGATGCTTTCGGCCGACTGGCGCACTTCGCCCACCAGCACCGACAAGCGCTCCTGCATCGCACCCAGGGCGGCAATCATGCTGCCCAGCTCGTCATGGCGCGCGGCGGGCAGCGGTGCGGTCAAGTCGCCATCGGCGATCTGGCGCATCGAATGCTCCACCTCCCGCAACGGCAGCAACAAGGAGCGCCCCGTCAGCCAGGCCACCACGCTCAGGCCCAGCAGGCACAAGACGGCACCCGTAACACCCACACTCAGCAGAACGCGGGAACGCGCCGTTGCAGCTTCATAAGTAGCGGCCGAAATCTTCTGCGTGATCGGGATCAGCGCCTGCAGGGGCTTGACGGCGCCCTTGTGCAGCACCGCCCAATCCTCCTCCAGCACCGTCGTCATGACGTTCTTGTCTTTGGCGACGTAGGCCTTCTCCAACTTGTCCAGCGTGCTGTCCACCAGTGCCCAGTTGTCCTGGACTTGCTTGAAGGCCTCTTGGGCCTCGCCCTCGGTGAACAAAACCCGCGCCGCCGGCAGCGCGCCGGCGTATTGCTCGGCAATGGCCTTGCGCGCTTCGCGCAAGTGATTCAGCGAACCCGGAATAGGCAATTGGTCGAGCAGCACACCGGCGGCACGAAAGCGCACCTCGAGCAGACCGTTCTCGATGCGCTGCAGGCGCACCAGAGAGTCCATATCGCGCTCGTAGAGCTCGGCCAGCGCCTCTTGGTTGACATGGTTGGATCCAACCGCCAGCGCGGCCAAGGCACTAATTCCAATCAGCGCCAGACTGACCAGGGCAATCAGTCGGCCCTTGAAGGAAAGGTTCAAATTCATCGCCAAACTCCGGGTAGCGCTCGATTCAAAGGATGCCGTTCAACTTACTGTGTAGGCAGACCCTTGGCCGACCACTCCGGGAAGCCACCGCGGAACCAGTTGATCTTGGTGTAACCGGCCTTTTGCGCCACCACCGAGGCCTTGTAGCTCTTCCAGCATTCGCCGGCATTGCAGAAAAAGACCAGCGGCGCGGCCTTGTCGCTGGGCAGCTTGCTGAGGTCGAACTGATCCAGGCTGGCGTCGAACTTGACGTCCTTGCTGCTCTTCTCACGGTAGGGCACGCTCTTGGCACCCTTGATGGTTTTCTCGGCGTATTCGGCGGCGACGCGGGTGTCGATCACCGGCACACCGGCGTCGAGCATCTTCTTCACCTCGTCGGCGCTCACCAACTTGACGCCGGCCAGGGTGGCGGGAGTGTCAGCGGCCAGGGCCGGCAAGGAGGCACCCAAGGCCAAGGCAGCAACAGCGGCCCACTTCATCCATGTGCGTTTCAACATTTGATCAGTCCTTTCAAGGTTGGGAGTAGCAATTGCATGGCACAGCCAAAAGCCTAAGCGCGCAGCAAATGCACCTTCATCTATCGACGAGAGCGATGACTAACTTTATAGACAAATTATTTCAGGCGTTATGTTTTCAGGCACTAACGGCCTGTATACACGGCAATTTGTCTCGGCAGCACCGATTGCGTGTGCTGCGCAAGGCCTTCGGCCCTGCCGCGCCTCGCTAGGCCGTACGCGCGTGTTCCACCGCGTACTTGATCAACTCCGCTTGCCCCTCCAGGCCCAGCTTACGCTTAATGCTCTGACGGTGAGTTTCGACGGTACGCACACTCAAATCAAGTGTGCGGGCGATTTGCTTGCTTGACTCACCGCGCGCCAGGGCGGAGAGGATTTCGCTTTCGCGTGGCGACAGCATGGGCCGCGGCTGCTGGTTGCGGAACAGGCGCTTGGACAGCGCCTCGCTCAAGAATGTGCCGCCCGCCGCCACCGCGTCGATGGCCGCCACGATCTCGCTGGCCGGCGCGTCTTTCAAAACATAGGCGCGCGCGCCAGCCGCCAGGGCGCGCTGCACATACTCAGGGTTGTCATACATGCTGAACATCAGCACGCGCAGGGCCGGTTGCTGGGCCAGCATGGCTTCGGTCAAGGCAATGCCGTTGCTGATCTTCTCGTCTTGCGCCTCGGCCTTCAGGCCCACATCCATCAAGACCACGGTGGGGGCGCAGGCCGTTAGCTGGGCCAGCGCCGTGCTGGTGTCGCCAGCCTCGCCCACCACGCTCAGGTGCGCCACGCCATTGAGCAAGGAGCGCAGGCCCTCGCGCACCATCGGGTGGTCATCCACCAAGAGGATGCGAATGATGTCGGGCTTCGTCTTGCTGTCTGTTGTTGTCATCTGCGTTTCTTTCAGACCTTGCGCAAGCCGGCCAAGGTGATGGCCGAGAGTTGCGCTTCGATTTGGGTGCCGTGGCCCGGCGCGGCGCTGATCAGCAGGCAGCCGCCCACCGAGTCCAAGCGCTCCCGCATATTGCGCAGGCCGATACCGCGTGCCGGATGCTGGTGCATGGCTTGGCTGTCAAAGCCCTGGCCATCGTCGGTGATGCTCATGCGCAGGCCGCCGTCGGGCTCAAAGCTCAGGGCCAGCTCAACTTGGGCGGCTTGGGCATGTTTGGCCATATTCGTCAGGCTTTCCTGCGCGACGCGGAACAGCACGGTCTTGAGCACCTCAGGCAATTCCACCGGCTCACCGTCGATGCGCAGGCCCACCCGCGCCGGGCCGGCCTCGTCAAACTCTTCGGCCAGGCGTTGCAGGGCGGCCGGCAGGCCCAAGGTGTCCAGCAAGGCCGGGCGCAGGCGGTGGGAAATGCGCCGCACCTCGGTCAGCGCCGCGTTGAGGCGCTGCAAGGCCTTGTCCAACAGACCGGCGGGTTCGGCTGCCGCTGCCGCGTTCTTTTGCGCCGCTTCCACCATCAGTTTGGTCGACACCAGGGTCTGGCTGACACCGTCGTGCAGCTCACGCGCCAGATGCGCGCGCTCATCCTCTTGCGACTGCACCACCTGCCGGGCCAGCAAGCGCAGCTTGGTTTCAGCCAGGCGATGCTCGCTGAAGTTGAGCACCATGCCGGTGGCGCTGATCAGGCCGACACCAAACACCGCGATGCCGGCAATCCACAACAAGGTAGTGGCGATATTGGCGCTGGCTTCACGCTCCAGCTGAGTCATGGTGGCTTCGATGCCATCGAGGTAGAGCCCTGTCCCCAACATCCACTGCCAGCGCTGCAGCGCCACCACATAGCCGAGCTTGGGCGCCGGCTGGCCGCTGGAGGGCTTGCGCCAGAGATAGTCCACATAACCGCCACCGGCTCGCGCTTGCTGAATCAGCTGCTGGATGGTCGGCCGGCCGCGGGCGTCGCGCAGCTCCCACAGGTTCTTGCCCAGCAGCTCGGGCTGGCGCGAATGCATCAGGACATGACCCTGCAGGTCGTAAACGAAAAAGTAGCCGTCCTCGCCATAGTCCAGCGAGGCCAGCAGCTTGAGCGCCTCGCGGCGGTTGGCCGCCTCGTCACCGCCGCGCTCGTACAGGGGCTGCACGGTGCTGACGGCCAGCGCCACGTAATTGCGCAACTCGGCCCGGCGCGCTTCCATATAGGCGCGCTCCACCAAGGCATGCTCACGCCGCGCCAGGTCACCTTCTTGCTGGCGCACCGCTACGGCCAGCAGGGCCAGCGACGCCACCAGGGGCAGCACGGCAAGCAGAATGATTTTGGTTCGCAGTCGCATGGGCGTATTGTCGACGGCGGTATGGCTATTCTTTGCGATCGAAGGCGCCAGTCTGTACTACAGTGAAGCTGTTACGCCATGAGCCCGCCGGCCCTCAGAAGCGTTGCTTGACCTGTCTTCGTTTGGTTCCCCATGGGCCGGCTCAAATTTATTGGAGTTCTCCATGAGTCAACAAGCACGTCGCGTTTTCCTGATGACCCTGGCCGCGGCTGGCGCCTCCGCCATCGCCACCAGCGCCCGCGCCCAAGCCAAGGTTGAAGAAAAAGACCCCCAAGCCATTGCCCTGGGTTATGTGGCCGACACGGCCAAGGCCGACACCAAGAAGTACCCCAAGCATGCGGCCACGCAAAACTGCGCCAACTGTGCGCTGTACCAAGGCAAGGCCGGTGATGCCGCTGGCGGCTGCCCGCTGTTCCCCGCCAAGCAAGTGACGGCCAAGGGCTGGTGCAGCGCCTGGGCTAAGAAGGCCTAAGCACAGCTCCACCAGGGGGCTCTGCGCGCCCTGGTACTGACAAGTTCTTAAGCCTCAATCCGCCGAGCACATCGCCATGAATCCCTTCAAGCGATTGCCCGGCTATGGCCCCAAAACGGCGGCCGGCCTGGAGCGCCAAATCTGGCGCCGCCTGCCGGCCGTTTTTTTTTGGGGCACTTTGCTGCCCCTGCTCTTCGTGGGCCTGCGCCGCTGGCTAGCTGAGCCCGGCAACGCGGACCCGCACAGCCTGCTGATGGGCGAGTACATCGCCTATGGCCTGGTGGCCATGCACTGGACCTTGTTGCTGACCCTGGCGGTGGGCTGCCTGATCGTGATGGTCATGAAAGGCCCCGGCTATGTGGCCGACGCCTATCCGCCCGCCGACCGGGACACGCCCTTTCTCGACCTGACCCCGCTTCCGGAGGAGGATCAGGCCGAGAAGGACAAGATCAAAGCTTGATGCCCGCCAACTCGGCGCTCTTGCGCGGGTTGATCAAGTTAACCCGGCCGGGCTTACCGTCTGCCGTCAACTGACGCTCCGCGCCTTGCAGGATCAAGGCTTTCACTTCCACCGGCGTGAGCGCTGGCTTAAGCGCGATCAGCTTGGCCGCCAGATTGGCCACCTGCGGGCTGGCCATGCTGGTGCCGCTGAGCTTGAGGTGATCGCCGCCAGGTACGGGGCTGTCAACCTCGAAGCCATTGGCATGCACCGCCACCGTTTTGCCGAAGGTGGAGAAGCTGGTCTCGCTGCCCGCCTGATCCACCGCTCCGGCGGTGATCAGATTGGGCAACTCCAGTCCGGCGGGGATGTATTCCTCAAAGTCGGCACTATTGTCTTCATTGCCCGAACCGGCAACGAAGAAGATCTCCGGCGCGCCCGCAATGGCCGCGCGCAAAGCATCGCGCTCGATCTTGAACAGGCGCAAGGCCTCCACCTTGCGCTGCTCCGGGCTGCCACCCAGGTTGTGATACGCCAGCGCACCTTCGTAAGCGCTGGGGCCGTAGCGCCAGCTCATATTCACCACACGCACGCCGGCCTTTTTGAAGCCTTCCACCACCTGGCCATAGGCTTGGGCGGTGGTCTTGGAGCGTGCCTCGCTGGGCTTTTCAGGTTCAGTCTTGGCGGACCACAACATGGTGGCGGCATAGACCTGGGCAAAGGGATTGCCGGCCACCGCAATGCCGGCCACATGGGTGCCATGGACGTAGAGCCCGGCCAGGGACATATCCTCGCTGAAGGCCTTGACCTCATCGGCCTTCAGGTTGCCCAGGGTGGCACGGAACTTCTGCGACTCCGGCGTATCCAGGGCGGCGCGTTGATCCATGGCGCCCTTGATCATGCCGCGCAGCTGTGGCCAGCGCGGCTGGGCATCCCCCAGCGAGCGCAGCAACTCCTGCGTGAACTTGCCCTCGGGGTCAAAAGCCACGCCGCGCGGGGTGGCTGGTTTGAACAATGCCAGGTCCACGCCCGAATCCCACACGCCCACCACCACCGGCTTGGCCTTGGCATCGGCCGCGATGCTGAAGGTGCGCGGGGTCCAGATGTCCGCGCGGGCCTGGGCCTTGCTATTGGCATCGATCACCGCCTGCAAGCCGGCCACCAGCGCTGCCTTATTGGGCGTCAACAATTCCTTTTGCACCCGGGCGCCGATGATGGCCTGCACCATGCCGCTGGGCAACACCATCTTGCCATTCACAGCCATGGGGTCGAGTTGGCTTTTGAAGGCGCCCAGAATCAGCTCGGGGTTGTAAGTCTCCAAGCTGCCCTTGGCGCTTTTGAGATTGTCTTGAACCGTGGCCCAGGGCAGGGCCGCATAGCGGCGCTGCACTTCGGCCTGCAGCCAGGCGGCGTCACGCTTTTCGAGCTGCTGCTGCGAGAGCAGATCGGTGGTGACGCCGCTGGTCAGCTTGCCGCCGGCTTTTTCTTGCAGGGCGCGGGCCTTGGCGGTCCAGCCCGGCACGGCCGCCCAGTCGCCACGCAACTGGGCCAAGCTGGCCAGGGCGCCGTAGAACTCACGCAAGGTGGCGGGGTCTTGAATGTCAAAAGCGGCCAAGTCAGCCAGCAACTCGGCTTCCAGCTTGGCGCCCAGGGGCTGGAGCTCTTGCAGCGGCGCGGCCAGCATCTCGCTGGGCAGCTTGGCCAGCGTGTGGGTGTGGCGGGGCAGTTGATCGGCGCGGGTGATGACTTGGCGGGCACCCGCCGATGCGGCGCTGGCGCCAGCGCCGGTTTGGGCCGCGGCGGGCAAACTGAACAAGGAGGACAAGGCAGCGACGACCGCCAGGTTGATCATGGTCCGTTGATTCAAAGCAGGCTCCGAAAAGTAAGAAGCCGCAGCGTAGCCAAACGCGCCGGCGCTGGCTCTGCCCAAGAGATGAATTGCCGGGCGGCACGCATGAATTGCAGCCGACCCGGGCAAGCGGGCCAACAGTCGCTATGCGCTACTTTTCCGAACGCAGGCCGATGTAGTTGGAGCCCTGATGGTCCTTGGGCCGGTAGGCCACCTGAAAGCCGCCTAAATCCAGATGGCCCAGGGTCTCCAGGCCTTGCGCCAAGGACTCGCGGCTCAGGGGCTTCTTGGCATTGCGCAACCCTTCCACCAGCACACGGGCGGCGATATAGCCTTCCAGGCTGATCGAGTCGAAGTGCTTATGCCCCGCCTCACGCATAGCCTTTTGGTAGGCGGCCACCACGGCGATGCTGGCGTCATCCGGGTCGGGCACCACCTGGGCGATGGTGACTTTGCGCATATCCTGGTGCAGCGCCTGACGCAGCGGCTCCAGGCCCGCGAATGACAAGCTGTAAAAGCGCCCCGCGTAGCCCCGCTGACGCGCGGCCTGAATAAAGGCGGCGCAACTCGCATAAGTGCTGACCATGAAGATGGCTTCTGGCTGCGGTTTGACCAGCAGCACAGTCAGTGCGGCCTGGACGTCAACACTATTGCGCTGCACCGAAGCCACCGGGCCTATCACCAGCCCCTGGCCCTCGGCGGCGCTGCGCATCGCCTCCATGCCCGCTCGGCCAAACAAATCGGCCTGGTAAAGCACGCCCAAATGCTTGACGCCGGCCGTGACCATCGCGCCCGCCAGAGCTTCGGCTTCGGCCCGGTAGCCGGCGCGCACATTGAAGACCATGGGATTGGGTTCCCACAAGACCGCGGCGCCGGTGAAGGCACCCACAAAAGGGATCTGCCAGCGCCGCACATAGGGCAAGGCGGCCTTGCTGGTGGGCGTGCCCACATAGCCAAACAGGGCCAGCACCTTGGGGTCATCCACCAGCAAGCGGGTGTTCTTGTCGGTGCGGACGGGTTCATAGGCATCGTCCAGCGCCCGCATCACCAGCTTGGCGCCGGCCAGCCCGCCTTGGCTATTGATCTGCTTGAACAAGGCAAGGGCGCCCGCATGCAGGCCTTGGCCCAACATGGCCGCCGGGCCACTGAAGGCGGCCGAGCTGCCGATCAGAATTTCCCCAGCTGGCGGTTTACCAAGCGCCGCGCGGGCCGGGCCCGCCAGCGCCCCCAGCAGCACGCTCAGCAGACGCCGCCGTCCAATGCGGCGGCCGTGAGGCGATGGCTGGCTGCTGAGGATAGGCATCACCATATTCTGCAGCGTTGGCTCTCGGGTTTGACCATTTTTTGCCCCGGCTTGCAGGAAAAGGCCTGCTCAAACTCGGACATATTGACGACCACGCCGTTGACGCGGTAGCGGCCCGGCGAATGCGGGTTGGTCAGCGCTTGCACACGCAAGGCTTCGGGCCGGTCATTGCTGCAAGCCCATTGCGCAAAACCGACGAAGAAGCGCTGCTCCGGCGTCAGCCCATCTTGCGGCTGCAGCCCCAAGTTGGCGGTGTGGGCCTTCCAGGCGCTCATTGCCAGCAACATGCCGCCTAGATCGGCCAGGTCCTCGCCCAGCGTAAGTTTGCTATTGATCTTGATGTCGTCCACGATGGTGTAGCCGGCGTACTGCTTGGCCACGCAGGCGGCGCGCTTGTTAAAGCTGCGCGCGTCTTTGGCGGTCCACCAGTCCTTCAGATTGCCCTGGCCGTCGAACTGCCGGCCTTCGTCGTCAAAACCGTGAATCAGCTCATGGCCGATGGTGCCGCCGGTATTGCCGTAGTTGGGCGCATCGTCCATCTTGGGGTCGAACAGCGGCGGCTGCAGCACGCCGGCCGGGAAGTTCATATCGTTCATCTGCGCGTCGTAATAAGCATTGACCGTGGTGGGCGTCATGGCCCACTCGCCACGATCCAGCGGCTTGCCGATCTTGGCCCACTGGCGCTGCGCCTCAAAGCGATGGCCCGCCTCCACATTGGCATTGAAGTCATGGCGCAGCACCGGCAGCGCGCTGTAGTCGCGCCAGCGCTCGGGGTAGCCCACCTTGTTGACGATGCTGTGCAGCTTGGCCAGCGCCCGCGTCTTGGTGCCTTGGCTCATCCAGTCCAGCGCCTGGATGTGCTGGGCCATGGCGGCCTCGATCTGATCCGTCATTTGCTGGGTCTTGGCCTTCAGCTCGGGTGAGAAATTGCGGCTCACGAACTCCTGGCCCAGGGCTTCGCCTAGCTGCGCATCCACCAATTCAACGCAGCGCTTCCAGCGCGGCTTGAGCTGAGGCACGCCATTGAGCTTGTGGCCGAAGAAGGCGAAGTCTTGCTGCACCAGCTCGGTGGAAAGATTGGGCGCCTGGCTGCTCAGCAATTGCCAGCGCAGCAGGGTCTTGAGTTCGGCCAGGCTCATGGCGCGCCACTGCGCATCCAGAGCCTTGAAGAACTTGGGCTCGGTGACGTTATAGGCCTGGGGCGCCTCTTGCACGCCCAGCGCCTGGCGATAAGCCGCCCAGTCGAATCCGGGGGTCAGGTCTTGCAGGCCGCGTGCGTCCATCTTGTTGGCGGTCTTGTACGGGTCACGCTTGTCGACCCGGCTGAGCATGGCGCGCGCCAGCTTTGTCTCAGTAGCCAACACCAGGCGGGCAGCCTCACGCGCCTGGGCAGGGCTGTCACCCAGGCGCTCAAACATGGCGGCCACATGGCTGGCGAACTGGGCGCGCAGTTCGCGCGATTTGGCGTCGTTCTTCAGGTAGTAGTCGCGATCCGGCAGGCTGATGCCGCCGGCAAAGGCAAAGGCAATTACCTGCGAGGAGTCCGCAAAATCCTGGCCCGCGCCGATTTGAAAGAAGAAGCGCGCGTTGTTATTGGCCTGCTGCAGCTGCGCCAGCAAGGCCGGCAACTGCTGGCGGCTGCTCAAAGCGTCAATGCGTGCCAACCAAGGTTTCAGCGGTGCCAGGCCTTGCCGGTCGATGGCAGCCTCGTCCATGCAGGCAGCAAAGTAGTCACCCAGCTTTTGCTGGTTGGCGCTGCGTGCCGGCTCATCGGCTGCAGTCGGGGTAGCCAGCTTGTCCAGAATGCCCCAGAGATAGCGCTGGTTGTCGTCCATCATCTTGGCGTAGACCGACCAATGGGCCTGGTCATCCGGCACCGGGTTGCGCTTGATCCAGCCGCCGCAAGCGTACTGATAGAAGTCCTCGCAGGGCTGGGCCTGGGTGTCCATCGCGGCGGGGTCAAGGCTGGGCGTGTAGGGCAGGGCCGCCAGCGGCTGCTGCGCCTGTGCTGCGGCCAATTGCGTGCCGCCCAGGGCCAACAAAAGGGCCAGGGACGTGGAGAACATCAATGGACGAGGGCGCTTGAGCTTCATGGCGGATTCGAAGGAAACAGAGCCGGTCATTCTCAAGCATTTACAAGCTCGCGAGATAATGCGCGCTCGCCCCTGCGGGGCCTCACCGGAGCCATGCCAGAGCCAATGCCAAGCCCCCAGATGTCATCACATCGAATTTTCCGACTCACACTGTGCGCCTTGTGCGCCTTGTGCGCCAGTGCAGCAGCCCTGTTGGCGGGCTGCGGCATCACCGGCGGCAGCACACCGCGCAAGGCCTCGGTCTACCAGAGCGAACGTTTCCAGTCGGATGAGACCTTCTCGCGCCTCTTCGATGGTCCTGTTGACGAGATTTGCGAAGCCGCACGCCGCACGCTTTTGAGCCAGGGCTATGTGATCACCAGCGCACCGGGCGGCAGCGTCACGGGGCGCAAGCGCTTCCAGCCCGACGGTGAAGTGCATGTGGAAATCACCTTCAATGTGGTGTGCGTGCCCGACGGCCGCAGTGACCAAATCACCACCGCCTATGTGTCGGCCCAGCAAGACCGCTACGCGCTGAAGAAGAACCCGAACTCGGCCAGCCTGGGCGTCAGCGCGGTGGGATCGATCTCGGTGCCGCTGTCGTCCTCGGACGACTCGCTGGTCAAGGTCGCTTCGGAAACCATTCCCGCCGGCACCTTTTACGACCGCTTTTTCACGCTGATGCAAAAGCTGGCCTACGAGCGGGCCTCGGATAAGTAGGCTCGCCACTCGCGGGCTTGGCTTGCCGCGTGGCGCGGCAGGGAAGATTCAGGCCATCAAGACTGATCAGCTTGAAATCGCCGTTATGTAAATGCTCTGTTGGTGCGCCTATTGATTGTCAGGCGCTGCATTTCAAGGCTTGATCTGCTCGCTGATCAACACCTGCACATCGCGCGCACCCAAGGCCACCACGCCGCTCAAACCCTGCAGATCGCCCGGCTTGGGCAGCGCCTCGCCGCTCTTGCTGATGCGTGCGCCGATCACCACTTGGGGGGCCGAAGACAGGCGCGCCGCCGGGCTCATGGCCAGGCTGTCATCCAGCGTGAAGGTGAAGGGCAACTCGCTGGCTTTTTTGCGCAAAATCGCCAGCGGCATGCGTGAGCCACCGGGCGCGCGGGCGAAGACAAACAAGGTGTCATCTGGGCTCAGCTGCGCCTTCAAGGCCGGGGCAATATCCACCCGGCCGCTGATGCTGGCCGCGCCCACGTTGGCGGTAGCCGTTGGAGGTGCAGGGGGTGCAGGCAGCGTTGGCACGGCCGGTGGCGTGGGCACGACTTCGGCTGGCGCCACCGCTGGCGTTGCAGCTTGACCGACCAACGGCGGCAGGCCGGCGCGCTGACGCGCCTCGGCCAAGGCGCCCTGCAACTGCCGCGCCATATTGCCGTCAGGCTCCGCGGCCTGCAGCGCACGGTCCCAGTAGTCAGCCGCACCCTTGAAGTCATTGCGATCAAAGGCAATCGTGCCCGCCAGGGACAAGGCCTTGACGTTGCGGCCATCCAGGCGCAGCGCCTGCTGCACCAGTTGCTCGGGCTCGCCGCTGAGCTGGCCTTGCTTGGCCGTGGCCAGGCCATCGGCGTAGTCGGCCAGGGCCTGCGCGTCTTTGGGCAGCAGCTCCACCACCTTTTTGTAGGCCGGCAAAGCCTCGTCATGGCGCCCACGCACGGTGTAGGAGCGCGCCAACATGGCCCAGCCTTGCGCATCATCCGGATTGGCCTTGAGCTTGTCGGCCAAGCGGCCCAGCATGGCCTCGATTTGCGCGTCCTCGGCATGGCCGCTGGCGTCCTGCGCGGCGGCGGCTGGCGGGGTTTCACCTGGGCCGGTGCGCAAGCCCTCGAAATTGCCGCGCCAGGCGTAGCCGGCGACCCCAAAGGCCAGCACAAAGGCGGTGAGGCCCAGCAGCAAACGCGCCGAGGGCAGCGCAGCGTTGGCCGGGCCGGGTTTGGCGCGCAAGACGAGTTCGATCAACTCATGTTCCAACTGATCGCGCTTGGCGCGCGCGGCCTCGCCGCTCAGCACACCTTGCTTGAACAAGTCATCCAGCTGCGCCAGTTGGCGCTTGAGTTCATCGATTTGCAGGGAGGCTGTGTTCGTCATGGGCACCATCCGCATCGTCGGATTGATTGTTGTTGTCGTCGTCCGGCTCGAAGGCATCGGGGCTCATGCGCTGGCGTTGCCGCAGCACCGCGTACAAGCCCAGCAAGGCCAGCAGCAGCAGCAGCGGCGGGCCGGCCCACAGCAGGGCCGTGCTGGCCTTGAACGGCGGCTTGTAGAGCACGAAGTCGCCATAACGCTCGCTCATGAAGCTGCGCACCTGCTCATCCGTCATACCGCGTTCAAGCATTTCGCGGATCTGCTGGCGCAGGTCTTGAGCCAGGCCGGAGTGCGAATCGGCAATGGTCTGGTTCTGGCACACCAGGCAGCGCAACTCGGCCGCCAACACCATCATGCGGGCCTCGACGGCAGGGTTCTGCGCCACCGGCTGGGCCTCCTTGGCCTGAGCGGGGCTGAGGCTCAGCAAGGCCAGCAACAAGAGCAGGGTCTTAAACATTCAGCTGCTTCAGCAAAGGGGAGATGGTGTCCCGCAGCAACTCGGGCGTCAGCGGGCCGATGTGCTTGTAGCGGATGGTGCCGCTGCGGTCGATCACAAAGGTTTCGGGCACGCCGTAGACGCCGAAGTCAATGCCGATGCGACCTTCGGGGTCGTACAGCGAATCGGTATAGGGGTTGCCCAGCTGGTTCAGCCAGGCCTGACCGGCGACGCGCTCATCTTTGTAGTTAAGGCCGTAGATGGGCACCTGGGCCTGGCGCGCAAAGGCCAGCAAGGCGGGATGTTCGTCGCGGCAGGCGCCGCACCAAGAAGCCCAGACATTGAGTATCCAGACCTGGCCCAACAAGTTTTGTTTGCTGATGCGCTGCTCGGGCTTGTGCAGTGATGGAGCACTGAAGACGGGCGCGGGCTTGTTGATCAAGGGCGAAGGCACCTCGCGCGGATTCAGGCTCAGGCCAACGGCCAGAAAGCCGGCCAGCACGAGGAAGAGGGCCAGGGGCAGCAAGTAGCGGTTCATGCCGGCTGCTCCGATTTGGCGCCGACTTGGGCGCCGGCTTGAGCGATTGCCTCAGGCTCTTCCACTGACTTGCGCTGCCGATAACGGCGGTCGCTGAGGGCCAGCAGGCCGCCCAACATCATGATCAAACAACCGGCCCAGATCCAGACGATGAAGGGCTTGTACTGAACCCGCAGCACCCACTCACCACTGGGCAGTCGCTCGCCCATCGAGATGTAGATATCGCGCAGGGCATTGCTGTCCACCGCGGCTTCCGTCATGGGGTTTTGCTGGACCCGGTAGATGCGCTTTTCGGGATGGAGTGTGGCAATCAATCGCCCCTCGCGGCTGACTTCCAGCGTGGCGCGCGCGGCGATGTAGTTGGGCCCGGGCACATCACGCACCTCCAGCATGCGGAGCACATAACCGGCCAACTCAGTGGTGTCGCCGGAGCCCATCTTGACGTCGCGTTCGGTCTCGTAGGTTTTCACCATCGCCACACCAAAAGCAAAAGCCGCCACGCCCAAATGCGCCACCAACATGCCCCACAGGGCCAGCGGCATTTGGCGCCCCCGCGCCGGCATTTGCGCCAAGCGCGCACCGGCCGGCAGCAGGCGCTGCCGCAGGTCCACCCACTGCGTTGCCACGATCCAGAAGGCCATGGTGAGGCCGCCCGTGGTGGCCAAGCTGATGTGGCCGGCCCAGGCACCGGTAGCCAGCGCTGCTGCCAGTGCGCCTACAAACGGCCAGCGCACCCGGCGCAGCACAGCGCCGGGCTCGTCGCTCTTCCAGCGCGTCAGCGGGCCAATGCCCATCACCAGCACCAGCGGCGCCATCAAGAGGCCGAACACCGTGTCGAAGTAAGGCGCGCCCACGGAGATCTTGCCCAGGCCCAAGGCATCCAGAAACAGCGGATACAGCGTACCCAGCAGCACCGCCGCGCAGGCCACCGCCAACATCATGTTGTTGACCAGCAGCAGAGACTCTCGCGAAAACATGCCGAAGCGCTGACCCAGGCCCACCTTGGGGGCGCGCCAGGCAAAGAGCAGCAGCGAGGCGCCAATCACCACCACCAGGAATAGCAGGATGAACAGGCCACGGCGCGGGTCGGTGGCGAACGCATGCACCGAGGACAGCACGCCCGAGCGCACGAGGAAAGTGCCCAGCAGCGAGAGCGAAAAGGCCAGCAGCGCCAGCAACACCGTCCAGCCCTTGAAACCGCCGCGCTTCTCGGTCACCGCCAGTGAGTGAATCAAGGCCGTGCCGATCAACCAGGGCATGAAGGAAGCGTTCTCGACCGGGTCCCAGAACCACCAGCCGCCCCAGCCCAACTCGTTATAAGCCCACCAACTGCCCAGGCCGATGCCAAAGGTCAGAAACACCCAGGCCATGGTGGTCCAGGGCCGCGTCCAGCGCGCCCAGGCCGCATCGAGATTGCCGCCAATCAGGGCCGCCGTGGCAAAAGCGTAAGCCACGGAGAAACCCACATAACCCATATAAAGCATGGGCGGGTGGATCACCATGCCGGGGTCTTGCAGCAAGGGGTTAAGGTCGCGTCCGTCGATCGCCGCAGGCAGCAGGCGGTCGAAAGGGTTGGACGTGGCCAGCATGAAGAGCAAAAAGCCCACCGCCACCAAGCCCAGCACCGCCAGGATGCGGGCGATGAAGGCGGCCGGCAAGCGCTGGCTGAAAACCGCCACGGCCAGGCTCCAGACATTGAGCATCAGCACCCACAGCAGCAGCGAACCCTCATGCCCACCCCATACCGCCGCGATGCGGTACAGCAAGGGCAGCGCCGAGTTGGAGTTGGCCGCCACATACAGCACGGAAAAATCGTTGCGCACAAAAGAGGCCGTCAGGCAGGCAAATGCGGCAGCCACCAACAGGGCTTGCAGGATGGTGGCGGGGCGCGCCAATGCCATCCAATCGGCCCGGCCGGTTTGCGCGCCAGCCAGGGGCAGGACACCCTGCACCAGGGCCACGGCCAAGGCCAGCAGCAGCAAGAAATGGCCCAGTTCGGGGATCATGGCGTGGCTCCTGTGGCCAGGCTATTGCCAGCATCCTTCTGCGCCTTCGCAGCGCGCTGCAGCGCATCCGCGGCTTCGGGCGGCATGTAATTCTCATCATGCTTGGCCAGCACTTCGCGGGCCACAAAAACGCCCTCGGCATTGAGCTGGCCCTGCGCCACCACGCCCTTGCCTTCCTTGAACAGATCGGGCAGAACGCCCTGGAAGCGCACCGGCGTCGCCTTGACCGTATCGGTGACCAAGAAGTTCACCGTGACGCCGTCTCGCACCACGCTGCCGGCCTGCACCAGGCCGCCAACACGAAAGGTGCGTGCCTGCGGTGCTTCCTTGGCGGCCACCTGCGTGGGGGTATAGAAGAAGACCAGATTGCTGTTGAAGGCATTAAACACCAGGGCTGCGGCCACGCCCAACAAGGCCAAACCGCCCACCACGATGGCAGCGCGTTTGTGACGGGGCTTGAGCGTCATGCCAAATCCTCCAGCACCTCGGCCTGCAGGGCACGGGCATGGCGGCGGGCGCTCAGGCGTGCTTCCAGCACCATCAGCAGCAAGCAAGCGGCGTACGCGCCCCAGACATAGAGGCCGTAGCCGCCCATGTGCAGAAAGTCGTCAAACGAATTCCAGACCGTCATCGTTATCCCCCCCTCTCGCTATTCTTGGCCGCTTTGAGTTCACGCACCCACTCGGCCTCGCATTCTTGTTCCAGCACGATGGCACGAGCGCGCGTCCACACCACGGCAAAGCTGTAGGCCCAGAAGCTCAGCGTCATCAGCAGCATGGCCAGCAGCATGATGTGGGCCATCTTGGGCGCGGCCGTCATGCTGATGGTGGCGCCCTGGTGCAAGGTATTCCACCAGCGCACCGAGAAGTAGATGATCGGAATATTGACCACGCCCACCAGGGCCAGCAAAGCGCCAGCATTGGCGGCGCGGCGCTCATCATCAATCGCCTCGGTCAGGGCGATATAGCCGAGATAGAGCAGCAAGAGAATGAACTCTGAGCTAAGCCGCGCATCCCACACCCACCAAGCCCCCCAAGTGGGCTTGCCCCACAAGGCGCCGGTCCACAGCGCCAGCAAGGTGAACAGCGCGCCGGTGGGCGCCAGGGCGCGGGCATACATTGAGGCCATGCGGGCGTTGAGCATCCAGCCCCAGGCGGCCGAGGCGGCCAGCACCAGGTAGATCAGCATGGACATCCAAGCCGCTGGTACATGGACAAAGATGATGCGGTAGGCCTCGCCCTGCTGAAAATCGCTGGGCGCGAGGGCAAAGCCCACCCACAGGCCGGCCAGGCCCAGCACCAAGGCCAAGGCCCAGAACCAGGGGATGCAGCTACCGGCCAGGCGATAGAAGCGCGAGGGCGCGGCAAAAGTGCTCCAGCGCCAGCGTGATTGCGAGGCCGCGCGCAAGGGGGCGGTGGGTGAGTTCATGGCATCAGTCCAGTGCAATTCGCAAGGCCGCGGCGGTGGCCGGCGGCGCGCCCAGCAAGGTGAGGATGAGCAGGGCACCCAGCAGCGAGAGATGCGCTTGCGCCTGCTCCGGCATGCCAGCTTCCACCGCGCCGACCGCCCCGATGCCAAAGATCAGCGCCGGAATCGTCAGCGGCAGCACCAGCAAGAACACCAGTGCCGCGCCGCTGCGCAGCCCCAGCGTCAGTGCCGAACCCAGCGCACCCAAGAGGCTGAGGATGGGCGTGCCCAGCAAGAGGCTCAGGCACAGCATGGCGATCTCGGCGCCGCCCATGCCGAAGAGCAAGCCCAGCAAGGGCGTGGCCAGCACCAGGCTCAGTCCGGCGGACAAGCAATGCGCCAGCACCTTGCCCCAGACCACGGCCAGCAGGCCGTGAGGTGACAGCAACATCTGCTCCAGCGAGCCGTCTTGCAGATCGCCGCTGAACATCTGCGTCACCGACAACATGGCCGACAAGAGCGCGCATACCCACACCACGCCCGGCCCGATCTGCCGCAAGGTCTGCGGCTCTGGCCCGACGCCAAAAGGGAACAAGCCGGCCGCGACGATGAAGAAGCCCAAGGGCAGCAAGGCCTCGACCCGGCGCCGCTGCACCAGCTTCAAATCGCGGCGCAGCAGCGCCAGCAGCAAGCGCCCGCTCATGCGGCGCGCCACGCTTCGAGATCAAGCTCATGGGCGTCCTTCAGATCAATCGCCTGGTGGCTGGTCAGCAGCGCCGCACCACCGCGGGCAGCATGCTCGGCGATCAATTGCTGCAGCAAAGCCATGCTGTCGGCATCAAGCGCATCAAAAGGTTCGTCCAGCAGCCAGACACGCGCGCCATCGTCCAGCGCCAGACGTGCCAGCGCACCGCGCCGCCGCTGCCCTTGCGACAAGGTGCGCACGGGTGCAGCGGCACGCGTGGCCAGGCCCAGGCGCTGCAGGGCTTGGACGGCACGGGCCTGCGCGCGATCAAGGCCGGCCAACTCGGCCAAAAAGGCCAGGGCCTCCAACAAGGTCAGGTCGTCTTTCAGGCCATTGCTGTGGCCGATGTAAATCAAGGGGCTGCCGGTTTGCGCTGCGGAGTCTTGAGCGCCAGCAGCCGGCCATATCACCCGCCCTTCGGTAGCCGCAGACAAGCCCGCCAAGATACGCAACAAGCTGGTCTTGCCGCAGCCATTGCTGCCGCGCAGCCAGGTCACGCTGCCGGCCTGCAATTGCAGATTCAATCCTCTGAATAGCAAGCGACGGCCGCGGCGGCAGGCCAGGCCTTCGGCCTGGAGCAGGCTGGCGGGCGGCGATATGGGGCGGGCCGTTGGCATGCTCATGGCGGAGCGTCAGAAATGCTGCACAGCATTCCGGCTAGCTTGCTAGATCTCCATGCGCAGGAGTCCGCATCAACACCAGGCTTAGCAATTTTTTGTGACACGTTGACCTTGGTCGAAACCGGTGGAACAAGCAGATTTCATAGGAGACCGGTCGCTTTTATACGTCAATTCATGGCGTTGGCTTGAGGCTGGCGTTTGGAGAGGCCAGACCTCACCGAATTGCGGGCTCAGCCAGCCGAGCAAGTCGCCCAAAGCCATGCTCACACAAACGCGCAGGGCACAGACCCAGAGCAAACATAGCCGCGCCTGACACAGCAGTTTTGGCAGCCGATTGCCTGGCAGCCCGGCGGTCAAATGCTCAGGCCGTGCCTACTGTGGTCCACTCCTAGGGTGCAAGACATCAAAGACCCCCAATCTCACGGCGCCGCAGCCCCCACGCCAGCGCCCGCTTCCCCCTCCTTCAATCTGCCCCACGCGCGCCACGCCAAGCGGCTGCCGCCCGAGCTCACACCCGAAGGCTTGCTGCGCATCCGCCAAGCGGCTTACCAGCTGCCGCAGGTGCTCACGCCGGCCGACTTCCTCAGCCATAGCGATCATGCCGAGGCCGCGCGCGAAGACCTGCCCGAGCAGCGCGGCCTGATCCTGTTGCAAAAAGCGGTGGCCGGCGCACGCCCCAGCCGTTGGATCGCGCCGGAGCTGATGGCCGTGGCCCTAAGCCACCTCGACGTCGTAGGCACTGCGCCCACCGTACGCGCGCTGATGCAGCAACGCACCCTGGCGCTGGACAAGCTGGGCCTGAGCCGCGACCTCAGCCAAAGCAGTGGCTGGAGCCGCCTGTGCCAGACCACGCTGAGCCTGAGCCAGCCCGGCTGGCGCATCCCGGTGGCTTACCGTCTGGATTTGCCGGATGCCGCCGCCGTCTGGGACTTCTACCGCGACGGGGATATGAACGCCCTGACGCAAGCCATCGGCCCGGCCCCCGCCTTCGCGGGCGAGGGCGAGTTGCTGGCCCATCTGGAAGCACTGCTGGCGCGCAGCGTGGCCGGCCATGAAGAACACCTCGATTCGCTGCTGCCGCGCCTGCAGGCCGAATGCGCCACCCCGCAAACCCTGCCCCTGCTCAAGGCCGCTTGCACCCGCGCGCAAGACCGCTGGGAGCGCCTGGTGGCCGAGCTCAACACCCTCGCCCACCTGAACAGCGAGCTGGCCTTCCAAGGCTACCCCGACACTTTTGACGCCGCGCGCCGCCTGCAGCGAAGCGTCACGCTATTCGTTGGCCCGCCGAACAGCGGCAAGACTCACGCCGCCTTTGAGCGCCTGGCACAAGCGCATGACGGCGCCTACCTGGCGCCGCTGCGCCTGCTGGCCCTGGAAGGACGCGACCGCCTGGTGGGCCGCGGCGTGCCCTGCTCGCTGCTGACCGGTGAAGAGAATGTGCCGGCCGATGCGGCGCGGGTGGTGTCCAGCACCATCGAGATGGTCAACACCACCAAGGCCATTGATGTGGCGGTGATCGACGAAGCGCAGATGCTGTTCGACACCTACCGCGGCTGGGCCTGGACCCAGGCCATCGTGGCGGTGCCGGCCAATGAGCTGATCATCATCTGCTCGGCCTATGCCGTGCCGGCGATTGAAAACCTGCTGGGCTTGTGCGGCGAGCGCTGCACCGTGCGCCATTTCGAGCGCAAGCAAGAAGTGCAACTGCTGCCCGCCGCCGTGCCCATCGCCAGTTTGAAAAAGGGCGACGCCGTGGTGGCTTTTAGCCGCCGCGAAGTGCTGATGCTGCGCGACCAGATTGCCGCCAGCGGCCATGCGGTCTCCGTCATCTACGGCGCGCTGCCACCGGAAGTGCGGCGCCGCGAGGCCGAGCGCTTTGCGCAAGGCGCCTCGCACATCCTGGTCGCCACCGATGCCATCGGCATGGGCTTGAACCTACCGATTCGCCGCGTGCTGTTCAGCACCATGACCAAGTTTGACGGCCAGATGGACCGCGCCTTGACGGTCTCCGAAGTGCACCAGATCGCCGGCCGCGCCGGCCGCTACGGCATGCATGACGAAGGCTTTTGCGGCGTGCTGCGTGAGGCCGAGCCCAATGCGGCGCGCACGCTGAAGGACTTGTTGCCCAAGCAGCCGCGCGCGCCGCGCGATTTCAAATGCTCGGTGGCGCCGAACTGGTGGCATATCAACACCATCGCCCAGCGCCTGGACTTGAACAAGCTGCGCGCCGTGCTGGGCGTGTTCATGGAACAGCTGCGCCTGGACGATGCGCACTTCCAGGTCGCTGAGCTGGAGCAGATGCTGGAGCTGGCCGATCAGCTGGATCGCAGCGCCGGCTCGCTGCCGCTCAAGACCCGCTTCATCTACGCCCAGGCGCCAGTGGACACCCGCACCGAAGCGCAGGTGCAGGAGTTCCTGGACTGGACGCACCGCCACGCCGTCACCGGCACGGCCGGCTCGCCTTGGTTCTTGAATGATGTTGACGAACACAGCCGCCTCGACCGCATGGAACAGGCGCTGCGCTCCTGCACCCTGTGGCTGTGGCTGGATCTGCGTTTCCCCGGCGTGTTCGGCCAAGTGGAGGCGGTCGTTGATTTGCGCGGCCGCCTGAACGACGGCATCGAGCGTCATCTCAAGGGCAAGAAACCGCTGTGGCAAACCCGCGGCGGCCGGCCCGGCAAACGCTAAGAGGCGCACACGCGAGCACCATGCCAGGCTATCTCTTCAAGTTCGAATCCATCGCGATTGAGGGCGCTGCGCCCTTGCAGATTCGCTCGCTGCTGAACAATCAGCAGTTCTTCGATCTTCACGGCGAGGCCGAGGCATTGGGGATTTCATCGGCTTTCTGGCCCTTGTTCGGCCTGCTCTGGCCCTCGGGCCAGCACTTGGCCGAGGCCATGGCTTTGCGGCCCTTGCGCGAGGACGAGAGCATTCTCGAAATCGGCTGCGGCTTAGGCCTGGCCAGCTTGGTGGCACACCGCAAGGGCGCCCTGGTCACCGCCAGCGACTGCCATCCGCTAGCCGCTGCCTTCATGCTGGAGAACCTGCGTCTGAACGATTTGCCGCCGCTGCGCTACTGCCATGGCAACTGGGCCACGCCCAATCTGGCCATTCCGCCCAGCTTGCGCGTGCCCAAGGTGCAAGGCTTGTTTGAGCTGATCATCGGCAGCGATGTGCTGTACGAGCGCGATGACGAGGCCGCCTTACCGCGCTTCATCGAACGCCACGCCGCGCCGCTCAGCGAGGTGATGATCATCGACCCCAACCGCGGCAACCGCTCCGCCTTCAGCAAGCGCATGAGCGGCATGGGCTACCGGCTGGAGGAAACCACGCTGAAGTCACTGCCACTGGCCTTGCCCTATAGCGGGCGACTGCTGTACTACCGGCGCGACTGATTCGGCATCTCTTGCCGCTAGTCGCGCTCAGGCCGGCACGGAACGCGCCAACCTGATGCCGCTGAACTGCCAGCGCGTGTGGGCCGGGAAGAAGTTGCGGTAGCTGTCACGCGCATGGCCTGCCGGTGTGGCCAGGGATGAGCCGCGCAAGACATATTGGTTGACCATGAACTTGCCGTTGTACTCGCCCACGGCGCCGGCGGCGGGCGCAAAGCCCGGGAAGGGCGCGTAGCTGCTGCTGGTCCATTGCCAAACCTGGCCATGCATTTGCTGCAAGGCCGGTATTTGGGACGCGGCGCGGGCCGCCGCTTCCCACTCAAACTCGGTCGGCAGCCGGGCACCCGCCCAGCGCGCAAATGCATCGGCCTCGAAAAGCGATAGATGGCAGGCCGGCGCATGGGGATCTAAAGGCTGCAGGCCATGCAGGCCAAAGGCCAGCCAGCGGTGCGCCTCCTCGTCTTGGCGCCAGTACAGCGGTTTGCGCAGACCCTGGCTGCGAAGCCAATCCCAGCCTTCGGCCAACCACAGCTCCGGCTGGTGATAGCCACCGGCCTCGACAAAGGCCAGGAACTCGGCATTGCTTACCAAGCGCGTCGCCAACTCGAAGGGCTGCAGGAACTGCTGATGCGAAGGCAGTTCATTGTCAAAGCAAAAGCCGCCGCCACGGTGGCCGATGTCCTGCAGGCCACCGGCGAAATGCAGCCAGCCCAGCTCAGGCTCAGCCGGGGTCACGTCTTGCGCCTCGCTGCGGTAGGCCGGCTGCAAAGGGTTCTGTGCCAGCAAATGCAGCAGGTCGGTGAGCATCAGCTCTTGATGCTGCTGCTCATGCTGCAGGCCCAGTTCCATTAACTCGGCAATGCGCGCATCGCCCGACCGGGCTTGCAGCAGCGCCAAGATGCGCTGATCCACCGCCGCGCGATAGGCCAACACCTCGTCTAAGTCCGGGCGCGTCAGCAAACCGCGCTGCGCGCGCGGGTGCTTATCGCCTACGCCGTTGTAATAGGAATTGAACAGCACCCGAAATGCCGGGTGAAAAGGCTTAAAGCCGGCTTCAAAGGGCTCCAGCAAAAAGGTCTCAAAAAACCAGCTGGTGTGTGCCAGATGCCATTTGCTGGGGCTGGCCTCCGGCATGGACTGCACACAGCAATCTTCCGCGGACAGCGGCGCCGCCAGGCGCAAGGACTGCTGGCGCACGGCCTCGAAGCGGTTTGATAAGTCCATCGCCGCTCAGCCTGCGCTGGCGCGCGCATGGATCACGGCGAAGCCCTGATCGGCATCCGTCCATTGCCCCTGCGCTTCAAAACCAGCCCGTTGCAGCAGCTCGGTGAAACCTTCGGTGCTGTATTTGAAGCTGTTCTCGGTGTGGATGCTCTCGCCCGACATGAAGAAGCGCTGCTGGCCCGGCCAGCTGAGCCGCACATCCTCAGCTGCCAGCAAATGCATTTCAACCCGACCCAGGGAGGCGTTGAAATGAGCGCGGTGCAGCCATTGCTTAACGTCAAAGTCGGTGCCCGCCAAGCGATTGACATGGCGCAGCAGATTCAGGTTGAAGGCAGCCGTCAGCCCCAGGGCGTCGTCGTAAGCGGCTTCCAGCACGGCCTTGTCTTTGAGCAGATCAATGCCAATCAACACCCCGCCATCGCAGCCCAGGCACAGGGCCCGCATGCGGCGCAGCAAGGCCAAAGCCTGCGAGGGACTGAAATTGCCAATTGAGGAGCCGGGGTAGAAGAACAGGCGGTGCTCAGCGCGCACCGAGGCGGGCAGTTGCAAATGCTCGGAAAAGTCCTGCGCCACCGGTGTCATCTCGATATGCGCAAAACGCGGCTGCAAGCGCGCCACCGACTCCAGCAAAAAGTCCTGCGAGATGTCGATCGGCACATATTGGCTGGGATGCAGCAGCGGAAACAAGGCCGCTGCTTTGGCGCAATTGCCTGCGCCGAGGTCGATCAAGGTGCAGCCCGGGCCAATCGCACGGGCCATGGCCGCGCCATGCTCGGCAAAGATGGCCGCTTCGTTGCGGGTCAGTGCGTACTCGGGCAACTCACAGATGGCTTCGAACAGCTTGCAACCCAAAGCGTCGTAAAAATACTTGGAGGCGATGTGTGCCGGCTCGGCCAACAAGCCCTCCAGCAGCTCGGCGCGGATGGCCGCTTGCGGGTCAAAAGTCTCAACACTCGGCGGCATGACGCTCCCTTTCGGCGGCGAATTGAGCAATCAGTAGAACATTTTCATGTGTACAAATATGTGCATAACTTTCGAACAACTAGGGGCTTATCCACAGCGGCGGCGCAAGCGGCAAAGTTGTTATCTATTGGGCTCAAAGTTCAAGGGCATCCGCCCACATGCTTTGTCAGCAGCTAAGTCCTTACCAGAACAGGCAAAATACGGCTTATCCACAGCAAGGGCCGTCCCCTACTAAGACTACTAACAAAGTATTTAAAGATACTGTTAAAGACAGAGCGAAGCTCAAAAGTGCTTTTGTTGGGATTGCGTTGCACCCCTGCCCCAAGGCGGGCCAGCCATGTCACACTTGCGTCCCCAATGAAAACCCTGACTATTTTTTCCGCCTCCTGCGGTTTCGAATCCGCCTGCCAGATCACGGCCTTGCCCGTAGGGCATCGCAGCCATGGGCTGCATGGCCACAGCTATTTCGCCACCGTGCGTGCCGAACTGCCAGCCGACTGGGCGCCTTTTCCGGGCGGAGAGGTCGAAGAATTGCGCAAGCGCCTCGAGGCCTGCGTTGAACCGCTGGACCACGCGCTGCTGAACCGTTGCGTGGAAGAGCCCACCGACGAAAACATCGCCCGCTGGATCCGCCAGCGCTTGGAAACCGAGTTCGGCGTGCCCGGCATCCAGCAAATCGGGATTCAAAGCACCCAGCATTCGGGTGTGGACTTGGATGCCAACGGTTCGGCCCATGTCTGGCGCCGTTACCGCTTTCAGGCCGCGCACCAATTGCCCAATGTGCCCATGGGCCACAAGTGCGGCCGCATGCATGGCCATGGTTTCGAGGTCATCATCCACGCCAACCAAGACCTGGGTGAGCGGGCGCTGAGCATCGACTACGACCATCTGGACGAGGTCTGGGCGCCCTGGCACATGCTGCTCAACTACCAATGCCTGAACAGCATTGAGGGTTTGCACAATCCGACCAGCGAGGTGATTTCGGCCTGGTTGTGGGCGGGTTTGAAGCCGGTGTTGCCCGAGTTGTCCTGGATCACGGTGTACGAAACCGGCTCCTGCGGCGCGAATTTCGACGGCACGAACTACCGCATCTGGAAAGAATTGACGCTAGACAGCGCTATTCAGCTCAAGCGAGCGCCCACTGACAGCCCGCTGCGTGGCATCCACGGCCACACCTACACCTTGCGTCTGCACCTGAGTGCCGAGTTGGACAAGGTGCAAGGCTGGACGGTGGATTTTGGCGATGTGAAGACCTTGTTCGATCCCATCTTCAAGGCCATCGATCACCGCCCGCTGTACGAGATTGCCGACTTGCCCGATGGTGACACCGCCAGCCTAGCCGCCTGGGTGCTGGCCAAGGGGGCTGCGGTGCTGCCGCAGATCGACCGAGTCGATATGTACGAAACGCGTGGCTGCGGCTCCATCGTCAGCAGCAGCGGTGATGAGGCTTTGATTCCGGTATGACTTACGCTGTCAAAGAGATTTTCTACACCTTGCAAGGCGAGGGCGCGCAAGCGGGCCGGGCCTCGGTGTTCTGCCGCTTTGCCGGCTGCAATCTGTGGAGCGGCCGCGAGCAAGACCGCGCTGAGGCGGTTTGCAGTTTCTGCGATACCGATTTTGTGGGCGTTGACGGCCAAGGCGGCGGCAAATTCGCCAGCGCGGCCGATCTGGCCGAGGCTGTTGCGGCGCAGTGGCCGAGCGGCATGCCAGGCAAGCCCTATGTGGTGTGCACCGGCGGCGAGCCGCTGCTGCAGCTGGACGCCGAGCTGATTGCCGCCCTGCATGCCAAGGGTTTCGAAATCGCGGTGGAAACCAATGGCACCCAGCCCGCGCCCGAGGGCCTGGATTGGATTTGTGTCAGCCCCAAGGCTGACGCCGAAATCGTGCTGACCAAGGGTCACGAGCTAAAGCTGGTTTATCCACAGCCCTTGGCCAAACCGGAACGCTTCGAGTCCTTGGACTTCGAGCATTTCTTTTTGCAGCCGCTGGATTCCATCCTGAAAACCCAGCACACCCGCGAAGCGGTGGCTTATTGCATGAGCCACCCGCAGTGGCGGCTCTCGGTGCAGATGCACAAGGTCATCGGCATCGAATAAATCTGACCAACAAACGCCCCTGATCAGCTCCGGGGCGTTCCGTCAGTCTTGCTTCAGATCGTCTTGGGCAAGTGTGCGTCGACTCGGTCGAGCACCACTTCCGGCGCATCGGCCTCCAGCGGTCCTTCGTTGTTAAGCTGGCTGTGAAGCCGTTCCATATCCAGGTCACCGGTCCACTTGGCGACCACCAGGGTGGCCACACCGTTGCCAATCAGATTGGTCAGGGCCCGCGCTTCGCTCATGAAGCGGTCGATGCCCAGAATCAGCGCCAAGCCCGCCACCGGCACACCGCCCACCGCGCTGAGCGTGGCCGCCAGCACGATGAAGCCACTGCCGGTCACACCAGCCGCGCCCTTGGAGGTCAGCAACAAGACCGCCAAGAGGGTCAGTTGTTGCGTCAGCGTCATCGGCGTATTGGTGGCCTGGGCAATGAAGACGGCGGCCATGGTCAGATAGATCGAGGTGCCATCCAGATTGAAGGAATAGCCGGTCGGGATCACCAGGCCCACGGTGGACTTCTTGGCGCCCAGGTTTTCCATCTTGGCCATCATGCGCGGCAGCACCGACTCGGACGATGAAGTGCCCAGCACGATCAGCAGTTCTTCCTTGATGTACTTGATGAACTTGATGATCGAGAAGCCATGAGCGCGGGCAATGCCGCCCAACACGATGAAGATGAACATCAAGCAGGTCAGATAGAAGCTGCCCATCAACTTGCCCAGTTGCACCAGCGAGCCCAGGCCGTACTTGCCGATGGTGAAGGCCATGGCACCGAAGGCGCCGATAGGGGCCAGCTTCATGATCATGCCGACGATGGCGAAGAGCACATGCGAGGTCTTCTCGATCATGTCGAACACCAGGGTGCCGCGGCCGCCGAACTGGTGCAGGGCGAAGCCGAACATCACAGCGATCAAGAGCACCTGCAGCATCTCGCCCTTAGCAAAGGCATCCACGAGGGTGGTGGGGATGATGGCCAGCAGAAAGTCCGTGGTGCTGGCCAGTTTGCCGGGGGCTGTGTAGGCCGCAATGCTTTTGGTATCGAGCGCAGCAGGATCCACATTCATGCCGGCACCCGGCTGCAGCACATTGACCACGACCAGGCCAATGACCAGGGCGACGGTGGAAACGATTTCGAAGTAAAGCAAGGCCATGCCGCCGGTTTTGCCAACCTTTTTCATGTCCTCCATGCCGGCAATGCCAACCACCACGGTGCAGAAGATGATGGGGGCGATGATCATCTTGATCAGCTTGATGAAGCCGTCTCCCAAGGGCTTCATGGCAGCGCCGCTCTCGGGGTAGAAATGGCCCAGCAGCACACCCAACACGATGGCGGTGATGACCTGGAAGTAAAGAGATTTGTAAAACGGTTTGGCGCTCAAGGCGGTCTCCTTTCGAGTTTGCCGCGATCTTGCGCCGGCAATGGATTTGCGCCTATGAGGGGATTTGCAGACGCCAAGCGAAAAAAAAGGAGCCCGCAGGCTCCTTGATCAGCTGGGCTGACCGAATCAGAAGGTGTAAACCAGCCCTAGGGTGTAGGCCAAAGGATTGAGTTCCACATCGATCTGTTGGCCGGTGGACAAATGCCCACGCGTCTTCACCAATACCTTGGTGACGGTGGCATCCATGGACAAGCGCTCAGTGAACTTGGCGGTCAAGCCCAGCTGCCCGGTCGGGCCGAAGCGGTTTTCCATGGTCATGATGGTGGGATTGCTGGGCGAACCACCGGTCAAGGCTGACAAGGCCGCTGTGCTCTTGGGCTTCATGAAGACGGCATAGGTGATGCCAGCACCCACATAGGGCCGCAAGGTGCTGCTGGGCAAACCAAAGCGGTACTGTGCCGTCAAGGTGACCGGCAAAGCCTGCACATCGGCCAGCTTGCCCGTGCCTTCAATCGCACCAGCGCCGCGCACCTCATGCTTGAAGGGAATGGCCAGGGGCAGGTCGATGGCGATGTTGTCGGTCCACATCCAGGTGATGCCGCCGGAGATCTGGGTGGCGTTATTGATGTCGATCTTGGTGCCGGCCAAGCTGGCGGCACTTAGATCACCGCTGTTCACATCCGGGCGGATGGTGGTGGCGCCGATACGGGCCATCCAGGTTCCGGCCGATTGGGCTTGCGCCAGGCCAGCCCAGGTGGACAGAACAGCGGCGGCGATACAGAGAAGGTTCTTGGATTTCATGTGTTTGTCTCCTGATGCTTGCCGCGTTTACAGCCAACCCTTGATGGCCAAGGTCTTGGAGATCAGCTGACCGGTCAGCTGATGTCCGTAGGGCGTGGGGTGGAAGCCGTCTGAGAAGCCATAGCTCTTCCACCAGTCGGCGCCGCCGCTAACACCCGTGGGCGGGGCGGCCGACAAGGCCGTGGCGGTGCAGGTCAGGAAGTCGTAGGTCGGCAAACCATCGCTGCCCAGGCCGGTGATGGGGCAAGCAGGTGTCTTCACATTGCTCAGGCCAAACTGGGCAGGCGTAGCAACTTGGTCGTTGAAAGCGGTGTAGAAATCAACTACAGCCACCTTGGCTTCACCGGCAAACTTGGCCGCCAACTGCTTGTTGAAGGCCTCAATCCAGCTCTTGAACAGCGCTTCAGACTGGGCTCTCGCGGTGGCACCGGCCGTCCCGCCCCCGTAGGCGGCCGAAATGCCATCCAGCACCATCTGGAAGCGCGGCGTGTTGGTGATGCCAGGCATGTTTAGCACGATGACTTGCTGGGCGCCCTTGTCCAGCACGCTGGTCTTGATAGCGGCGTAGAAGTTGTCGGCCAGCGCCGTCATATAGACACCGCCGATCGTTGCCATCCCAGAGGCACCGCCAGCCAAGGCCGCGCCGACTTGCGCTGGCGTCAGAACCGTCGTCAACAAGCCCGCATAGGAAGCAGCCTTGTCGCTGGGGGCCTTCAAGTAAGCCCCCACCAGATCGGCCGCGTCATTGCCTCCGCCGTCAATCACAGCCAGATCGCCGGGTGAATAGCTGCCCAATGCGGCCACGGCCGCCATCTGGACGGTGATACCGCGTGGATCCGTGGGGTTGCTGTAGTAGTTGATGCGCCCGCCACCGATAGCGGCATTGGTGCAACCCGCCTTGGGGTTGGGCACAAAGGAGTCTGGGCCGGTTGCTTTGTAAAAGCTGCACAGGGTTTGACCATAGCTGGCGGCCACGCGCTCGGGGAAGATCAAGTTGTCCGCGCTCTGCACGGTGAACTTGAAGCCGTAGGTGCCCGAGTCAGCAATGCTGTCCCCGAACACTTTGACGGCGGTGATTTTGAGTTTGGGCGATGTGTCAGCAGTGCCGCCACCACCGCAGGCCGACAGGGTCACGGCGGCCGCGATGGCAAGTGATTTGATTAGGAACCGGTTCATTGTTTGTCTCCGTCATGTACTTCAAGCTGAGGTCCGTCAGGGACTCTAGGCAATAGTGCAAGCGCAGGCGCTGCGTGTTTGCCCCCGTCTGTGGCGCAAAAAGGGCTGATTTGCACTGATTTGGGGCCAAATCCGTAAAAAAAGTCACGCCGCAAGCCGCCATTTTTCAAACCTAGCCCAATGGACTGCTGTCAAGGCACAAGTTTGTGGATAAAAAAAGGATAGCAAGCCACTTATCCACAGGGCGAGACCGAAGTTCAGACTTGTTATCGGTTCACGCGCAAGTTCACCCGCCCTTCACCCACATGGTTTTGGCAGCGCTAAGTTCTTGTCATCCGGTAAGAAATTACACTTATCCACAGAAAAGCTCGCCCTCTACTAAGACTACTAATTTCAAATATGAAAACAAGATGAATACAGGTGTGGAACAAGAATTTTGAGAATGCACACTTTGCCTTTTAGCCCTTCAAGGCATGCCACACTTGCATCCCATGGACATCGAAGGACTGCAAAAGCGGCTTCGTCAATTCGCGCTGGAGCGGCATTGGCAGCCTTACCAAACCCCCAAAAACCTGGCGATGGCCATGGTGGTGGAAGCCGCTGAGCTGGTCGAAATTTTTCAGTGGATGACGCCTGAGGAATCCGCGCAAATCGCACAGCGGCCTGAGCAACACCAGCATCTGGGCGAAGAGATCGCCGATGTGATGCTTTACCTGCTGCAAATTGCCGATCACAGCGGTGTCGATGTCGCTGCAGCGGTGGAGCGCAAGCTGGCGCTGAACGCGATCAAGTACCCGGTCGCTTGACCCGGCGGGACTTTTTTTTTACTTCCTTGCCGATGCAGACGATTGCCGTCATTGACTTTGAGACTTCCGGTTTGGCGCCCAATGGTGGCGGGCGTGCCACCGAGATCGCCGCTGTGCTGGTGCGTGACGGCCAGGTGATCGACTCCTATGCCAGCTTGATGAAGACCGGCGTCTGGGTACCCCCCTTCATCGAGCAGCTGACCGGCATCAGCAACGCCATGCTGGAAGACGCTCCACCGGCCAGTGAAGTGATGCAAGAGTTGGCCGAGTTCACCCGTGCCTGCCCGATCGTGGCGCATAACGCGCCCTTTGACCGGGGCTTTTGGCAGGCTGAGTTGGCGCTGGCGGGCTGTGATGCTGACCCTGCGCATGAATTCGCCTGCACGGTGTTGCTGGCGCGGCGGCTCTATCCGGAGGCGCCGAGTTGCAAGCTTGGCAGCTTGGCGGAGTTTCACGGCCTGCCCAATTCCGGCCGCGCCCACCGAGCCTTGGCGGATGCGATGACGACCGCGCATCTCTTGTTTCGGATTCAGCAAGATGTGCAGGATCGCTTTGCCGAGGACTTGGAAGGCCTGCCCGTCGATCACGCTTTGCTGGCGTGTTTACAGCGCGCCAATAAGGCGGCATTGAAGCGCGCAGTGCAGGATTTCGTCAGGAAAAAACAGGGAAATGTCGGCGCTAGAAGCCTGCCGGCGCAGCAGCAGACGGATCCGAGGTGCTAAAAAATTGTGCTGTCAAGAGCCCGCTTGAAGCGGATTGACGCGCAGAATCTCGCCCTTCCGTTTCATTTATCGATAGCTTGCGGCCTTTTTCGGCCGCTCGCCGCCAGCTGCGGCGAGTGAACAATGTTTCGAGCTGCTTGATTGTTTCCCAGAGCTTTTTCGTATGTCGAGTATTCAGGTTCGCCCCGCCACCTTGCGTGATGCCAAGGGCATTGCAGAGATCCATGTTGCGGCTTGGCAAGACGCCTACAAGGGCTTGTTGCCCGATGCTGTGTTGGATGCCATGTCGGTGCAAAAGCGCCAGGCTTTCTGGCGCGAAGCCATCGACTTGTGCGAGCCCCAAGTGGTGGTGGCACACATCGACAATGAGCTGATGGGCTTTGTGGGTTTCGACCGTTCGCGCGATAAGGGCACACCTTCCAGCACTGGCGAGATCTGGGCTATGTACGTCAACCCGGTGCACTGGGATAAGGGCGTCGGCCTTGCGCTGTGGGATGCCGCTCGTGACGGCCTGCAGGAAGAAGGTTGCACCAAGGTCACCCTGTGGTGCTATTTGCGCAATGAACGCGCCCTGCGTTTCTTCGACCTGGCTGGTTTCAAGCGCGAGCTAGGCAGTGCCAAGACCACCGAAGTGGGTGGCACCCGCCTCGAAGAGCTGCGCTTGCATCGCTCCTTGGTCTAAGACCAGGACTCAACCGGGCCGGGAGGCCTGGTGCTTGTTTTCTTAGTCTGTGCCTTGCTGCACCCGCTAGCAGCAAGGGCCGTCAAATATCAGTTGGTATGAGCCGGCGCTGCTTGCGCCGTGGTTGCCCTGCTCGCCAACTGCTTTTTGCCTGGTCTCTTGGTTCAGAGACCCTGATCGCCCGCCATTGGCGCAGGGATCAAGACACGCTGTCCGTTGCTTGCTGACGCGCGCGGTAGTCACGCACTGCGCAGCGAATGGCACTCCTGTCGGCGCCGTTCATGGCCGCCCATGGTTGCACCCACTTGTTTCCTGATCGGTCCAGATCCGCGGCCAGCATTGGCGCTAGCCCTCGCTGTTGCTTGACCGCGTCATGGCGAGGCCGCACTGCCGCCGAAATTTGCGCTCTCAGCCTCCGTTTAGCTCTGGCATTGGTCGTCAACAATGTCTTCTCTGAGTCACGTCAAAAAGACCGTCCAAGGGCTTAGTATCTGTTGGCAAAGCCGGTTTTTACCGGCCTGGGCGTCGCTACAGCGGCGGGTTAAAAAGGCCGCTCATAAAGCGCATTCAGCCAATTTCAGGCAATGGCGCTTATCCGTTTTTCCTTCTTTCCTTGCTGCGCATTTCGCAGCAATTCTTATCGTCCGCCAATCGCGCAATCGCGAAGCAATGAGGGGGTAAAGTAATGACCCCTTACTTTCAGAAATTCACTCCTCGTGCTGGCTAAGCTTACCGTTAAGAATCAACTGACCCTGCCCAAAAGCGTGACCCAAGCCCTGGGCCCCGTGCAGTACTTTGAAGTACAAGAAAAAGCCGGCCAAATCATCCTCACCCCTGTGCGAATTCAACGCGGGGACGCCTTGCGGGCCAAGCTGGCCGAGTTGGAAATCGACGCCAAAACCATTGAGTCCGCACTGGACTGGGCCAGCGGCGAAAAAACGGTGAAAAAAACGCTGAGTAAAAAGAAGCCAACTGCCGAAACGCCAGCCCCTTCGGCCAAAAAAGCAGCGGCAAAACCATTGAGTCCAAAAATTCAGCCTCAGCCGGTGCCTTCGGCCGCTGCGCTGAAGAAGACGTCCAGCAAAACAAGCATCAAAGCTGCTGCTAATGCCGCTGCCAAAACCGCGACGAAAGCAGGCAGCAAAACCATTGCCAAGACTGCTCGCGCAAGTGCTGGCCCGGCTAAGCCATGAAGGCGGCGCCAAGAAGCAAGCCAGCATCGCAAACTCAGCCAAAACAATCAGCACTGCGAGTGGCGTTTGATACGCCCGTGCTTTTGGCTGCTTTGCTGCGCAACGATGCCTCGGCCAAAGCCATGCGGGCGAGTTGGCAGGCCGGCACATGCCGGCCGGTGATTGCCAAGGCTTCCGCCCAAGCCTTGATGATGGCCTTGGCCTACCCAGGCTTTGCGCTCAATGCCGCGCAACAGCAGGAATTGCTGGCGGACTTTCTGCCTTATGCCGAAGTATTGCCGACGCCTGCCTCAGCAGTTCGTCAAGACAAGCTTGGCTTTCTCAGCCCGGCGATGCAGGAGTTGCTGGCGGCTGCGGGTGAGCGATTGAATGTCTTAGTCAGCGATACCAAGCCGACCATGCCAGCGGCAACACGCCGCGGTGGCGGCATGTCATCAGTGCTCAATTGCCGAATCTTGGCGAGTGATGAGTTTCTGGCCGCGCTCTGAGGGTTTGCACCGTCGGTATTTCACGTTAGTTTGTTACATTGCCCGCAAATAAAAGAGGTAGCTCAGCGTGATGACGTCGGATATGTGGAGGGTGATTTTCTATGAGCGCGTGGGTGGGCGATTGCATACGGATCGCACCGGGCCTTGGTTGCCCAATAAGCAAATGGCCCAGAACTGGGCCAATTGGTTTGGTGCGCTCGGCTACCACGTCGCCCTGCAGAACCAAGGTGGCGAGTTGCATCGCATCAGCCTTGGTCTGCCGAACTGAGCTGCTTTAGAGACTGTCGCTACGGCGGCGGCGAACAAACATGCCCATGGCTGCCAGGCCAGCGAACATCAGGGCGTAGCTGGAAGGTTCGGGCACTGCGGTGATGGCGATGGCGCCGGTCGGCAGGGCGCCAGCTTCCCAGTTGGCCTTGTTGGCGAAGGTGGCGAGCCATTGCTCCTTGCTCTGGGCCGGGCCGTTCAAAATGCTGGTCTTGACATGGGCGCTGGTCATGGAAGTCAGGCTCATACTGACGGCGGTGCTGCCGGCGCTCAGGCCTGGGGCTACATTGCCGGAGCCGGAATCGGTGGCGTTTTCAAAGGCGCCTGTATCGTCGAAAACGTACAGGTGGTTTTGAGTCGCCTTGTTGAACAAGGGATTGCTGTTGCCGCTGTTCTGGAAAGCGTAGATCTGGTCGCCGGATTGGCCCAGGGCCAGACTGGCATAGCTGCCGTTGCTGCTGCCGGCGATGCTGCCAGCGGTCGCAAAGTCAGTCGATTTGCTGCTGACGATGCTGCCGGCGCTGATGGCGCTGGTCACGGTCCAGCGGGTCAAATTTTCATTGCCGTCACCGTCGGTGGCCGAAGAGCCGCGGAAGCCGGAACCGGTCCAGCCGTTGTCGGTGAAATAAATCACTTCGCCGGCAGCAATATTCTTCAGCGCCACAACAACGAAGGAGTCAGGCGTGCCGTTGTTGATGCGGCCGATGATGGCGATATCGCCGGCGGTCAGGGCGGCTTGGGCAGGAAGAATGGCGCCGGCCATCAAGGCCAGGGCGATCAGGTTCTTTTTCATGATGTGTCAGCTCAGGTTGGCAGTGCAGATGGGTCAGATTGCGCAAGAAGGCTTGCGTCCATCCGCACTGTGCGGAGCTAGCGTGACAGTGCCGTGATGCGCTCATGACCGGCCACTTGAATAGGGGGGAGTGCGGCTGTGGCCGTTGCGGCTCGATAGCCTTTGCACTCCAAGGCCCAGCCTTCAGTCGCACTGGCTTGGCTGTGTTGCTGCACATGCAGGGTGCTTAAGCCCTTGGCAGCGGCGCGTTGCACCAGGATTTCTGCCTGAGCCGGCGTCAGTTGCAGGGCGAAACGTGCCCAGCGTTTTTGCAGCAGAGGCTGGGCCCAGGCATCTTCCAGGGCCCAACGGATCTCGGCCTCGCTGTTCAAGGCCTGCACGGCCAGCACGCGCGGGGCCAGGGCCATGATGAAGCGGTTGAAGTCGCCACGCAGGGCGGCGCTTGGCAGCAGGCTTTCAATGCGGCTCAAGCGTTGGCTCCAGCCGGGCTTGGCCAGTTGGCGGGTCACCAAGGCTTGCAAAGCCTGGATGGGGTTGAACAGGCGCAGGCGGTTGGGGGGCAGCACGCTCATGGGAATCAACGCGGCTTCTTCATGGCTCAGCTCGGTGACAAAGCTGCACAGCACGGCAATGCGTTGCCACTCGGCGGGTCCAAGCGCGGCGATGCGCTGGATTGGGCCCTCGGCCACGCTTTGCGCCACCGCGCTGGCACTGTGCCAGCCATGTTGAGCCTTGGCCTTGTTGGCGGCGCGGCTCATCAAGGCGAGGTTGCCGGCGGCATAGCCAGCGTCGTCGCGCACCCGGTCCACCGAGGCGTGATTGCGTGCACTGCCCTGGTGGCTGAGGGCCTGGCGGGTGATGGGGCAATGCGCGACCTGCAGTTGCTGGAGATAGTTGGGCGTGAGCTGCACATCTTCGAAGCTGCGCCCGCGTGCCCAGGCATGGGTGCGCAGATGCAGCCAGAGTTGGGTCTGGCTATTGGCGCGCAGGGTGCGGCGGCCGAAGGTGGCGCAACCGGCTTGCCAGCCATGGCGCAGGGCCGAGGTGGCAAACAGGTGTTCCACCGGTGGGGTCAGGCCATGGTGGGCGAAATCCCAACCCAGGCGCAAGCCCAGGCTTTGGTGTGCCGGCAAGGCAGCAGCGTTTGCTTGGCTGCTGCGGTGTTCAAAGCTCAGGACTTGTTGCTGCTGCTGAGCGACGGGGGCTGCGGTCAGTGTCATTTTTTCCATGCTCCAGGTTGCCGGCCCGCGCATGCTTTGCACCGACCTTGTGGCACAGTGTCTGGCGCTGCTGGCTCATAGCGTGAGCCAGTGAAGATCAGGAGGAAAAGTGGACCGAACCGAACGTTTCTACAAAATCGAACTGATGATCCGCAACCGGGAATGCGTCAGCTTCGCCCAGTTGCTGGAGGCGCTGGAGGTGTCCCCGGCCACGCTCAAGCGTGATTTGCAATACCTGCGCGAACGCATGGACGCACCGATTGAATACGACGCTGCCGCCAATGGCTACCGGTTTGGGCAGCAATTCCGGGGCCAGCAGCATGAGTTGCCGGGTGTCTGGTTCAGCGAGAAAGAGCTGCATGCCTTGCTGACCATGCACCAGATGCTCTCAAGCCTGGATGAAGACGGCATCCTCAGCCGCCACCTGCAACCCATGTTCGACAAGCTCAGCGGCATGCTGGGCGCCGATGAGGCCGAGGCCAAGGCCTTGAGCCAGCGCATCAAGCTGATCAGCACGGCCAAGCGCCGCGTACCCTCGGAGTTTTTCGAGACTGTGGGCAGTGCCGTGGTGAAGCGGCTGCGGCTCAAGCTGCGATATCGAAGCCGTGGTAGCCGTGGCAAAGGCGGGCAGGGCAATGCGCTGAGCGAGCGCACGGTGTCACCGCAGCGCTTGGTGCATTACCGCAATACCTGGTACCTGGATGCCTGGTGCCATCAAAGCGAAGGCTTCCGGCGCTTTGCCCTGGACGCGGTGGAGGCGGCCGAGATGTTGGCCGAGAAAGCCAAGGCGGTGTCCATCAAACAACTGGAGGCCGAGCTGGATCAGGGCTATGGCATTTTTGCCGGGGCGCAGACACGGGAGGCGAATTTGGTCTTCAGCGCCGATGCGGCGCAATGGGTGTCCAAAGAGGAATGGCACCCGGCGCAAAGCAGTGCCTGGCTGGCCGATGGGCGCTGGCAGTTGCGCGTACCGTTCGTCGACGCCACCGAGTTGCTGATGGACCTCTTGCGCCATGCGGGCCAGGTGGAGGTCGTGGCGCCGGCAGAGCTGCGCCATGCCTTTGCCAAACGGCTGCGGCAGGCCGTGGAGATGCTGAACTAGGAAAAAGTGGTGCCGCCCGCGCAAGTTGGGGCGGGCGCTGCTCAGCTCTTTGGGTCAGAGCAAATCGGCCGGCACATTGCCGCCGTTATCTGCCAGCTTTTGCAGCACGGTCTTGTGCAGCCACATATTCATCTGCGCCGAGTCGCTCATTTTTTCGCTCGGGCAGGCCAGCTCGGTGGCCAACTCCTTGCGGGCCGCCAGGCTGCTGTCCAGATCGAGCAGCTTGAGCAGGTCAACGATGGAGACTTTCCAGTTCAGCTTCTCGGCGTGCTTGGCGGCCAGAGCCTCCAACTGAGCGACCACGTCAACGACCGAGATGGCCTGCACGGTAGGCTCGGCGACTTGAGCTACTGCGGCGGCCTGTGCAGCGACTTCAGCCGGCGCAGCTGCTGCTGTTGCGGGCTCGGCCGCTTTGGATCCGAAACCCAGCTTGTCAAGAATCTTGCCGAAAAAGCTCATGTGGCGCTCCCTTGCTTAGATGTATGGAAGCGCCGAGTTTGGCCGAAGTCCGCGTGATTCTTGTGACCGAAACGGTCAGCTGGCGGCCTCGTCACTGGAATCGGCTTCAGCGCGCTGCAGTCGCTCGCTATGCCAGTACACATCGTCACCGCCCAGGCCGTCGAGGTTGGCGCGGTTGAGCACGCGGGCTAGCACGAAGAGCAGGTCGGAGAGGCGGTTCAGATACTGGCGCGGCGCGGCATTGATGGCCTCGCTGGCGGCCAGGGTGACCACCGCGCGCTCAGCCCGGCGCGCCACGGTGCGGCAGACATGGGCAATGGCGGCGCTGCGGGTGCCGGCCGGCAGGATGAATTCTTTCAAGCGCGGCAGGGCGGCGTTGTAATGGGCCAGGGCCTCGTCCAGGCGCAGCACGGCGTCGAGTTTGAGCAGCTCATAGCCGGGCATGCAAAGCTCGCCACCGAGGTTGAAGAGTTCGTGCTGGATGGTGATCAGCAGCTCGCGCACATCGGCGGGCAGGGGTTCGGCCAGGAGCACGCCGATTTGCGAGTTCAGCTCATCCACATCGCCCATCGCTTGCACGCGCAGATGGTCTTTGGGCACGCGGCTGCCATCGCCGAGGCCGGTGGTGCCGTCGTCGCCGGTACGGGTGGCAATGCTGGAGAGTCGGTTGGCCATGGTCGGAGGATTCGTCAAGAGTGGGTGGGTCGGTTAACCCGCCATCTTGCCCCAACTTGGCGCAGCCTTGCGCTGCGCAGGCTCTTGAAGCCTTGGAACTTGTGCGTCATTGCTGAGGCACTGCCGCCTGGCTAGGCGGCCGGTGCTCAGTGCTTGCGGCCGCCGCTGCGGTGGATGGGCGGCTTGTTGGCGTGGCTGTGATCGCCGTGGAGCCCCTCGGAGTGGGGTGGCGGCACGCGGTGAACTTGCTCGGGGGCTTGGGCGTCAACCGGTGTGCGGCGGAACTCTTGCAAGATCAGGCCGAACAGATCAAAGCGGATTGCGCCCAGCACGGCTAGCACTAGGGCCAGCACGATCAGAATCAGGGTCAGGTCAGACATCGGGCACCTCCATTGAAGTTTTATCTTGCATCAATGGTGGCACCCGAACCAGTGCGGAGCAAGTGGCATTTGACCGCCACTTGCCCAAGGTCAAAACTGGTGGTTGTATTGCAGGCCCAGCAAGGCCGAGCTGACCGTGTAGCGTCCACGCACCGTTGCGCAGCTGGAGGTGTTTTTGGTGGCGTCGCAGACGGACGAACCCGAGGCGTTGACCACGCCGCCGTTGTCGTAGTTATTGACCTGCGCGGCTGCGATATTGATGTAGCTCAGCGCCACATCGAACGAGCTCTTGTTGCTCAACTTCCAGTTGAAGCCGCCGGAGACCCAGATCCGATCATTGTCGGGAATGGAAGGGGTACGGGTCGACAGCTTGACGGGCGACTGGTCAAAGGCCAGGCCACCGCGCAGCTTGAGCTGGTCGCTCCACTGGTAGTTCACGCCGAAGGCGGCGCGGATGGTGTTGATCCAGTTCTCAGGCGTAACCGAGTCGGGCAGCTTGTTGGAGAAGTCCACGCGCAGTTCGGAGAAGCGCGAGTGGCGGGTCACCGTCACGTCGCCCATCACAGCCAGCTTGTCTTGCTGCTTGAAGAAGTTGAAGGACAGCGATTCGGGGGTGTCGACGGCGAGGCTGGCGTCGCTGTCGGTGTAGGCGGCCAGCAGGCTTTGCTGCACGGCAGTGCCGGCACCAGGAATAGCGCCATTGAGCAGGGTGGCCAGGTTGGCGGCGGGGGTCTGTACTTGCCACTTCGCGGTGCCGCTCAGCTTATGTCCGATGGCCGAGCGGTAGGCGACGCCGAAACGGGTGTTCTCGTCGTAGTTGTACATCAGGCCCAGGTTGTAGCCGAAGCCCCAGTCCGTGCCTTCGACATCAACGCGGCCGGAGTACAGCGGGTTGCCGGAAACGGTCTTGATCAGGCCACCCAGCTTGTTCATCACAGCGGCTTGAATCACTTCGGTGGGCACACCAGGCACTGCATTGGCAGCAACTTGGCTCTTGATCACATTGGCCAGCGCGCCGGAGCCGAAGTCTGCACCCTTGCTCAGCTTGCCTTCGATGCGCTGGGCAGTCAGGCCACCACCGAAAGTCAGCTTTTCATTGACCTTGAATGCCAGCGAGGGGTTCAGGGCAATGGTCTTCAGCTCGGTGCCGATGGTGTTGTAGCGGCCGGTCCAGTCTTCCGAGTACTCGCTCTTGGAGCCGAAGGGCACGAACATGCCGAAACCCAGGCTCAGGCGGTCAGACAGCTGATGGCTCAGGTATGCGTGCGGCACGGCAGTCGTGGCAACGAACTTGCCACCATCGCTGCCCTTGATAGGCAGGCCGAGGGCTGTGGTGGAGCCCTGGTCTTCAAACTTGCCGGTCGGAATCACGATGTTCAAAACACCCGAAGCCTGGGTGCCACCCAAACGGGCCGAAGCAGCCGGGTTGTAAAACAGGCCCGAGGCGTCAGTGGCTTCGGCGCTGTTGGCGTTGGCGGTACCTTGGGCGGACGCGGATTGCGAACCGAAGTGGTAGCCCGACGCTTGGGCGCCGCCGATGAGGGCCAGCAAGGCCAAGCCGATGGTGGATTGAGCAAATCGCATACGAGAGTCTCCGAATGTTGTTGGGGGCGCCATCTATAGCGGCATCTATGTTTTTAATGATAGCCTGCACTGGCCTTGACACATGTTCAAAAAACAACGAGCAGGTTGGTGATGCGCGCCATGCGAACCTGACTCTGACCCTCAGGAGACATCATGTTCAAACCCCATACGCCTGCCGCTAAATTAGAGGCGCCCCTCTTTTTTAAACCGCTTGTTGCCGCGATGGCCAGCGCCCTGCTGCTGAGTGCCTGCGGTGGCGCCAGTGATAGCGACCCCAATTCGCCCGACACGCCAGCCAACCCTAGTTTCTCTGCCGAGATCCGTAGCACTAGCTATGGCGTGCCTCATATCAAGGCCGACAACTTCAAGGGCGCGGGCTACGGCTATGGCTATGCCTTCGCCAAAGACCATATCTGCTTGTTCGCTCAGGAGTTGGTGACCCTGCACGGTGAGCGTTCGCGCTACTTCGGCGATGTGGACGCCAAGGGCAACACCATTACCTATTTGGGCCAGTTTGGCGACTTCACGCCCAATCTGTCCTCCGATTTTTTCTATAAAACCTTGATGACGCCTGCATTGGCGCAAAGCATGAAGGCCGCCGCTGGCACGGAGGTCCGCGACATGGTCAGCGGCTTTGTGGCGGGCTATAACCGCTATCTGCGCGATCAGGGCGTGAACGGCCTGCCTAGCGAATGCAAGGGTGCGGCCTGGGTCAAGCCGATGACCGAGGACGATGCCTACTTCCGCTTCAACCAGGCCAGCATGGCGGGCAGTTCCATGCAGTTCATCAACGCTATCGGCGTGGCCCAGCCGCCCTTGGTCAAGCCCAGCGGCGCGGCGCCGGTCTTGAGCGCCAAGGCATTGAGCAAGAAGTCCACCCAGATGGCGGTGCTGAGTTCGCCGCTGATTCAGAACACCCGTTGGCTGCAAGAGCATGTGATCGGCTCCAATGGCTACGGCCTGGGCAAGGGCGTGACGCAAAATGGCGCCGGCATGGTGCTGGGCAACCCGCACTTCCCCTGGTGGGGCGCTTTGCGTCTGCATCAGCTGCACATCACCATTCCCGGCAAGTTCGATGTGATGGGGGCCACGCTGCTGGGTGCGGTGGTGCCCTTGATCGGTTTCAACAAGGATGTGGCCTGGACCCATACCTTCTCCACCGACAACCGCTTCACCCTGTTCCAGCTCAAGCTCGACCCTTCTGACCCGACGCGTTACCAGGTGGATGGCACCTTCAAGGCGATGACGCAGACGCCGCTGACCGTGCAGGCCTTGCAGGCTGACGGCAGCCTCAAGACCATCACCCGCACCATGTATGGCACGGACTACGGCCCGATGCTCAGCGACGGCGCCACTTTTGCCTGGGGCAGTAGCGCTGCCTTTGCGATCCGCGATGCCAACTACAGCAACTACAAGCTGTTGGACCAGGCGCTGTTGAACGGCAAGGCCACCAGCGCGGCCAGCTTGCGCGAGTCATTGGCCACCTACAACGCCTTGCCTTGGGTCAACACCATGGCGGCGGACAAGGACGGCAAGGCGCTGTATGCCAACTACTCGGTGGCCGCCAATGTCAGCGATGCGCAGCTGGGCGCTTGCGTCAACAGCCCGACTGGCCAATTCCTGCTGGCCAGCCGGGGCTTGGTGCTGATGGATGGCAGCAAGTCGTCCTGCCAATGGACGGGGGCCATTCCTGCGGCGCAGCGGCCTTATGTGCTGCGTGACGACTACATCGTCAACGCCAACGACAGCCATTGGTTCCCTAACCAGAGCACGCGCCTGAGCGGCTACCCCAAGATCATTGCCACCGGCCCGGATGCCGAAGGCAAGGTGCAAGGTGAGCGCACCCGTACCGGCCATGTGCAGGTGCTGGATCGCATGAGCGGCGCCGACGGCCTGGCCGGCAAGGGCTTCACCTTGGGTAATTTGCAGCAGGTCTATCAGAAGAGCCGCTTTTTCAAGGCGGAAATGTGGCTGGATGAGTTCTTGGCCGCAACCTGCAGCGGCGGTTCGCTCACTGCCCTGGACAGCAAGGGTGTGAGCACTGACCTCACCAAGGCCTGCGGCGTGCTGAGCATCTGGAAGAAGACCGAGGGCCTGGTGGACCCGGGCTCGCTGCTGTTCCGCAAGCTCTACGAGCTGACGGGTGAGTTGAAGGACGCCAGCTACTGGCGCATTCCTTACGACGCTGCCGATCCGGTCTACACGCCCAAGGGCTTCAACACCGCCAATACCAAGGCGGCCACCCTGCTGGCGGATGCGGTGAACTGGTTTGCGGCTCAAGGCATGCCGCTGGAAGAGGTCAACGCACGCCGCCAGGTGATCGTGCGTGACAGCGCGCCGATCTCGGTGCCCGGCGGCCGCTACACCTTCAACAATGTGCGTGGCAATCTGAGCGGCGGCTTGTATGGCGACCCGGTCTATGGCAATAGCTATATGCAGTTCGTCACCTTTGATGCCAATGGCCCGGTGGCCGAGGGCATGCTGACGTATTCGCAGTCCAGCCACATCCTGTCGCCCAATTTTGCCGACCAGACCAAGGCCTATTCGGACATCTTTATGAAAGGCGGCAAGTGGATCAAGCTGCCCTTCAGCGAAGCCGATATCAAGGCGGACCCGGCCTACAAGAGCATCACCATCAGTGAATGAGCATCCTCCTGCCGTGAAAGCTGCCTTGCCCGAGGCGCTGCTGCTCGCTTTGCAGCAGCGTTTTGGGCCGCGCTGCAACACCAGCCTGGCCATGCGTGAGCAGCATGGCCGGGATGAGTCGCCCATCGATATGCCGCCACCCGATGTGGTGGTGTTTGCCGAGTCGGTGGAGGAGATTGCCTTTGTGCTGGGCCTGGCCCATGCGCATGCTGTGGCGGTGATTCCCTACGGCACCGGCACGTCACTGGAAGGCCATGTGCTGGCGGTGCAGGGCGGCATCAGCTTGGATGTCTCGCGCATGAACAAGATCTTGGCCGTTCATGCCGAGGATCTGACCGTGACCGTGCAGGCCGGGGTGACCCGCAAGCAGCTCAACGAGGAATTGCGCCACGCCGGCTTGTTCTTTCCCATCGACCCGGGGGCCGATGCTTCGCTGGGCGGCATGGCCGCCACTCGCGCCAGCGGCACCAACGCCGTGCGTTACGGCACCATGCGTGAAAACGTCTTGGGGCTGACCGTGGTGTCGGGCCAGGGCCAGGTCTTGCCCACCGGCACGCGGGCCCGCAAAAGCAGCGCCGGCTACGACCTGACCCGCTTATTCGTGGGCAGCGAGGGCACGCTGGGGGTGATTGCCGAGGTGACGCTGCGTGTCTACCCGCTGCCCGAAGCGGTGTCGGCCGCGGTCTGCTTTTTTGCCTCGGTGGACGCTGCGGTGCAGACTGCCATCCAGATCATCCAACTGGGCGTGCCGATTGCGCGCTGTGAGTTGCTGGATGCCAATGCGGTGAGGGCGGTCAATGCGCACGACAAGCTGGGCCTGCGCGAAGCGCCCATGCTTTTGATGGAGTTCCACGGTTCACCGGCCAGCGTGGCCGAGCAGGCGCAGACGGTGCAAGCCATCGCCGGCGAGTTCGGCGGCAAAGACTTTGAATGGGCCACCACGCCCGAGGCACGCACCAAGCTCTGGACGGCACGCCACCATGCTTATCTGTCGGCACTGCAAACCAGGCCCGGTTGCCGCTGCGTGACGACGGACAGTTGCGTGCCCATCTCGCGCCTGGCCGAGATCATCAATGCCTCGGTGGAAGAGGTGGAGGCCGCCGGCCTGCCCTATTACATCGTCGGCCACGTGGGAGATGGCAACTTCCACATGGCTTATCTGATCGACCCGGCCATTGCGCAAGAGCGCGAGACAGCCGAGCGCCTCAGCCATCAAATGGTGCGGCGAGCGATCCAGTTGAACGGCACCTGCAGCGGTGAGCATGGCATTGGCCTGCACAAGCAGGGCTTTTTGCTGGAAGAGGCGGGTGAGTTGGCTGTGGACATGATGCGCAACATCAAAAAGGCGCTGGACCCGCGCGGCATCATGAATCCCGGCAAGATCTTCCGCGCCTGAATCGGCGCTAAAAAGCAGGTCAGCCGGGCCGCTAAGGGCCCGGCGATGCTGGCGACCACCCCCTTGAGTGCGGGGTTTGGGGGTGTAAATGTCACGCCCAGCGCCCATACCAATCAGCTACCAGCCGCAAGGCATATCCATCAGGGTTTGTGCTCAGTAGACTCTCCCTGTTGCCCGAATTTTGGGCTCACAAAGCTTTAAAGGCAGGATATGAACAAGCGTTTGCGTGCATTGGGTGGACTTCGACTGGTCTCTTTTGCGGCTCTGGCTATGGCGGGTGCCACGGCTCAGGCGCTGCCGACCATCGACTTCGGCGTGGCCTCGTCTTACAGCGGCTTCTTCTTCGGCAATGTGGGCCGAGCCGCCGATGTGGAAGGCCGCTTGGCGGTCGGCGGCAACCTGACGCACGGCTTTGACGTCGGTTATCGCAATCCTTACGGCGCCACCGCACCTTCGCTGGTGGTGGGCGGCAATGTCACCTGGAATGCCGGCACGGTTTACAACGGCCCGGCCTACAAGACCGACACCAATGCTTCCATCGGCCCCTGGGTGCCTTCGCCCGGCCAGAAGGCAACGGCCGTGTACGGCGGCAGCTTTGACAACAGCAATAAGTGGGGCGGTCAGAACTGGGTGCCGGAAGGCCAGTTCAGCAAGCAGCCCGGTTTCCTCGACTTCGCGGCCGCCAAGACGCAGCTGAACAGCCTGTCCAGCAGCCTGTCTGGTTTGGCGGCTAACGGCCAAATCAAGCAAGAAAACTCGGGCTTCACTTTGATCGGTGATGGTGTCTCCGACCTGGTGGTGTTCAATCTGGGCAATACCAGCAACATCGCCAACCTGACCTTCACCGGCATCAAGGCCGGCGCCCATGTGGTGATCAATAGCAGCGCGTCGCAAGTGAACTTCAGCGGCGGCCTGGGTGGTGACAAGGCGGATTCGAGCGATGTTCAGGCCAAGCTGCGTGACCGTCTGGTGTTCAACCTGCCCAATGCCACGGCAGTGGATGTGTCGACCTTTCTGAACGGCAGCGTGCTCGCTACTCAAGCCCTGCTGACCGGCAGCGGCCATCTGGAAGGCACTGTGATCGCCAACGGCCTGAGCACCAAGCAAGTGACCGGCTGGGATGGCAAGCCTTATGAAGTGGCACTGGAACTCGGCTACGAGACCTTCCAGCCCTTCACCAGCGCTGTGCCCGAGCCCGAGACCTACGCCATGATGCTGGCCGGCATTGCCGCCATCGGCCTGCTGACGCGTCGCCGCGCGCAAGCTAGCAAGGCTTAACAGGCCGCGATGGCCTGACAAAGACCGGTGCCGGCCTCGCTCAATGAGGCGGCGCCGGCACCTGCCAACGCTGGGTGATGTCGCCCTTGTCGTTGGCGCTTTCCAGCTGCACGCCAAAGCCCCAGAGCCGGGCCACATGCTTGAGCACCTCTTGTGCGCTCTCATGTAGGGGCCGGTTGTTGTGCTGGGTGTGGCGCAGGGTGAGTGAGCGGTTGCCGCGCAGATTCACATCCCAGACCTGAATATTGGGCTCGCGGGTGCTGAGGTCGTACTGCCGCGCCAGTGCCTCGCGCACATGCTGGTAGCCCGCGTCATCGTGGATGGCGGAGATTTCGTACTCCTTCTCGGCCTCGTCATCGACGATGGCGAACAGGCGGAACTCGCGCATCAGGTGCGGGCTGAGGTACTGGCCGATGAAGCTCTCATCCTTGAAATTGCGCATCGCGTGGTCGATGGTGGGCAACCAGTCCTGGCCGGCGATGTCGGGGAACCAGCGCCGGTCTTCCTCGGTCGGCTTTTCGCAGATGCGCTTGATGTCGGTGTACATCGCAAAGCCCAGCGCATAGGGGTTCAGATTCGCCATGGGCTGCTGCGCCACCACATTGGTGTGTGACTTGAGCCACTCGATCATCATGCCGTCGCTCAAATAGCCGTCGTCGTACATCTGATTCAGCAAGCGGTGGTGCCAGAACGTGGCCCAGCCCTCGTTCATCACCTGGGTCTGGCGCTGCGGGTAGAAGTATTGGGCGATCTTGCGCACGATGCGCACGATCTCGCGCTCCCAGGGTTCCAGCAGCGGGGCGTTCTTTTCGATGAAGTAGAGGATGTTCTCCTGCGGCTCATCCGGGAAGCGACGTGCCGCGGCCGCCTCATCGGCCTTGTCAGCCCGCCGGGGCAGGGTGCGCCACAGGTCATTGACTTGCTGCTGGGCATGGGCCTCGCGTTCGATCAGGCGGCTGCGCTCTTGCGCCAGCGAGAGCTTGGCGGGCCGGCGGTAGCGGTCAACGCCGTAAGACATCAGCGAGTGGCAGGAATCCAGCAGCGCCTCCACGCGGGCCAGGCCATGGCGCTCCTCGCATTCGGCGACGAAGTTCTTGGCGTAGACAAGATAGTCAATGATGCTGGACGCGTCGGTCCACATGCGGAAGAGATAGTTGCCCTTGAAGAAGCTGTTGTGGCCGTAGCTGGCGTGCGCAATCACCAGGGCCTGCATGGCCATGGTGTTCTCTTCCATCAGGTAGGCGATGCAGGGGTCGGAGTTGATGACGATCTCGTAGGCCAGGCCCATCTGCCCGCGTTTGTAATTGCGCTCGGTGGCGATGAATTCCTTGCCATAGCTCCAGTGCCGGTAGTTCACCGGCATGCCGACCGAGGCGTAGGCATCCATCATTTGCTCGGCGGTGATGATCTCCAGCTGATTCGGGTAGGTGTCCAGGCCATAGCGCTTGGCGGTGGCGCGGATCACGTCGTGGTATTGCTCAATCAGCTCAAAAGTCCAGTCGCTGGGCGAGGGCAGGGGCTGCTCGGGCCGGCGCTCCAGCGGCAGCATCTGGCGCAGGGGCGGCTTCTTGCGGTGCTCACCAAAGTCTTCACCTTGATGCAGCGGGGCAGGGCTGGCGCTCGTCGTGGTGCTGCTACTGCTGCTCATTTGTTCGCCCCTTCCTTCTTGAACAGTTCCCGGAACACCGGGTAGATCTGCGCGGCTTCGGTGGCCTTGCGCATGGCGAAGTGGCTGACGTCCTCACTCAGCTTGACGTATTCCTCCCAGAGGTTTTGCTCTTGCTCGGCCACTTGCACGTAGGCGAAGTAGCGGCATTGCGGCAGGATTTTCTCAGCCAGCAACTCGCGGCATTTGCCGCTGTCGTGGTGCCAGTTGTCGCCGTCGCTGGCCTGGGCGCCGTAGATATTCCATTCGCTGCGCGGGTAGCGTGCGCGAATGATCTCTTCCATCAGCACCAAGGCGCTGGAGACCACCGTGCCGCCGGTCTCGGTGGCATGGAAGAAATTCTGCTCGTCCACCTCCTGCGCCTGGGTGTGGTGGCGGATGAAGACCACATCGATCTTCTCGTAATGTCGGGTCAGGAAGAGATAAAGCAGGATGAAGAAGCGCTTGGCTAAGTCCTTGCGGCTCTCGTCCATGGAACCCGACACATCCATCAGGCAGAACATCACCGCGCGGCTGCTGGGCACCGGGGTGCGCACGCGGTTGCGAAAGCGCAGATCGATGGGGTCCAGAAAGGGGATTGCATCGATGCGGCCGCGCAGATGCTGGATGCGCTCTTCGGTTTCGGCCCGCAAGTGCAGCACCTCGGGGTCGCGGCTGTCTTCGCGTTTGATGACCGCCAGGCGCTCCTCCAGCTCATGCAGCTCGCGGCGTTTATCGGTGCCCAGGGCGATGCGGCGCCCCAAGGCTCCGCGCATGCTGCGGATCACATGCAGGTTGGTGGGTGTGCCGTCGCTGGTGAAGCCGGCGCGGTGGCTTTTCCATTCCGGCGTTTCGGCCAGCTGGGTGCGTTCCAGATTGGGCAGGGCCAGGTCCTCAAAGAAGACCTGCATGAACTCCTCTTTGCTGAGATGGAAGACGAAGTCGTCGTCACCCTCGCCGGAATCGCTGGCTTGCCCGCCGCCCTGGCCTTGGCCGCCGCCCTTGGGTTTGGGCAGGCGGTCGCCTTTGACATGCTCGGTATTGCCGGGCCGCACCACCTCGCGGCGGCCGCCTTCGCCATGGCCGAAGACGGGTTCGTTCAAATCCTTTTTGGGGATGTGAACGTCCTCGCCCTGGTTCATATCGCGGATGCCGCGCCCGTCCACGGCACGCCGCACGGCCTCGCGGATTTGTGCCTTGTGGCGTTGCAGAAAGCGCTCGCGGTTGCCGATCGACTTGTTCTTGCCCGACAGCCGTCTATCGATTATTTGCTGCAGCATAGGATGTCTTTCTTCACGCCCTTGGCGGGCCGAGCGCCGGGCCGCCCCAAGCCGGCCCGCGTCCCCTCGGGGGACCGGCCGATGTACTCATCGGACGAGGGGTTGTCATGAGCTTTTGCGCACGCGCAGATACCACTCGCACAAGAGCCTGACCTGCTTGGCCGTGTAGCCCTTGCCGACCATGCGGTTGACGAAGTCCTCGTGCTTCTTGGCCTCGTCCGCGCTGGCCTTGGCATTGAAGCTGATCACCGGCAGCAACTCCTCGGTGTTGGAGAACATCTTCTTCTCGATCACCGTGCGCAGCTTTTCGTAACTGGTCCAGGCCGGGTTCTTGCCGGCGTTGTTGGCGCGCGCACGCAGCACGAAGTTGACGATCTCGTTGCGGAAGTCTTTCGGGTTGCTGATGCCGGCGGGCTTTTCGATCTTCTCCAGCTCGGCATTCAGCGCCACGCGGTCGAACACCTCGCCGGTGTCGGTGTCGCGGTATTCCTGGTCCTGAATCCAGTAGTCCGCGTAGGTGACGTAGCGGTCGAAGATGTTCTGGCCGTACTCGGAGTAACTTTCCAGATAAGCGGTCTGGATCTCTTTGCCGATGAACTCAGCGTAGCGCGGCGAGATCGATTCCTTGATGAAGCCGATGTACTTCTGCTCGATGTCGGCGGGGAACTGCTCGCGCTCGATCTGCTGCTCCAGCACATACATCAGGTGCACCGGATTGGCGGCTACCTCGGCGCTGTCGAAGTTGAAGACCTTGGACAAGATCTTGTAGGCGAAGCGGGTCGAGATGCCGCTCATGCCCTCGTCCACACCGGCGTAGTCTCGGTATTCCTGATAGCTCTTGGCACGCGGGTCGGTGTCTTTGAGGTTCTCGCCGTCATAGACCTGCATCTTGGAATACAGCGAGGAGTTTTCGGGCTCCTTCAGCCGAGTCAGGATGGCGAACTGACTCATGATCTTGAGCGTGCCCGGGGCGCATTTGGCCTCGGCCAGCGAGCTGCCACGGATCAGCTTCTCGTAGATCTTTACCTCTTCGCTAACGCGCAGGCAGTACGGTACCTTGACGATGTAGATGCGGTCCAGGAAGGCTTCGTTGTTCTTGTTATTGCGGAAGGTCTTCCACTCGCTCTCATTGCTGTGGGCCAGCACGATGCCATCGAAGGGGATCGCGCCAAAGCCCTCCGTGCCCTTGTAGTTGCCTTCTTGCGTGGCGGTCAGCAAGGGGTGCAGCACCTTGATCGGCGCTTTGAACATTTCTACAAACTCCAGCAAGCCCTGGTTGGCCAGGCACAGGCCGCCGGAATAGCTGTAGGCATCGGGGTCGTCTTGCGAGAAGGTCTCGAGCTTGCGGATATCCACCTTGCCGACCAGGGAGGAAATATCCTGGTTGTTCTCATCCCCCGGCTCGGTCTTGGCCACGCCCACTTGCTTGAGCACGCTGGGGTAGCGCTTGACCACTTTGAAGCGGCGGATGTCGCCACCAAACTCTTCCAGGCGCTTGACCGCCCAGGGGCTGAGTATGCGGTTCAGGTAGCGGCGCGGGATGCCGTATTCCTGCTCCAGCAGGGGGCCGTCCTCGGCCGGGTCGAACAGGCCCAGCGGGCTTTCGTTCACCGGTGAGCCGGCCAAGGCATAGAAGGGCACCTGCTCCATCAGTTGCTTGAGCCGCTCGGCGATGGAGCTCTTGCCACCCCCCACCGGGCCAAGCAAATAGAGGATTTGCTTCTTTTCTTCCAGCCCTTGGGCGGCATGGCGGAAGTAGCTCACCACTTGTTCGATGGCTTCTTCGAGGCCGTAGAACTCCGCGAAAGCGGGGTAGATCTTGATGGTCTTGTTGGCGAATAGGCGCGACAGCCGGGTGTCGTTGCGCGTGTCTATCATCTGCGGCTCACCGATGGCCTGCAGCATGCGCTCGGCGGCGGTGGCGTAGGCCAGAGGGCTGCGCTTGCACTCGGCAAGGTAGTCTTCCAGCGAGAGTTCCTCAACCCGGGTGCGCTCGTAGCGCGCGGCAAAACTGCTGATCACGTCCATGCTGACCTCCTGTAAGGTCCCTGGCGCTACACAGATACAGGGCACGCATCTGGCATCGTCTGGGAAGATCTGATGGCGTCCTCTGGCGCATTGCAGAGGGCGTCATCAGAGCTTTCCTGGTTTCAGCTTAGCTGAATCCGAAGCCGCTGACGGGCACTTGAATAGGTGTCTGAGCAACAGTAAGTTTTGTTTCGTCCTGGTTGAAAGCTTGAACTTTGTACCGGCCGACAAAGGCCTGAAAAACTGGGTCTTCCTGATGCTTTAACTGGTCAAGAGGGCTTGCCGTTGACAGGGCTTGCTGGCCGCTTGGAACTGATTGTGCACCTGTGCAAAGCCGCTTGCTTGCTGTGGTTTTGAATGAACTTAATTTATTCTTGATCAGACCGGCACGGCCTGCCGATGTGACCCGCCCCACAAACGAAAAAGCCGTGCAATGTGTCACGGCTTTTTGGCGTTAGGGCGGAGTGGGTGCTTCAGCGATTTTGCTGTGTGCCGCGCAGTTTGTCGATCAGGCCGTTCAACTCGTCCAGGGAGGCGAACTGAATTGACAGCTCCCCTTGTTCGCCGCGCTTGGTGCGCTTTTTCACCCGCACTTCAACGACTGCGGCGAGCAGGTCCGACAACTCTTCTTCCAGGCGCAGAACATCACGGCTCTTGTCGCTCTTGACGCGCAGCAGCGGGGTCTGGCGGCCGGCGCCTTGGCGCGAGACCAGCTTTTCGGCTTCGCGCACGCTGAGCTTTTTAGCGGCAATCTCGGTGGCGCAGGTGATCTGGTGCGCACCGTCCAGCGGCAGCAGGGCGCGGGCGTGGCCCATGTCGATGTCTCCGGCCATCAGCATGTTCTGTACCGGCTCCACCAACTGCAGCAGACGCAAGAGATTGCTGGCGGCGCTGCGCGAGCGGCCCACGGCCTGGGCAGCGAGTTCATGGGTGAGCCCGAACTCTTCGGTCAGGCGCTTCAGGCCTTGCGCCTCTTCCAGCGGGTTGAGGTCTTCGCGCTGGATGTTCTCGATCAAGGCCATGGCCGCCGCAGCTTCGTCCGGCACGGCTTTGACCAGCACCGGCACTTCGCGCAGACCGGCCAGCTTGGCGGCGCGGAAGCGGCGCTCACCGGCGATGATCTCGAAGCGGATCGCGCCGTCCGGCGTGATCGGGCGCACCAAGATCGGCTGCATGATGCCTTGCGCCTTGATGCTCTCGGCCAGCTCGTACAGCGAGCCTTCGTCCATGCGGGTGCGCGGCTGGTATTTGCCGGCCTGCATTTGTTCCAGCCTCAGTGTGCTGGGTTCACCGTCGCGGGTGGTGGCGGGTGTTTCGCTGACTTTGGGGCCAAGCAAGGCTTCCAGGCCCATGCCAAGGCCTTTGGGTTTTTTTGTGACCATAGCGGTGGATTGTCTCTTACTCGCTGCGCAGGCGCGCCAACAGGTCTTGCAGCAAGACCTGACCCTCGGGCCAGTCGCCAAGGTTTGAGGCGGTGTTGAGGTGGCCGTGCGGGCCGGCCAGCACCAGTTCGGCGCCCCAGTCGGCCGCCATCTGCGCGGCGCGTTCAGGCGCGCAAAAGGGATCGTCGCTGCTGACCACGGCAATGCTGGGGAAGGGCAGGCGTGTGCGACGTATCGGGCGCCAGTTGTGCAGCTGCGGCGGCATGTCAGCGCGCTCGGTGTCGGGCGGCGCCACCAACAGGGCGGCGCCCACCAGGGCGCGGTGTTGCGAATGCTCGGCCCAGCTGGCCACTAACTGGCAGCCCAGGCTGTGCGCCACCAGCACGGCCGGGGTTTGCTGCAGGCGGGCGTCGTTCAGCAGCACTTCGTCCAGGCGCGCCATCCAGTCGCCGCGGCGCGGCCAGTCCCAGTCGCTTTGCTCGATGCGGATATGGCCTTCAAGCTCGTGTTCCCAGCGGCTTTGCCAATGCGCGGGGTCGGAGTTGAGCCAGCCGGGAAGGAGGTAAACAGGCGTGGGTTTCATGGCTAGGCTTTATGCTTCGGGTTGGATTCAATTGGCGCCGATTGTGCGGGAGAAGTAGCAATGACTTTCAAGGTGTTTGTGGACGGGCAAGAGGGCACGACGGGCCTGCGTATCAACGAGTATTTGGCGGCCCGCAGCGATGTGGAAGTGCTGCGCATTGACGCTGACAAGCGCAAGGACGCGGCCGAGCGCGCGCGCCTTTTGAACGCCTCGGATGTGTCGTTCCTGTGTCTGCCCGACGCGGCTTCACGTGAAGCCGCTGCCATGATCACCAATCCCAACACCTGCTTGATCGACGCCAGCACCGCGCATCGCACGGTCGCGGGCTGGGCTTTTGGTCTGCCCGAGTTGGCAGCCGGTCAGCGCGACAAGATTCGCCAAGCCAAGCGCATTGCCAACCCCGGCTGCCATGCCAGCGCCTTCATTCTGGCCTTGCGCCCGCTGGTGGATGCTCAGTTGCTGAGCGCCGACGCGCTGGTGTCGGCCACCTCCATCACCGGCTACTCGGGCGGCGGCAAGTCCATGATTGCCGAGTACGAGGCAGGCGGCAATGCCAAGCTGCACTCGCCGCGCCCCTACGCCTTGGGTCTGGCGCACAAGCATCTGCCCGAGATGATGGCGCACACGGGTCTGCGCACGGCGCCCGTTTTCATGCCCATCGTCGGCAACTTCTACAAGGGCCTGGCCGTGACCGTGCCCCTGCACTTGAGCCAGCTGCGTGCCGGCACCACGCCCGAGCAGGTGCGCGAAGCCTTGGCTGCGCATTACGAAGGCGAGCGTTTCATCCGCGTGCTGCCGCTGCGCGATGCAGACACCTTGGCCGAAGGCTTCTTCGACGTGCAGGCCTGCAACGACACCAACCGGGTTGATCTGTGCGTGTTCGGTAGCGACACGCAAATCCTGGTGATGGCCCGCTTGGACAATCTGGGCAAGGGCGCCAGCGGCGCTGCCGTGCAGGCCATGAATGTGCACCTGGGCTTGGACGAAGGCCTGGGTCTTTGATGATGATGAGCGAGCGGGCCTGGCTGCGTGACGCAGCGGTGCCCGACGCGGATCGGGCGGCCATCCGCGACGCCGTGATCCTGCATGGCCGCCAGCAAGCCCAGGGCAGCGATGAGCAAGACATCGCCTGCGCCCTTTACGAGGGTGGCGTCTTGCTGGCCGGCGCCTACGGCCGCACCGAGTTCCAGCGCCTTTACGTGAGCTATCTGTGGGTGCGCCCGGATGCACGCGGCCAGGGTCTGGGCAGCGAGCTACTGCGCCAGATCGAGGCCCAGGCCTTGAAGCGGGGCTGTGTCGACGCGCTGATCGAAACCCTGCTGGACGATGTGGCCGAGCTGTATGAGCGCAGGGGCTATGCCTGCATCGCTCATCTGCATGATTTTGTGCCGGGCTTCACTCGCCATACCTTGCTGAAGTGTTGGGCGTCGCGCGCCTGAGCTGGTGAGTTGCTGAGCTTGCCGGCTCAGTCGACCACGCCATGTGGGCTGCGGTAGTGGTAGCGGTAAGCGAACTCAAAACCGAGTCGGGCGTAGAGGCGCTGGGCCACCGGGTTGTCTGAGCCGACCTGCAGATAGGCTTCCCGCGCACCCTGGCTTTGGGCTTGCGCCAGCAGGGCAGTGCAGAGCGTTTGGCCATGACCCTTGCCACGGTATTCCTCTGGCGTGAAAACGTCGTAAATCCCCGTTATTTGCCCTTCCTGCGCCAGTTGGCCGCAGGCCAGCAATTGACTGGCGGCACTTTGCAGCACAAAGCCTTGATAGGGCACGCTGGAGGCCGCCATGCGTTCGGCATGGGCGGCAATGGCGCGCGCTGAGGAGCCGCGCAGGGCGCCGACGATCTCGGCATATCGGCTGTTTTCAACGGCGAGCAAGACCTGACCCTGGGGCAGGGCCGGCGGGCTGGCAAAGGCCTGCAGATCGGCCAGCACCATCACATCGGCGGCATCGAAAGCAGGCCAGCCTTTGGCGGCCAGTTGCGCATCCAGATCGGCCGGTTGGCTGAATGGGGTGAGGCGCACGATCAGGGGCAGGCCGGCTTTGTCAAAGCTGCTTTGGCAGCGGGCCAGCAAATCGTCCAGCGGTAGCTGGCCGGCGGCCAGGGCATTGATGCAGCGGGAGCGCTTGGCCTTGCCGGGGGAGAGGCGGATCAGCCAGCCTTCGACCTCACCTTGTTGCGGGGGCGCGCTGGCGTTCAGGCCAGCGGTTTCGGCGCGGTGGGCGAGGGCTGGGTCCACCATTCACATGGTCTCGATGCGGCGCACCATCTCGCGTGCGAACTCGACAAAGGCTTGCGCGCCTTTGGAGCTGGGGTCGAACACCACGCCGGGCAGGCCGTAGCTGGGGGCTTCGGCCAGGCGCACATTGCGTGGGATCACGGTGTCGAAGACCTTGTCGCCGAAGTGGCCCTTGAGCTGGTCGCTGACCTGGTTCTGCAAGGTGATGCGGGGGTCGAACATGACGCGCAGCAAGCCGATGATTTGCAGGTCGGCGTTCAGGTTGGCGTGCACCTGCTTGATGGTGTTGACCAGATCGGACAAGCCTTCCAGCGCAAAGTACTCGCACTGCATGGGCACGATCACGCCGTTGGCGCAGCACAGGCCGTTGAGGGTGAGCATGGACAGCGAGGGCGGGCAGTCGATCAGGATGAAGTCGTAGTCCTGGTCGGCGGCGGCCAGCGCGGCTTTCAGGCGGCGCTCTCGGCGCTCTAGCGTCACCAGTTCCACCTCGGCACCGGCCAGCTCACGGTTGGCGCCCAGCACGTGGTAACCGGCTTTTTCGCTGACTTGCTTGGCCTCGGCCACAGTGGAGGATTCCAGCAGCACGTCGTAGACGCTCAGCTCCATGGCGCGCTTGTCGATGCCCGAACCCATGGTGGCATTGCCCTGCGGGTCCAGGTCCACGACCAAGACGCGTTGGCCGACCTTGGCCAAGCCGGCGGCCAGATTCACGGTCGTGGTGGTTTTGCCGACTCCGCCTTTTTGATTGGCAACGCAGAAAATTTTGGCCATGGATTCTATTTTTGGGTGGTGCGGAATATTAGCGGCTGTTTGATCGATTGCTAAAGGCTTGGCTGCTTCGCCGGCCTCTTGCACATCAAAAAGTCAGGCTTTGGGGCGAATCCAGATCAGGCAGCGCTGGGCGTCCAGGCCTGGGACCTGCAGTTGTTCCACGTGAAACACATCCAGGTCCGCGCTCAGCTCGGCCAATTCCTCGGTCGGGTGTTGGCCCTTCATCGCCAGCCAGATGGCATCAGGCTTGAGGTGTTGGCGGGTGAGGGTGGTGAAGTCCAGCAGCGAAGCAAAGGCGCGGGAGGTGATCAGGTCGAAGGCGGGTGCCTTCAATTGCTCCACGCGGGAATGCTCGCCATGCAGATTGGGCAGGCGCAGCTCGGCGGCCACTTGCTTGATGAAGCTGGCCTTCTTGGCCACGGCGTCCACACAAGTCACGTCGATGCTGGGCTCGCAAATGGCAACCACCACGCCGGGTAAGCCACCACCGCTGCCCACATCCATCAGGCGCAAAGGCTGGCCGGCGGCATCGCGGCGCAGCACCGAATCATTGGAATACCGGCGCAGGGCCGGTAAGAGGCTCAGGCTATCCACCAGATGCTGGGTCAGCATGGCCTGGGGGTCGCGCACGGCGGTCAGGTTGTAGACCTTGTTCCACTTGGCAATCATGTCCAGATAGGCCAGCAGCTGGTCGAGCTGAGACTCGCTGAGATTGAGCTTCAGCGTTTCGGCGGCAGCGGCCAGTGGGGCGCGCAGAGGATTGGATGTCGTCATAAGGATGTCAGGCGGCTGTTTCGGTAAAGCCCGCGAAGCGCTTTTTCTTCAGGTAGACCAGCAGCAGGGAAATGGTGGCCGGCGTGACGCCGGAGATGCGAGAGGCCTGACCCAAGGTTTCGGGCTGGTGCTTGCCCAGCTTCTGGCGTGCCTCGAAGGAGAGGGCGGTGACCTGGGAATAGTCCAGCTCAGGCGGCAGGCGCAGGTTCTCGTAGTGCGAGGCACGGGCCACGTCTTCGGTCTGCTTGTTGATGTAGCCGGCGTATTTGACGGTGGTTTCGATCTGCTCGATCACCGCGTCGGCCATGGTCTTGCCCAAATCGGCATTCAGTGTTTCACGTGAAACAGCAGACTCCGGGCGGGCAATTGCAGCCACCTCAGCTACTGTGTCGTAGACCACGCCGGGCCGGCGCAGCAGATCGATCAGGTTGTACTCACGCTCCAGCGCTTTGCCGACCAGGCGCTCCGCATCGGTGGCGGGCAGGATGTTGGGGTGCACCCAGGTGGATTTGAGCTTTTCTGTTTCACGTGAAACAGCGTCGCGCTTGCGGTTGAAGGACGCCCAGCGGGCATCGTCCACCAAGCCCAGTTCGCGGCCCATTTCGGTCAGGCGCATATCGGCGTTGTCTTCGCGCAGCTGCAGGCGGAACTCGGCCCGGCTGGTGAACATGCGATAGGGCTCGGTCACGCCCTTGGTGATCAGGTCGTCTACCAACACGCCCAGATAGGCTTGGTCGCGGCCGGGCAACCAGCTGTCGCGACCTTGCACTTGCAGGGCTGCATTAAGGCCGGCGAACAGACCTTGGGCGGCGGCTTCTTCGTAGCCGGTCGTGCCGTTGATCTGCCCGGCGAAGAACAAGCCGCGGATGGCGCGGGTTTCGAAAGAGGACTTCAGCTCACGCGGGTCGAAGTAGTCGTACTCGATGGCATAGCCGGGGCGCAGGATGTGGGCGTTCTCCAGGCCGGGAATAGAGCGCACGGCGGCCAGTTGGATGTCGAAGGGCAGGGAGGTGGAAATGCCGTTGGGGTAGTACTCGTGGGTCGTCAGGCCCTCGGGTTCCAGAAAGATCTGGTGGCTGTCCTTGTCGGCAAAGCGGTTCACCTTGTCTTCGATGCTGGGGCAATAGCGCGGGCCCACGCCTTCGATGACGCCGGTGAACATGGGGCTGCGGTCAAAGCCGGAGCGGATGATTTCGTGCGTGCGGGCCGAGGTGTGGGTGATCCAGCAGGGCACTTGGCGCGGATGCTGATCGGCCGAGCCCATGAAGCTGAACACCGGCAGCGGGTTCAGGTCGCCGCCTTGCTCTTCGCACTTAGAGAAGTCGATGCTGCGGCCGTCGATGCGCGGCGGTGTGCCGGTCTTCAGGCGGCCTTGCGGCAGCTTCAATTCTTTCAGCCGAGCCGAGAGACTGATGGCCGGCGGATCACCGGCGCGGCCGGCTTGGTAGTTTTCCAGGCCGACGTGGATGCGGCCGTCGAGAAAAGTGCCGGCGGTCAGCACCACCGTGCGGGCGCGGAACTGCAAACCCATTTGCGTGACGGCGCCAACGACGCGTTCGCTCACGCCGTCCGACTCCACCATCAAATCGTCCACCGCTTGCTGGAACAGCCACAGATTGGGTTGGTTCTCCAGGCGGTGGCGGATGGCGGCTTTGTACAAAACCCGGTCGGCTTGGGCGCGGGTGGCGCGCACGGCCGGACCCTTGGAGCCGTTGAGGATGCGGAACTGGATGCCGCTTTCGTCGGTGGCTGCGGCCATCGCACCGCCCAGGGCGTCCACCTCTTTGACCAGATGGCCTTTGCCGATGCCACCGATCGAGGGGTTGCAGCTCATCTGCCCCAGGGTCTCGATGTTGTGGGTCAACAGCAGCGTGGCGCAGCCCATGCGGGCGGCAGCCAGGGCAGCCTCGGTGCCGGCATGTCCGCCGCCGACGACGATGACGTCGAATTCCTTGGGGTAAAGCATGGGAGTGGTGTGTGCAGCTTCGGTTGAGGCCCAGATGCGATGATCCCGGTGATGTGCTCGGTGGCGGATGGCGTTTTGCCAGATACCAGGCCGAATCAGCGGCGCAAGAAATGCTGCGCGGGCAAACCCCGAATTTTACGGGGAGGGTGTGGATAAGTCACCGTCTGCGGGCCAGGCCGCACGGGCATTTCGGGCTTGCGTCGACAATATCGCCATGAAATGTCGAGAACACTGCGCCGCTTGCTGCATCGCCCCGTCGATCAGCTCCCCCATCCCGGGCATGCCGGTGATAGCTGGGGTGTCCAAACCCGCCGGCGTGCGCTGCATTCAGCTGGACGAACAAGACCGCTGCAAGATCTTCGGTCAGCCCGAGCGGCCTGCCGTGTGCGGCTCTTTGCAGCCGGAGGAATTGATGTGCGGTGAAAACCGCGAACAAGCGATGCGCTGGCTGGGCTGGATGGAGCAGCAAACGGCACCCGCCACCTTGCCGCTGCCCGACAGCCCAAACGCCAACACCAAGATCAAGCGCTGAGCGGCGCTGCTGGTGCCGCTGGCGCCGCTGGGCTGCGGCGGCTCATGGCTTGGCGCAGGGCGCGCAGGCGAGGGTGCTCCCAGTACTTGTCGAAAAAGTGGTGCATCACGGTGTTCACCAAGGGCTCGATAAAAGTCACCGCTCCAGCTACCGCCACATTGCCCGTCAGTGTGAAAGTGACGCCGAAAGAGGTGCCGAGGTGCAGCACACCAAAGGTCGCGGTTTTGGCCATGGTGAAAACTCCTGACGCTATTGCATTTGATCTATGAATAGCTAAATGCTAACGGCCGAGGAGCGCTGCGTCCATTTGACTCTGCTGATGGCGGCGATAGCCGCGGCTGCACTTCAGCTTGCCGCCATTGCTCAAACCAACAAAACCGACGTTCTGCCGGTGATTTACTGTGTGCGGATTTGATCCCCCGCCCAGTGGCAGCAACAAGGCGGCGCACGCGGGCGGGGTATTTATAGGCTTGGCCTGAACTCAGGCGCTGCTCTTCTCTTGAGCGCTTGATGGGGCGCAATCGCAGGAAGTCAGATCCCGTGGTGCTGAGGATCCTCCTGATGCGTCGGCTCCGGCAGGTCCACCAGAAGGGCATCGTGCAGGCCTTCACCGTGTACGGTGTCCGGGCTGGTGTGGCTGTCATCAGCGTGGTGGAAGGCCCCGATGAGTTGCTCCGTTGGTGGCAAATGGGCAGGCTCATGCGACAGCGCACTCAGATCCAGGCCTGCCGCGAGCAGATAGTCGTGGACCGGTGAGCCCGCCAAATGCTGCGCGTCATTGCTGGCGGCGCCATGGCCAGCATCAACGCCCACCTCATGGATGGGTGCGGCAAAGTGCAGATAGGCGTCCAGCGCCGATGGGCTTGGGGGCAAAGCGGCGGTGGCCGGTTCCGCAAGGCTTGGCGGATGGGCGGCTGTGTCGGGCAACCCTGGGTGCGTGCCGCCACTGTGGCCATCCGTCAAACTGTGGGCAGGCGCTGCACCGAGGAGGACCGAGCTGGCGAGGTCAAAGTCCTGCGCGTCCGGGGCGTCGCTGAGTTCAGCGATGGGCGGCGCAGCAGCCACCGGTGGTGCTGGCGGCAGCGGAGCAGGGATGGCCAGCTCGCCCAGCGAGTATTCACCCACCCAGCCGTTGAAGCCGATGCCGCCCACATTGACGTGGAGGTTGTGCATATCGCCGGCGTTATGCAGCCAGACGTGGGTGCTGCTCATGCCGCTGTCGTTGTTGACGATGATGCTGTGCCCTTGCGCATGCCAGAGCATCAAATCGGCCATGGGCACGGTGGCGGCCCAGTCGGCGGTCACTGGCCCGTAGCTCTGCACCACATGCCCGGCGGCATCGACGATCTGCACATGCGAGCCGCTTATGGCCAGCTCCACATTCGCCATGGGCGCGCGGTCTCCGTGCTCCAGCGCATCGGCAATCGCCTGGTACTGGTAGCCGCCGGCACGCACGGCGGCCAGGATGTTGGCGTAAGCATCGTGCCCCTGCGCCGCCACCGGCTGCTGAACGGGTGGCTGATAGATCGGCGGCTGTTGCACCGCCACCGGGCCGCTGATCTGCACATCAATGTTGTGAGTCGTGCCGTCCAGACTGTGCACGCTCAGTTGGTCCGTCAGACTGGAATGCGGCAGCAACTGCTGCACAAACGAATCGCTGCTATTGAGCTGATACTGCCAATGACCCTGGGCATCAATCGACAGACTGCCGAAACTGCCCGCAAGCCGACCGGCCTGGAAGCCCGCCTGCCCGGCATCGGCATCGCTGATCTGCAACTGGCCATCGGCCTGCATTTGCGCGCCTACCTGCACATGGCCGGTATCGACACCGCTGATCACCGCGCCGTCGTCACGGCCGCTGATGTGCAGAGTGAGGAACTGCGCCGCATGAGCGCCGCTGGCGTCGCTGACGAGCACGGGAATGGAGATATCGCGCTGCTGCCCAGCGCCAAGGCTTTGGTAGTCGGCATGCCCCGGGTCGAAGGCATAACTGCCGTCGGCATTCAGGCTGAAGCCGCTGACCTGGGCACTGGTGCTGAACTGCAGGTGCTCGCCGTGGTCGGCATCGCTGGCCTGTAACTGTCCGTGCAGGACGCTGCCGTCTTCGGTTACGGACTGGCTCTGCGCTTGCAAGACCGGCGCGTCGTTGGCACCGTTGATGAGCACGGTGACGACATGGCTGCTGCCATCCACGCTGCGCACGGTGATGCTGTCGCTCAGGCTTTCACCGTCCTTCAGTGCCTGGACGGCGGCGCTGTGGTTGTCCAGCGTGTAAGTCCAGTCGCCGCTGGTCGTCAGCGTGAAGCTGCCGTGCGCCGCCGCCTGTTGCTGCGCGGTGAAGCTGGCTTGGCCGCTGTCCACATCCGTGACGCTGAGCTTGCCGGAGGCGCTGAGGACGCCGTCTTCGCTGACCGTGCCGCTGTCGGTGCCGGTGATCACCGCTGCATCGTTGCTGCCGCTGAGCGTCACGGTGATCTGGTGCGTGGTGCCGTCAGCACTGCTGACGGTCAACGTGTCCGTCACCGTCTCGCCCGCCTTGAGCTGCTGGACTTCCGGCTTGCTGTTGTCAACGCTGTAGCTCCAGGCGCCGCTGGCATCCAGACTGAAATGCCCCAGCCCGGCGCTGCCCGCTACATCGCTCTGGGCGAGGAAATGATCCTGTCCGACATTGCTGTCCGTGATGTTGAGCTGGCCTGAGGCCTGCAGCTGTCCAGCTTGCACAGCCTGGTCTTCGCTCAGCGAGGCAGTATCAGCACCGGTAATCACCGCCGCTGAAGCGTTGTCGCCAAACAATTGCACCGTGATGGTGTGTGCAGTGCCATCGGCGCTATGCACCGTAAAGGTTTCGCTCAGTTGCTGACCGGCGACGAGCTGGCTGAGCGCCGGCGCGTGCCCATCGGCCTGGTAATGCCAGCTGCCTTGGGCGTCGATGCTGAACTTGCCATAGTGCCCCTGGGCATCGCGCTGGACGGCGAAGTGGGCTTGGCCGCCGTCGGCGTCCAGCACCGTGAGGTGCCCTTGCGTTTGCAGCAAAGCGTCGCCGTCGGCCAACACGCTGCCGCTGTCGGCGCCGCCGAGCTGGGCGGCCGTGTTGCTGTGCGTCGCGGCACCGGCATTCGGATGCGGGATGCCGTTGATGGGCAGGCCGCCTATCGGGCGCTTGTCTGGCTGGTAGCTGTAGGCGCCATTGAAGTTCAGCAACATCTCGTTGCTCGCATCGTGGAAGTAGTAGTTGGCGTTGCCGCCAACACTGCCTTGCAGCACCAGCATGGCGCCCGGATGGGCCTTGAGCTGGTCGGCCAACTCGTTCATCGGCACGTAGTAGCCGAAGAACTTGCTGTACCTATCAAAGGTGTGCAGCACATGGCCGGCAGCATCGACCACGGTGGGCTTGCCGTCGTACACATTCATGACCACATCACGCAAGCCGTTCGAGTCACCTGCGGCCACCCGTTCGGCGATCACGTGATAGCCGCGCGTGTCCCCGCCGCTCTGGGCCATCAGGTTTCGGGCGATCTCCGGCCAAAGATCGGGCTTTTCGTCGGCGCCATTGACCGTGATGCTCAGGGTGTGCGCCGTGCCGTCCACACTCTTGACCACAAAGGTCTCGAGCGCGGTTTGGCCCTTGTTCAGCGCGTTCAGCGCCGCGCTGTTGTTGTCGGCTGCGTAGGTCCATTGCCCGTCAGCTTCTAGCGACAGATGCCCGTACTGGCCGGCCACCTGGTGCAGCGAGCTGAAGGCGGCTTGGCCGGCATTGGGATCCTGCACGGTGAGCTTGCCATGGGCTTGGATCATCCCGGCGCCGGTGACATGGGCATCCTCGGTCACGCTGCCGGTATCGACCCCGGCAATGACTGCGTTCTCTGCCGTGCCGAAGATGCTCAGGCTGATGGTGTGCTCGGTACCGTCCACGCTGCGCACGGTGACGGTCTCGCTCAGCTCGGCCGGCACCGGCGGCGTGTGCCAGCTCAGCGCCAGGTGCTGGGCGGCGCTGGCCGGGTCGCTCAGATCCGCCGCTGCACTCAGGGGCAGGGGATGCAAATCTCCCGCATCACCCCTGTCATGCACAAAGACCTGCACATCGCTCTGATTGCCCTGCAGATGCAGCTCGTAGCCCTTGCCCTGGTGCAGCCAGCTCAGCAACTCGTCCACGCCAATATTGGCGCGGCCGTTCGCGTCCATGGCATAGACCACCGGCGTGGTGCCAGCCGGGCCGCTGAGTACGATGGCCGCGCCTTGGATGCTCAGATCGAGCACACCGGCAGCAGCGCCTGGTTGCTGTTGCGTGAGCGCTTCGGCCACGGCCTTGAAACCGGCTTCATTCGACTGGGCCAGCGCCTGCGCGAGAACCTGCGACACATCGGCGGTCTCGCCGGGCGTGCCACCAGGCTGGAGACCTTGGACGGCCGCACTACTGTTGTCGACCGTGTAAGTCCAGTGGCCATCGGCCGCCAGGCTGAAATGGCCGTACTGGGTGGCCACATCGTTCTGCGCCACAAAGGCGGCTTCCCCGGCGTCGACGTCGCTCACCGTGAGCAAGCCCTTGGCCACGATATTGCCGGTCGCCGTGACGTGATGATCCTCGACGACCGTGCCGCTGTCGGCGCCGGCAATCACCGCGCCATCGTTCTGGCCGTGGATGGTGACATTCACCTCATGCGCGGTGCCGTCCTCGCTGTGCACCGTGATGGTGTCGACCAGGGTCTGGCCATCGCCCAGCTCTTGCACTTCGGGGCGGCTGTTGTCGAGTTGGTAAATCCAGTCGCCGTTGACGTCGATGCTGAAGCGGCCGTAGTGCGTGGCGGTGCCGGTTTGCGGCTGCATGGCGGACTGCTGCGCGTCGGCATCTTTGACTTCGATGAAGCCTGTGACCAGCAGGCCGCTGTCCTCCAGCGCCTGGCCGCCGTCGAACAGCAAGGGAGCTATCGCCGGCGGCATGAACGCAGAGCCCTGCACGGCAGCACCACCGCTGGCCGCGGCCGCGTCGTGCATGACCGGATAGAGGGTCGCGATTTGTTGTTCCGGGTGAAGCACAAAATCCGTGTACGGATAGCGGCCCGAGAGCATGCCGGGGTTGCCATTGTTGTAGGCGTAGACACCCACTTCACTGGCTTTTGCGTCGGTGAACACCACCTGATAACCGGCGCCCTTGGCGTGCCAGGCGATCATTTCGCTGATCGGGACTTCGGTCAGGGTGCCGCCATGGGGAGCAAAGGCCTTCGCGACGCTGCCATCGGGCGAAATGAAGGAAACGCCCGCGTTCTTGATGACGACCAGGGCCCGCTCGAATGGGTAGGTGTCGGCACCAGCCAGCATCATGCTGGCAAGGTATTTGAAGTTTTGATGGGTCCGCGTCCCCAAGACTTGGGCGATCTGGGCGTAGACGTCGTCCGAGCGCGTCGGGCCGGCATGGGGCACGAAGGCCGGGGCATCGTCCTGGCCCTGGATGGTCACGGTGATGGTCTGCGCGGTGCCATCGGCACTGTGCACCGTGAAGCTGTCGGTCAGGTGCTCGCCGGTCTTGAGCTGCTGGATCGCCGCGAGCTTGTTGTCTGCTTCGTACAGCCAGAAGCCGGTCTGATCGATGGTGTAGTGGCCGTACTTGGCGACCACCGCGTTTTGCGGAACAAACTGGGCCTGGCCCGCATCCGGGTCATTGATGCTGAGCTTGCCAAAGTGCTCCAGATTGCCCTGGGAATTGACTTGCTGGTCTTCCGTCACTGTAGCGGCGGTGTCGCCGCCGATCACCGCCGCATGGCTGACAGGTGCGCCGCTGAGATGCAGGGTGAGGTCCGCCGCGCTGGCGCTTTGATGATTGCTGCCTTCTTCGGCACGGGCGCTCACTTGAATGCTGGTATCGCCCTGGAAGCCATGCGGCGCGCGCAGGGCCAGCGCCTCCTGGTTCCAGCCTGTGGTCTCGATCACCTGCCCGGCAGTGGCGACCGTGACGCTGTGCGTGCCGTCCGTCAACGTGAAGCCCACCGGCAGGCCATGGATGGTGTAGCTCAGGGTCTCGCTGCCATCGGTGTCCGCCAGTTGGTAGCCGAGGTAGGGCTTGAGCAGTATGTCCTGATCGATCAGCGTCAGGTGGTCGGGGGTACCGATCTGGATGTTGTCGAAGAGGGCGCGCGCCTCACCTTGCCCCGTGGCGCGGAACTCCAGGCGCGAGTTGCCGCCGGTGGCCACCAGATCGTAGGCATGGTGCTGCATGGCGTAGGTTCCGGCGGTTGGGCTGATGGTGTCGACCACCTTGCCTTCCCACAAGACCTCGACAGGCGTCATCGCAAAGCCTGGGCGGGCCGAGAGATCAAAGCCCACATGCACCTTCTGACCGGCCTGGGTGGCCAGGTCGCGGAAGATGTTGTTGCTCCAGCTCGCGGTCAGGCTGAGGATCTGGTTGTTGCCGCTGCCGCCGTAGAGCCGCTCCTGGCCGATTTCGACACCGCTGGCTTCAGAGCTGTGCCAGCCCAGCGAGGTCGGGTCGGACAACTTCCAGCCGCCCGCCCCCACATCGATGCTGTTGAAATCGGTGGCGATCGAGGGCCCGCCGTCGCGCACCGGTGCATCCGCCACCGGCGTGATGGCCAGCGGCAAGGTGCTCGTGATGGCTTGCGCGCCGCCGCTGACCGTCAGCGTGAAGGGCACGGCATCGGCCGACACATTGGCCGCCGGCGTGAAGGTCCAGCGGCCATCGGCATCATGGCTGAACTGGCCGAAGGCCGGGTCCACCTGGATGCCGCTGATGGCATAGCTCTGCCCGGCCGGGGCCTGCAGGCCGGCCAGGGCCAGCAGCTTGTCTTCGCTGAAGTGCTGCGGCGTGTCTTCGGCCACGGCCAAGCGCTCGAAGGCCACGCGCAGCGGCTGCTCAACCGGCGTGGACCATTGCTGGGTGGCAGTCTCTAGCGCGTAGGCCGAGACCTTCAGGGTGAGTTCACCGGCAAAGTCCGTGGGCGCGCGCAGCACCAGGGCGTCCTGGTCCCAGCCCTTGGTCTCAACAAACTGGCCAGCCGTTCCGATCGTGACGCTGTGCGTGCCGTCCGTCAGCGTGAAGCCCACAGGCAGGTCACGGACCACGAAGCTCAGCGCCTCGCTGCCGTCGGTATCGACTAGCTGGGCCATGCCGGTCAGGCCCAGACGCAAATCGTGGTTGACCAGGGCGAGTTGCGGCGGCGGGCTGAGCTCAAGATTGTCAAGAATGGCGCGGGCATCGCCCGAGCCCGTGGCCCGCAGCTCCAGCCGCGAATTGCCGCCGCTGGCCAGCAACTCGTAGCTGTGGTGCTGCAAATTGAAGCTGGCATCGGTCGGCGTGAGGGTGTCGATGACCTTGCCTTCCCACACCACCTCCAGCGCCGCCGCCGCGAAGCCGGGTCGCGCACTCAGGTCGAAGCCGAATTGCAGGCGCTGGCCCGCCGTGGTCGGGATCTCGCGGTACAGGGCATTGGACGAGCCGGCGGTCAGATCGACCACCTGGTTGTTGGAGTCGTGGCCTTGGTAGATGGTTGTCAGCCCGACCTCCACGCCCCCGGCTTTGCCGGACTGCCAGCCCTCGCTGCTGGGGTCCAGCATGGCCCAGCCAGCGCCGCCGACGCTGGTCTTGTCGAAGCCAGCCGTCTGCGCCGCGTTGGTGTGGAAGAGGGGCGTGTCGGCCACCGGCGTGATGTCCAGCTGGGCATGGGCTTCGCGGCTGACGGTACCGTCCGTCACGCTGAACTGCAGGTCCACATCCTGGCCGCTGAAGTTGGCGGCCGGGGTAAAGGTGAAGCCGTGGCTGGCATCGCCGGTGAACGTGCCGTGGGCACTGCTCAGCGAGCCGGCCATGATGTGCAGGCTGCTGCCGTCGTCTACATCGCTGGCGCCCGCGGCTTGCAGCAGTTCAGCCTCGGTGAACAGGCGTGGTGCGTCTTCATTGATGGCGCCCAGGTCGGCCGCGGTGGCCGCCGTGGCGTGCGTGACCAGCGGGCCGTCATCGCTGCCGGTGACGGTGATGGTCAGGTTCTGGGTGCTGCTCAGGCCAGTGCTGTCGGTCACCGTGACGGGGATCACCAAGTCCTGCGTCTGGCCAGCTGCCAGGTGTTGGTAGCTGGCGTGGCCGGGGTCGAAGCTGTAGCCGCCGTCGGCATTGAGCGTGAAGCCATCGACCGCGTTGGCGGTGCTGAAGGTCTGCGTGTCGCCCGCGTCCGCATCGGTGGCTGACAGATGACCCGTCAGCTGCGTGCCGTCTTCCGTGACCGCCTGGGTCTGGGCGCTCAGCACCGGCGCATCGTTCGTGCCCCTGACCGTGATGGTCACGGTGTGGGTCGTGCCATCGGTGTGGCTGATGGTGACCGAGTCGGTGGCCGTCTCGCCCGTCTTCAAGGCTTGAACCGCCGCCTTTCTCTCGTCCAGCGAGTAGATCCAGGCGCCGTCAGCGATCATCGAAAACTCGCCGAACGTGGTGAGTTGCGTCAGCGGCACAAACTCCGCGGCCGCGCCGGTGCCAACCAGATGCCCGCTGGTAGTTGACGCCAGGTCTTCCTGCACCACGCCCACATCCACGCCGCTGATGACGACGGCATCGGCGGTGCCGGTCACCGTGATCGTTAGGTTCTGCGTGCTGGTCAGGCCGGCGCTGTCGGTGACCGTGACGGGGATCACCACGTCCTGTGTTTGGCCTGCCGCCAGATGCTGGTAGCTGGCGTGTCCCGGGTCAAAGCTGTAACTGCCGTCGGCATTGAGCGTGAAGCCGTCCACCGTGGCCGTGGTGCTGAAGGCCAGGGTGTCGCCAGCGTCAGGGTCGGATGCCAGCACATGGCCCATGAACACGGCTGCGTCTTCGGTCACGGCCTGCGTTTGCGCAGCGAGCACCGGCGCGTCATTCACCGGCGTGATGCTCAGTTGCAGCGAACTGCTGATCGGCTGCGCGCCGCCGCTCACCGTCAGCGTGAACGGCACTTGGTCGGCATTGACGTTGGCCGCCGGGGTGAAGGTCCAGCTGCCGTCGGCGTTGTGGCTGAACTGGCCGAAGGCTGCATCCACCTGCACATCACTCAGGCTCAAATGCGCGCCTGCTCCCGGCATTGCGCCAGCCAGCGCCAGCAACTTGCTTTCGCTCAGCGTCAGCGGCGTGTCTTCCGCCGTGCCAAGCTTCTCGAAGCTCAGGCGCAGCGGCTGCTCGGCGGAGCTGGCGCTCTGGTGGGTGGCGCCTTCTTCGCTGCGGCCGACGACTCTGAGGTCCAGCGTCCCGGCAAAGTCCTTGGGCGCCTGCAAGCTCAGGGCATCCTGTTGCCAGCCCTTCGTATCGATCACCTGATCGGCGGCCGAGACCGTGATGCTGTGGCTGCCGTCGCGCAGCGTGAAGCCGACTGGCAAGCCCTTGATCAGATAGCTGAAGGCTTCGCTGCCATCGGTATCGACCTGTGCCACATAACGACCGAGGCCCAGTTGCATGTCGTGATTGACCAGCGACTCCAGCTGCGGATGGTTGACGACCTCGATGTGGTCGATCAGCGCGCGATGTTGACCATCCTGGGCCTGTGCCCGCAGCTCGATCCGCGCGTTGGGTCCTGTGGCCGTCAGCGCGTACTCATGGTGCTGCAGGGCATAGGCCTGGTTGTCGGGGGTCAGCGTGTCAATGACCTTGCCCTCGAACAGCACCTCGATGATCGCCGGGGGCCGTCCCGGGCGGCCGGTCATGTCAAAACTGAAGCGCAAGGTCTGACCGGCCTGGGTGTCCAGAGTCCGGTAGAAGTTCATCGGTGAGTCGGCGATGCCCGCCAACTCCAGGATGCGGTGGTCGTCGGCGCCGCCATAGCGGCTGGCCGTGCCGATGTACACGCCCTGGTGGTTGTCGGTGTGCCAGCCCACCGGGCTCGGGTCGAAGTAGGCCCAGCCCTCGCTGCTGACGTGTTGGCTGGCGATGTCGGGCTGGATGGGCTGCCAGGCTATGACCGGCGCATCGACCACCGGCGTGATGGTGAGCGGCAGGCTGGCCGTGATTGGCTGTGCGCCGCCTGTGACCGTCAGCGTGAGCGGCACCTGATCGGCCGACAGATTGGCGGCAGGCGTGAAGGTCCAGCCGCCATCGGCATCATGGGTGATGTGACCGAAGGCCGGGTCCACCTGCACATCATCCAATGTGTAAGTCTGCCCATTGGGGACACTGATGCCTGCAAGTTGCATCAGCTGGGACGCGGTGAAGGTCTTGGGCGTGTCCTCCGCAGTGCTTGCGTTTTCAAAGCTCAAGGATAGGGTCATGTCCGCCGAAGTCGCCGTCTGGTGATTGGCCGTCTCTTCTGCGCGGGCGCTGACCTGAATCGCCAGTTGCCCGGCATAGTCCTGCGGCGCGCGCACGATCAGCGCGCCCTGATTCCAGCCGGTCGTCTCGATCACCTCACCGGCTGTAGCGACCGTGGCGCTGTGCGTGCCATCGGTCAGCGTGAAACCGGCCGGCAAGCCCTTGACGATATAGCTCAGCGTCTCGCTGCCATCGGTGTCGGCCAGATGCAGCTCGTGCGTCAGGTTCAGATGCAAGCCATGGTTGACCTGCGCCAGCAGCGGGTCAACCGGCGCACCGATGTCGATGTTGTCGATGATGGCGCGGCCGTCGCCCCCACCGGTGGCGCGCAGTTCGAGGCGCGAATTGGTCCCGGTGGCGAGCAGATCATAGGCATGGTGCACCAGGGCAAAACCGCTGGCCGGCGTGATGGTGTCGATGACCTTGCCTTCCCACACCACCTCCAGCGTCGCGACGCTGCTGCCCCCGCGTGCCGAGAGGTCAAAGCCGAAGTGCAGGGTCTGGCCCGCCGTGGTGGGCAGTTCACGGTAGATGTTTTTGCCCGCGCCGGCATTCAGTTCGACGATCTGGTTGCTGCTGGAGCCGCCATAGAGCCTGTCCTGACCGACCTGAATGCCCTTGGCATAGTCCGTGTGCCAGCCCGTGCCAGCCCCATCCACATAGGCCCAGCCGTCGCTGCCCACGGCGACACTGTTGAAATCCGTCGAGATGGCCTGCCCGCTGCCGCCGGTGCTCGCCTCGTGCACCGGTGCATCCACCACCGGGGTGATGTTCAAGGGCAAGGTGGCCGTGATCGTCTGGGCACCGCCCGTGACCGTCAGGGTGAGCGGCACCTGATCCGCCGAGACATTAGCCGCCGGGGTAAAGGTCCAGCCGCCGTTGGCGTCATGGCTGACGTGGCCGAAGGCCGGGTCCACCTGCAAATCGCTCAGCACATAGGTTTGTCCGGCGGGCGCACGGATGCCGGCCAATTGCAGCAATTCGGATTCGGTGAAGGACTTGGGCGTGTCTTCGGCGGTGCTCAGGTTCTCGAAGCTGAGGCGCACCTCCATATCGGCCGAGGTCGCCGTCTGGTGGTTGGCAGTTTCTTCGGCGCGCGCGGAAACCTGAAGGTTCAGCTGGCCCTGGAAGTCTTGCGGCGGGCGTACCACGATGGCGTCCTGCGCCCAGCCCGCCGTCTCGATAAGCTGACCGGCGGTGCCAACCGTCACGCTGTGCGTGCCATCGGTCAGCGTGAAGCCGACCGGCAGGCCCTTGACGATATAGGTCAGCGTCTCGCTGCCGTCGGTATCGGCAAGGTACAGGTGGTGCGTCAGGTCCAACAGCAGATCATGGTTCGCCAGACCCAACTGCGGCGGGCCGCTGATCTCCAGGTTGTCGATGACCGCACGCTGGTCCGCCGTGTCGCCGACCACGCGCAATTCGATGCGCGAATTGCTGCCCGTGGCAAGCAGGTCATACGCATGGTGGTGCATCGCATAGCCGTCACCGGTCGGGGTGATGGTGTCGATCACCTTGCCTTCCCACAGCACCTCGACCGGCCCAATGGCCCATTTGTCGCGGCGCGAAATGTCGAAGCTGAAGTGCAGTTGCTGCCCCGGCTGCGTGGCGAGATCGCGGTAGAGATTGGCGTCCTTGTAGCCGCTGGCACCTTGGGAGATCAGCTCCACCACCTGGTTGCCGGCCTGAGTGCCGCCGAACAGGGTTTCCTTACCCAGCTCGACGCCGTGAGCGCCACTGCTGTGCCAGCCGAACTGAGCGGGATCGACGAACTGGCTACCGCTGGAATCAATGACCCGCACACCTTCGAAGTCGGATGCGTCGACTGTTCCTGCCGGTATGTCCACAACCGGCTTGTCCACCACCGGGGTGATGTTCAAAGGCAAGGTGGCCGTGATCGGCTGAGCACCGCCTGTGACCGTGAGCGTGAGCGGTACCTGATCCGCCGAGACATTGGCCGCCGGGGTAAAGGTCCAGCAGCCGTTGGCGTCATGGCTGACGTGGCCGAAGGCGGGGTCCACCTGTACATCGCTCAGCGCATAGGTCTGTCCGGCAGGCGCGCGGATAGCCGCCAATTGCAGCAATTCGGATTCGCTGAAGGTTCGCGGCGTGTCTTCCGCCGTCACCAAGCGCTCGAAGCTCAGGCGCATCGACTGATCCGTCGACAGCGCGGTCTCGTGCGTGGCGCCTTCTTCGGTGCGGGCGTTGACCGTGAAGTCCAGTTGGCCCTCGAAGTCCTTGGGTGCCTGCAAGGTCAGGGCATCCAACTGCCAGCCCTGCATGTCGATCACCTGCCCGGCCGCGCTGACCGTGACGCTATGGCTGCCATCACAGAGGGTGGCGCCCACCGGCAAGTCCTTGATCAGGTAACTGATGCTTTCGCTGCCGTCGGTGTCGGCCAACTGGAAGGCCTGACCGACATCCAGATGCACCGCATGGTTGACCAGCCCCACCACTGGCGGCGGATTGATCGCGATGTTGTCGATGATGGCGTGGCCATCGCCCCCGCCAGTGGCGCGCAATTCGAGGCGCGAATTGGCCACGGTGGCGACCAGATCATAGGCATAGTGCACCAGGCCAAAGGCGCTGCCCGGTGTGATGGTGTCGATCACTTTGCCTTCCCACACCACCTCCAGCGGCGCGACGGTGCTGCCCCCGCGTGCCGACAGGTCAAAGCCGAAGTGCAGGGCCTGACCCGCCGTGGTGGTCAAGTCACGATAGATGTTCTTGCCGCCGTTCGCCGTCAATTCGACGATCTGGTTGGTGCTGCTGCTGCCGCCATAAAGCTTGTCCTGCCCCACCTCGATGCCCTTGGCATAGTCGGTGTGCCAGCCCATGCCGGTCCCATCCACAAAGGCCCAGCCACTGCTGTCGACGCTTTGATGATCGAAATCAGAGTGCACATTCAGCCCGCCGACCGGCGCATCCACCACCGGCGTGATGGCCAAGGACAGCGAGGCCGTCATCGGCTGGGCGCCGCCGGTGGCGGTCAGGGTGATGGGCACCTGATCGGCCGACACGTTCGCCGCCGGCGTGAAGGTCCAGCTGCCGTCGCTGTTTTGGCTGAAGTGGCCGAAGGCCGCATCCACCTGCACATCGCTGAGGCTCAGGTGCTGACCAGGCGGCGCCACTAGGCCGGCCAGCTTCAGTAGCTCGTCACTGCTGAAATTCTTCGGCGTGTCTTCGGCCACGGTCAGCGCATCGTTCGATTCGAAGCTCAGCCGCATCGGCAGCAGCGGGGAATCAGCGGTCTGCTGGTTGCCGGCCTCCTCGCTGCGGGCCGTGACCTGGATGTCCACGGAGCCGGTGTAATCGTGCGGCGCCTGCACCCGCAGGGCATCCTGTTGCCAGCCCCGGGTGTCGATCTCCTGGTCGGTCTGGCCCACGGTGACGCTGTGCGTGCCATCGGTCAGCGTGAAGCCGACCGGCAGGCCCTTGATCAGGTAGTGCAGGCTCTCGCTGCCGTCGCTGTCGGTCAGGCGGAACTCACTGCCGAGCTGCAGCTGCAGGTCGTGATTGGTGACGGCCTCGCGATCCGAGCGGATGTCGTCGAACCGAAGGTTGACGTTGTCGAGCCGGACCATGCGACCAATGGAGTAGTGGTCGCCGCCTGTCCTGAACTCCAGTCGGGAATTGGGGCCCGTTGCCACCAGATCCAGTTCGGTATGGGTTGACTCCCAGTAGGCAAATTTCGGATCGATGTCTGCGACTACCTTGCCTTCCCATAGCACCTGCAGGGAAACGGAAGAATATTTGGTTGACATGACATCGAATGACAGATGCACACGCTGTCCGGCAAAGGTGTCGAGGTCCTGATGGAGGGCATCGAAATCCCCCTTCGTAAACACGACATCCTGCCCGCCCACAGGGCTTCCACCCTGCAAGGAGAGGGTGCTGCCCGCGTTGGGTTGCCAGCCGGCCGCGCCGGCCGCATCTTCAAAGTTGCTGCTCAGCGGCTTGCCGGCCAGACGGTCCGGGGCATCAGCCACCGGCGTGATGTCCAGCTGGCCATGCGCTTCGCGGCTGACCGTGCCATCGCTGACGCTGAACTGCAGGTCCACATCCTGGCCGCTGTAGTTGGCGGCCGGGGTGAAGGTGAAGCCGTGCGCGGCATCGCCGGTGAAGGTGCCATGCGCCGACGTCAGCGAACCCGCCACGATATGCAGCTGGGCGCCGTCATCCACATCGCTGGCGCCCACCGCCTGCAGCAGCTCGGCTTCGGTGAACACGCGCGGCGTGTCCTCGTTGATCGCGCCCAGGTCCGCCGCTGTAGCCGCGGTACCGTGGGTCACCAGCGGGCCATCGTTGCTGCCGGTGAGGGTAATCGTGAGATTCTGGGTGCTGGTCGCGCCAGCACTGTCGGTCACGGTGATCGGGATGATCACATCCTGCGTCTGCCCTGCTGCGATGTGCTGATAGCTGGCATGGCCGGGGTCGAAGCGGTAGCTGCCGTCGGCGTTGAGCGTGAAGCCGTCGATGGCATTGGCGAGGCTGAATGTTTGCGTGTCGCTGGCATCGGCATCGGTGGCGACCATGTGGCCGCTCAGCAGCGCGCCGTCTTCGGTGACTGCCTGGCTTTGTGCTGTCAGCACCGGGGCGTCGTTGCTGCCCCGGATCGTCACGGTGATCGTGTGCGTCGTGCCATCGGGACTGCTCACGCTCACCGTATCCGTCAGCGACTCGCCGGCCTTCAGCGCTTGAACAGCCGCTTGCGCGGTGCCGGCCGTGTAGAGCCACTGGCCGGATGCGTTGATGCTGAAGTGGCCCAGGCCACGGCTGCCGGCCACGGCGGTTTGCACGGCGAAGCGCGCTTCGCCGTCGTCGATGTCGCTGACTTGCAGTTGGCCGCTGGCTTGAAGCAGGCCGTTTTGCAGGGCGCTGTCCTCGGTGACGGCGGCCTGGTCTACGCCCGAGATCACAGCGGCATCATTGCGGCCGGTCAGGGTGATGGAGATGGTCTGGTGCACCACGGCGCCAGCGTCGTCGGTCACGGTGACGGGGATGTCCAGGCGCAAGACCTGGCCTTGGCGCAGGTCTTGGTGGGCCGGGTCGGCGGGGTTGAAGCGGTAGGTGCCGTCGCTGTCCAGCGTGAAGCCGGCCACCGGGTGGTCGAGCTGGAAGTGCGCTTGGTCGCCACGGTCACGGTCGCTCACGCGCAGCTGGCCGTGCAGCAGCGCGCCGTCTTCGATGGCCGTCTGCGCGGCGGCCGTGACCACCGGGGCGTCGTTGCTGCCGTGCACGATGACGCGCACGGCGTGTGAGGTGCCGTCCAGGCTGCGAACCACGAAGTGCTCCACGGCCTGTGCGCCTTCGGCCAGGGCCTGCACGCGGGTGCTGCTGTTGTCGACCTCGTAGGTCCAGGCGCCGTCTGCGTCGATGCTGAAGCGGCCGAAGTGCCCCACCACGCCGGTCTGTACGACGAAGGCGGACTGTGATGCGTCGGCGTCGGTGACGCCCAGATGGCCCTGGGCTCGCAGCAGGCCACCCACCGGGTTCAGGTCCTCGACCACGTCGCCGTGATCCTTGCCCTGGATGATGGCGCCGTCATTGGTGCCGGTGACGGTGATCAGCAGGTCGCGGGTGTGCTGCGCGCCAAACTGGTCGCGCACGGTGACGGGGATGCGCAGGGTTTCGGCCACCCCGCTGCCCAGGTTCTGGTAGGCCGAGGCCTTGGGGTCGAAGCTGTAGCTGCCGTCGGCGGCCAGGGTGAAGCCGGCGATCTGCGCGGTGGTGCTGAACTGCAGGCGGTCGTGGATGTCGGTGTCGCTGGCGCGCATCTGGCCGGTCAGCATGGCGCCGTCTTCGGTGACCGAGCGGGTCTGTGCCTGAATCACCGGCACATCGTTGCTGCCTTGCAGCGTGACGAGCACGGTGTGCTGGGTGCCATCAGCACTGCTCACGCGGAAGCGTTCGATCAGGCTGTCATTGCGTCCCAGGTGCTGCACGGCGTCTTGGCTGTTGTCGGCCGTGTAGGTCCAGGCGCCGCTGGCATTGATGCTGAAACTACCGTAGTGGCCCGCCACCTGGCTCTGGGCGGTGAACCGGTGCTGGCCCGCGTCGGTGTCGGTCAGCGTCAGCTGGCCGTTAGCCTGGAGCTGGCCGGCATTGACGTTTTGGTCCTCGGTAACGCGGCCGGTGTCCACGCCGCTGATGACAGCGCCGTCGTCGTGGCCTTGGATGTTGACCGTGATGGTGTGGCTGCTGCCGTCCACGCTTTTCACGACCAGGCTGTCGCTGAGGCTTTGGCCCTTGGTGAGGGCCTGAACGTCGGTGTCGCTGTTGTTGAGTGCGTAGGTCCAGCTGCCGTCGGCCGCCAGGCTGAACACGCCATGCTGGCCGGGCGCGCGTGGGCTGGCCTGGAAGGCGGCCTCGCCAGCGTCAGCGTCGCTGATGCTGAGCTGGCCGGCGGCTTGCAGCACGCTGTCTTCGCTAACGGTGCCGGTGTCCACGCCGGCGATGGCGGCGCGGTCGTTCGCGCCGACGACCATGACGCGTACGACACTGGTGCCCGTTGCGCCGCTGCGATCGGTCGCGGAGATCTGGAACACCTCTTGGCCTTGTTGGCCGACCCCCAGGGCATTGGTGTCGGCGTTGGCGTTGTCCAATTGGTAGACCCATTGCCCGGACTGCGGATCGAAGTCCAGATGGCCGTAAGTGCCCTGGCCATTGCCCGTCACTGACCATGTCAGCGTATCGCCGGCATCCATGTCACGTGCGTGTAGCACGCCTTTGATGGACGAGGTCTGCCCGTCTTCGATCACCAAACGGGCGGAAGCGCGCGTGCTGCTGATGTCAGGCGCGTCGTTCTCACCGTGGATGTTCACCGTGACGGTGTGTTGCGTGCCGTCGGCACTGGTCACGCTGAGGGTGTCGCTCAGGCTGTCGCCGTTCTTGAGTTGCTGGATGGCCAGCTGCCGGTTGTTGGCGGTATAGGTCCAGTGGCCTGCGGCGTCGATGCTGAAGTGACCCAGACCTTGGCTGCCGGCCACATCGGTCTGCGCGGCGAAGTGGGCTTCGCCGGTGTCGATGTCGGTGACGGTCAGCTGGCCGCTGGCTTGCAAGCGGCCGTTCTGCAGGGCCGTGTCCTCGGTGACGCTGCCCGCGTCCACGCCGGTGATCTTCGCGCCATCGTTGCTCCCGGCAATGGTGATGGTGAGGTTCTGCGTGCTGGTCCCCCCGGCGCTGTCGATGACCGTGACGGGGATGACCACGTCTTGCGTTTGTCCCGCAGCCAGATGCTGGTAAGACGCGTGCGCTGGGTTAAAGCTGAAGCTGCCGTTGGAGTTGAGAACAAAGCCCGCGACCGGGTGAGCGACCGAAAAGCGCAGGGTGTCGCCCGCATCGACATCGGTGGCCAACATCTGGCCGGTCAGCCTCGCGCCGTCTTCGGTGACCGCGTGGGTCTGCGCCTGCAGCATCGGCTTGTCTTCGGCACCGTTGATGGTGATGGTGACGACTTGCTGCGTGCCGTCGGCTGTTGCCACGGTGAAGCTATCGCTCAGTGTCTGGCCGGCCTTGAGTTGTTGGATGGCGGTTTGCGTGTTGTCAGCGGTATAGCTGTAGCGGCCGCTGGCGTCGATGCTGAAGCTGCCGTAATGGCCGGCGCCCGTTACCCCAGTTTGGGCTACGAACACGGCTTCGCCCGCGTCTGGGTCCGCCACAGTCAGCTGGCCACCGGCCCGGAGCATGCCGCCCGTGGACACGACGCTGTCTTCGGTGACGAAGTTAGCCAGCCGACCGCCGATGACGGCACCATCATTGCTGCCGGTAATCGTGATCGTGAGGTTCTGCGTGCTGGTGGTGCCAGCGCTGTCCGTCACGGTGACGGAAATGACCACGTCTTGCGTCTGACCCGCGGCCAGGTGCTGGTAGGCAGCATTGGCCGGATCGAAGCTGTACGTGCCATCAGCATTCAGCGTAAAGCCATCCACCGGCTGCACGATGCTGAACGCCTGTGTATCGCCGGCATCCACATCGGTGGCGGCCATGCGGCCCTGCAGCAGCGTGCCGTCCTCCGTCACCGCCTGGGCTTGAGCCTGCAGCACGGGCGCGTCATTGCTGCCCTGGATGGTGACGGTCAGGCTGTGAGTCGAGCCGTCGCCGCTGCTCACGGTCAGGGTCTCGGTCAGCGACTCGCCCGCTTTCAATTGCTGGATGGCCGGCAGGCTGTTGTCGACCGAATAGCTCCAGTGGCCGTTCACGTCGATGCTGAACAGGCCCAGGCCTCGGCCCTGGTTGGCGGGCATGTCGGCCAGGGGCATGAAGATGGCATCACCGCGGTCCGGGTCGACGATGCTCAGGCTGCCGCTGGCTTGCAAGTGACCGGCCTGTGGCGACCGGTCCTCGGCCACGGTGGCGCTGTCAGCGCCGCCGATGACAGCGCGGTCCTCGGTGCCGTGGATGGTGACCGTTAGCGTGACGGGCGTGCCATCCGCCGTGTGGAACAGCGCCGTTTCGTCCAGCGTCTGGCCGTTCTTCAGTGCCTGAATGGCGGGCTGCTTGGGGTCGGCCACATAGCGCCACTGGCCGTCGGCACCCAGGTGGAATATGCCGAAGCCGGCGCTGCCGGCTTGGTCCTGCGGGACGAAGGCGGCTTCGCCGCTGTCGACGTCGGCCACATTGAGCTTGCCGCGCGCCACCATCTTGTCGGCGTCCGGGCTGCTGCCGCCCAACAGATTGGTGTCTTCGATGACATCGGCTGTGCGCACACCGGTGACAGTGGCGCCGTCGTTGGCACCGGTGATGGTGATGGTCAGCGTGGCCGTGTGGCTGGCGCCGCTGGCGTCGGCCACGGTGACGGGGATCAGCACATCTTGCGTCTGACCGGCGGCCAAATGTTGGTAGCTCGCGTGGCTGGGGTCGAAGCTGTAGCTGCCGTCGGCATTCAGCGTGAAGCCGTCGACCGCCTGCGCGATGCTGAAAGTTTGGGTGTCGTGGGCGTCCAAATCGGTGGCGACCATCTGCCCTTGCAGCAGAGCGCCATCTTCGGTGATGGCTTGGGTCTGCGCCGCGAGCACCGGCGCGTCGTTCGCGCCATGGATCGTCACGGTGACTGTGTGCGCCGTGCCGTCGGCGCTCTGCACGGTCAGCGTGTCAGTCAGTGACTGGCCGGTTTGAAGCTGCTGGACGGCCGGCAGTGTGTTGTCGGCGCTGTAGGTCCAGTGGCCGGACTCAGACAGGCTGAAGCGGCCCAGGCCACTGCTGCCGGCGACATCGGTCTGCGCGAGGAAATGGTCTTCACCGCTGTCGGTGTCGGTGATCGTCAGCTGCCCGCTGATTTGCAGATGGCCACTCTGGACGGACTGATCCTCGGTGACTGCGCCGGCGTCGATGCCGCGGATCACCGCACCGTCGTCGGCGCCAGTGATTGTGATGGTGAGGTTCTGCGTGCTGCTTGCCCCGGCACTGTCGGTGACGGTGATGGGGATGATCAGGTCCTGCGTCTGGCCGGCGGCCAGATGCTGGTAGCTGGCGTGGCCGGGCTCGAAGCTGTAGCTGCCGTCGGCGTGCAGGGTGAAGCCGTCCACCGGTGTGGCGATGCTGAAGGCCTGTGTGTCGCCGGCATCCGCGTCGGTGGCAAGCATCTGGCCGGTCAGCCGTGTGCCGTCTTCGGTGACGGCCTGGCTCTGCGCCTGCAGCACCGGCCTGTCTTCGCTGCCCTTGATGGTGATGGTGACGACTTGCTGCGCGCCGTCGGCGGTGGCTACGGTGAAGCTGTCGTTCAGCGTGTCGCCTGCCTTGAGCTGCTGGATGGCGGTTTGTGTGTTGTCGGCGGTGTAGCTGTAGTGGCCGCTGGCGTCGATGCTGAAGCTGCCGTAGTGGCCGGCACCGCTCACGCCGGTTTGGGCCACGAAGTGGTCTTCACCGGCATCCGGGTCGACGACGGTGAGCTGGCCTGCGGCTCGGAGCAAGCCGCCCGTGGACACCACGGCGTCCTCGGTGACGTTATTGGCAAGTCGCCCGCCGATGACAGCGGCGTCGCCGGTCCCGGTGATCGCGATCAGCAGGTTCTGTGTGCTGGAGGCGCCGGCGGTGTCGGTGACGGTGATGGGAATGCTCAGCGTCTGCACCTGACCGGCGGCGAGCTGCTGATAGGCGGCGTCGCTCGGATCGAAGCTATAGCTGCCATCGGCATTGAGCGTGAAGCCGGCCACGGCCGTGCCCATGCTGAAGGCCAGGCTATCGCCGGCATCCACATCGCTGGCGACCATGAGCCCGCGCAGCCGCGTGCCGTCTTCGACGACCGACTGGCTTTGTGCTTGCAGAACCGGTGCGTCGTTGCTGCCGGTGAGGGTGACGGTGACCGTATGCGTGCTGCCATCGGCACTGCTCACGGTGAAGCTGTCGCTCAGCGTCGCGCCCGCCTTGAGTTGCTGGACTGCGGCTTGGTTGTTGTCGGCTGCGTAAGTCCAGTGGCCAGCGGCATCGATGCTGAAGCTGCCGTAGCTGGCGGCGACACTGGTCTGCGCGACGAAATGGTCTTCGCCGGTGTCCGCATCAGTGACTGTCAGCTGCCCGCTGGTATGCAGTTGGCCACTCTGGACGGATTGATCCTCGGTGCCCGCGCCGGTGCTGACGCCGCCGATGATGGCGCCGTCGTCAAGGCCGGTGACGGTGATGGTGAGGTTCTGCGTGCTGCTGGCACCTGCACTGTCGGTGACCGTGACGGGGATCAGCACGTCTTGCGTCTGGCCGGCGGCCAAGTGCTGGTAGCTCGCGTGTGCGGAGTCGAAGCTGTAGCTGCCGTCGGCATTCAGCGTGAAGCCGTCTACGGACTGCGCCGTGCTGAAGGTCTGTGTGTCGCCGGCGTCCACGTCGGTGGCAGCCAAGCGGCCGCTGAGCAGCGAGCCATCCTCGGTGACCGCTTGAGTCTGCGCGCTCAGGACAGGCGCGTCGTTGCTGCCCATCACCGTGATGGTGATGGTGTGCGTTGTGCCGTCGGTGTGGGTGATGCTGACCGTGTCGGTGGCGGTTTCGCCGTTCTTGAGCGCTTCGGTCGCGCTGCGGCTGTTGTCCAGCGTGTAGACCCAGGCGCCCGCAGCATCCATGGAGAACTCGCCCAGGGACGTGCGCTGCTGCGTGATCGGCACGAATTCCGCGCTCTCGCCAGTGGCCACCAGATGGCCGCCCGTACGCGCTGAGACATCTTCCTTGACCATGCCAACATCCACGCCGCCGATGACGACATGGTCGCGCTGGCCTTGGATGGTGACGGTGATGCTGTGGCTGCTGCCGTCGGCGCTGCGCACCGTGAAGGTGTCGGTGGCTGTTTCGGTGCTCTTGAGCGCTTGCACTTCGGCCTTGGCGTTGTCGAGTTGGTACTGCCACTGCCCATCGGCGCTCAGCGTCAAGCTGCCGTAGCTGCCGGCCGTGGCCGTCTGGGCGATGAAATGCGCTTGGCCGTCGTCTACATCGCTGATCTGCAGCTGCCCGCTGGCGGACAGGGTCTGGTCTTCGACGACTCGGCCGGCATCGGTGCCGCTGATGCGGGACGCATCGTTGGTGCCGGTGAGTGTGATCGTTAGGTTTTGCGTGGCCGTCGCGCCCGCGCTGTCCGTCACCGTGACGGGAATGACGATGTCTTGCGTTTGACCGGCGGCCAAGTGCTGGTAGCTGGCGTGTGCAGGGTCGAAGCTGTAGCTGCCATCGGCATTCAGCGTGAAGCCGTCCACCGCCTGCGCGATGCTGAAGGTTTGGCTGTCCTGCGCATCCACATCGCTGGCGACCATATGCCCCTGCAGCAGGGCGCCGTCTTCGATGATGGCTTGGGTCTGCGCCGCGAGCACCGGCGTGTCGTTCGTGCCGTTGATGGTGACGGTGACCGTGTGCGCCGTGCCATCGGCGCTGTGCACGGTCAAGCTGTCGCTCAGTGAGTCACCGGCTTTCAGCTGCTGGATGGCCGCCAGCGTGTTGTCGGCGCGATAGGTCCAGGCGCCTGAGGCATCGACGCTGAAGTGGCCCAGGCTGTTGCTGCCTGCCACATCGGTCTGCGCGAGGAAGTGATCTTCACCGCTGTCGGTATCGGTGAGCGTCAGTTGGCCGCTGGCTTGTAGACGGCCGCTCTGGACGGACTGATCCTCGGTGACCGCACCGGTGTTGACGCCGCCGATGATGGCGCCGTCGTCAACGCCGGTGACGGTGATGGTCAAGTTCTGCGTGCTGCTCGCGCCGGCGCTGTCTTTCACCGTGACGGCAATGACGACGTCCAGCGTTTGACCGGCGGCCAAATGTTGGTAGCTGGCGTGGCTGGGGTCGAAGCTGTAGCTGCCGTCAGCGGCCAATGTGAAGCCGTCCACCGGCTGGGCGATGCTGAAAACTTGGGTGTCGCCGGCATCGACGTCGGTGGCGAGCATCTGGCCGGTCAGCCGCGCGCCGTCTTCGGTGACAGCGTGGGTTTGCGCCTGCAACACCGGCCTGTCTTCGGTGCCGTGGATGGTGATGGTGACGACTTGCTGTGTGCCGTCGGCGGTGGCCACGGTGAAGCTATCGCTCAGCGTGTCGCCCGCCTTGAGTTGTTGAATGGCGGCTTGCGTGTTGTCCGCGGTGTAGCTGTAGCGGCCGCTGGTGTCGATGCTGAAGCTGCCGTAGTGGCCGGCGCCGCTTACACCGATCTGCGCCACGAAGTGGTCTTCACCCGCATCCGGATCGGCCACGGTGAGTTGGCCGCCCGCCCTGAGCAGGCCGCCGGTGGAGACCACCGCGTCCTCGGTGACATTGTTGGCGAGCCGACCGCCGATGATGGCGCCGTCATTGCTGCCGGTGACGGTGATGGTGAGGTTCTGCGTGCTGGTGGCGCCAGCGCTGTCCGTCACGGTAACGGGAATCACCACGTCTTGTATCTGACCCGCAGCCAGGCGCTGGTAGCTGGCGTGGGCAGGGTCAAAGCGGTAGCTGCCGTCGGCGTTCAGCGTGAAACCGTCAACGGCTTGCGCCAAGCTGAAGGCTTGGGTGTCGCCGTGGTCGACGTCGGTGGCGCGCATCTGGCCTGTCAAGGCGGCGCCGTCTTCGGTCACCGCGCGGCTTTGTGCGTTGAGCACCGGCGCGTCGTTCGTGCCCTGGATCGCCACGAGGACGGTGTGTGTTGTGCCGTCCGCACTGGTGACCGTCATAGAGTCGACCAGCGAATCACCTGCCTTGAGTTGCTGCACCGCGGCTTGGCTGTTGTCCGCGCTGTAGCGCCAGTGGCCGGCCGCATCCACGTTGAAGTGACCGTAGCGGCCTGCCGCGTTCGTTTGCGCGTTGAAGTGGTCCTCGCCCGCATCGGGATCGCTGATGCTCAAGCTGCCGCTGGCCGTCAGGGTTGCGGATTGGTCTTCGGGCACCGCGCCGGTGTCGGCTCCCCCAATCACCGCGCCGTCATCGCGACCGTCAATCGTCAGGCTGATGGTGTGGCTGGTCCCGTCGGCACTGCGTACGGTGAGCGTGTCGGTCAGCGTTTCCCCTCTTTTGAGCGCTTGAACCTCGGGTTTGCTGTTGTCGAGTTGGTAGCTCCATTGGCCGTCCTCGGCCAGCGTGAAGCTGCCATAGCTGCCCGCCGTGCCGCTCTGCGCGACAAAGTGCGCCTGGCCATCGTCTACATCGGTCACCGTGAGCTGACCGGTCAATGCTTGCTGGCTGTCTTCCCGTGTGCTGCCCGTGCTGACGCCCGCGATGGTCGCGCCATCGTTGGTGCCCGTGATGGTGAGGGTCAGATCGCGTGTGCTGCTCGCCCCGGCGCTGTCGGTCACCGTGACGGGAATGACCAGGTCTTGCGTCTGGCCAGCGGCCAGGTGCTGGTAGCTGGCGTGCGAGGGGTCGAATTCGTAGCTGCCGTCGGCATTCAGTGTGAAGCCGTCAACGGTTTGAGCCGTGCTGAATACTTGCGTGTCACCGGCGTCGACATCGGTCGCCACCAGGCGGCCCTGGAGCAGGGCGCCGTCTTCGCTGACGGCCTGGGTTTGGGCTTGCAGCAGGGGCACATCGTTCGTGCCCTGGATCGTCACCGTCAAAGTGTGCGTCGCACCATCGGCGCTGGCCACGGTCAGTGTGTCGGTCAGCGTCTCGCCGGCCTTCAGTTGCTGCACCGCCGCCTGGGCGTTGTCTGCCGTGTAGGTCCACTGACCGGTCGCGTCCACGCTGAAGTGACCGTGCGCCGAGGCGACACCGGTCTGCGCCACGAAGTGGCTTTCTCCCGCGTCAAGGTCGGTGATGCTGAGCTGGCCGCTGGCCCGCAGTTGCAAGGTCTGGACGGACTGGTCCTCGGTGACCGTGCCGACGGCCACGCCGCTGATCACCGCGCCATCATTGATGCCGGTGACGGTGATGCTCAGGTTTTGCGTGTGCGTGGCACCGGCGCTGTCGGTGACCGTTATAGGGATGACGAGGGTTTGGCTCTGACCGGCTGCGAGTTGCTGGTAGCTGGCGTGGCTGGGGTCGAAGCTGTAGCTGCCGTCGCTGTTCAGCGTGAAGCCGTCCACGGCTTGACTGATGCTGAAGGCTTGCGTGTCGCCGGCATCCCCATCGGTGGCCACCATATGGCCTTGCAGCAGGGCGCCGTCCTCGGTGATGGCCTGCGTCTGCGCGGCCAGTACCGGGGCATCGTTCGTGCCCTGGATGGTGACAGTGACGGTGTGGGTGGCACCGTCGGCGCTGTGCACGGTCAAGCTGTCGGTCAGTGAGTCGCCCGCCTTCAGCTGCTGGATGGCCGCCAGCGTGTTGTCGGCGCTGTAGGTCCAGACGCCAGACGCATCGAGGCTGAAGTAGCCCAAGCCCTTGCTACCGGCCACGCCGGTCTGCGCGATGAAGTGGGCTTCGCCGCTGTCCACATCAACAACGGTCAGCTGCCCATTCGCTTGCAACTGCCCACGCTGGACGGACTGATCCTCGGTGAGGCTGCCGCTGCTGACACCGCCGATCACCGCGCCGTCGTTGACGCCGGTGACGGTGATGGTGAGGTTTTGCGTGCTGGTCGCCCCGGCACTGTCGGTCACCGTGACGGGGATGACGACATCTTGCGTCTGGCCCGCAGCCAACTGCTGGTAGGCCGTATTCGCAGGATCGAAGCTGAAGCTGCCATCGGCATGGATGACAAAGCCGGCGACGGGTTGAGCGATAGCGAAGCGTTGCGTATCACCTGCATCGACGTCGGTGGCGAGCATCTGGCCGGTCAGGCGCGTGCCGTCTTCGGTGACGGCGTGGCTTTGCGCCTGCAGCACCGGCCTGTCCTCGGCGCCTTTGATGGTGATGGTGACGACTTGTTGCGTGCCGTCGGCCGTTGTCACCGTAAAGCGATCGGTCAGCGAATCGCTGGCTTTGAGTTGCTGGATGGCGGCTTGCGTGTTGTCCGCGGTGTAGCTGTAGCGACCGTTCGCGTCGATGCTGAAGCTGCCATAGTGGCCCGCACCGCTTACGCCGGTCTGGGCGACGAAGACGGCTTCGCCAGCATCCGGGTCCAGCACGGTGAGCCGGCCGCCCGCTCTGAGCATGCCGCCCGTGGAGACGATGGAATCCTCAATCAGCGTGTTGCTGAGCCGGCCGCCGATCATCGCGCCATCGTTGGCGCCGGTAACCGTGATGGTGAGGTTCTGCGTGCTGCTCGCGCCTGCGCTGTCCGTCACGGTGACCGGGATGAGCACGTCTTGGGTCTGCCCGGCGGCCAGGTGTTGGTAGGCGGCGTGCGCGGGGTCGAAGCTGTAGCTGCCATCGGCATTCAGCGTGAAGCCGTCGACGGGCTGGGCGGTGCTGAACACCTGCGTGTCAGCGGCGTCCACATCGCTGGCCACCATGCGGCCTTGCAGCAACGCGCCGTCTTCGCTGACGGCTTGGGTTTGTGCTGCCAGCACCGGCGTGTCGTTCGTGCCTTGGATCGTGACGGTGACGGTGTGCGTCGTGCCGTCGGCGCTCTGCACGCTCAAGGTGTCGGTCAGCGTTTCGCCGGCTTTCAGGCGCTGAATCGCGGCCTGGCTGTTGTCGGCCTGGTAGGTCCAGGCCCCGGTGGCGTCCAGGCTGAAGTGGCCGAATATCGCGGCCACATCGGCCTGGGCGAGGAAATGCGCTTGGCCGGCGTCGGGATCTACCACACTCAGCTGCCCGCCGGTGTGGAGCTGCTGCGTTGAGGTGAGCGCTTGATCTTCGGTGACGCTGGCGGTATCGGTCCCGCTGATGATGGCACCGCTGTCCTGACCTTGAATTTGCACGGAGAGCGTGTGCTGCGTGCCATCGGCCGCGCTGATCACCAGGCTGTCCACCACCGACTCGCCCGCTTTGAGCTGCTGGATCGCTGGCTGCGTGGCGTCGGCGTGATAGCGCCAGTGGCCGGTCGGGTCGATGCTGAAAGCGCCATAACGGCCAGGCGCATCGGTCAGGGGCTTGAAATGGGCCTCGCCCGCGTCGATGTCGTCGATGCTGAGTTGCCCGCCGGTCTGCAGCTGGCCCGTCGCAGAAGCACTGCTTTCATTCACCGTGACGGCATCGGTGCCCGCGATGCGCGCGGCGTCATTGCTGCCCGTGAGGTTGATGTTCAGGTCCTGGGTGTGGCTGGCCCCGGCGATGTCGGTCACTGTCACCGGGATGCGCAGCAGCTGCGTCTGGCCGGCGCCCAAGTGCTGGTAGCTTGGGTGCGCCGGGTCAAAGCGGTAGCTGCCGTCGGCATTCAGGGTGAAGCCGTCCACTGCTTGCGCGAGGCTGAAGCTCAAGCGGTCGCCCGCGTCCACATCGCGGGCGATCAGCTGGCCTTGGAGCAGAGCGCCGTCTTCAATGACGGACTGACTTTGCGCGCTCAGCACCGGCGCATCGTTCGCGCCGGTGATGGCGATCCGTATCGTGGTGCTGGCGCTGGCACCGGCGCTGTCGGTGGCGGTGATTTGAAAGACATCCTCGGCGCGCTGGCCGGCGTGCAAGGCGTCGGTCTGGGCCTTGGCGTTGTCCAGTTGGTAGGTCCAGGCGTGGGTATGCGGGTCGAAGCTCAGCTGCCCGAATGTGCCTTGGCCGGTGCCGACGAGTTGCCAGCTGAGCGTGTCGCTGCTGTCGGCATCATGGCTGCGCAGTTGGCCGCTGAGCGATGTTGTGGCGGCGTCTTCACGCATCAGATGCGCGTTGGCATGGGGGCTGGCAATGCCGGGGGCGTCATTACTGCCGCTGACCGTGATCAGCAGGTTCTCGGTATGGCTGGCGCCTGCGCTATCGGTGACCGTGATCGGAATCAGCACATCCTGCGTCTGACCCGCGCCCAGGTGCTGGTAGGCGGCGTCAGCGGGGTCGAAGCGGTAGCTGCCATCGGCTTGAATCGTGAAGCCCGGTTTGGCGGCAGTGCTGCTATAGCTCAGCGTGTCGCCGCTATCCTTGTCGGCACCGATGATTTGCCCCTGCAACACGGCCGCATCTTCTTGCGCGGTGAGCGGCGTGAGCAGCAGGGTCGGCGCGTCGTTCGTGCCGCTCAGTGTGATCTGCAGGCGCTGGCTGTCTTGCGCGCCATGGCTGTCGGTGACGGTAACGGGAATGTTCAGCGTCAGGGCCTCGCCGGCCTGAAGATGCTCATAAGCCGGATCGGTGGGATCAAAGCGGTAGCTGCCATCGGCATTCAGCTGAAAGCCGGCCACAGGGCTGGCCAAGCTGAAAGTCAACGTATCGCCAGGGTCGGCATCGCTGGCGCTCAGTTGCCCAGTCACCACCGGGCCGCCTTCCACGGCGGCGATGGGCGGCAGCAGGGCCATCAGCGGCGCATCATTGCTGCCCGCAATGGCGACGGTGATGAGGTGCGCCGTGCCGTCTAGGGCATGAACGGTCAGGTTTTCCGTCAGGGCCGTACCGGCGGCCAAGATTTTGGACGTGCAGGGGCTCAGTTCGTAAGTCCATTGCCCGTCGGCCGCCAGATGCAGGGTGCCGTACTGGCCGATGAGATCGCCGGCGCGCATCTGGGCCTCGCCCTGGTCAACATCCGTGATCGTCAACTTGCCGCTGCACTGCGGCTGCAGGTCTTCGGTGACGCTGCCGTGTGACACGCCGCTGATCAGCGCGGCATCGTTGCTGCCCTTGACGGTGATGCTCAGCCGAACGGCCTGCGTCTGGCCGGTGAGCCCATCGCGCGCAAAGGCGGTGAAGTGCTCGACCACGACCTGACCCTCACGCAAGGCCTGGACGTTAGGCTTGGCGCCATCGAGTTGGTAGTGCCAGTGGCCTTGGGGATCGAGCTGGAGTGCTCCAAAACGACCCGCCGTGGCGGCCAGGGACCATTGCTTGCCACTGGGCGCGCCACCTGTGACGCTCAGCGTGCCCTGGGCCTGGTTGAGGCCATCTTCGGTGACCGTGCCGCGTCGCTCGCCACCCGCCTTGAGGGCATCGACGCTGAGCGCTGTGGCCAGCGCGACGGTGGGAATTGCCTTGGCGCCCACTTGGCCTCGCGCGCCAAGGTCGGGAACTTGCACTTGTGTGTGTGCGGCCTGATTCAGCTGCACCGGCGCTTGCGGGCTGGCATCCACAGTGCCTGGCGCGCTGGGGGGCAGCGTCGGTGCATGCCGCTCGGTCAACCCCGTTTCGGGGCGGCCAAGCCACTCGTCGTTCAAGGCTGGCGCAGTTGGCGGCGTGCCGGTATCGGCCGCTGCCCCTTCAGTCGGCGCGGTCGCGGGGGGGCTGCTCAATGAACGCGGTTCTTGCGCTTGGGGCGGCGAGTCAGGGCTCGCGGCTGGCGCTGTCGCCGGCGCAGGGGCTTGCGCCAATTGGTCGTCGCTGGATTCCTCTTGCCCCTCAGCCTGTGGGAGGGGGGTGGCCTCCCAGGCAATCGGTGCTGGCTCGCTGCCTTGCACCAGTTCGCCGGCGCTGCCCAGCGGCTTGTTCTTGGCCTTCAGACCTTGGGCCAACTCTTCGGCGCTGGGCTCGTCGTTCTTGGGGGGGACCATGCTGTCCATGCGAACCTCGGTGGAATCTCTTGACGACTGCGAAGGGCTTAACGTTCGTGGAAGGCGGTATCGGCGGCCAGGAAGATGGGCTTGAGCAGGTACTGCATCACCGTTTTGCTGCCGGTGGCAATATCCGCTTCACCGGTCATGCCGGGCATGAGGCGGTGGTTCTGCGCGCCGACAAAAGGCTTGGCCAAGGCAACTTCCACCTTGTAGAAGGGCTGGCCGTTTTCCTTCATCTTGGTGGAGGTGGGCGCGACGCGCATGACCCGGCCTTCGACAAAGCCAAAGCGTGCGGAATCGAAGCTGTCGATCTTGACGCTGGCCCGCTGGCCCTCTTTGACAAAGCCGATATCGCGCGGCAACACCATCACTTCCATCACGATATCGAGCCCGGTGGGCACCACTTCGGCCACGATGCCGCCGGGCGGCACCACCGCGCCTTCGGCGGTGCGTGGCAACTCCATCACGATGCCGGCCACCGGCGACTTGATCTCGATGCGGCCCTTGCGTTCTTCCAGCGCCTTGCGGTCGGCCTGCAATTCGCGGAAGTTCTCAGTCACCTTGCTCAGGTCACTGCTAATTTGCTGGTTGAAGTCAGCGCGCACCTTGGCCACGTCGGCATCCACGCCGCTGACATTGCTGCGCATGCCGCTGGCTCGCGAGGTCGCCTCCGACAGGCGTTGCTCCAGCACCGCCAGTTGCAGCCGCACATCGCTGACGGCGAACTGAGTGACGGCGCCGCCGCGCGCGCCTTCTTCCAGGCGAGCGAGGCGATCTCTGGTTTCCTTGATTTGACGTTCGATCAGCAGCTTGTCCTGCTCGGCGCCACCGATCAAGGCGCCTTGCTGCCCGCCTTGAGCGCGCTTGGAGGCTACGGCCGCGTCTCGGCTGGCGATTTGTTCGCGGTAAGTGGTGAATGCTTGCGCGACCAGCATCGGGTACTCCTGCTCGAACTTGGCAAAGTCCGGGCGGCGGTTCTCCAGCACGGCCAACATGCGCTCGCGGTCAATCGCCAGGGCGTTGAGCTTGATTTCCGTTTGGGTGCGTAGCTTCTCGATGTCGGTGGTGGCGAACTCGGCGATCAGCTGACCGGCCTTCACGCTTTCACCTTCCTTCACATGCAGCTTGATGATGGTGCCGCCTTCTTGGCTTTGCAGCACCTGCACATGGCCGCCGGGCTGAATTTCGCCGCGCGAGCGGGCGACCTCATCGACCTTGGCCAGGCTGGCCCAGGCCAGCAGCGCCAAGACCAAAACAACGATGGCGGCGAGGGTGCGGCGCAGGGCGCGCGATTGCCCGCGCTCATCCAAGAGGGCTTCAATATTCAGCGGCGGTCGGTCGTCCGCCGCGCTGATGGACACAAGCTTGGGAGTGCTGGGTTGGCTCATTCGTAAACTTTCGTCGTCAAGCTGTTGCAGCCGTGCTGTCGAGAGGTGTCTGGGGCGCCACGGGCGTTTCCGGTAGCGCGATCGGCCCGAAGTGGGCGAGGGCGCCATCGTTGAGCACCGCAATCAGGTCGGCGCCTTGAATCAGGTCGGGGCGGTGCGTGGCCAGGATCACGGTGCGGCTGCCCTTCAAGCTGGCCAGCAGGCGCAGCAGGTAGGGGTCAAGCGCGGGATCGCGGTCGCCGATCGGGTCGTCCAGCAAGACCAGGGGCGGGTCACCCAGAATGGCGGCGGCCAGCTGCACGAGATAGCGGCTGCGGGTGGCTTCGCGGTCTTCGCGCCAGGGTTCTAGGCGCAAGTCCAAGGCCTCGGTGCCGGAGTTGGCTCCGAAGAAACGCCACCAACTTTCGCCGCCAACGCGGGCCAGGGCGGCGGCCAGCTCGCTGTCCATGCTGCCGGGTCGGCGCAGGCTGACGGCTTCGCGCACGGTCAGGGGCAGGCTTTGCGTCATTTGCGGCAGATAGCCGTGCCAGGCGCGGTAGTCCACCGGATCGAACTGGCGAATGTCGCGGCCAGCAATACGCACCCGGCCGTTTTGCGCGGGGCGAACCCCGGCCAAGACTTCCAGCAGCGTGCTTTTTCCCGCGCCGTTGGGCCCGACCACCACCAGCATCTGGCCAGCTTCCACCGCAAAGCTCACGCCGGCCAGGGCTGGCTCCCGGTCCGCACTGTGGCGGTAGTAAAGCCTATCGGCTTCCACGGCGGGAGTCAGCTCGGCCACCGCCGAGGTCAGCTGTGGGTTGGAGGCTTCGCCCGGCGTGGCCAATAGGCGCTCAAGTTGGCGGCCGGAATCGAGCAATTGCTTGACCCGCACCTGGCTGGCAAAGAACTGCTGCGCCGGTGTGGTGACGCGCCAGATCAGCATCATGGCGGCGATCAGCCCGCCGGTGCTCATGCTTTGCGTCAGCACCAAAGAAATGCCCACGCCCATGGTGCACAGCACGATCAGCATCGAAAGCGCTTGGCCGACGGTTTGCGTCAGCGCATTGGCCAAGGCGTAGTCGCGGTTCAGTGCCACCGACTGCGCGACCAACTCGCCCAGATGCCGGTTCCACAGCGCGGTGGCTGGAACGCCCCGCAAGGCGCGCAGCCGGCCACTGACCACCCCGGCCATCTCACCCAGGTGCCGCGAGATCCGGCCGACGGCACTCGCCCGGGCATTGAGCAGGGTCGAGAGCGGCCAGGAGAGCAGGGCGAACAGACCTAAACCGACGATGGGCACAAAGACTATGGGCCCACCCAGCAGCGCAATCACCAGCAAAAAGATCAGCACGAAGGGGTAGTCAATATTGACCGCGCCGCCACCGCCGCCGAACCATTGCCGCACGCCTTCCAGGGAACGCAGCCGGCTCAGATTGTTTTCGAGCCCCAGGCGCGCTGACACCTCGAGCGGCAGGCCAAGAGTCTTGGTCATGGCCAATTGGCTGATGCGAACGCCAGCCCAGCCGCTCAGCTTCGCCAGCAAGCTGGCACGCGCCATGCGCAAGCCCCAGGCACCGCAGATGGCGATGACCGCGCCGGCCGTCAGGGTCCAGAGCGTGCCTCGGGCGCCACTCGGGATCACCGTGTTGTAGACGAACATGGTGAACAAAGAGATCACCAAAGCCAGCAGATTGGCCGCCAGGCTGACCCACATCAGCCCGCCAATCTCACGCCGGGCGGCCAGGAACAGGCGGCCGAACCAGCCGGTTTGAGGTGCGTCCAGGGGCTGATAGGTGGCGTCGGCCTGCACCAGCAGCAAGGTGTCGCCTTTGGCGGGTGGCGCTCCTTCGCTGGCCGTTTGGCCGTCATGCCACCAATGCTTGCCTTCGCTGTGGCCCAGGTAGACGCGCGCCGAGTCTGCCGCTTGCACGATGCTGCCGACCGGCAAGGTCTCTAGCTGGCCGGGCCAGCCCTTCCAACTGCGGCGCCGCAGCTGATAACCCAGATGGCTCATGAGCCGCGTCAAGGCATCGGCATCAAACAGGCTGCTCTTGGGCGGCAAGCCGCTGAGCAGCCGCCGTGGCGCACCCATCCAGTTCAGTGTCACTAGCAGCGGCGCGACGCAGGGTGCCAAGGGTGATTGGCTCAGCCGGGCGGTGCCGAGCACGGCGTTGATGGCCGCGATGCGTTCTTGCTCGCTGCCGATGCTGATGCTGTGATCAAGCGCGCTCATTGCACACCTCCCGAGCGCTTGAGCACCAGGCTGCGATTGCAAGCCGCAATCAGCGGCTCTTTGTAAGTTGCGATCAACACGGTGGTCTTGCCTTGCATACCGGTCAAAAGGGCGGCGAGCCGTTTGACACCGTCGAGGTCAACGCCGCTGGCCGCGTGATCCAGCAACAGAATGCGCGGCTGGCACAGCAGGGCGCGCACGATGGCGATGCGTTGATAAATGCCCTCGTCAATCTGCTCGGCGCTGCCGGGGCCAACGTCGGTGAGCACGCCGTTCTTGAGCTTGTCGAGATGCGCTTGCAGGCCCAGGGCTTCGCACAGCGGCTGCACCGAGGCGTTGAGGCTGGCGTTGTACAGGGTCAAATTGTTGAGAATCGAGCCCGGCACCAGGGCCAGTTGCCGGGTGACCAGAGCCACGCTACCGCGGTAAGCCTCATGGCTGTAGGCGGACGGCGCGCGCCCATCGACTTGCACCTGAACGCCATCGTCAAGGCTCAAACCCGCGATGGCGGTCAGGAGGCGCGAGGCGGCTTGGGTATCGTCGGTTTGCAGGTGCACGACTTCGCCGGGGGCGAGGGTGACGGGGCCGTCTAAGAGGCTGGGCGCGTCTAGGCGGAGTTCGCCTTGCTCGATGCTGAGCTTGGCCGCCGAGGCAAAGCTTGGTGCGTCGGGCAGGTTCAACAAGTCATCGACCTGAGCTTGGGCTTCGCCCAGGCGCGCTCTTTGCGACCAAAAACCCAGGCTGGACATGGCCGGGCCGATGGAGCGGCCGGCCAGCATGGTGCAGGCGGCCAGCGCACCGGTGGTGAGTTGGCCGTTCATGACTTCCGTGGCGCCAAAGGCCACCACCAAGACGGTGGACAGCTGGCCAATGGCCGCCGCGTTCTCGCGCAGCCAGCCCAGCCGGGCTTCGAGTTCGGCGTTGACGGCCATCGAGTGTTGATTGATGTCGCGCCACAGCGCGGCAAGGCTGAGTTCGGCGCCAATCGCTTTCAAATAGCGCAGCGCGCCAAAGACCGACCACACAAAGTCTTGGCGTTGGCGATTGACCTGCTCCGCATCGCTGGACCAACGCTCGATCTGCGGGTTCCAGACCAGCGCAAAGCCTATGGCCACAATGAAAAGACCCAGCGGAATGAGGGCCAGCCAGCCGCCGACATAGGCGATTAGGGCGACGTACAGCGCCACAAAGGGCAGTTCGTAGAGCGCCGCGCCGGCTTGGCCGGACCAGAAGTCACGCACTTGGCCGATGGCGCGCAAGGCATCGCTGATGGCGGGGGTGCCGCGCTTTTCCAGCTGCGCAATATCGGCCAATTGCAGGCGCTCCAGCGCGGCCATGGTGGCTTGCGCCTCGTAGCGGGCGCCGATATTGGCGAACAAGGCCTGGCGCCCGTAGCGCAACACGGCTTCCAGCAAGATCGCGACACCGACCCCAATCACCAAAAACACTGCCGTACCGTAGGCTTGGGCGGGCAGGATGCGGTCGTAAATCTGCAAGAGCGCCAGTGGCAGCGCCAGGCCCAGCAGGTGCATCACCAAAGAAACCAAGAGGATGTCGGGCCGAAACAAGCGGGGCCGACGAGTTGGGCTGGGCCGGAGTGGTGTCGACGGGTGGATGGCTGTCATGGATGGGCTGATTCAATAGAAGCAAGGACCATTGGCGCAGGCGCGAGTTTGTGTCGACGAGTGCTTTGCCAATATAGCAATGAACCCATGTCCGCGACCTGCGCGCAGGGGCTCAACACGCTTAGCGGCGCGGTCTTCTTGGCCTGCTTTTGTGAGACTGTGGCCGGCAGTACACAGCGGTGTATGGGCTTGCGCCGCACATCACGAAGCGTTGCTGGCTCCGCCGCTGGCAATTTCGATCTGACGCGCCTTCTCGGCCATATCGTCATCACTGTCTTGATAGCGGGCGGCAATGGCGATGAAGGTGGATTCGATGGCCTCGAAGGCATCGACCAGTAGTGGGTCGAAATGCGTGCCGCGGCCTTCGCGGATGATGGTCGCTGCTTTCTCGTGCGTCATCGGCGCCTTGTAGACGCGTCGGCTGATCAGGGCGTCATACACGTCGGCCAGTGCCATCAGGCGGGCCGAGAGCGGAATGGCCTCGCCGCTCAGGCCTTCGGGGTAGCCGCTGCCGTCCCATTTTTCCTGGTGGGCGTAGGCGATGTCCTTGGCATGGGCCAAGAAGGGCACGTTCATGCCGAGCTCTTGTTCGGCGCGGATGATGGCGTCGCGGCCCAGCCGGGGGTGGGACTTCATGATCTCGAACTCATGCGGCTCGTAGCGGCCGGGCTTGAGCAGGATGCGGTCGGGGATGCCGACCTTGCCGATGTCATGCAGCGGGGCGGACTTGAACAGCATGTCGATGGTGTGATCGTCCAGCTGCGCCGCATAGGGCGAGTCTTTTTGCAACTGCAGGGCCAGGGCCTTGATGTAGTGCTGGGTGCGGCGGATGTGGTTGCCGGTTTCGTTGTCGCGGGTCTCGGCCAGCGAGGCCATGGCCATGATGGTGACGTCTTGAATCGCCGCCACCTCGCGGGTACGCCGCTGCACCTCGCTTTCCAGATAGGCATTCTGGTCGCGCAGGAAGTCGGCACTGGCCTTCAGCGCGAGTTGGGTGTGCACGCGAGCCAGCACGATGGGCGGGCTGATCGGTTTGGTGATGTAGTCCACCGCACCCAGGTCGAGGCCGTGTTTCTCATCCTCGATCTCGTTCTTGGCTGTCAGGAAGATCACTGGGATATGGCGCGTCTGTGGCGCCGCCTTGAGCTGGGTGCAGACCTGGTAGCCGTCCAGGCCGGGCATCATGATGTCCAGCAAGATCAGGTCGGGCGGGTTGGCGCTGGTGGCGATCTTCAGCGCCTTCTCGCCGCTATTGGCGACCTTGACCTTGTAGAGGTCTTTCAGCAGCTCACTCATCAAGCTGAGGTTGTCGGGCGTGTCATCGACTACCAGGACGGTGGCCTTGTGCTCGGCCAGCAAGTTATCCATTTGCTTTTTCTCCATTCAATCCAGGGGATGACCGGCTTGCTCGGCTGCGGTCTTCAGCGCTGCCAAGGCCTCTTCAAAGTCATAACCGCCAATGGCCGCTTCCAATTCTCGATAGCGCTGACCCAGCAGGACTTGCAGGCTGGCCTTTTGCTCGGCAAACAGTTGGCCGGCCTCGGCGTCATCGTCGGCCAGCAGTTGGGCCAGGCGCTCGACCAGTTGCTGGCTTTCATCGCTGCCCCACTGGATGTCGGCGGCGGGAGATGCCGCTTCTGAGTCCTCATCCAAGCCTTCGTGCAAGGCGGCCATCAGGCTCGCCAAGCTCGCTTCAAAGTCGACCAGCAAGGGGCGCAAGATGGCTTCAGGCTCCCGCTTGGCCAAGGCCTGCTCCAAAGTGGCCGCCGTGGCCTGCACCGCGTCGGCGCCGATATTGCCCGCCAGGCCCTTGCTGGTGTGGGCCAGGCGCTCGGCTGTTGGGAAGTCGGCCTGCAGCAGCGCCGCCTGGATTTGCGAGGCGGCCGTGGCCTGGTTGGTCAGATAGCGTTTCAGCGTGGCGAGATAGCGCTCGGGCTTGCCCAGCACGCGGCGCAGGCCGGATTGCACATCCAGGCCCGCAATCTCCGGCAAGGTGATCGCCGAAGAGGCTGAGGCTGAACCTGCCAGCGGCTGGCTTGAATCGGCCGCCGGCGCCGCGCCAGCCGAGTTCATCGCCTCTGCCACCTGGGCTGGTATCCAGTGCAGCAAGGCCGCCCACAGCGCGTCCGGCTCAATCGGCTTGCTCAGGTGATCGTTCATGCCGGCCTGCAGGCAGCGCTCGCGGTCGGCCTGCATGGCATTGGCGGTCATGGCCAGCACGGGCATATCGGCCAGGGCAGGGCGCTCGCGCAGCAAGCGGGTGGCGGTCAAGCCGTCCATCACCGGCATTTGCATATCCATCAAGACCAGGGCGTAGGGCTTGTTGGCCAGCATGTCCAGGGCGATGGCGCCATGCTCGGCCACTTCGACCACAAAGCCCGCATCGGTTAGCAGATCGGAAATCACCTGCTGGTTGAGCTCGTTGTCCTCCACCACCAAGATGCGGGCGCCGCGCCGGCTTGCCAACTGATGCAGCAGGGCGTCTGGACCGCTCGCGTCTGGCGAGTTGCTGGCGGGCTGCGCGTCGCTCAGCAGGCGAATCGCGGTGTCGAACAGCATGGAGGCGCTGACCGGCTTGATCAGCACATCCTCGATCCCGGTGGCGCGCGCCTGGCTGACCACTTCTTCGCGCCCATAGGCCGTCACCATCACCAGCTTGGGTGCGGCAACTTTTTGCTCGGCTTGCATGCGGCGGGCAGCCTCGATGCCGTCCATGCCGGGCATTTGCCAGTCCAGCAGCACCAATTCGAAGGGGTCGCCACTTTCCCGGGCCTTGTCGACTTCCTCTAGCGCCTCGGGGCCGCTGGCGGCTTGGGCGACGCGGAAGGTCATGGATTCCAGCAGATCATGCAGCACGCTGCGGGCGTGTGCGTTGTCATCTACTACCAGCACCCGGCGGTCGCGCAGATCGGGTTGAGGCATATAGCTGGGCGGCAGGGCTTGGCTCTTCTTGAACTCAGCGGTGAACCAGAAATTGCTGCCGACGCCGAGTTGGCTGCTCACGCCGGTCTGGCCGCCCATCAGCTCGGCAATTTGCTTGCAGATGGCCAAGCCCAATCCCGTGCCGCCGTATTTGCGGGTGGTGGAGCTGTCGGCCTGCTGGAAGGCTTGGAAGAGCAGGGCTTGTTGGGCCTCGTCCAGGCCGATGCCGGTGTCCTTGACGGTGAAGCGCAGCCGCAGGCGATCGCCCAAGTCTTGCTCGACCCGAACGACGATGCTGACCTCGCCCACCTCGGTGAACTTGATTGCGTTATTGGCGAAGTTGACCAGCACCTGGCCAAGCCGCAAGGGGTCGCCGCGCAACATGGCCGGCACATCCTTGGCCACATCAAAGAGCAACTCCAGGCCTTTGTTGGAGGCCTTTTCGCCGACCAGATTGGCCAGGTTGTCGAGCACCTTGTCCAGCTCGAAGTCGAGTTCTTCCAGGCTGAGTTTGCCGGCCTCGATCTTGGAGAAGTCGAGGATGTCATTGATGATGCCCAGCAAGTGGCGGCCCGCCTGCTGGATCTTGCTGACATAGTCCATCTGCCGCGGGTTGAGCCCCGTCTTCATCGCCAGATGCGACATGCCGATGATGGCGTTCATTGGCGTGCGGATTTCGTGGCTCATATTGGCCAGGAAGTCGGCCTTCATCTTGGCGGCTTCTTCCGCCAAGTCGTGCGCCTGCTTCAGCGCCAACATGGCGGCGTGGCGCTCGGTGCTGTCATAGAACCAGGAGATATGGCAGGGCTGATCCTGATAGTCCAGATTGAGCGCATTCAACAAGACCCAGAAGGCCTGGCCGTCGGGTCGATGGAATTGCACTTCCTGGTCCAGCACATCTACGCCCGTGCTCAGGGTCTTCAGAAAGGCGTCGCGAGAGCCAGCCTCGGTCCAGAACTCGGCGAAATTGTGTTGTTTGACTTCGTCTTCGCTCAGGCCCAAGAGGCGCGCCAGCTGGCGATTGCAAAAGTGCACCACGCCGTCCTTGCCCACGATGCCCACGCCGATCGGGCTGTCTTGCAGAATGGCCAAAAGCCGGGCCTCGTTCTCGGCCAGCTGCGCGGTGCGCTGCGCGACCTTGGCTTCCAAGGAGTGATTCATTTCCGCCAACTCGGTGGTGGACTGCAAGAGCCGCTGGCGCATGCCTTCTTGCGCGTCCACCAGGCTTTGCAATTCGGCAAAGCGCGCGTCGATGCGAACCGGGTCTTTGAGATCCATGCGGCCGATGCGGCGCGATTCCTTGGCCAGGGCTGCCATTGAGCGGCTGAGCTTTGTGGCCATGCGCCGGGCCATCACATAGCCCAGCACGCTGAGCGCCGCCAGCATCAGCAGCGCTTGGGCAATGAAGGCGCCGCCGATGCTGACAAAGTCAGACTCCGGCACCACGGTCATAACGATGTATTCAAACATGCCAGGCTTGCTGGGCCGCTGCACGCGGGCAAACCAGACGGCGTTGTTTTCCGCCGGCACGGCAAAGCGCAGCAGGCCGATGTCCTTCATGCCGCCTTGCTGCCAGGTCGCGTAGGCCGCACGCAAGACGTTGAAGGGGGTTTGATCGATGGGCACGAGCACCAGCTTCTTGACCGCGTCGCGCGTGGCCGTGCTGGGGTGCAGGGGCACGCCAATCAAGCGGCCATCGGCCATCAGTACGGCGGCTCGCCCGGACTTGCCGATGCTGAGCTTGCTGGTGAAGTCGGAGAAGTCCTGCAAAGACAGGTCAAAGGCCAGGATCAGTAACTGGCCATTGGGGTCATGCCAGCGCATCGCAGCGGACACCACCGTTTCACCACTGACGCCGTTGAGGTAGGGCGCGGTCCAGACCAAGTGATTGTCCGCTTGAGCCCCTGAAGCGGCCTTGAACCAGGGCTGCTCTTGGGGCTGATAGTCCTGCGCGTCAATCCGCTCTTCGCTTCTCTTCAGACCCGTGTCGTGTGTCAACCAGCGGTGTTTGTGTTCCCCATCCGCCTTGACGACGCGATTGAGCCAGCCGCGATCCTCCTCCAGTTGGTGCAGGCTCAATTCCCGGCCCTGCGCGTCGGCTAGGTGAACCGTATCGACCAGCGGGTGCTCCAGCAGCAGCTGCTTCAGGATTTGATTGAAAGCCATGGGCTTGTCGATGTCGAGCAAGCCGCTGCGCCCCCAGCCGCCGGCAATCACCGCCAGCTTGTTCAAGCTCGCGGTGGCTTCGTTGATGCGGGCCTCCACCTGGCTGGACGCGCGCTCGGCATCGGCGGCGGCCAAATTGATCAGCAATGGTCGCGCCTGCAAGAAATAGAACAGCAAGCCAAAGGATGCAACCGCCACAAAAAGCAAGCCCAGAATCTGCGTTGCCAGGCGCAGACGCAGCGTTGGAAGCTTGTGTGCAGCGGGTTCCAAGTCAGTGGTTTCTGGCGCTTGCATCGTGGTTCGAGCTAAGAGGGTGCTGGGCAGTATTTCATAGGTCTAGGCCGCTTCGCCCCGAGCCGTCGTCGCGGCTTTGTTCTTTTTATCCTTGGTGCCTATTCCCACTGTTTCGGTGATGGCTTTCGCATCAATACGCTTGGGCCTCGATGGTTTGTTTGACCCGCCCCAGCGCGTCGCGCAGCACCTCCAGCGGCACCGAGCCGAGGGCCAAGCGCAGCGCTTGCGGGGCGGGGCCGGTCGAGAAGGGCTGGGCTGTTGCGACCGAGATGCCTTGGGACAAAAGCGCCATCGCGACTCGGTCGGCACGCTGCTCTTCCCGCAGCGGCAACCAGGCGAAGTAGGACGCGGGGTGGCGGATGCAGCCCAGGTCGCCCAGCACCTGGCTGACCAGGCTTTGCCGGGCCTGGGCATCCTGGCGTTTTTGCTCCTCCAGGCTGGCCACCGTGCCGTCCTCCAGCCAGGCGCAGGCGATCGCCGTCATCAAGCCCGGGGCATTCCAGGTGGTGGCGCGGATGGCGCGTTCGATCTGCACCAGCCACGGCGCCGGTGCCACCACAAAGCCAACCCGCAGCCCGGCGGCCACGTTCTTGGACAGTCCGCTGACATAGACCGTCAGCTCAGGCGCCAGCGTCGCCAGCGGTGGCTGGGCATGGCGTTCAAGAAAGGCATAGGCCGCGTCTTCGATGATCAGCAGGCCATGCTGCCGGGCCACCTCGACCAGGGCCTGCCGGTGCGCGCTACTCATCACCCAGCCCATGGGGTTGTGCAGGGTGGGCATGGTGTAGATGGCACGCACACGGCGGCGCTGGCACAGGGCGCGCAAGGCTTCGGGGTCAGGGCCTTGGCCGGCGGCCGGCAGGGGGGCCAGCTCCAGGCGATGCGTCTCGGCCAGCAGCTTGAAGCCGGGATAGCTCAGCGCATCAATCGCCACCAGATCGCCCGGCTGCAGCAAGGCCATCACCGTGGTGGCCAAGCCATGCTGCGCGCCAGTAACTAGGGCGACTTGCTCGCCATCCACAAATAAGCCGCGTTGCTGCAGATGCCGCGCCGCCGTCGCCCGTTCATGCGCGCGGCCACCATGCGGCGAGTAGCGCAGCAGCGCATCCAGATTGCCGGCCGTGGCCAGTTGGCGCAGCGCGCTGCGCAGCAGTTCCGCCTGGCCCGGCATGGCGGGGTAGTTGAAGTTCAGATCGAGCATGCCGTCGGGTGTGGCCTGCTGGTCCAGCCCATGCGCTTGCGGCAGCTTGGCTTCGCGCACAAAAGTGCCACGGCCGGTTTCGCCGCTGACCAAACCCATGGCCTCTAACTCCGCATACACACGGCTGGCGGTGACCAGGGCCATGCCTTCGCTGCGCGCCAGATCGCGGTGGGTGGGCAGTCGGGTGCCGGGGGCCAAGCTGCCGGCCTGAATCTCGGCCGCAAAGCGGTCGACCACTTGTTTGTACCGGGCGCGCACCATGGGCAATGTATCCATGACAATTAATTGAATGTCATCATTCTCTTGCCTAGCATGGCCGCAGGCAAACCCCTCAAACCCGAAGTGGACGCCAGGCCATGCACCAGGAAAGCTCCGCGCAAGCGGGCTCGAGTGATATGGCGCCAAGGGAGCGCGTGTGGTGAAGCAGCAAGAACAAGAGGGGCAGAACGCCTTGGCCCCGCGCCTTGATGGCGAACACGAGGGTGAACGTGAGGGCGGGCCCCATGTGAGCCTGCGCGGCTGGGTCAATGGCTTTATCGGGGTGCTGATCTTCAGCGCCTCCTTGCCGGCCACACGGGTGGCGGTGCAGGAGTTCTCACCGCTCTTTTTGACGGCGGCGCGGGCCAGTATTGCTGCCTTCTTGGCCTTGGGCCTCTTGCTGCTGTTCAAGGCGCCGCGCCCGGCGCGTCAGCAATTGGGCTCGCTGGCCCTGGTGGCGTTCGGCGTGGTCTTGGGCTTCCCGATCTTGACGGCGCTGGCCTTGCAACACCTCAGTTCCGCCCATTCCATCGTCTTCCTCGGCTTGCTGCCACTGGCTACCGCCGCCTTTGCGGTGCTGCGTGGCGGTGAGCGGCCCCGGCCGGTGTTCTGGGTCTTCTCGATTTTGGGCAGCGCCTTGGTGGTGGGCTTTGCATTCTCCCAAGGCTTGAGCGCGGCGCCTGTGGGTGACTTGCTGATGTTGCTGGCGATTGTGGTGTGCGGCCTGGGCTATGCCGAAGGCGCCAAGCTCTCGCGCACCTTGGGCGGCTGGCAGGTGATCAGCTGGGCCTTGCTGCTGGCTTGGCCCTTCATGGCGGTGCTGGCTTGGCAGACTCAGCCGGCGCAGTTCAGCGGCATCTCAATGCCGGCCTGGCTCAGCCTGGGCTATGTCTCGGTGTTCAGCATGCTGATCGGCTTTGTCTTCTGGTACCGCGGCCTGGCCCAGAGTGGCATTGCGGCCGTGGGCCAGTTGCAGCTCTTGCAACCCTTCTTCGGTTTGGCCTTGGCGGCCAGCTTGCTGCATGAGCAAGTCAGCCCCGGCATGCTGGGCGTGACGCTGGGGGTGATTCTTTGCGTGGCCGGGGCCAGAAGGTTCTCGCGCTAGCTTGGCCTCAAGCCTGCACGCTGCGCAAATCCTGGGCAATGCGCCCGCCCTGCAGGGCGATGACGCGCTGGGCGGCGGCGATGGTCTCTGGCCGGTGGGCGATGACGATTTTGGTCAGCGGCAGTTGGCGGAGTGAGGCATTGACCTGGCGCTCCTTGTCCACATCCAGGGCGCTGGTGGCTTCGTCCAGGAACAGGAACTGCGGCTTTTTGTACAGGGCCCGGGCAAGCAGCACGCGCTGGCGCTGGCCGCCGGAGAGGCTGTGGCCCATATCGCCAATCAAGCTCTGAAAGCCCATGGGCATGGCGGCGATGTCCTCGAACACGCAGGCCAGGCGGGCGCATTGCTGCACCCATTCGGCGTCGGCATCGGGGTCGAAGAAGCTGATGTTGTCGGCAATGCTGCCGGCAAAGAGCTGGTCGTCTTGCATCACCGTGCCGATGCGTTGGCGCCAGGCCGCCGTACCAATTTTTTCCAACGGCTGCTCACCCAGCAGTATGGCGCCCGACTGCGGCGCGTGGATGCCCAGCATCAGCTTGAGCAAGCTGGTCTTGCCGCAGCCCGAGGGGCCGATGATGGCCACCGACTCGCCCGGCTCGATGCGTAGCGAGCAATGCGCCAGCACCAGCGGCTCGCCATCGGCGTAGCGGAAGCTGACATCGCGCAATTCCAGCGCGGCGCTGTCTGGCGGCGCGGCGACTAAGGCTTGTTGAGCAGCTTCGGGCGGCGTCAGCACGATGTCGGCCAGGCGTTCGCCCTGCAGGCGCAGCATGCGCAGCTCCACCGTTTTGTCGATCAAACCGGCCAGGCGCAGGCTGAATTGCTCTTTGTAGGCCAGAAACGCGAACAACATGCCCACCGACAGCTCACGGTCCAGCACCAGCAGGGCGCCCAGCCATACGATGGCCACCCGCTCCAGCCCGAACAAGAGCTTGTTGCCCACGCCCATCCAGAGGTCGAGGCGGCGGATGTGGATGCCCGCGTTCATCTGCTCCACCACCAGATTGGCGTAGCTGGCGCTGCGCTCGGCCTGGGCGTTGAAGAGCTTGATGGCCTGGGCGCCGCGCAGCGATTCAAGAAAGTGGCCGTTCTGGCGCGCTTCGTGAACCAGGGCCTCTTCCGAGGCTTCGCGCAGCGGTCTGAAGAAGGCCCAGCGCAGCCCGGCATAAGCGGCCACGGCCAGCATTGCCACGGCGCTCAGGCGTGGGCTGTAAACCCACATCATGGCCAGCGTCAGCAGCACCATGGCGCCGTCCAGCAGCGCTTCGGCGAACTGGGTGGAGAAGGCGCGTTGAATCGTCTGCACGCTGCCGAAGCGCGACCAGATATCGCCGATCTGGCGCTTTTCAAACCAATCCAGCGGCAGCCGCATCAGATGCGCAAACACCTGGCTCAGCCACTGCACATTCAGCGTGGCCGAGAGATAAAGCACCGCCCAGGAGCGCAGCGCCCCCACGCCCACCTGCAAGAGCACCAGCAGGCCAAAGCCCAGGCCCAGGGTGACCAGCAGGTCGCGGTCGGCGCTGACCAGCACCCCGTCCACCACCCATTGCAGCAAGAAGGGCGACAGCAGGGCCAGCAGCTCCAGCGTCAACGCCAGGCCCAAAACCAGCGCCAGTGAGCGCCTCAGCCCGGTGATCCGCCCCAGCAACTGCCGCCAACGCAGTGGCGCTGGGCGAGGCTGTGGGGCGAAGTCAGCGCCCGCTCGCAGCTCCAGCGCGATGCCGGTGAAGTGCTTGGACAAGTCCGCCAGCTTGAGCCTGCGGCGGCCATGGGCCGGGTCGATGATGTGGGCCTCGTCGCCCTGCACCCGCTCCAGCACCACGAAGTGATTGAAGTCCCAGTGCAGGATGCAGGGCAGATGCAGCTGGGCCAAATGAGCCGGTTCGGCGCGCAAGGCCCGGCTCGTCAGCCCCAGCTGCGTGGCCATGCGCACCAGATCGGCCATGGTGGCGCCCTTGAGCGAGAGCGAGAACTGCGTGCGCAGCTGGCGCAAATCGCAGTGCCGGCCTTGCGCGCTGGCAATCATGGCCAGGCAGGCCAGGCCGCATTCGGCGCCCTCGGTCTGCAGAATGACTGGCATTTGGCCGCGGCCGCGCCAGCCCAGGCTCAGGCGTTCAAGAAGGCGATGCGAGGACGAGGAGGCTTCAGACACGTTGGGCAAGGCTCAAGATGGGCTCAAAAATCCACTCGATCAGGCGGCGCCGTTCCAGCATCACATCGGCATCCAGCTGCATGCCGGCGGCCAGGGGCTGGGCCTGGCCATAGGCCGACACGGTTTGCCGGTCCAGCTTGACGGTGATGCGGTACAGCGGCTCGCTGCCCGGGCCTTGGCTCAGCGCGGCGGGCAGGTTCAGGCCGGCCAGCTCGGCCGGGCTCAGCGGCGTGCGTGAGACCTGCAGCACGCTGCCGCTTTGCTGACCGAATTTTTGATAGGGAAAAGCTTGATAGCGCAGTTGCACCGCCTGCTGCGCGCGCACAAAGCCAACCGCGCTGGAGGGCGCGAACAGCTGCGCCAACATCTGCGTTTGCGCCGGCAGCAAGCTGGCTAGAGGTGCGGCGCTGCTGACGCTTTGCCCCGGCTCGACCTGCAAGGTGGAGACGACGCCGTCGCTGGGCGCGCGCAGCACCAGGCGGCGCCGGCCTTCCGTTTCCAGCCCCTGCTGCTGCAAGGCGGCGAGGTCACGGCTGATCTCGCCCTGCAGCACTTGGCTGCGCAGCGGCAACTCCCGCGCTTGCGCATCCACTGTTTCCAGATCACGCTGCAGCGCTTCGCGTTGGCGCTCCAAGGCTTGGGCCTGGGCGCGCAGGCCCAGCAATTCCTCGCGCTTGCTTTGCACTTGGGCGGTGGAGATGAACTGATCGTTCTTCAAGGCCTCCAGCCGCGCCAGCGCCTCGGCGGCCAGGCTCAGGCGTTCGGCATGTAGGGCGCGCTCGTCCTGCAACTGGCGTAATTCGCGCTGCAAGCCCAAGCGCCGCTGCGCCAGGGCGCTTTGCTGGGTTTCCAGCAAGCGCTGTTGTTGCTCGGCCGTCTGCCCCAGGCTTTGCTGGCGGGCGCTGAGGTTTTTGGCGATGTCTTCAGGCGCCTGGCTGGCGCTGTCCAGGGCCAGCACAAACAGCACATCCCCTTGCTTGACCTGCTGGCCTTCGCTCACCAGCCGGCTCAGCACCGTGGCGGTTTGCGGCGCATTGATGCGTAAGACGCCGCGGTCGGGCACCAAATAGCCGCTGACCCGCGCCTTGCGGGTGTATTCGGCCGTGCTCAAAAACACGCCGACCAAGAACAAACTGCCCACGGCCGCAGCGGTGAGCAGTTGGAGCGACAGCGGTGGCAGGACTTGCACCTGACCCAGCCAGCCTTTTTGTTCTTGACCAGCCAGGGCTTCGGATCTGAAAAGCATGCGGACCTAGAAAAAGCGAACTCCGCTCTTGTGTTGGGATACCGCGCTGGCGGTATCGGCTGGGGGTGGCTGCTTACCAGCCGCCGCGCGGTGTCGGGGCTTCGGCTTCAATGGCCAGCACGGTGGTGGGTTCGACAATCCAGCCGCCGCGTGGGGTGCCGCCAGAAACCTGTTGCAGCAAATCAAGGCTGATTTCCACTGGGCCAACATCGGTGTTCGAGATTGTTGCGACAGGGGTTTGGTCTTGGGTGTTCATGTGGGCATCCGTTTGTTGAACTCACTCTGTTGAGTGCATGAGTTGAATTTCAACAGACCGATGCAAGTGAGGTAACTGTCAACTCTGACACTTGTCAGCGTGACTGGCTTGGCATTAATCGGGGAAAAGTGTGCTCTATCTGATCAGACCGAAACGCAGTGCCTTCAGCACCGCCTGATGTTTGGTCGTGCAGTCGAGTTTTCGCATCGCATTGCTGATGTGAAGAACCGCTGTTCTTTCCGAAATACTGAGGATGGTGCCGACTTCCCAGGCGGTCTTTCCGTCCATCGTCCAACGCAAAGCTTCAAGCTCGCGAGGCGTGAGGTGCATTTTGGGCGATAAAGCACCTTGGGATTTTGGCAAGACTACCCGCCAAGCCGCCTCTTGCGCGTAAACGGCAAATAGTTGTAAGTCGGCGACCAGCCGAGTCAGCTCGACAGCGTTGCTCGGCAGCGGATCGCTCCGATCCATGCCAAACATGAAATGCCGACCTTCTGGCATGTGGAGGGCGAGAGCGATGCCGGTCCTGTAGCCAAACTGTGCCTGTTCTTCCCAGAGATCAGCCTGACCGCAGGACGCGTAAGTAGTCTGATTCCAGATGATGGGGACGCTTTGGCGTTTGCAATGCTGAGTGACTGGGCAACGCCGCCAAGTGTCGCGATCTTGGAAATGGGTGGAGTAGGAGTCCGGCGTGTTGTCCACCGTCTCAAAGTCGGAAACGCCCAGGGTATGGTCGACCACCACCGTGGCTGACACCGTCGCAAAACCCAGACCCTGCGCAAAGCGAATGATTTCGCTGCGGAACTGATCACGGGATTGGGCCTCGAGTACCGATTGGTAACCCCCCTGCAGCATCGCTTTCGTCCAAATTTAGGCGGGTCGTTCGTGATGCATCGAACGAAAGTGCCGTTGTTCCCTGACAAGGTTTACAGCTATCGAATTACGACAAGTGTCATCACACTTGTCATATTCCAAGCGTGAGCGCTTGAGCTTTTTTCCCTGCCTCAATTTATTGAATTGTTTTTATGACCCCAGCTTGGATTGTGTACGCGTGGCCACGAGTTTTGTGTAAGGTATTGCATGTGCACCAACTACAGTTCGCGCATTTGAGCACTCAAGTGTTGGTTGCCGGCGACGCTAATCGCCCAGCTTTGGGGCAAACCCTGTGGCAAGGTGACGACGGTAGCTCGCGGGCCGGTGTGGCCTGGGATTGGGTCAGCATGTCGGAAGGGGTGGTGGCCATGGTCGACCCGATGGCTTTGATCACCAATGTGCAGTTCTTGACGCCCGCTGGTGAAGTGCTGGCGCCATTTGAATCAGCGCGCCAGCTCAACGAGATCGTCCATGCCTTGCCTTGGCAGCATGAGGTGCAGCGGGCCTTGTCCGGACTGCACTGAGCCGGGTCCGTTCCGGGAGACTTTGGAATTCAGCTGAACGGCACGTCACCGATGCGTTTGAGCGCGCAAGCCTCAACACTTGATCCATAGCGTCACGCGAGTGCCGCGACCGAGTTCGCTCTCGATCTGCATATGGCCGCCCATCAGATCCAGCAATTCGCGGGCGATGCTGACGCCCAGGCCGGTGCCGGGGATGTGGCCGGAGGTGTCGACACGGAAAAAGCGCTCGCCCATGCGCGCCAGGCTTTCGGCTGAGAGGCCAATGCCACGGTCCTCGACCTGCACGCCGAAATGCGGCCGGCCTTCCGGGCCTACTGCGGCATCACTGGCATCACCGCCATTGCCGAGCCGGATTCCGTTGGCAATGCGCTTGCCGGTGGAGGCTGGCCGCTGCGCTTGCAGCAAGCGCACCGTCACCAGCCCGCCCTCGGGCGAGTATTTGTAGGCATTCGATAGGGTGCCCAGCAGAATCTGCTGCATCTTCTGACGGTCGATGCACACCAGCATCGGCGGGTGCCCGGCATCGCGCGCCTCCAGCTGGGGCGGCTCGCGGCCTTGCGGGGGTTTGAAATCGTTGAGCGTTTCGGCCACCACCGTGGCCAGGTCCAGGGTTTCGAACTTGAAGTCGCTGGCGCCGCGCGCCTCGATGCGGGCCAGGTCCAGCAGTTCGTTGAGGATATTGATCATCAACTGGCATTGCCGGTAGATGCGCGCCAGCATCGACTGACGCTTGGCCTCGCTCATCTCGCGTTCCAGCATCAGCTCCACATAGCCAAAAATGCTGGTCATCGGCGTGCGCAGTTCATGCGCAGCCAGGGCCAGGAACTCTGACTTCATGCGGTCCACCTCATGCTGGCGGGTCACGTCACACACGTACAAGACCCGGCTGACCCTGGCCGATTGGCTGTGCTGGCCACTCAGCGCCAATACGCGCGGGCGGTCGCCGATCAAGCTCAGGCTGGTCTGGCGGGCTTGCTTCTGAGCATTGAGTGGGTCTGGCGGCGCGAAGCAGGCGGCTAGGCCTGCGAACTCCTCGGCATCCTGGGCGCGTGCCAGCAGCAGGGTCTCTAGATGCGTGTCGGTCTGGCCCAGCAGTTCCTCGGCCTGCAAGCCGGTCAAATCAAGAAAAGCGCGATTGGCGAATTGCACCTGGCCGTGCTGATCAAAGGTGAGCAGGCCGTCGCGGCTGAGCGCGAAGATGGCGCTCAGCTGCTCGTTCTGCGCCTCCATCTGTGCCTTGTGGGTTTGCTGGCGCTGCATGCTGTCTTTCAGCACGATCATCTGCTGGAGCAGCAAGACCGAGGCCTCGTTGAGGGCGCGGCCGAGTTCCACAAACTCAATCGGCCCGGCCTCAACGGGTTCGGTCAGGCCGCGAGCATCGGCCAGCTCACTGGCGAAGCGGCGGGCATTCTCCAGCGCGCGCATCGGCCGCTTCAGCAGGGCGTGCAGCAGCATCATGCACAAGACCACCAGCAACGCAGCCACGGCCAAAGTCTCGCGCCAGACCTGGGCCTGAACTTCCCGCAGGGATTGCAAGTCATAGTCCAGCTTGACCCAGCCCAAATGCCGCCCGGCCATCACCGGCTGCCAGATCTCGAGGTGTTTGCCATCGTCGGCGAGCTTGGCGCTGAACAGCGGCTGGGTCGGCAGCACCATGCCGGCGCCATTGCTTTTGCTCTCGGTCACCTGGGTGGCTTTGGGCGTTCGGTGCAGCTGCGCCATCACCTGACCTTTGAGGCCCAGAATGCTCAAGGCGCCCACGCTGTCAAAGCTGGCATAGCTTTGAATCAAGGCTTGCAGCTCGATATAGCCCCTGTCGCTGCGCAGCAATTCCGCCGTGGCCACCGCCAAACTATGGGCCAGCATGGCGGCCTGTTCGCGCTTGTCCTGCAGGGCCTGATTGCTTTGTCGTTGCGCGGTGATGGCGCCTTGAATGGCGGTGGCCAAGACCAGCAAGACCGACATCAGCAACATCAGCCGATGTTTGAAATGCCGAGGCCAAAGTCTGCTCAGTGCCAGGTTCTCAGCCATTGTTGCTTGCCCGAGCCCGGCCGTTCAGTGCAAGTGGGGCCGCGGTGGCAGGTGGCCTGTCGCATGGCGCGCCGCGCAGCCTGAAGCTCTGCGCATAAACGCGTCAAGCTGCGAGCAAGTACTGGACAAGAACATGCAAGCCTCCCGAAGCTCGGTGCGCACTCTGATCCTGGGCGCCAGGGGCGGCAAGCAAGGCCTGGCCCGAGCACAAATTTGACCGGCATCTTTTGCGCGGCAGATGCCGAACCATTATGTGCATGAGCCTTGGCTCAAGACAATGGCCAGCATTCCCGTACCTGGCTCCAAGCCGGTGCGGCGCTAGCCTAGCGCCGGGTCCGCACTGACCGAAAAGGGGCGGCACGCGCCCTTCTCAGTGTTGAGTCGAGCGCTACTTGGCCACCGCGCCGCGCATCGAGCGCGCCACAAAGATCAGGCTGGTCACCGTCAGCAACAGGCCCACCAGCACGCCGGGCAGCACCTGGGCGGCGGTCAGTGCCTCGCCCTTGAGCACCAGCATCATCAAGGTGTTCTGCGACAAGCCTGGCACCCATAGATACCAGGGCGCGTCGCCGCCCGGGTTGAGCAGGCTGACCATGGGCGCCAGCGCCACCAAGGTGATCACCAGGGTGCTGCTGGCCTGCGCCTCTTTGAAGCTCTTGGTGCGAATCGCCATGGCCATCAGCAAGGCGCCAATGCCCGCCGCCAGGGGCAGCTGCAGCAAGAAGAACACCAGCACCTCGTAACTGCCGAACTGGAACATGGCTTGCAGGCTGTCATTGCCCAGCAGCCACTGCGCCGGCAAAAAGCTGAGGTTGGCCAGCATGGCCACCGCCAGACCCAAACAGGCCACCGCGCCCCATTTGCCTAGCACCAGGGCGAACTGCTGCACCGGGTTCATCAGCAGTGGCTCCAGCGAGCCGCGCTCTCGCTCACCGGCGGTGCTGTCGAGGGCGGACGTTAGCGCGCCGTACAAGACCGCCATGATGATGAACATGGGGATCATGCCTGTGATGCGGGCGGCACGCGCCTGGGTGCTGGCCAGATCACGTTCCTCCACCAGAAGCGGTTGCAGCAGCTCGGTGGAAACGCCGCGCAAAGCCAGGTTGAGCGAGGCGCGTTCGCGGTTGAAGCCGCTGAGCAAGCGCTGGATCGGCGCCATGCCCGCGCCGGCGCGCTGGTTGGCGCTGTCGCTCACCAGCTCCACCGTGGGTTGCTCGCCGTGCAGCAAGTCTTGCTCAAAATCCTTGCCGATTACCAGCACCGGCTCCAGCAAGGTGTTGGCGCGCAGGCCGGCCTCGTAGTCTTTGGGTGCTTCCTTGATGGTGTAGGTCTGGCGTTCGATGTAGTTGCGCAGAGTGGGCGCGTGTTCCATGCCGGCCACCAGAATTTCGCGCTTGTCGGCACGGGTTTCCAGCGAGGAGATCAGGCCCGAAATTGCCAGCAGCATCAGCGGCCCCATCAGCACGGCGGGAACCATCAGGCGCAGCAGGGTGCGGCGGTCGCGCAAGGCGTCGATCACCTCTTTGAAGAACACGACGCGGAAGTTGCGCCAGAGGCCGCTGGCCGCCTTGTTCGTGTTGTCTTTGTTCTCGGTCCTCATGCGGCCACCTCTTCAGAATTGCCAAAAGCCAGTTTCACGAACGCGTCTTCGAAGCGGCGCTCACCCGCCAAGTCCAGCAGCTCGGGCACCGAACCTTCGGCCACGCTGCGGCCCTTGGCCACCACCACCACGTGCTCGCACAGCTGCTCCACCTCTTGCATGATGTGGGTCGAAAAAATGATGGTCTTGTTGCCGCCAGCGACGGAGCGCAGATGCCGCAGCGCCTCGCGCAGCGAGCGGGTGGCCAGCACATCGAGGCCGTTGGTGGGCTCGTCCAGCACGATGTTGGCGGGGTCATGCACCAGGGCGCGGGCCAGCGCGGTCTTCATGCGCTCGCCCTGGCTGAAGCCCTCGGCGCGGCGGTCCAGAATGTGCGTCATGTCGAGCAAACGCGCCAGTTCAGCGGCACGGGCGCTGGCAGCGTCTTCCTCCATACCTTGAAGGCGGCCGAAGTAAATGATGTTTTCGCGCGCCGTCAGGCGCGGGTAGAGGCCGTGGGCGTCGCCCAGAATGCCCATGCGGGCCAGCGCCTCGCGCGGCTGGCTGGCCACAGCGATGCCGTCTACCGTGATGCGCCCGCTATCGGGTTGGAACAGGCCACCGAGCATGCGCAAGGTGGTGGTCTTGCCGGCGCCGTTGGCCCCGAGCAAACCGGTAATGCGGCCGCTTGGCGCGATCACCGTCACATTGCTGACCGCATGCACGATCTGCTTGGGCACGCGCTTCAAACCCAAACCGGCGAGCAGGCCTTGCTTGCCGCCCACGCCGGAGCCACCGGGGGCAACAAACTGTTTGCTGACGTTTTCGATCTCGATCATGAGGCTTCCTTGGCGGTGGCGGCTGCCTGTTGTTGCTGCTGCTGCGGCTGAACGGGCAGGAAGGCAGGCGGGCGTGGAATCTTGATGGCGCAGCTGGCGTCCTGGGGCAGGGCGGCGCTGTCGGTTTTGGCGTCGATAAAGCGGAACAGCAGCTCGCGCATGCAGCCCAGGCCCATCACGCCGTGGCCGGCCTCGGGCACGACGATGTGCTGGGCCTTGGCACCCAGGGCCTTGGCCGCACGTTCACCGTGGCGGGGCGGGGTGGCGGGGTCGGCGCCGCCGCTGAGCAGCAAGACGGGTGACTGCGCCGGCGGCATGTTGTAGAAGGCCTGCGGAACATTCGCGCGGGGCCAGTTCTTGCACACCTGGGTGTAGAGCTGGGCGTCGTTCAGGCCAAAGTCGGCGCCGGGCTTGTCACTGGCTTGGGCCAGCCGCGGCACATCTTCGGCGCACACCACCGAGAAGTGCATGCCCTCTGCCAGCTTCATGCTCTTGGCCGAACCGAGGCTGCCGCTCAAACCCAGCAGGCCCTCGAACTGGCCCAGATGCGCGGCGTGAATGGCGGCTGGCAGGGCGGCGGCCAAGGCTGGCGCGTAGAGCGGCGTGCGCACCGCTTGCAGCAGCTGGGCGCGTTCGAGCGTGAAGCGCTCGGCCTGGCCGGTCAGCGGATGCTTGACGCTGATGCTGCGCGGCAGGCTTTGCAGCAGGCCTTGCCATTCCTGGCGCAGCTGGGGGAATTGCTGCGCGCAGCTTTTGTCTTTGGCGCAGAAGTCCAGCATGGCGTCGAGCGCGGCCTGGCCGTCAACAGAGAAGCTGGCCGGCAACACCATGTCCGGCGGGGCCACGCCATCGAGCACCGTGCGCCGCACCTGGGCCGGGAACTGGCGCTGATACTCCAGCGCCGCGCGGGTGCCGTAGGAGCCACCGATCAAGTTCCATTGCGGTGCGCCCAGGGCCTGGCGCACGGCCTCGAAGTCTTGCACCGCGATGCTGCTGCTGTACTGGGTCAAATCACCGTGTGGCAGCTGGCTCAACTCAATCCTGCATTGCTCCAGGCGTTTAAGCATGGCTGCGCGGTCCAGCGCTTCGCTCAGCGGCAGCTTGCTGGCATCGGCGCATTGCAGCGGGGCGGACTTGCCGGTGCCGCGTTGGTCGATGAAAACCAGATCGCGCCGATTGTTCATGCGGGCCAGGCGGGGCAGCACCATGGGCGCCACGCTGATGGCGCTTTGGCCGGGGCCGCCGGCCAGCATCAGCACCGGGTCGGGCTGCTTGTTGCGCGCCATGGCCGGCACCACCAGGAAGTGGATGTCGACCTGCGTGCCTTGGGGCTTGCTGGGGTCCAACGGGCGCTTGATGCTGCCGCATTGCAATTCGTTGGGCACGCCCTCGACGCGGCAGGCTTGGGTCGTCGTGCGTTCGGCGGTGGCGGCGGGGCTGGCCGTGGCTGCCTGGGCGGCGGCTGCTGCCATCGTCAGGCTCAGCAGGCCGCTCGTCCAGTGCCGCCGGCCGCGTTGGCGGGCTAGTCTTCTCATGCCATTCATCTGCTTGTTCTCCACTCCAGCTTGGGATGGGGCGGATTATGGGCACGCTGCTCGGGCCCACAAGGCATAGGCGTTCAATGGGCAATTGCGCGGATGAATGGCCCTTTGCCGGGATGAATGGGCCGGTGCATACCGTTCGCGCTGGCCAGGCGGCAGTCTGTCGCATGGGCTGGTCGGCGGCGGCTGAAAGCTTTAGGCTAGCGTCATCAACATCAATCGGAGGGTTGTTTCCATGTCCATCAGCGACGAGCTGGCCAAATTGGCCGAACTGCACGACCGTGGCACTTTGTCGGCCGAGGAATATGCGCGCGCCAAAGAGCGGGTGCTGGGCGGTGGCTCAGGCGGCAATGCGGGCGCCTCGGCAGGTTCTGACTATTTCGCGAGCAATGGCATGCCGGCCATCAACGAGTTCAAGCGCAGCCGCGACGACCGCTGGCTGGGCGGCGTGTGCGGTGGCTTGGCGCAACTCACGGCCACACCGACCTGGCTGTGGCGGCTGATGTTCAGCTTGCTGACCATCTGCGCCGGCAGCGGCGTGCTGGTCTATCTGCTGCTGTGGATCTTTGTCCCGGAAGAATCTTAGGACTTGCGTGACAGACCGCCCGAACGGAGCGAAGCGACGTGAGTAGCTCTGAGGCCGCACAGCCAAGCCGGAAGGCTTGGCTCGGCTGCCGAAGGACTTGCCGCGATACCAGCGGCAAGGCTGTCACCAACTG